>JBKICU010000012.1:0-2782 GCA_046566965.1 Acidobacteriota bacterium
GGTCGGTCTGGCGGGCGATTTCCTCGATGATGGAGATCTTCTGGGCGATCTCCTTCATGGCGGCCACGGTCTGGATCATGGCCTCGCCGGATTCGCGGGCGTCCCCGGCGGCCTTGATCGCGATGCCTTCGGTCTGGCGGGCGTTGTCCGCGTTCTGGCTGATGCTCGAGGACATCTCCTCCATGGACGCGGAGGATTCCTCCAGGGCGGCGGCCTGCTCCGTGGTGGCCTGGGAGAGGCTCTGGGCTGACGAGGCAAGCTCCTCGCTGCCCGCGGCCATGTTGCTGGCTCCGGCCTGCACTTCGGTCACCACGCCGGTGAGGCGCGACACCATGGTGGAGAAGGCGTTCAGGAGCAGATCCTGATCAGAGCGGGGACGGACGTCCAGGCGCAGGTCGCCCTCGGCGAGCTTGCCGGAAAGTTCCGCGATGTAGCGTTCCGCCTCCACCAGGGAGGCGATGGAACGCATGAGGTCGTCGTGTTCGGAGCGGATCTTCACCTCCATGCGCAGGTCGCCCACCGACAGGTTGCGGGAGAGTTCGGCTATGGACTTTTCCGAAGCCACCAGGGTTGCGAAGGACTTGAGCATCGTATCCGCCGGGGAGCGCGCCTCTACCGTCAGGTTCAGGTCTCCCGAGGCCACCTTGGCCGCCATCTCCGCCACGCGTTTCTCGGCATCGGCCACCTCGCGCATGGCCTGGGCAAGGATGCCCAGCTCGTCCTTCTGGTCGATGTCCAGGTTGCCGGTGAGGTCGCCCAGGGCCAGGGATTTGGCGTAGGCCACGCTCTTGCCGACGGGCACCGTTATCATGCGGGTGCACACGACGCCGGCCAGGAGTCCTGCAAGCACGCACAGCACGGAGCCGATGATCAGGACGAGCTTGTCCTTTGCGGCGGCTTCCGTGGAGCTGGCGGTGAACTGGTCGGCCAGGTCCAGGTTGATCTTGGTGATGTCCTCCAGGAGCTTCTCGCAACTATAGAACGTTTCCCGCAGCTTGCCCTTCATGAGGGTGAGCGCTTCGGCGCGCCTGTCGCCCTGTACGTGGTCGCTCATGGCTTTGACGTCGCGCTTCCACTGCTCCCATTCCGGGACCAGCTTCTTCCAGAGGGCGGCCTCCTCTTTGGTCTGGGGCAGCTGCTCATAGACCTTCCAGGCCTGGTCCGCCTTGGCCAGGGCCTTCTGGATGTTCTGGATCTCGCGCTCCACATCCTTGGCGTTCTCCCCCACCTCGGGGATCATCATGGTGCGCAGCGCCGACTTCGCGGCCGTTTGGGCCTCGCTCAGCATCTGAAGGCTCTGCACGCTCGGCAGCCGGTTGAAGGCCACGTCCCTGAGCGCCTCCTCGGTACGATGAAGCCCCGAGTAGCCTATGAAGGCCACAGTGGCGGTCATGGCAGCCACCAGCAGAAAGCAGCCGATCAGCTTGATGCCTATCCTCACGTTCTTCATGTCCGCACCTTTTCCCTGGGTGCCGGGCCTGCCCGGCGCTATCTTGGGACCATTCGGCAGCATTGTCGAAACAGCTCGGGACACCCGGCGTTCGACATTTCCCTGAGAGGGGCCGCCACGCCCTCCCTCTCCCCGTCCACCCGGAACGCCTTCCCGGAGCGTGTCCGGCCGCGCGCGTCCCTCAATTGAAGGTGCTCACGCCATGGAGCTGCTATCCCCGGCAGGGTTCTCCTGACCGTTCAGGTTGGCTCCCAGTTCCCCGAGCGCCAGCACCTCGTCGGAACCAAGCACCCTGGCGATGTCCAGCACCAGAATGAACCTGCCCCCGGCCTTGCCGATGCCGCGCAGGAAATCCGTCTTCACCGAGGCCCCCATGGCCGGAGGCGGGGCGATGGAGTCCGGCTCCATCTCCAGGACCTCCTTCACGGAGTCCGCGATGGCCCCCAGCACGGTCACCCCGTCGGCGTTTGGGATTTCCACGATGACGATGCGCGTGTTCACCGTCCGCTCCGCCTCCTCCATGCCGAAACGCAGCCGGAGGTCGATGACCGGCACGGCCGCGCCGCGCACGTTCACCACGCCGCGCACGGCGGGCGGAGTCTGCGGGATGCGGGTTATCTCGGTCATGTCCAGGATCTCCCGGACGGCACAAATATCCAGGGCGAACATGTCCCTGCCCAGGGTGAATGTCAGAAAACGGTTGGAAACCGTATGCGCCGTGTCGCTCATGGTGATGCTCCTGTTTGGCGCTAGCCCTAGAACCGTTCGAAATCCTTGAAGTCCGACTCGTCCGAATCATTCATGGAGAGAACCACGCCAGTGTTTTTCTGCTTGGCGGGCTGCGTCCGGGGGGCAATCCGCGCGGGCTGGGTCCGCACGACGCCCTGCGGGCGCTGGCCGGGTTCGGCCCTCACCGACTCCACCTGGAAGAAGGCGATGACGCTCTGGAGCTGTTCGGCCTGGGCGGCGAGCTCTTCGGCGGTGGAGGACAGCTCCTCGGAAGCCGAGGCGTTCTGCTGCACCACCTGATCCAGCTGTTGCAGGGCCTTGTTCACCTGGGCCGCCCCGGTATTCTGCTCGGTGCTGGCCGCGCTTATCTCCTGCACCAGTTCGGCGGTCTTCTGGATGTCGGGCACCAGCCGGTTCAGGAGCGCGCCGGTGCTCTCGGTGACCGCCGTGCTGCTGGTGGACAGGGTGTTGATCTCGGCGGCGGCCTGCTGGCTGCGCTCGGCCAGCTTGCGCACCTCGGCGGCGACCACCGCGAAGCCTTTTCCGTGCTCGCCTGCGCGGGCGGCCTCGATGGCCGCGTTCAGGGCCAGGAGGTCGGTCTGG
>JBKICU010000013.1:0-98848 GCA_046566965.1 Acidobacteriota bacterium
CGCGGGGGAAGCCTCCGGCGGCCAGAGAGGGCGCTGCCCTCTCTGGACTCTCCCGCCAAAGGAACGTTGTTCCTTTGGAATCCTGTATAGCTTCGCGTCGGGCGCGAGGGGCTTGTTGGGATAACCATCCTGAGCCCTGGGAGGGAGCAAGGCACAGCGGGCGAGGGAGCTTGGCACCCTCGCCCTGGTCGTTCAATTTGCGAAACTAAACACAAAACCATTAATTGTGTTTTTGAAAAACACTTCATGTTTTTCAAAAACGCGACGCTAACCGTTGGTCTTCAGGTACTGGACGGCGTTCTCCAGGATGGAGATGCCGAGCCTGGGCGTTTCCCCGCGAGTCCAGCCGGGATGGTTGGTGGGGTCGTTGAAGGCTTCGGGGTGGGGCATGAGTCCGAGGATGCGACCGCTGGGATCGGTGAGTCCCGCGATGGCCATGGGCGACCCGTTGGGGTTGGCAGGATATTCCATGCTGGGCTGTCCGGTGGCCGCATCGGCGTATTGCAACGCGATCAGGTTCTCGGTGACGATGCGCGACAGGGTTGCGTTGTCCTGGGGGATGATCATGCCTTCGCCGTGACGCACGGGCAGGTCCAGGCGGTCGAGCCCCTTGGTGAACACGCAGGGGCTGGCCTGGTTCACCCGCACCGTGACCCAGCGGTCTTCGAAACGGCCGGAGTCGTTGTTGGAGAGCGTGACCTGGCGCTCGAAATACTTGTTGTCCAGGGCGGGAAGCAGGCCTAATTTCACCAGGAGCTGGAAACCGTTGCAGATGCCCAGGATCAGGCCGCCGTCCTCGAAGTAGGTTTTCAGCTGCGCGAGCAGCAATTCGCCCTGGGCGCTCTTGGCGTATTTCCAGCGGATGGCCCCGGCCTGTCCCGCGCCGAGGTCGTCGCCGTCGAGAAATCCGCCGGGAAAAATCAAAAAGTTGTAGCCGGGAAGACGCACCCGCCCGGCCGTGATGTCGGAAAAGTAGACGATATCGGTCTGGTCGGAACCGGCCAGATTGGCCGCGTGGGCGGACTCCGCCTCGCAATTGGTGCCGTAGCCGGTGATGACCAGGGTCTTGACTTGGGCCATGAACAACGCTCCAGGGGTTTCTTGAAAAAAGTGGGCCAGTCGCTTAGACGTATCCGCAGACATTACGTGCCCCCGCGCCAAGCGTCAACCTGGCGGGGGTTCTCCCTCTAGTTTCACAGCCCCCAGGAGGCAGGGCTTTGTCATGAAAACCAAGTTCATATTCGTCACCGGAGGCGTTCTCTCCTCCCTGGGCAAGGGCCTGGCCGCCGCCTCCATCGGCGCGCTGCTGCAGGCGCGCGGACTGCGCTGCACCATCATGAAGCTGGATCCCTACATCAACGTGGACCCCGGCACCATGAACCCCTTCCAGCACGGCGAAGTCTACGTCACCAACGACGGCGCCGAGACCGACCTGGATCTGGGCCACTACGAGCGTTACCTGGGCGTGGCCATGTCTCAGAACAACAACGTCACTTCCGGGCGCATCTACAACAACGTCATCCAGAAGGAGCGCCGGGGCGACTACCTGGGCGGCACCGTGCAGGTGATCCCGCATATCACCGACGAGATCAAGCGCTCCATCCTGAACGTCGCCAAGGACGAGGACGTGGCCCTGATCGAAATCGGCGGCACCGTGGGCGACATCGAAGGCCAGCCCTTCCTGGAAGCCATCCGCCAGCTGCGCGGCGACCTGGGCAAGGAGAACGTCCTCTACATCCACCTGACGCTCATCCCCTATATCCGCGTGGCCGGGGAACTCAAAACCAAGCCCACCCAGCACAGCGTGAAAGAGCTTCGGTCCATCGGCATCCAGCCCGACATCATCATCTGCCGCTCCGAGATCGAGCTGGACCAGTCGCTCAAGACCAAGATCGCGCTCTTCTGCAACGTGGACCCGGACGCCGTGTTCAACGCCGTGGACGTGAAAAACATCTACGAGCTGCCCCTGAAGCTCTACGCCGAGGGCGTGGACCAGAAGATCGCCATCCTGCTGCGCCTGCCCGCAAAGAACGCGGAGCTTGATCCCTGGCAGAACCTCACCCACAAGCTGAGCCACCCGCAGGGTCAGGTCAGCATCGCCATCGTGGGCAAGTACGTGGACCTCAAGGAAGCCTACAAGAGCCTGCACGAGGCCCTGGTGCACGGCAGCGTGGCCAACGACGTGAGCGTGAACCTGGTCTACGTGAACTCCGAGGAGGTCACGGACGAGAACGTGGCCGAGCGCCTGGGCGGCCTGGACGGCATCCTGGTGCCGGGCGGTTTCGGCTCGCGCGGCGTGGAAGGAAAGATCGCGGCCATCAAGTACGCCCGCGAGAACAAGGTGCCTTTCTTCGGCATCTGCCTGGGCATGCAGCTGGCCTGCATCGAGTTCGCCCGCAACGTGCTTGGGCTCGCCGAGGCCAACTCCGAGGAGTTCAACCGCCTGAGCCCCGATCCGATCATCTATCTGATGCGCGAATGGTACGACTTCCGCACCAAGAAGATCGAACGCCGCGACGCCGACTCCGAGATGGGCGGCACCATGCGGCTGGGCGCATACCCCTGCGTGGTGAAACCCGAGACCAAGGCCATGGCCGCCTACGCCAAGCCCCAGATCGAAGAGCGCCACCGCCATCGCTACGAGTTCAACAAGGCCTACTTCGCCCGCATGGAAGAGAAGGGCATGGTGTTCTCCGGCCTCTCCCCCGACGAATCGCTGGTGGAAATGGTCGAATTGCCCGAGCATCCCTGGTTCCTGGGATGTCAGTTCCACCCGGAGTTCAACTCCAACCCCATGCGCCCGCATCCGCTGTTCCGCGAGTTCATCAAGGCGTCCAAGGACGCGCGCGGCAAGAAATAAATGAGGCGTCCCGCCCGATTCGGCTCAAGGCCCGGCTTACGCCGGGCCTTGGCGCTGGCCAGGTCCGTGCGCCTCTTGGTCCTGGATGTCGACGGGGTACTCACTGACAACGCCGTGACCCACGACGGCCCCGGCCCCGGCCTCAAGCGCTTCGGCATCCAGGACGGCATGGGCGTGAAGCTCTGTCAGCACGCCGGGATCGAGGTGGCGGTGATAAGCGGCCTGGGCAACATCCAGGCCGAGCACCGCATGCGCGAACTGGGCATCCGCGAATTCCACGGCGGACACCTGAAGAAGCTTCCCGTGTTCGAAAAGATCCTGGCATCCAAGGGACTGTCGTTCGAACAATGCGCCTACATGGGCGATGACTGGCTGGACGCGCAGATAATGGCCCGCGTGGGCCTTCCCCTAGCCCCGGTCGACGCGCAGCCGGAAATCCTTCGCTTGGCCGCCTGGATATCCAAAAGGCCCGGCGGATGCGGCGCGGTGCGCGAGGCCATCCGGTTTCTCCTGCTGGCGCAGGGCAGGCTCCAGTCTTCTTTCTTGGAGTGGCTTGCGTGAATCGGTTTCGCCTCAATGGCAATTCCTGCCTTGCAGATGACGATATCCAAACGGACGGTCCCGACATCTGGTTCTGGGCAATTATCCTCGCCGCATTTGCTTTGCGCATCCCGGGGCTGGCTTCGAGTGAACTCTGGTGGGATGAATTCCTGGTCATCAACAGAGCTGAATTGCCTTTGGGAATGCTGTGGGACAGCCTGAAATTCCAAAGTGCGTCGGAAGCCTATTCAGACACATCCCCCCCCTTGCATCACATTCTTGCTCATTTTTCTCTGATGCTCGGGCGCAACGAATTTTTCGCAAAGCTCCCGAGTGTCATTTTGGGTTCGGTTTCTGTTGGCATGGCGTATATGGCTGGCAGAGACCTGTTCGGGAAAGGAGCGGGCCTAGCTTCGGGAGCCATCCTCTGCCTGTCCATCTTCCACATATCTTTCAGCAGAGACATGCGTTGGTATGCCGCATTTTATTGTTTCTCCTTCATGACCTTGTGGGCTGCGAGAAACTACGCACGAACCAATGGTCAAAGGCGGCAACTTGCCTTGACGGCAGGACTGTGTGGCATGTTGTATTCATCCTACATTGCGGCTCCATTTGTCGCCGGCCTTTTCATTTATCTGTTCTCAGCAAGTTTGTTGGGGCAGAGGGACGAATGTAAGAATGTTTCTGTGTCATTTTTTGTGTCAAATATTGTCATCGCGCTCGTGGTATTTGCTATATATTGGCCTCAGATTGAGGGCCATATTGTAGCTTCGAAATTATTCCAAATGCAAGTGGGTAATTTTTTCAATGGACGAACCCTCTGGCTCTCCTTGGAGCAGTTCACCCATGGACTTACCCCTGTCCCTTATTATCATGCAGTAACGATATCCGTACTATGTGGAATTGCTATAGTTTGGATTGTTTTAACTCGCCGAATGTCATCTTTGCTACTGCTGCTGACCTTCACGATTCCACAGATTGCAGCCGCGTTCCTCATCTTTGTGCAAGCATCCGTACAGGCCAAATACCTCGTTGGGCTTCTGGTGCTCTTTGTTATGCTGGCCGGAGCCGGGACCCAGGCTGTCACCTGCGCAGTATCCGGCCTGCTCCGAATAATTTTTGGAATTAAGCTCCAACGAACTTTCAGCGTCGCCTTGGGAGCGTGCGCGCTCTTCATCCTCCTGCGTGACGCACCTGTGTTCTCCTCGTTCGGCGACGGATTGAAACCGACGACGAAGCTTGTCGCTAGGCACATGGCTTTTTCAAAAAGCGATTGTGATAGCATCATGTATGCCCGTAATCGACAAGACAAGGTTATTTACAGTTGGTACCTGGGCGATCAGTTCAGGGATTTTCGTACTTTCCAGGCCGGACCCTATCGACGGTTTCTGTTTGTAGGTGGCTCGGGAATGAAGAATGCTTCCGAGATGCCTCTCCAGAAACATTTCGATCTGCGGGGGGAAACAGTCCAGGTGCGGCGTGGGGGGATCGCAAGCATCGCTCCTGTTCCGTTGGTGTCGACTCGCAACGACGGTGTTCTTTTCGAAGAGCGTTTCGACACGCTGTCGTATTACCGGACTGTTTGGAAGTCCGAGAACATGGGCATCGATTCGCAGCAGGGCACGTTGTCTTTGTTCGGGTTTGCAGGCCCAGGGTATAGTTTGTATCGGTTTCTTCCTGGAAAGGCCGGGTTTCCCGCCAAGGTCCGCTTGAAGCTCCGCGTTCGGATGGAAAAATCCCTTCTGTTGCCAGCAAACGCCACACTCACAATTTCCGTTGGCTCCGATGAGCATGCAACTCGAATGGTCGCGGTGCTCGATCACTCCGCCTTGAAAGACATGTTGGCTTCGCGGGGAGAGGAGGTTTATTTAGGGACAATCTCTGGGGATTTGTCGTTCGATCTTCCATCGGAATCCTTGGCCGGGGAAAATTTGTATCTGAAATTCAACTTGACCCCTGGCAGATATCAAAGCTCGGCAGAAATCGACTGGTTCCAGCTTGAATCCGTTGACCCCGGTGTGGAATCTTCGGAGGACCCCGTATGGACGCATTTGGACAACCTGTACTCAAATGTCCGGGTTGCCCGATGGAACTCCGGATACAATGTGCCCGAACCGGGCGCAGTTTATGTGTTTTCCGTGTTCGGCCAGGGGGGAGAAGTCAGAGGGGGAGGAGAGTATCTGGGCAATGAGCAACTGCAGGCCTTCAGGGACGAAAACCCTGGATTGCCGCCGGTTCTGACGCTCTTCTTCCGGGATGGTTCTCCAGCATTTCTGGTCTATGATCCGGGCCTCTTGTCCGGAGGGGTGTCCCTCCGTCGCGACGAAACAGTTCTTGTCACGACCGGAGCCGATGCCCCAAGCAGCGTAAAGGGAATCTTCTTCCAGGGCAGGCTTGATCGCACTATGGTGGAGTTGGGAAACCAGCAATTTGCCATTCCCTTTATAGTTCCGTCTCACAGTGTAGTTGCCGTCAATCCTGGTGGGAAGGGACTCATTCGTTTCGAGTCGGTGTTTGATGCAGATACTCTTGATACCAGGGATTTCATCCCGCCAACCAATGTTGTGAAGCTTGCAGGACAAGATTGCGTTTCATGTCAGGACGCCAAACCCTGTTCCGCTACGTATCGAATTGCCTCCGAGTTGCCGATCACATCGATTCGGTTGGTATATTACCCTCGCGGGAGTGTCGCGGGAGATAACTGGGTCAAGGTTTCATATTCATTTAACGATACTGGGACGTTTAGGACGTTCGACACTTATGTTCCGAAAGGGCTCCATCCTTGGGTCGGAGACATGGATGGTCGACAGTTGCGCCTTACATTCCCCAAGCCGACTCATATCGTTGATCTGCGCTTTGATTTCTCGGGCGATGGAATGCAGTTGTGGAGTTCGTCCTCGTACCCGATGTTCATTGAAGCTGACGTTGACGCTTCATCCTTCAAAGAATTTACGCTGCCCGAGAGAGCATTTCAGGTGAAAACCCACGGAGGGGGGCCGGAGCCCTTCCGCATGTGGTGGAGCCCGATTCCGCTTACTTTTCATGAACGTTGGGCTCGTTGAGGATTACAGCAGGCACCAGGAACACTCTTGCCACTCCCGCGCTTTTAGTGCATAACCGCGCAGGTTGAACGGGCGAGTCCGGCATTTTTCTTGCTAGCCGCCCAACCCCAAAAAAAGGAACGCGCGCGCACGATGGCCCTGGAGCTCAGACAGCAACTCAAGCTTTCGCAGCAGCTGGTGATGACCCCCCAGCTCCAGCAGGCTATCAAGCTGTTGCAGCTCTCCCGGCTCGAGCTGATGGAGACAGTGCAGCAGGAGCTCCTGGAGAACCCTCTGCTTGAAGAGGTCGTGATCGAGGACGAGCGCCCAGCTCCGACCATGGCCGAGGATTCCCGCGCCCCCGATTCCACCCAGGAAGAGGGCGCCATGCAGCGCGAACTCATGAAGACCGCCGAATGGGACGACTACATCGGCGACTTCGCTTCCACCTCCCGCCAGGCAACCGTCCGCGAGTACGAGGCCCCGGAGGAGGGCATGTCCTTCGAGGCGCGTCTTGCTTCGAAAACTTCCCTGGACGGTCACCTCTCCTGGCAGATCAATCTTTCCCCTTTCACTCCGGCCCAGCGCGTCATCGCTACCTCCATTGTTGGCAACCTTGACGCCATGGGGTACCTGCAATCCACGGTGGAAGAAATCGCCGCGGACGCCCAGGCCAGTATTCCGGAGGTCGAGGCGGTTCTCCACGCCCTGCAGCGTTTCGACCCCGTGGGCATCGCCTCGCGCACCCCGCAGGAATGCCTGCTGGTCCAGCTTGAATTCTACGGTTACACTGATCCGGTGCTCTTCGAAATCGTGCGAGATCATCTGGAAGATCTTGAAAAGAAGCGCTACAAGCCTCTGGCCAAGAAATTCAAGATCACCATGGAGGAGATCAAAGAGTATCTGGACATCATCCAGACTCTCGACCCGCTTCCCGGATCGCATTTCAGCTCATCCGACCCGGTGTACGTCAGTCCAGACGCCTACGTGTACAAGTACGGCGATGATTTCGTCATCGTTCTGAACGAGGACGGCCTGCCCAAGCTCCAGCTCTCGCCATACTATATGGGCGACCTTTCGCGCGGCAGCGGCGGCAAGGACAAGGACTACTTTCAGGACAAGATGCGCTCAGCCCAGTGGCTCATGAAGAGCCTGTACCAGCGCCAGCGAACCTTGTTCAAGGTTCTGGAATCCATTGTGAAGTTCCAGAGAGAATTTTTCGAGGTTGGCGTGACCAAGTTGAAGCCGCTCATCCTGAAGGATGTGGCCGACGACATCGGCATGCACGAATCCACGGTGAGCCGCATCACAACAAGCAAATACGTGGCCACCCCTCATGGTATTTACGAACTCAAATTCTTCTTCAACTCCTCCCTGGAGTTGGACGACGGCACTTCCGTCGGTTCCGAATCGGTGAAGGCGCTCATCAAGCAGCTCATCTCCGGCGAGAACCACAAGAAGCCCGTCAGCGACGAGCAGATTGCGGACATCCTCAAACAAAAATTGCAGGTCAACATTGCCCGCAGGACCGTGGCCAAGTATCGTATGGCCATGGGTATCGAGTCCTCGTCGAAGCGCAAGGCTGTATTGTAATCACACCGCATCCACCCGCGGACACACATCGGAGGAAGATATGAACATTGCTTTTCACTTCAAGAATTTCGAACCGTCCCCCGGCCTGCGCGAATACGCCAGCAAGCGTTTCGACAAGCTGGCGAAATACATGCCGAATTCCGACAACGCCGAAGTGATCGTCACCCTGATGGTGGAAAAGACCCGCCAGATTGCCGACGTAATCATCGATGCGGACGCGATCCACATTGCGGCTCACGAGCGCTCCGACGACATGTACTCGACGCTTGATCTGATCACGGACAAGCTGGAGGCCCAGATCCGCAAGATGCGCGAGAAAATGAAGGACCGCCGCAAGGTGGCCGGTTCCTCCGCGGTCACCATGGGCGTGGTCAGCCTTACCGACGAGGGCAAGGTCCACTCCATCGAGGAGTCCGACAAGTACAACCCGAAGCCCATGGGCGTCGAGGAAGCCGCCGAGCAGCTGGAAGCCATGAAGTACGAGTTTCTGGTGTTCCTGAACTCCGAGACCGACAGCATCAACGTGATCTACAAGCGCAAGAATGGCGACTTCGGCCTGATCGATCCTGGAGTATCCCTCTGATGCGACTGGGGGAGTTTTTGCGCAAGGACTTCGTTCTGGACGACTTGAAGTCTGCAGACAAGTCCGAGGTGCTGGCCGAACTTGTGGCCCCGGTGGCGGCGGCTTTTCCGGAAGTGAACGCCGCAAAGGCTCTTCGCGTTCTGATGGAACGTGAAAACCTTGGCACAACCGGCATAGGCGACGGCGTGGCCATCCCCCACGGAAAGATGGAATCCCTCAAGGAGATCGTCATCGTGACCGGGCGCAGCTCCAGCGGCGTCGAATTCGAAGCGTTGGACCACAAGCCGTGCCGCATCTTCTTCCTGGTGCTGGCTCCGGAACACGTTGCCGGCATGCATCTGCGCATCCTTGCCCAGATATCCAGGCTCCTTTCCGACGAAAGCTTCCGCGGAGCCTTTCTGGAAGCGCATGACCGAGATAGTCTCTGGCGGGTCGTGACCAGCCACGCGTAATGCGTTTCGTCATGACTCCGGCCTGAACATCTGTTAGTAAGTCCCCGCACGCGCGAGATGCGCGAGCGGGGACTTTTCGCTGCCGCCTTGCGGTGACGAGCTGCCCCCCGTGGAAGATAAGGAGCCTTCCCCATGCCGCATCCGGGTGAAAAGCTGCCTGTGGTGGTCATTTCCGGGTTGTCCGGTTCAGGCAAATCGACCGCGCTCAACGTGTTCGAGGATCTGGGCTATTTCTGCGTGGATGGTCTTCCCGCGAGCCTCATGCCCAAACTGGTCAGCCTTTTCCAAGGGCAGGACGCGAATCGCTACCGAGGGCTGGCGCTGGGCATGGATATGCGCCAGGCGGATTTCGACACGGACTGGGAGCCAGCCCTCCAGGCTTTGAGAAAAGCAGACAATCCTCCACAACTCGTCTTCGTGGAAGCGGACACCAAGGAGATCATGCGTCGTTACGCCACCACGCGACGTCCCCATCCCTTTGAGTCGGAAGGGTATGGGCTGGGCGAGGCCGTGGAGGAGGAGCGACGCCGCATGGCCCCCCTGCGCGAGACCGCAGACCTGGTCATGGACACCACCGGCTTTTCCATCCACGATCTTCGCCGACAGCTACAGGACAAATGGAAGTTCCTGGAGGGGAAGGGACCGGCGATGAAGGTCCACATCATGAGTTTTGGATTCAAGTACGGAATTCCCGCTGAATCCGATCTGGTTTTTGACCTGCGTTTCCTTCCGAACCCCTATTTCGATCCTGTTCTTAAGCCGTTGTCTGGACAGGATAAGTCCATTGTTGAATACGTGCTCGACTCGGAAGAGGGCAGGTTTTTTCTCCCACGGCTTGAAACTTTTCTTACGGAGCTTATTCCTCTGTACACGCGCGAAGGGCGTTACCGCCTGACCATCTCGCTTGGCTGCACCGGTGGCAGGCACCGTTCCGTGGCCACGGCCGAAGCCATCTTTGACACCTTACGCAGGGCGGGTTACACGGCGTCCTTGGAACACCGTCACATTGAAAAAGGTTGATATTTCAGCGATGAACGACAAGAAATCCAATTCCGCCCCCGTGGGTGTGGTCATCGTTACCCATACCGACTACGCGGACAAGCTGCTCAAGGCAGCCGAAATGATCATTGGTTCGCAGGAAAACACCCGCACAATCAGTGTGGACGTGGGGGTGGACACCGGCGAAACCGTGAAAGAGCTCGAAGCGGCCATCAGGGATGTGGATCTGGGGGGCGGCGTCATCATTCTCACGGATATGTTCGGAGGCACTCCCACCAACCTGTCCCTGTCACTTATCGGGCAGCATCACATCGAAGTGGTCACTGGCGTGAACCTGCCCATGCTCATAAAGATTCTCTCCACACGCACCAAGGCCCTGGAGCTTCTGGCCGCAGACGCCAAGACCGCTGGCGTGCAGGGTATCGTGGTGGCGGGCGAAGTCCTACGGAAAAAGGTTGCCGGGGAATAGCGCATGTTCTGGGTGCGCATCGACAACAGGCTGGTGCACGGCCAGATCATCGAATCCTGGCTCCCTTTCACCGACGCTCGCACTATCGTGGTGGCCAACGACGAGTTGGCAGGCGACGAGTTGCGCCAGCAGATCATGTCCATAGCCATACCGCTTGGAGTGGACATCTTCTTCGTGAAGGTAGCCTTGGTTCAGGAACATCTTTCCGGCAAGAAGCTCCTGGGCAAGGACGTGCTTGTTCTGTTCGCCTCCTGCCCGGACGCTCGGAGGGCCTTTGAATCCGGCCTGGGGTTCTCCCGTCTGAACCTGGGAAACCTCCATTACGGACCGGGGAAGAAGCAGCTCTGCCAGCACATATCCCTGAACAAGGAAGACGAAGCCTGTCTTGATTTCCTGCGGAACAAGGGGGTGGGCATGGATTACCGCTGCATCCCCAGCGACCCGGTGGAGCTGAGCTAGTTTCAGTCCGAAAGAGTCGGGGCCTTGCTGCACCGGCCGGAATATCGGGCTCTCCATGTGCTATTTCCCTTTTGGCTAACGCGGGTATTGTCCGGACATGCCAGGCCAAGATGAAAGAGAGGCTTTCCTTTTTGCGCCACCTGGTGCATTCTGACCACAAGACAACTCACCTGGACGCCGCAATGCAGCTTCACGCAGACACGATCACCTTCATCCTGACCAGCAGTTTTTTTTTGCGCTCTTTTCCAGTTTCCGCTTCCTGATCAATCTTCCCTTGCTGGACAGGCCCCTGACCATGGCCTTCTTTTGGGGGCTCATCACCGGGGACTGGACCCAGAGCCTTGGTGTCGGCATTTTTTTTGAGCTCCTTTGGCTGGACATCTTTCCGGCAGGTACCATCATTCCTCCGAATTCGCTGGCGCCCACCCTTTCGAGTCTGTGCGTCATGCACCTACTGGGGATATCCACCCCGGCAATGGCCGTGGTCATCCTGGTTGCCTCGCTTCCGTTCGGGCGATTGTTCTCCCAACTGGAGCGCTACCATAGGCAATATGAGAACGACGCCTTCAACAGGCTCATGCTCTGGTCCAAGCATCCGGAACGCCTGCGCGGCCCGGTGTCCTTGACCCGGTCCTCGATGGCCGTGATGATTCCCCTGAGCGGCGTTGCATTCGCGTTATCGGTCTCCGCGCTTCTGGCGCTCATGCATGTTGTTCTGCCCAGGGTTACACCCCTACTGGGATCACTGCCCCTCACCTGGACCCACCTGTGGGTGGTGGCCAGCATCGGGGCGCTGCTGTCTCTTCGGCATCGTCCGGCCTACGCTGTCCTGCTTGGAGGCCTGGTCCTGGCCGTGGCCAGCCGCCTCGTATCCTGATGGCGCTTGCGCCCTTCGGTACGAACACTCTTGGCAAACGCGGATACTTGTGATAAATCCCCCAAATTCAATCCGCACATCACCTCAGGAGGGATTCGAACATGGCAGCATACGTCGTTGGACACAAAAACCCGGACACCGACTCCATCGCCTCGGCCATTGCCGTGGCCGACCTGATGACCAAGCGCGGCGTTTCGGCCGTCCCCGCCGCTCAGGGCAAGACCACCCCTGAGACCGACTTCGTTCTCGGCAAGTTCGGCGTGAGCGCCCCCGAGATCATCACCGACGCCGAAGGCAAGCAGATCATCCTGGTCGACCACTCCGACCTGGCCCAGAGCCTGGAGAACCTCGGCAAGTCCGAGATCCTGGGCGTCGTCGACCACCACAAGCTGGGCGACGTGACCACCTCCAGCCCCCTGGAAATGTGGGTTTGGCCCGTGGGCTGCACCTGCACCGTGATCGCCAGCATGTACGAATTCTACGGCGTGGAAATTTCCAAGCCCATGGCCGGCATCATGCTGTGCGCCATCCTGTCCGACACCGTCATGTTCAAGTCCCCCACCTGCACCCCCGAAGACAAGAAGGCCTGTGAAAAACTGGCCAAGATCGCGGGCGTGAGCGACATGATGGCCCTGGGCATGGAAATGTTCAAGGTGAAGTCCGCTGTGGACGGCACCCCCATCCGCGACCTGGTCTTCCGTGACTACAAGGACTTCAGCATGTCCGGCACCGGCGTCGGCATCGGCCAGCTGGAAGTCGTGGACCTGTCCATCCTGGACAAGTACAAGGCCGACCTGCAGGCCGACATCGCCAAGGTGAAGTCCGAGAAGGGCCTGCACTCCGTGTTCCTGCTGCTCACCGACATCATGAAGGAAGGCACCGAGATGCTGATCGTCTCCGACGACGCCTCCGTTGTCGAGAAGGCCTTCGGCGTGAAGCCCACCGGCACCTCGGTCTGGCTGCCCGGCGTCATGAGCCGCAAGAAGGACGTGGTTCCCAAGTTCGAGAAGGTCTTCGGCGCCTAGTCGCGACACGACCCTCAAGATGATTCAAGCCCGGAGCGGAAAACCGCTCCGGGCTTTTTGATTGGCGCTTGGTTAGTTTGCTGGGAGAGAACTCAGTCGCCTGATCAACTCCAGCGCTTCCGGCGTGGGCTGGCGCTCGATGCGCCGGTACACCCGGCCGTCCGGCGTGCGCGAAACCATGCCTCGGTCAAACAGCTCCCGGCGGAGCAGGGCATGGTCTTCGAACAGGTGCGCGTCGTTAAGGCGTGCGTTGATCTCAGGCTCAGACATGTCCTGCCTGGGGGGAATCTTCGACCAGATGACCCATAGGCACGGCCCCCGGTGGCTGAATTTTCCGGGCCACCGGGTAAGGCTCCCCTTGGCGTCGAAGTAACGGGCAGCCCGAAGCACCAGGTTGGTATCCACCATCGCGACTGGGGAAGGGGGGGCATCCAGTTGATTCTGTGCCTCGCATTGCGCCCTGAAGTGCTGGAAATTGCGATATCCGGCGCTGCGCGCCAGCATGTTCAGCAGTTCGACATGGCCGGGAGTGTGATCGCAGGAACTGAGTTGTCCACGAAGGGAGCGGGCAAAATCAGAAACATCCCCCGTGAACAGGGGCAAGGGAGTGCGGGACATGGCTTATCCTCGTACGCGCCAATCCTTTGAGGATTGCCGGTGGTCGCCGTCTTCCGGCCCGGCACGGGATAAGGTGACGGTGGAATGGAAATGCGGGCAGGTTTAGCTCCCCTTGCGGGGCGGCGACGCCTCGGTGAACTGCCGACCGAATTCCCCCTTACGGCAAGCCGCATGGTCGCGCAAGCAGAAACCTAAGACGGAGGCGACAAAAAAAGGCGGAGTGTCGCCACCCCGCCCTGTCTCAGATCAAGTGCAGGAACTACATGATGCCTGTTTTTTTGAGCACATCGGAAAGCCGGGCATCATTCTCAGGACTCATGTTCACAAGCGGCAGGCGAAGCTCGGGCTTCATGCGGCCCATCATCCCGAGGGCGGTCTTGGCCGGGATGGGGTTCGTTTCCATAAACATGGCCCGGCTTATCGGAGCCAGCTTGTAATGAAGTTTCCGGGCCTTTTCGATGTCGCCCTTGCGCCAGGCCTTGCAGAGCTTGCGCATCATGGCGGGCGCCACGTTGGATACAACGGAAATGACACCGTGCCCGCCGATGGCCAGGGTGGGCAACACGGTGAAGTCGTCGCCGGAAAGCACGGTGAAGTCCCTGCCGCAGAATTCGATCACCTCGGAAATCTGGGTCAGGTTGCCGGTGGCCTCCTTGATGCCCACCACGTCGGGCACCTGCTTCTTCAGCGCGGCCACAGTCTGGGGCAGAAGGTTCACCGACGTGCGCCCCGGCACGTTGTAGACGATGAAGGGCATGGACACGCCGTTGGCGATGGCCGCGAAGTGCGCGATCAGGCCGGCTTGCGTGGGTTTGTTGTAGTAGGGCGTGATGAGCAGCGCACCGTCGGCTTTGGCGTCCTTGGCGTGACGGGCGAGTTCAACGGCTTCGGTGGTGTTGTTGGAACCGGCGCCAGCCAGGACCGGAACCCGCCCTTTTACCTGGTCAACGCAGATTTTTATCACCTGGACATGTTCGGCGTGGGAAAGGGTGGCGGATTCTCCCGTGGTGCCACAGGGAACAAGGCCGTCGATGCCCTGTTCGATCTGCCACTCGATGTGCGCGCGATATGCCTCCTCGTCAACTGCTCCGTTGGTGAACGGGGTGACGAGAGCCGTGAACGCTCCAGTAAACTGCATGCTGCCCTCCAATTGGTTCATTGCGGCGGGAAAGGCCAAGCCCCCATGGCCTACTTTCCCTGCTTGTCGCCCGGGTCGGGAACATTCTGAAGCAGTTGCTCCAGAACGGGAGTGGGAACAAAGGCGTCATCCAGCACAACCGCCTGGCTTGTGAAGTTGACGTCCTTTTGCCACTTGAACGATTTGTCCTCGGGCCAGGCCAGCAGGTCCAGGGTGTATATGGCCTTGCCCTTGGTGTACGTGTGCATCCACAGCACGCGTCCATTGCCCTGGTCCGACTTTGCCGAGAACCCGACGCCCGATCCCGAGCCGAGCAGCACGTCCAGGTCGGGTTTCTGTTTGTCGATGAAGTCGGATTCTGTCTGCACGCCCCAGGGGCTCACGCCCACCACCAGCTTCACCTGCGGCCTGAGCTCCTTGAGCTTGCGGGCAATGGCCTGAAGCTGTTCAGGGCTTGGATCTGCGCCGACTTTCTTGGCCTCCGGGAAGTACACCACACCGACCTTGCCCTTGGCCGTATCCAGGATGACGGACTTCGGCTCCTTGGGATCAAGGACCTGCCAGCCTGCCGGCGGCGCTATTCCCAGGGAGGAGAACTGGGCCGCCTCAGCCGGGGAGACCGCTCCTGTACTGTAGTTCAATGCTTCGTATGCCTTGACCAGCGGTGCGTAGGCCTCTGGCAGTGCGTGTTCCGCTCCGTCGTCGGAGATGAATTCATATGGCCCGGCGATGAACGCGGTCAGGCCCTTGGCGCTCTCCTGGGAGCGGAATTTTTCGAATGCGCCGGCCCGCCGGGCCAGCCCGCCAATGGTGCGGTTGCCTCAGGTGGGACAGGGTTTGAGGTAGCCCCAGGAGTTGCCGCTGAAGACAATGGACAGAACCGGCTCCGCCTTGGCTTGGTCCGCCAGGAAAGCCACGGCGAAAAGAGCCAGGAGAACCTTGAAAACAGAACGCATGAAAAAGACCTACTTGTTAAGATATTCCTTGAGTTCCTTGCCGGGCCTGAAGAAGGGGAGGCGCTTGGGCGCGACATCGACCACATCTCCGGATTTGGGGTTGCGCCCGGTGTAGCCCTTGTAGCCTTTAACCTTGAAGCTGCCGAATCCCCGGATCTCGACGCGATCGCCATCAACCAGCGCCTGCTTGATGGAGTCGATGAAGGAATTGACCACGGCGGAAGCTTCGTCCACGTGGATTTCACGGCTTTCGGCCAGAGCGTTGATAAGTTCGCTTTTATTCATGACAGACTCCGTATTGAGGTTCCGGCGTCACACCGGGTATCCGTGGTTGTGGTAAACCGTACAGACCTTTTATGCATGTATTGCGGATACCTGGGAATCCGTCAAGTTAACCATTCGTTATTTTTTTCAAAATGGACTTTTGTGCCAGCACGGCCTTGGATTCGGCCCGGAATCTGCCGATCTTGATGGCCAGGCTCAGAATGTCCTGCGAGGCCCGGCACTTGGGAGCGTGTTTGATGAGCGGCACCTGCCTGCGCACCGCGTCGGGCACATTAGAGTCGGTGTGAACGACGCCCAGGTAGCCGATGTCCAGATCGAGGAAGCGCTTGCAGGCCCCGTGCAGCCTGTCGAAGGTGATCTGGGCTTCCTTGGCATTGCTGGCCTGGTTGACCACCACCAGGAAATCCGTGACGTTGTGCTGGTTTTTCAGCACCTTGATCACTGCGTAGCCGTCGGTAAGCGAAGTGGGTTCCGGGGTGACCACCAGAATGCGCATGCGCGTCATGGAGGCCAATGACAGGACAGTCTTGCCTATACCCGCGCCCAGGTCGAAGAGGACATAGTCGTATTCGCCGAGAACGGTGTTCAGCTTGGTGAAGACCGAGTCGCGCATGTCCTCGTCGAGTTCGAGCAGTTCAGGCACGCCGCTGGCCGCAGGCAGGAAGTCGAATCCGCCCGGTTCCACCTGGGCGACCACGTCCGCCGGGGTCACACCCGGCTTCAGGAGGTCCTGGAGGTTCTTTTCCGGCGACACCCCGAGCAGAACGTCGACGTTGGCCAAGCCCACGTCGAAGTCCATGACCAGCATCTTGTGACTGGCCCGGTACAGGGCATAGGCCAGGTTCAGGGCCAGATTGGTCTTTCCCACGCCGCCCTTGCCCGACAGAATGGAAATGCTCAACGTGGAGAGAGGATTGACGGGTTCGTGGCTCATATATCCGGCCCTGTGAACAGGAATTGTTTTTCCTGGGCATGAACGAGGGTTGCCTGGGGTGTCTCCAGGAGATCGGGAATCGGCGCTTTGACGATGCGGTCCTTGCCTTGGGCCTTGGCCTCGTACAGGGCCTTGTCTGCCATGTCCACGAAGCGGTCCACGCTCATGACCATCTTGCCCTTGGTGCACACCAGACCCACGGAGCAGGTTACGCTGACAGGAGTCGGGACGCCCTCGCAGAGAACCTTGCGGGACTTGGCCTCTTCCAGCACACGTCCCAACGTGGCTTCAGCCTGCACCAGGCCCGAGCCGGGCAGGATGAGGGCGAACTCTTCTCCGCCGATGCGCGCGGCGAGGTCGTATCCGCGCTTGTGGCTGAGCAGGGTTCCGGCGGTGGCCGCCAGCACCCGGTCGCCGCAGACGTGTCCGTAGGTGTCGTTGACGGATTTGAAGTCATCGAGGTCGAGGATGGCCAGGGACAGGCTGGAGCCGCTTCGGTAGGCGCGCTCCAGTTCCATCTTGAGATTCTTTTCGAAGGCGCGGCGATTGGCAAGACCGGTCAGGGGGTCATGGCGGGTCTGGTGGGCCAACTCCTCCAGGGTGCGCTGAATGCGTTCCAGATGCGGCGTGGCGTCTCCTGAGACGGGCAACGCCAGCCACTGCACGAACTGCCCTTCCTTTGCAATCTCATCCCATTCGGCCAGGGACAGCCCGGAGCACAGACGGGCGATTATCAGGCCTTCGTGGCGGGCGAGGCTGGTTGACGAACGGCCGACCTTGGCCAAAGCTTCGCGCAATCTGGAGATTTCCTCCAGGATTTCGAGCTGTTCCTCTGTGAGGGAGGTGTGTGGTTCGCTATTTTCCTGCATGGAAGTGCAGCAGATAATCCCGGATGAAGGTGTCGATGTCGCCGTCCAGCACGGCTTCAACGTTGCCTGCCTCGCTGCCTGTGCGGTGATCCTTGACCAGCCGGTAGGGCTGGAGCGTGTAGGTTCGTATCTGGCTGCCGAAACCGATGGCGTCCTTGGACTCGTACTCGGCCTGGCGCACGGCCTGTTGCTTCTTTATTTCGAGGTCGTACAAACGGGCCTTCAGCACCTTCATGGCGGATTCGCGGTTGCGGTGCTGGCTCTTTTCGTTCTGGCACTGCACCACGATGCCGGACGGCATGTGGGTGATGCGGATAGCGGAGCTGGTCTTGTTGACGTGCTGTCCACCGGGGCCGCTGGCCCGGAAAACGTCCACGCGGATGTCCTCCTCCTTCACGTCGATCTGGATGTCCGCTCCGGCGTCCGGGTAGACGTCCACGGAGGCGAAGGAGGTGTGCCTGCGCCCGGAGGAATCGAACGGGGAGATGCGGATCAGGCGGTGGATGCCCTTCTCGGCCTTGAGGAAACCGTAGGCGTAGGGGCCGTTCACCTGGAGGGTCACGGATTTCACGCCGGCCTCGTCGCCGTCCAGGAAGTCCAGGATGTCCACGCCGAACTGATGGCGCTCGCACCACCGGCGATAAAGCCTGAGCAGCATCTCAGCCCAGTCCTGGGCCTCGGTGCCGCCCGCGCCGGGATGAATTTCCAGGATGGCCCCGGAAGCGTCCTCCGCGCCAGAGAGCAGGGTGGCCAGTTCGGCGGCCTCGACCTGTCTGGAGAGCGCCTCCAGCTGGTCGGAAAGGGCCTGGAGCACCTCCTGGGAGGAGGAATCCTCCTGGGCCATGACCAGCCATTCGTCCAGGTCCTCGCGGGATTTCTGCAGGGCTTCGTAAGTAGCGACCTTGCCGGAGAGATCGGCCTTTTCCCGCAAAAACGGCGTGAGCCGTTCCGGGTTTTGCCAGGAATCCGGCTTGGAGAGTTCTGCCTCTATGGCTTCCAGGCGCGCGTGTTTTCCTTCCAGGTCAAAGTCGCCCCCAGAGGGTATCGAACTTGTCCTGAAGGTCTTTGGCCTGTGTTTTCAAATCGGGATACTGCAAAAGTGCCATGGTATTTATGTGCCGTGCGTGCGTTTGGTTGTGATCGCCGCCCATGAGAGCATCGCCAGGGCGGCCAGGGCAGCTCCTGCCTCAAGCCAGCCGTGGGCGTAATGATAAGGGGACGTCCTGGTTATGAGTCCCACTCCGGTAACGGCCACTGCGGCCTTCTGGAACAGCGCGGTTTCGCTGCTCACGCGCCCTTTGGGGTCGATGAGCGCAGTGATGCCGGTGTTGGTGGCGCGCAGAACGAAGCGGTTCTGTTCCACTGCGCGAAGCGTTGCCAGCTCCAGATGCTGCCTGGGTGCGGCGGAATTGCCGAACCAGGCGTCGTTGGAGATGTTCACCAGCACATTGGCCCCGGCCGAGACGCGCTCCTGGGCCAGTTCCGGAAAGATCGATTCATAGCAGATGAGCATACCCATGGCAAGGCGGCCAGCCTTCAGAGGGGACGTGTTGTGCCCGGGGGTGAAGGCTCCGACCCCTTGGAGCAGTTCGGAGAGAATGGGGATGTCCTGGCCGAAGGGAGCGTATTCCCCGAAGGGAACCAGATGCTGTTTGTCGTAGAAGCGGGGAGTTCCCTGCGGGCTGAAAAGGTACGCCCGGTTGAAGACCGGCGTCGCCTTGCCCACACGTTCGAAACCCGGAGCTCCCGAGACCAGGGGCACGCCTGTCTTCTGGACGAAAGCCTTCACCTGCGAGGTCTCCGGGCCGGGTTCCTGAACGAAAAAGGTCAGGGCCGTTTCCGGCCAGAGGTAAATGTCCGGTCTGGATGAGGCCACGGACATGCTCAGGTCGATGTAGCTCTGCACCGCCGCCGAGAGGGTTTCCGGGTCCCATTTGACGGCCTGCTCGATGTTGCCCTGGATCATGGCCGCGTTGAAGCGATCGTCCTCGGCCACAGGGGAGTCCAGGGACCACAGGCCGTAGCCGCTGAGGACTGCCGCCAGTCCGACGGCGGCGACACGGGGAGGAAGCCCCGGACCGGCAAGCCAGGCGCCGCAGGCAGCCAACAACCCGGAGAGGCCGTATGCGCCCGCCAGCGACGCACCCTGGATGGCCAACGGCCAGGGGGCCAGGGCTGCGGCCAGGGGAAACCAGGGAAAACCGGTGAAGAGCCAGCCTCGCAAGGCTTCCAGGGCGGTCCAGGCCAAGCCCGCGAAGACTCCGAGAGTCAGCGGACGCAGGCCGCGACCGGCAACGTGGAGCGCGGAGCAGAATGCAGCGGGATAAAGCCCCAGCACCATGCCCATGAGGACAGGGCAGGGCACCGCCAGAATCCAGGGCAGTGCGCCGTAATCGTGAACGGGGATGGCTATCCAGTACAGGCTTGCCGAAGCTCCCAGGCTTCCCGCCAGCCATCCCTGCTTGAACGCACGCTTGGGTCCGGAAGCCTGCCTGGCGAGGGCAGACAGAACCCAAGGCACAACGAGGACCAAAAGCGGGAGCCGGGCCACGGGATTGGCGAAAGCCAGGAAGGATGCGGCAGCGCTTGCGAGAATGAGCCCCCAGGCCGGATCAGGCCGGGACTGACGAATCATCCGGCGTATCCGCTTCAAGCAGAGGCTCGATCAGCACCCAGCGCACCTGCCGCTTGTCCGCTTCCAGCACGGTATAGCGATGGGCGTCGATCTCGAACGTGTCGCCCTGCCTGGGGACGCGTCCCGCCTGTTCGCTCAGGAAGCCGCCCACGGTTTCCACCTGTTCGGATTCCAGGGTGATGGAGAATCTTTCGGCCAGTTCCTCCAGGGGGAAACGCCCGTGCACCTTGAGCCTGCCGTCCCCCAGTTCCTGGAACTCCGCAGGGCGGGTGGGGTCGTGCTCGTCCTCGATCTCACCGACGATCTCTTCCAGGACGTCTTCGAAGGTGACGAGCCCCGAGGTTCCGCCGTATTCGTCCAGGGCCACGGCGATGTGTATGCGTCCCTTCTGGAATTCGGAGAGCATGTCCTTCAGGTTTTTGGTTTCGGGGATGTACAGGGGTTTGCGGATCACCTTTTCCAGGGGAGGGGCTTCGGTCCTGGGGTTGACCAGATACGCGAGGAGATCCTTGGCGTGAACCACCCCTATAATGTGGTCGCGGTTCTCCCTGTAGATGGGGATGCGCGAATGGCCGTGCTTGATGATGAGGCGGATGACCTCGGAGATGCCGTCGTCCTCATTGGAACAGACGATATCCGTCCGGGGGATCATGATGTCCACCACCTGTTTTTTGCCAAGGCGCAACACCTTGAGCAGAACCGAGGCGTCTTCCGCGCCGACCTCGCCGTCTTCCATGGCAGCCTGGATGAGCTCCTCCAGAGGCAGGTCATTGCGGCCCCTGAAAAACTTGTTCACCAGGGTCCAGAATCGTCCTTCCGATCCGTCGTCCAACTTGAATCCTCCGTGCGCGCGTCCAGCCGGGCCGCGCGGCTGGTATTATGCGATGCCTTTGTTACGGTACAGTTCCAGGTGCAGTTCGTAGGCCCAGTCGTCCAGCTCGCGGATGCCGAAATCCCGATCCACGGTTCGCCAGCGAAGTCCGGTCAGCGGTGGTTCGTTGGGGACGCCTACAGCAGTGAAGATCATGCCCAGGGACAGTTCGGTCTTGGATTCGCAGTCGTCGTAGCACTTGCCGACCCGCATGAGCACGTAATGGGTGGCGAATCCGTCCAGGTCGGGGTCGGCCAGAGTGAGTTGGCAGTAGTATTGCTGGCTCACGGTGATCTTGTTCACCTTGGCCCGCAAGGCTCCGGGGGCGATCTTGGCGCGCAGGCCTCCCCCTGAAATGTTCACCAATTCGATTTCATGGCCCCCGCCGCTGCGCGCCGCGTAAAGGGGAACTCCCCAGGTGTCCGGATTCGTCGGGTCCCCGTTGTGGCGCACCAGATCGTCGGTCCACATGTTGAAGATCTGCACGTACTTGTCAGATGGCTCCACGCGCAGGTGCTGTCGGTTCTGGTTGAGTTCCAGGCGCAGGGGGCGCGAGATGCGAAGCTGGACGATGCCGGTCTCCAGCACCTCGTAGGACTCTATCTCGGAAATGAAGGTGAACGTGGACTGGATTTTGGGTTGCTCCGGCAGGCGCAGCCTGAAGCTCAGTTCGAGCGTTCGCCCCACCCAGGACGGGTTGATGGTTTTTATCGAGGACATCTCCAGCAGCAGCCCGTCCTTGTCGACCTCCAGGAGGATCCCGTCCGTGGAACGCGCCACGCCCAGGTCCCGGTGAAAGCTCGCCCGGACCTTGCTGCGTTGCGTCACAGCGGAGTCCAGGAGCTCCATGACGCGCCGGTAGTCGGTGACCCAGGTGATGGGCTGGTCCAGCATCCTCACGCGGGGCTTGCCCGCGAAGGTATAGGCCAGCGACGTCAGCAGCACGAAGGTTCCGAAGAACGCCACAACCAGCAGCACGGACTCAAGCGTCACCCGTCCCGCCAGGATGTCCTCGAACACTCTCGAGAAGAACGAGTCGAGGGACGCCTGGAAGGTGAAACTATGGGGGAGGTCGTCCATGGGCTGGGTCCGTTAGATGCGGCCTGTTTTCTTCAGATGTATTTCCAGGCAGGCCAGGGACGCCGGGGTCACTCCGGAAATCCTGGAGGCCTGCCCGAGAGTCGCGGGGCGCGCGCCGCGCAGTTTTTCAATCACCTCGCGCGAAAGCCCGGCGACTTCTTCATATATAATATCCGGAGGAAGTTCCAGGAATTCCAGCCTGGACAACTTCTCAGCCAGTTCGGTCTGTCGTTTGAGATAGCCGTCGTACTTGGCCAGCGATTCGGCTTCCTGCAGGACATCGTGGGGAAAGCGAGCCAGATCGGGCCATAAGGGTACGAGGTCCTGGATGGTCAGCTGGGGCTGGCGCAGCACATCCGCCAGGGACACCGCCTTGCCGGGGACGGCCGCGCCCACGGAGGCAAGGATGTCCCGCGTCGGGGCGTCGGGCCGTATGCGCACGGACTCCAGGCCTTCCATGGCGGCAGCAAGGTCGCGCTCCTTGGCGCGGAAAAGCGCCCACTGTGCGTCATCCACCAGCCCCAGGTCTCGCCCGATGGCCGTGAGGCGCGCGTCGGCGTTGCCTTCGCGCAGCAGGAGCCGGTGCTCGGCTCTCGAGGTGAACATCCGGTAGGGCTCGCTGGTTCCCTTGGTGACCAGATCGTCCACCAGCACGGCCATGTAAGCCTGGTCGCGCCGTAGCAGAAACGGCGGACGCCCGGTGAGCGCGCAATACACGTTGAGCGCGGCCCACAGTCCCTGGGCGGCGGCTTCCTCGTACCCGGAGGTGCCGTTCAGCTGGCCTGCCAGATAGAGGCCGGGCAGGGCCTTTGTCTCAAGTGTCGCTTGAAGTTGCCGGGGGTTGGCATAGTCGTATTCGATGGCGTACCCGGGCCGCACTATCTGAGCCTTTTCCAGGCCCGGGACCGTGGCCAGCATGGCCTTCTGGACACTGAGCGGCAGGCTGGTCGGGATGCCGTTGGGGTAGACTTCGGGGCTTGCAAGCCCTTCCGGTTCCACGAAAATCTGGTGGCGTTCCTTTTCGGGGAAGCGGGCGACCTTGTCCTCGATGGAGGGACAATAGCGCGCTCCCGTGCCCGTTATGACGCCGGTGAACATGGGGGAGCGGTCGAAGCCGGAGCGGATGGCCTCGTGGGTGGCTTCGTTGGTGTAGGTAAGCCAACAAGGCAGCTGTTCCAGAGGCACGCCGGTAGAGCGGAAGCTGAAGGGCGTAGGAGGATCGTCGCCGGGCTGGATGAGCATCTGGGAAAAATCGATGGAGTCCTTCAGCAGGCGCGGCGTGGTGCCTGTCTTCAGACGGCCCAGTTCGATGCCGAAGGAGCGCAGGCTGTCCGAGAGCCCGATGGCGGCCGGGTCCCCCAGGCGGCCGCCCGAAAAGTTGGACAGGCCGATATGGATGAGCCCCTGCAGGAAGGTTCCCGTGGTCAGGAGCACCGCCCGCGCCGGATGGACCTCCCCCAGGGCCGTGGCCACGCCGCAGGCCCGGCCGTTTTCGGCCAGCACGCGCACGGCGGTATCCTGGCGGATCCACAGGTTCTTCTGGGCGAAAATGTCGCGCTTGACCACGGACAGGTACACGTCGCGGTCGATCTGGGCGCGGGTGGCCCGCACGGCAGGACCCTTGCGGGTGTTGAGCTGGCGGAACTGGATGCCCGAGGCGTCCGCCCACAGGCCCATCATGCCGCCCAGGGCGTCGATCTCCCGGACCATGTGGCCTTTGGCCAAGCCGCCGATGGCCGGATTGCAGGAGAGATGGCCGATGCGGTCGGCGTTGATGGTAAGAAGCAGGGTGGCAAGACCCAGCCTGGCCGAGGCCATGGCCGCTTCGCAGCCCGCATGCCCCGCACCCACGACCACCAGGTCGAAGTGCTCGGGGAAGGGCTCCTTGGCCATGCGAGGACCGGGATGAGGGGGAGGTTGTTCAGACATAAAAATAAGTTGGGTAAATCAGGCCTTTGTACTTCTCTCGACACAAGGCCGAATGGCGGGTTTCAGGACGTGCACAAGCCTCGCCTGTACCTGTCCAGAAATCGCGGGCGACCCACCCTGGGGATAGATCGGGGGGCTTAGGCTCCTTCTCCGTTGCCGAACAGGGCCGCGGCCACAACCTGGGCGTCTCCGATATTGTTCTTGATGAGGGAGCGCTCGTTGGGCTGGTGGGCGTTGGGAACCCAGGTGGCCCAGACCGCGGCGTCCATGCCTGCGCGTCGCAGATACGCGGCCACAGTGCCGCCTCCAACACCCATGGGGCGCGGGTCGCCGCCATAGACGGAGCGGATGGCCCCCACCAGGCGGTTGACGATCTCGGCGTTTTTGGGCGTTGCCGGAGCGGCCTGCTCCTTCTGGACGATATGGTACTCGGCGGTGACCCCGTAGGTGGAACAGATATCGCGTCCCATCTCCTCGATGGCTTCGAGCACGTCGTCCAGTTCGTACTGGGGCAGGACGCGACAGTCCATGTAGAACACGTCCCGGCCGGGAATGGTGTTCACGTTCTCCACGTTGGCCTCTTTCTTGGTGGGCTGGAACGTGGAGTTGCCGGGCTTGAAGAGTGGATTGACCGCCGGAAAGCGGTCATGCAGCTTGGTCAGGCGCAGGATGAAGGCCGCCGTGGCCACCAGGGTGTTTACGCCTTCTTCGGGGGAGGACGCGTGGCACTGCTTGCCCGACAAGGTGATGCGCAGCCAGAGCATGCTCTTCTCGGCCACCTCGACCATCTCGGCGGAGGGGATGCCGAAGTCCGGGATGAGGTACAGGTCGTTCTTGCCGAAGATCTCGGGATGGTTCTTCAGGAGCCAGTCCAAGCCGTACTTGGACCCGTTCTCCTCGTCGGCCACCAGCAGCATGCCGAAGTTCATGGGCGGCACGATGCCGCGCTCCTTGAGCGCCTTGCCCACAAGCAACGCTGCTACCACCCCCTGGTGATTGTCCTCCACGCCGCGCCCCACCAATGCGTCGCCTTCGATGGACAGATCGAACGGGTCGGTGGCCCACAAGGTCAGGTCGCCCACGGGCACAACGTCCAGGTGCGCGATGACCCAGAAAGTGCGGGAGGTGTCCAGGCCCGGGATGACGGCCTTGATGCTGGGGCGGTGACCGCAGGAAACGCGTTCGTCCGGGGCCTGGTATTCGGTCACGTCGGTGATGCCTCGGGCTTGCAGCCAGGCCAGCATGGCGTCGGCCTTGAGGCGTTCGCCCTGTCCGCCGTTGTCCGGGCCTATGGCAGGAATGGAGACGAGTGTGCGTTGCAGCTCGACGACCGTGTCGCGGTCTGCGGCGATGTGTTCGAGGATGCCGGAAAGCATGGAATTCTCCGAGGGCTGTGTCTCACGGCGCGAAAGTCGCACCTATCGGTGATCCGTAGCCTTTGGACGGGGAGATGGCAAGGACGTCGTGAACAAAAGCAGGGCACGGTGCGGCGTGAACGACGTGCACCGCTCCGACCGCTCGGGCACAGTTTCGCGAGAAAGACTGCCCGGACACAAAAAGAAAAGGGCGGGAGCGCAGGCTCCCGCCCGGAGAAACAAGTAAGACGCTTAACGACCGCGAGCGGCGCGCTTGGAGGCCTTCAGCGGGTTGACCTTGACCTTGCCGCCGGTGTCCTTCTCGGCCTTGACATGGGTGGCGA
Organism: Acidobacteriota bacterium; assembly: GCA_046566965.1. Taxonomy (GTDB): domain Bacteria; phylum Desulfobacterota; class Desulfovibrionia; order Desulfovibrionales; family Desulfovibrionaceae; genus Fundidesulfovibrio. The sequence continues at coordinate 25,913 of JBKICU010000013.1, forward strand.
AGTTGCACACCGCGTGGCTCCACTTGCGCTCGGGCAAGGGATAGCTGCTGCAGTACTTCACGCCTTCAACTTCCTTGGTGCGGTCGCAGCCTTCGCACTTTTCCACGATGGGATGGCACTCGACGCCGTTTACCATATAGCTCATTGATCTATCCTCCGTTCACGCCCCTGTGGGCGATACGATTCTAGCCGTTTGGAACCGCGATCTCTTTCATCATTAAACGGCTTCTGTCAAGCCCCGCGCGCCCATTTCCTGACGGATTCCATCTCTTTGACCAGTCCGGGCCAGTCGATGGTGGTGAATCGTCCGTCCCGGTACAGCACCCGCCCCCCGACCATGGTCATGCGGACCTCGCCGCCTGTGGTCGAATAAGCCAGGTGCGACACCATGGAGTGGGGTGGTTGCAGGTTTGGGGCGTCCCCGCGCAGGGCGATGAGGTCGGCCTTCATGCCGGGCGCGATGCACCCCACCCCGTCGAGGCCAAGGGCCGCGGCACCGTCGCGCGTGACCATGTCCAGCACGGCCTGGGCGGGCAGGGCGGTGGGATCCAGGTCGCGCACCTTGGCCATGAGGGCTGCCGCGCCCATCTCCGCAAACATGTTCAGGCAGTTGTTGCTGGCCGCGCCGTCCGTGCCCAGGCCCACGGTTACTCCTGCCGCGCGCATGGCAGCCACCGGAGCCATGCCCGAAGCCAGCTTCATGTTGCTGCGCGGATTGTGGGACACGGCGACCCCGCGTGAGGCGAGAAGCCCGATCTCGGCCTCGTTGACGTCCACGCCGTGCGCAATGAGAAGCCCTGGGCGCAGGAGGTCGAAATCATCGAGAATTTCAATGGGACGCCTGCCGAACCGTTCCAGGCACAGGGCCGTCTCGGCGGCGCTCTCGGCGGCGTGCAACGTAAGAACCAGGCCGTTGTCGCGCGCCAGCCTGTCCAGGCGTTTCAGCGTTCCCGCGCCAGTGGCGTAGACCGAATGGGCCACCAGGCATTGGTGCAGAAGATCCCGCCCGGTGCAGAATTCACCCAGCGCGGCGACCTTCCCGAAAGCCTCATCGATGGTCTTGTAGGAAGCGTTGGGAGTATCGAATACGCCTTCGCCAAGCACGGCGCGCATTTCCACTGCGTCCACGGCTCGGGCCACGGCCTCCTCGAAGACGTAGAGGTCGCAGAAGGTGGTTGTTCCTCCTGCCAGCATCTCTGCGCAGGCCAACTGCGTCCCCAGGGAGACGATCTCCGGGGTCAGCCTGGCCTCGGCCGGCCAGATGTGCCCGGTGAGCCAGTCCATCAGAGGCAGATCGTCCTCCAGGCCGCGAAACACGGTCATGGCGGCGTGGGTGTGGGTATTGACCAGTCCCGGAAGCACGACGTCGCCGGAGAGATCAATGGTATCGTCCGCCTGGATGCGCGAAAGTTCGCTCCAGGGTGCCACGGCGCTGATGACGCCGTCGTCGATGGCCACGGCGGCGTCCGACAGGACGCGCCGAACGTTGTCCTGGGTGACCAGGGTTCCTGCACGCAGGAGGGTGCCGCAACGGGCGGGAAGGTTGGTGGGCATGGGCGGGGTCATGCCATGCGGGGCCGGGAAGTCAAGTTCCGACTTCCGCCGGGAGAAAACAGATGCCATCGTCAAACGTGCGCGATACACCAATGCCGACATTAACCAGTGATTTGTCACAGAGGTTCGGGTTCCAGCAACCCCACAGCGCCCTACATAGGAGCTACGGAAAAAAGGCGTATTTCCAAAAGGTTCGCATGCAAATGTTCACGTGAAATATCCAAATGTTTCGATATGATGGCGTCAGAGCCGCTTGACTCCATGGCGAATATGGCGTAGCGCCCGCCACGGTATCGATTTCACTTCAGGAGAGAGCTGTCATGGATCTGCGCGCCCTCATTCGCGATATCAAGGACTTCCCCAAGCCCGGCATCGTTTTTCTGGATATTACCCCGCTGCTTGGCGACGGACCGGCGTTCCGGCATGCCATCGACACCATGGCCGATCGCTACAAGGACTGCGGCGCCACCAAGATCGTCTGCGCGGAAGCGCGCGGCTTCATTTTCGGCGCCGCGCTGGCTTATAAGATGGGCCTGGGCTTCGTGCCCGTGCGCAAACCCGGCAAGCTGCCCTGGAAGACCACCTCCGTCACCTATGACCTGGAATACGGCACGGACACCCTGTGCATGCACGAGGACGCGCTGCTTAAGGGCGAGAAGGTCCTGGTGATCGACGACGTGCTGGCCACGGGCGGCACCTTGCAGGGAATGCTCAAGCTGATGGACGTGTTCGGGGCGGAGATCGTAGGCATCGGCGTGCTGATCGAGCTCGGGTTCCTCAACGGGCGCGACAAGCTGGGCGAACTGCCCTTCGACAGCATCATACAGATAGGCTGAGGCCTGGGCGGATGAATCTGGGGTCGATCCTTCATACAATCACCAAGTATACGGAACAGGTATGAAAATAGGCATTATCGGCGGCAGCGGACTGGACAATCCCGACATCCTGGAAAACCCGGTCGACGGCGAGGTTGATACCCCCTACGGCAAGCCCAATTCCACGCTGCGCCAGGGCAAGATCAAGGGCCGCGACGTGGTGCTGCTGGCCCGCCACGGGCGCGCCCACACCTGCCCGCCCTCCTGGGTGAACTACCGCGCCAACATCTGGGCGCTCAAGGATGTGGGCTGCACGCACATCCTGGCCACCACCGCCGTGGGGTCTCTCAAGGCCGAAATAGGCAGGGGGGACCTAGTAGTACTGGATCAGTTCATCGATTTCACGCGCCTGCGGTCCGTAACCTTCCATGAGCGGTTCGAGCCCCACTGTCCCGTGCATACCCCCATGGCCGACCCCTTCGACGAAGCCCTGAGGCAACGCCTGGTTCAGGCCTGCGCCAAGTTCGGCTACGCCCACCATCCCAAGGGGACCGTCATCACCATCGAGGGGCCGCGTTTCTCCACCCGCGCCGAGTCCAACATGTTCCGCATGTGGGGAGCCGACGTCATCAATATGAGCGTTGCCACGGAGGCCATCCTGGCCGCCGAGGCCGGGGTCCCTTACGCCGCCGTGGCCATGTCCACGGATTACGATTGCTGGAAGACCGATGAACCGCCAGTCACCTGGGAGGACATCCTGCATATCTTCAAGCAGAACGCGGAAAAGGTGACGGACGTGCTCATCGAGGTTATATCAGGCCTGTAGCCGCATGACCGCGCCGTTTCGCCGCGCGCGCATCGTTTCCAAACGCCATGCGGCAAGGCTGCATGGCGTTCTTTTTTCCGCCAAGCACTCCGGGAGCAACGCCATGGTTACATCCACGAAGAAACCCGCCTGCCTGGTGGTGCACGGTTTCGGGGGAACGCCCTTCGAGGTGGCTCCCGTGGCCGAAGCGCTCACAGCCGCCGGTTATCCCGTCACCATGCCGACCCTGCCCGGCCACGGCACCACCGTGGAGGACTGGAGTCGCACCCGCTGGCAGGATTGGCTGGACAGCCTTGGGACGCAGTACTCGCAGTTGGAGGCGGAGCACGGCAAGGTGTTCGTCATGGGCCTGTCCATGGGGGGCAGCCTCTGCCTGGCGCTGGCCCAGCGTTTCAAACCGGCAGGCGTGGTGACAATCGCCTCTCCGGTCTACCTCTACCGGTTCCTTCCGCCCGAAGCCACGGACTGGCGACTCCCTCTGACCAATCTGCTGCACAAGGTCCGGCCCGTCTGGCCCACCAGGCCCAAGACTGCGGAGTCCCGGCGCATCGCGCCATGGGAAGGCTATGAGGAGCATGTGGCCCTGGGGCCGCTGGGAAGTTTTCTGACAGGACTGAGGGAAGTGCGGCGCAACCTGGGCAAAATCACCGCTCCGCTCCTGGGCATCCATTCTCCCAAGGACCGGCACGTGCCGCTTGCCAACCTCTGGGAAATAACCGGGAAGGCCGGTTCCCAGGAACGACAGGCCGTAGTGCTGGCCATCCGGGAAAACGTCACCAAGCATCATCTGCTGACCACCCATGAGGAAACGCGCGACAGGGTGACGCAGATGTGCGTCTGTTTCGCGGACAGGTGGAGCGGGTAGGCCGCGAGCTACGGTTCAGGACGGTCCGAGCCCCAGGGCGGCCCTGGTAGCCTTGAGCAGAGCCTTCTTGTCCAGCGGTTTGGATACGTACTCGTCCATGCCAGCCTTCAGGCACATCTCACGGTCGCCTTTCATGGCGTGCGCGGTCATGGCGATGATGGGCTGGCGCGTTCCGCCCGGAGATCGACGTTCCTTTTCCCTGATCGCCCGCGTGGCCGCGAGGCCGTCCATCACCGGCATCTGTATATCCATGTACACGATGTCGAAGCTGTTCTTGTCCAGACTCTCAAGCGCCTGGCGGCCATCGTGCGCTATGCTGACCTGTATGCCGAGCTTTTCCAGTATGAGTTTGGCCGTGAGCCGGTTGATGGAGTCGTCCTCGACCAGAAGCACATGCAGGGAAGGCAGGGAAAGGTCTTCTTCCTCGGGAGTGAGCTCTTTGACGGGAGCATTGGCCTGGGAGACATCAGAGACAGGAATGCTGATCGCGAACAATGACCCAACCCCCAGCTCGCTCATGACGCAGATCGTCCCCTGCATCAGGGAAACCAGCTTCCTTACTATGGAAAGGCCGAGGCCGGCTCCTCCGAACTGGCGGGTCAGCGAGCCCTCGGCCTGAACGAACGGCTCGAAGATGCTGGACAGTTTCTCGTCAGCGATGCCGATGCCCGTGTCCGAGACCATCAATACGAGTTTTTGCGTGCCAGGCGGGCCGCTGAGAAAGGCGTTCAGGCTCACTTGGCCACCGACGTTAGTGAATTTGAATGCGTTGCCAACCAAGTTGAAAATCATCTGGCGCATGCGGACTTCGTCCAGAGGAATGGTCACCGGTTCGAGCTCCGGTCCGACCTCGGCGCGCAATTCCAGACCAAGCCCCTGCGCCTCCAGAGCATAAACATCCACGGCCTTACGGATCATATCCGCGACGTTGATGTGGCTCAACTGGACGCGGAGGTTCCCCGCCTCGATGCGCGCAAGATCGAGAAGGTCGTTGAGCACGTCGAGAAGTTGTTTTGCCGAATATTTCGCGGTTTCGATATACTCCGCCTGTGGGGCTGTGGGAGCGGAGTCCATCAGTGCGTCGAGCATGCCTATGATGCCGTTTAAGGGGGTGCGCACCTCGTGGCTGATGTTGGCGAGAAACTCGCTCTTGGCCATGTCGGCGGCCTCCGCCCTGGCCTTGGCCTCCTGCAGGGCCATCTGCTGGTCGATGCGCAGGGTGATGTCGATGCAGCAGCCGATGTAGCCGGCGTATTCTCCCTTCGGACCGCGGAAGGGCCTGCCCAGGTCAGTGATCCAGCGCCATTCGCCATCGGCGCGCAGTAACCTGTAGGATATCTCGAAGGGCTGTCGTGCGGATACGCTTTGCCGGATGCGTTCCAGGCTGGTCGGGAGGTCGTCGGGATGGACGTTGTCCAGCCAGCCGTCGCCGAGTTCGTTGGACAGCGACGAACCCGAAAATTCCAGCCAGGTGCGGTTGAAATAGTCGCGGGTGCCTGTCTTGTCCGCGCGCCAGGTCAGGGCAGGGAAGTCTTCCAGGATCGTCAGATGGTAATCGAGCAGGTCCTGCGCCTGTTTGCGGCTTTGCTCCAGGAGTTTCTGGGCTTCGCGCCGTTCTTCTATTTCGCGCTCCAGCAATTTGTTGGCCTGAAGAAGGTCCTTCTCGCGTTGCACCTGCTCGCTGACTTCCTCGGCTATCACCAGGTAGTGCTCTGCGCACGAGCAAGCCCGGGGCACTCTTGAAAGGGTGAGGCTCAGCCATTGGACGCGTTGGTCGAAGCCCGGAGCGCATTGCAGCACCACGCTGCGGATCGAGCCCTCGGGCGCGTCGTCCAGCATGGCGGCTTCCTTCTCGAAGTGAGGGACATCGCTTGCAAGGAAGAGCTGGGTGACGGGAAACCCCTCAAAATTGGCAACCAGGGAGAAGAGTTTCTTGAACTGGCTGTTGACGTGGCGCATGACCGCAGCCTTGTCCAGAATGGCGTACCCGAGCGGTGCATTTTCGAACACGGCATGGAAGAGCGCCTGGGAGCTTTGAAGCTCGTGCATGTCGAACTGTGCTTTCGAATTGACGGGCGCGGCAGTCATGGAAGCTGCGGTGGCGCTTGACGATGCAACAGAATCGGTAATGCCGCTCCCGGTCGTTTCGGCATGCTCGGCAGCCCTGGCTTCGGATTCGCCGCTTTGTTTTTGGTGTAGATTCTTCATGCTGAATCCGCGCTTCCAGGTTCCTGTTACGCCGTCTTGATGCTTCGGCTGAGACAAGCAAGTATGAAAAAGACTCGCAAATATCCCTTCCCAGGCTGTAACTGTCAAGAAGCCTTTCCTGACGAACGCAGAGAACCGGCGGGCAGGCCGGTTCTCTGGGAAGTATTCGTCCAGGATATGTAATGATAACAGACTGTTTCAACGACAGGTGCAACGTCAGGAAATCTGTCGTCTACAGGATCAACAGTTGGATTTCTGCTTCTTCTTGTCTTCCATCATGAGCTTGTAGTTCACGGAATCCTCCAAAGCCTGCCAGCTGGCCTGGATGATGTTATGGGAGACGCCCACGGTGGTCCAGGTGTTCAATTGGTCGCCCGTGGTGAGCAGGACGCGCACGTGGGAGGCAGTTCCGGTGTCGTGCTTGGTTTTGGCGTTGAGAACCCGGACTTTGAAGTCCAGCAGGCGCATTTCCGCGATGCGGGGATAGAAGCGGGAGAGCGCCTTGCGCAGGGCGTTGTCCAGGGCGTTCACCGGACCCAGCCCGACCGAGGCGGTGTGCTCCACGTGTCCGCCCACCTGGACCATGATGGTCGCCTCGGCCAGGGGCTCCTCGCAGTCGGCCTGTTTCCAGTCCAGGACGCGGTATTTCACCAGCGAGAAATATCGGCGGGACAGGCCCAGGGCGCGGCGCATGAGCAGCTCGAAGGAGGCTTCGGCAGCTGAGTACTCGAAACCCTGAGCTTCTTTTTCCTTCACCTCTCGCAGGATTTCCAGCACCTCGGGAGACCCCTTCTCCATGGGGATGCCGTATTCGTTGGCCTTGAACAGGATGTTGGACTGTCCGGCCATGTCCGAAAGCACCACCTGACGGACGTTGCCCACCTTCTCGGGCTGGGTGTGCTCGTAGAGCATGGAATTCTTGGCAACGGCGGCCACATGCACTCCGGCCTTGTGGGTGAATGCGGACTCGCCCACGTAGGGCTGGCGCGCAAAGGGAACCTTGTTGGCCACCTCGTCAATGAAGCGGGAGGCTTCGGTCAGCAAGGCCAGGTTGCCGGGGGGCAGCGCGCGCTTTTTGAGCTTGAGTTCCAGGGTTGGAATGATGGAGCAGAGATTGGCGTTGCCGCAGCGTTCGCCGTAGCCGTTCATGGTGCCCTGGATCTGCACCGCGCCTGCCTGCACGGCCATGAGGGAGTTGGCAACGGCCATGTCCGTGTCGTTGTGGGCGTGGATGCCGATTTTGGCCAGAGGGATGGCCTTCATCACGGCGTCGCAGATCCGGCGGATGTCGCAGGGCAGGGTTCCGCCGTTGGTGTCGCACAGGACCAGGACGTCTGCACCACCCTGATGGGCGCGTTTGAGAGCCTCCAGGGCGTATTCGCGATTGGCGCGGAAGCCGTCGAAGAAGTGCTCGGCGTCGAAGAACAGTTCCTGGCAGTTGGGCTTGAGAAAGGCCAGGGAGTTCTCGATCAGTTCCAGGTTTCGCGACGGCTCGATGCGCAGGGCCTCGGTGACGTGAAGATCCCAGGCTTTGCCGAAGATTGTCAGCACCGGGCTGCGGCTGGATACCAGCCCCTTGAGGTTGGGATCGGTCTCGGGAGTGTTCTTGGCGTTATGCGTGGACCCGAAAGCCGCGATGCGCGAATGTTTGAGCGGATGGCCCTGGATATCCTCGAAAAAACGCTTGTCGGTGGGATTGGACCCTGGCCAGCCGCCCTCGATGTAGTCAACGCCCAGTTCGTCGAGCTTGAGCGCGATGCGCATCTTGTCCTCGGCCGTGAGGTTGATGTCCACGGCCTGAGCCCCGTCGCGCAGAGTGGTGTCGTATATCTGTACCTTGTCCATGTTCTTCCCGGCGTCGCCATGGTGAGGACGGACCAGCGATCCGGCGGGGGCGACGGCTTGCAAGCGGCGGGTTGGCAGGGAGGAAGCGCGCTGCGCTTCCTCCCCGGTCGTCGTTCTGTCTAAGTGATCAGCAGGCGGCCACGGCCTGCTTGTCCAGGCCGAAGGCGGTGTGCAGGGCGCGCACGGCCAGCTCAACGTACTTGTCGTCGATCAGACAGGTGATCTTGATCTCCGAGGTGGCGATGAGCTTGATGTTGATGTTCTCGTCGTGCAGGGCCTGGAACATGGTGGAGGCGACGCCGGAATGGTTGCGCATGCCCACGCCCACCACGGACACCTTGGCCACGTTGGTGTCGAACTGGACGGACTCGGCTCCGATATCCTTCTTCACCCCGTCCAGGATGGACAGGGTCTGCTCCAGGTCGCCCTTGGACACGGTGAAGGTCATGTCGGTGTAGCCGTCGTGGCTGGTGTTCTGGATGATCATGTCCACAAGGATGCGCTTGGCGGCGATGGAGCCGAAGATGGCAGCGGCCACGCCGGGCTTGTCCTTGACCTTGTACACGGTGACCCGGCACTGGTCGCGGTCAAAAGCGATGCCGGAAATCACGAGATCTTCCATCATAGCGTCCTCCTGGGTGACCAGGGTACCCGGGTCGTCGGTAAAGGTGGAGCGCACCCGCACGGGCACGTTGAATTTCTTGGCGAATTCCACGCTCCTGATCTGGAGCACCTTGGAGCCGGAACTGGCCAGCTCCAGCATCTCGTCATAGGCAATGACGTCGAGCTTGCGGGCGGCGGAGCAGACCCTAGGGTCGGTGGTGAACACGCCGTCCACGTCGGTGTAGATTTCGCAGACATCGGCCTTGATGGCCGCGGCCAGGGCCACGCCCGTGGTGTCGGAGCCGCCGCGTCCAAGGGTGGTGATGCGTCCTTTGCAGTCAACACCCTGGAAGCCGGCGACGACCAGAAGGTCGTTTTCCTCCAGCATCGCTTTAAGTTTCGCTTCGTCGATGCTGATGATCCGGGCCTTCATGTAGGAGTCCGTGGTGTAGATGGGAATCTGCCACGCCTGCAGGGACCTGGAGCGGATGCCTTCCGATTTGGCCAGGATGGAAAAGAGCGCGATGGACACGTTCTCGCCGTTGGCCACCAGGGAATCCATTTCCTCGGCGTCGGGGCAGGCCGTGAACTCCTTGGCGAGCGCCAGGAGCTTGTTGGTCTCACCGGACATCGCAGAAAGCACCACGATCATCTTGTAGCCTTCGCCGATGCCCTTCTTGACTCTCGACAGCACCTTTTGCATCCGTTCCAGTCCGGCAACGGAGGTGCCGCCGTACTTCTGAACCATGATTTTCATGACGTGTCGCTCTGTAAGTAGGTTGTGAGGATCCGTTCAAGCCATTGCGCAGCCTGAGGTCCGTGGGGGGTCAGGGTCGCGTCGCGGCCTTCGCCGGATTCGGCCAGTTCCAGTTCCAGCCAGCCGGAGGGGTGCAGCGCTGCAGGCAGATACTGCGCCCATTCGACAAGCATCACGCGTCGATCCGGTACGTTTCCGGCATCGAGCAGTTCATCCAGGTCGGCGTCCGGAAATCCCTCGCCCAGGCGGTACAGGTCGACGTGCACCACGGAGGGACTGGTGGGGTAGACGTTGGCCAGATTGAAGCTCGGGCTGGCAACCTCGGCGTTTTCCGATCCTGGAAGCCCGGATACGAACCCTCGCGCCAGCGTGGTTTTGCCTGAACCGAGCGTTGCCCGCAAGAGTGCGACGGGCGCGTCCCATTCCTGCGGCAAGGCCCGGGCCATTGCCCGGCCAAGAGCCAGGGTGGCTGCCTCGTCCGGAAGGAATATCCGCTGTACCGCCAATTTAAAGCCTCTACTGGTCTATTTCCGGCTGGTGAGCGTGCGCAGGACGTCTTCCATGCCGATCACGCCCGTCACCTTGCCGCCGTCAACCACGGGCAGGGTGTGGAAGCCGCGCTCCACCATCAGGGTCGCTATGTCTTCGATGGGGGTCTCGCTGTCCACATACTCGGGGTCATCGCTCATGGCCTGGGACACGGTGATGGCCGCGATTTTCTGCATCTCGCGGTCCAGGTCGGTCATGGAGGTCATGGGCACCAGGCCGTCCAGCAGGGTGAACACTGTGGGCAGCGAGAGTTTCTTCTGCTGGGCAACCAGGTCGGACTGGCACAGGATGCCCACCAGCGCGCCGCTGGCGTCCACCACGGGACAGCCGTTGATGTGCTTCTCCAGGAGCGTCTGCGCGGCCTGGGAGATGGGCGTTTCGGGGGTGAACGTGATGACCGAGGAGGTCATGATGTCTTTAGCTTTCAGCATCGAGCCACTCCGTGAGGGCGCGGGGCAGGGCCTGGACGATTTCCGACGCCAGGTTGCCCCGGTAGGGGAATTCACCGGACACGAGACGTCCGGCAAGTCCGTGCCAATACACTCCCAGGCATGCCGCTAGCAAGGGGGAAAGCGCGCGAGCCATCAGGCTGCCTATCACGCCGGAGAGAACGTCGCCGGAGCCGCCTACGGCCAGGTTGGGTTCCGCGAATGGGGAAACCATCACCGGGGCCGCGTCGCCCTCGGCATGACAGATGAGGGACCCCGGCCCCTTCAGCACTGCCGTGGCTCCGGTGCGCCGGGCAAGTTCGCGCACCACGCCCAGCCGGTTCGCGGCTATGTCCTGGATGGACAGGCCCATCAGGCGGGCCGCCTCGCCCGGATGCGGCGTGATGACCGCGTTCGAAAGCTGCCGGGGGGAGTCCGCCAGCCAGTAGAGGGCGTCCGCGTCCCAGACGCAAGGCGGCAGGTCCGTGCCCAGGGCCGAAATAAAGACGCCAGCGCCCGGATCGCGCCCCAGGCCCGGCCCCAGCACCAGCGCGTCGAACTGCGCCAGGCGCTCGCGAAGCGTGGCTGCCATTTCCGCTGTCCAGGCTTCGCCTTCGCACAGGGGCATGGTCATCACGTCCGGGTTCCCAGCCTTTATGGTGGGTTCCAGGCCGCGCGGGCAGGCCACGGTAACAAGCCCTGCCCCGGCACGCAGCGCCCCCATGGCGGCCAGCAGCGGCGCTCCGGTCAGCCCCGGAGAACCTCCCACGACAAGAAGCTTCCCGGCGCATCCCTTGTGCATGGACGGATCCAGCATGGGCAGCAGGAGCGCCAGCTCCGGGGTGAGCAGTCCGTGGGACGGCGGGTGCTGCTCGCGCACCGCCCTGGGGATGCCGATCTCGCGCACCACCAGCTCCCCCACGTAGGGCGAGGCCTGGGGCATGGCCAACCCCAGCTTGGCCGCCTCGAAGGTGATGGTCATGTCCGCCACCACGGCAGCACCGGCGGGCTCGCCGGTAAGCCCGGACAGGCCGGAGGGGATGTCCAGCGAGAGCACGAATGCCCGCTCGCCCAGACGGTTGACGGTCTCGATGAAGCCCACGAAGTCCGGGCGCGGCTCTCCGGCCAGGCCCGTGCCCAGAAGCCCGTCCACCACGATGTCCGGCGCGGCCTCCCAGAGCGGCGGACGCTCGATGTCCGCCTTGGTCAGCTGTCGGATGGCCACCCCGGCGCGCCTGGCCAGGCGCAGGTGAAAGCCCGGCGCTCCGGTGTGGGCGGCGGCGGGGCGGGTGAGCAGGATGGTGGTGTCGGCTCCGGCGTCGTGCAGGTGGCGGGCCAGTGCGATAGCGTCGCCGCCGTTGTTGCCGGGTCCGGCAAAGCACAGGACGGTCTTGCCGCGCAGTTCGGGCTGGCGGGCGCGCAGGGCGTGCAGGGCTTCGCGGCTGGCGTTCTCCATGAGCATGACCGTGGTCAGGCCCATGTGGGCCGCTGCCTTGTCCCAGGCGTTCATTTCAGCCGGGGTCAGAAGGGGGGAGAAGAAAAGGGGCTCGATCATGGCGCCTCCAGCACCACCACGGCAGCGGCCACGTCGCGTCCGTGGGTGAGGCTAATGTGGGCGTGGGTGACGCCGAGCGCCTTGGCCCGTTCGTCGGCCTTGCCCGTGAAGCGGACCAGGGGTTTTCCCAGCTTGTCCGAAAACACTTCTATATCCTTATACGATATGCCGTCGCGAAATCCGGTGCCCAGGGCCTTCACCGAGGCCTCCTTGGCCGCGAACCGGGCCGCCAGGAAGGGCAGGGGGAGCTTGGGCAGCAGGGCGCGCTCCGAGGGGGTGAGCAGCTTTTTCAAAAAGCGCTCTCCGTGGTTGGCGTACACCTTGCCGATGCGGTCCAGTTCCGCCACGTCCATGCCGAGGCCCACGATCATGAAGACACCTGTTCGCCCGGGTGTGGCGTTCTCAAAATATGCTCATAGAATGCATGGCTCAAAACCAAGAGAACCATTTGTTTTGTCTGTGAAAAACATGTTCATGTTTTTTCACAGACGAGACACTAGTCCGGGAAGGTGCGGACGATGTCCACCATGCGCGACACCGCCTCGGTCATGCCCGTCAGCACGGCGCGCGACACGATGCTGTGGCCGATGGAGTATTCGCTGACTCCGCCCACCTTGGAGAACGCCCACACGTTTTCGTAGTTCAGGCCGTGCCCCAGGTTGACCTTGAGGCCCAGCTCGCGGCCCAGGCGGATGCCTTCCAGCACCTTGTCCAGTTCGCGCTGGCGGTCGGCCGGGGTGGGGGCGTCGGCGTAGGCTCCGGTGTGGATCTCGATGTACTGCGTTCCAGCATCTCTGGCAGCCTTGATCTGGGCGGCATCCGGATCGATGAACAGGCTGGAGCCGATGCCCGACTCGTGCAGGGGGGCAAGATAGTCGGCCAGCTCCTTCTCGCGCCCGATGCAGTTCAGGCCGCCCTCGGTGGTCAGCTCCTGGCGCTTCTCGGGCACCAGGCAGACCATGTCGGGCTTTATGCCCAGGGCCAGGCGGTGCATCTCCTTGGTGGCGGCCATTTCCAGGTGCAGGCGGGTCTTTATCAGCTGGCGCAGAAGGGCCACGTCGCGGTCCTGGATGTGGCGGCGGTCTTCGCGCAGGTGCACGATTATGGCGCTGGCCCCGGCCAGTTCGGCCAGATGGGCGGCCGTTACCGGTTCCGGTTCCTGGCCCAGGCGGGCCTGGCGCAGCGTGGCGATATGGTCGACGTTGACTGCCAGAATGGGCATGGGCAATCTCCTTTTTCTCTGTCGGAAACGTAGCGTATATAGTTTGCGCTTGCCAGCTTCAAGAACTCAGTTGACAAACCCCGGCGTCCCTCGTATCGGGGGCTGCCTCTTTCGTGAGGCCTTAACCTTTACAGAAAATCATGGAGATGCGCGGATGAACCTGTGCATTGTTGGAACTGGCTATGTCGGTCTGGTGAGCGCCGCCTGTTTTGCGGAAATGGGCAACGATGTCTGCTGCGTGGACATCAACCCCAAGGTTGTCGAAAACCTGCGCAACGGAAAAGTTCACATCTACGAGCCCGGCCTTGACGAGATCGTCAAGCGCAACACCGAACAGGGCCGCCTGAAGTTCACCACTTCCATCAAGGAAGGCATGGAAGGCGCGCTGTTCGTGTTCGTGTGCGTGGGCACCCCCTCCAAGGCTGACGGTTCCTGCGACCTGAGCTTCGTGTATCAGGTGGGCAAGGAAATCGGCCAGAACATGACCGATTACAAGATCGTGGTGGACAAATCCACGGTGCCCGTCGGCACCGCCGACAAGATGCGCGCCATCATCGGCGAAGAGCTGAAAGCCCGTGGCCTCGCCATCGAATATGACGTTGTCTCCAACCCCGAGTTCCTGAAAGAGGGCGACGCGGTCAGCGACTTCCTCAAGCCCGACCGCGTGGTCGTCGGCACCGAGAACGTCCGCACCGCCGAACTGCTGAAGGCCCTCTACGGGCCCTTCGCCCGCAGCCGCGACAAGGTCATCGTCATGGGCGTTCGTTCCGCCGAGATGACCAAATACGCCGCCAACTGCATGCTGGCCACCAAGATCTCCTTCATCAACGAGATCTCCAACATCTGCGAGCGCGTGGGCGCCGACGTGCGCGACGTGCGCATGGGCATCGGCTCCGACAGCCGCATCGGCTACCAGTTCATCTACCCCGGCATGGGCTACGGCGGTTCCTGCTTCCCCAAGGACGTGAAGGCTCTTATCGACACCTCCCGGCAGTACGAGTTCGAGCCGCAGCTCCTGGCCTCCGTCGATGAGGTCAACAACCGCCAGAAGCACGTGCTGTCGCGCAAGGTGCTGAACTACTTCGAACCCCAGGGCGGCGTGAAGGGCAAGACCCTGGCCATCTGGGGCCTGGCGTTCAAGGCCAACACCGACGACGTGCGCGAGGCCGCCGCGTTCGAACTGATCCGCGACCTCACCGCCCAGGGCATGAAGATCCGCTGCTTCGACCCCGTTGCCGGTCCCAACACCCGCAAGGAATTCGAAGGCAACGAGCTTGTCGAAGTGGTCGACGAGCAGTACGCCGCCCTGGAAGGCGCGAGCGCCCTGGCCCTGGTCACCGAGTGGAACCAGTTCCGCAACCCGGACTTCGACCGCATCAAGAAGTCCCTGACCGCCCCCCTGATCTTCGACGGCCGCAACCTGTACTCGCCCTCCTTCATGGGCGAGATGGGCTTTGCCTACTTCTGCATCGGCCGCAAGGATCCCAAGTAACGACTGAGCGCCGTTGCCGCGCCTCGGCTTGGCAACGGTTCACGCGCTGAACGGCCCGCCGGAAATATCCGGCGGGCCGTATTTTTTGTTGCACGGCGCATCACGATTTGCGATACGCAGAGGAGGAAACCCTCATTATTCAAGCCTGTCATGTCGATAGCATTTCAAGTGAAGCTGTGACAGGAATAACTTGTTTTCAATGCCGCAACTCCGGAGGATGGCCATGGCACCAAACAAACGCAAGCGCAGCCGGGTCAATGCTGATATCGACGGCATGTTGTCCTGCGGGGGGCTCACCAAGTATCCCGTGAAGGTGAAGAACCTGAGCCTGAAAGGGATGCTCTGCGAATACGAACCCCAGATCGACGGCCTGAAAGACTGCGTGGTTACCATAACGCTTACGCCCGAAGTGAGCTTCCGCATCGAAGCCCGCATGCTGCGCAATGACGAGCGAGGCCTGGCCCTGGACTTCGAGGGCATGGACGAAAACGCCTTTTTCCATCTGCGCAACCTTGTGCGATTTCATTCAATGGACCCTGACGCCATCGACAAGGAACTCTCCATTCCTGCGTTCACTGCCAAGACGTGATGGGGAACCCCTGCCTTTGTTGGCCAGACTGCTGGTCGTGAAGACAGCTTCCGGCGGCCAAAGGGGCGAGCCCTTTTGGAATCTCGTATAATTACTGACGGTTTTTCCTTGTTTTCCCGATGATACGCTCGGACGGTACTCGGTCCGAAAACCGGGCTCGTGTGGCGTCCTCAAACAGATGCGCTTTTATTTTGAGGATAATAACATGAAATTATTATCTTTGGAAAATGTCCATGTTTTTCAAGGTTGTGATACGCGTAGCGGCGAATTGCCGATGGCGTTCACCACCACGATTTTCGCATGTTTCTCTGCAAGAACGCCCATCTAGTTGTCTGTTACGGCTGGGCCGGCTGGAACCGTACCGAAGTGAAAATGACGCTCACTTCGGGGAACGCCGGGCTGAACGCCCCGCCGTAGCTGGTGAAGGCTTTGTCCGCCGTGAATTCGTAGCGGGTGGTTTTCGACGGGGCCAGGGTCATCCTGGTGGGCAGACCCGAAAACGACATCTTCCCGGAACTCTTGCCGTCCACCGAGATACGTACATCCAACGGTACGAAGCTGACCCCTTCCAGGGTCAGGCTCTCGCCCGCGCGCAGTGTCAACGCGCCCGTGCGCCCCATCCAGAGTTCGTTGTTGCCTTGCCGGGAAAATCCCGACGCATCGATTGCCCAGGCCAGCGCGTCCTTCTCTCCGGATTGAGCGAAATCCTCCAGAAGTTCCGCTCGCGCCGCCTCTCTACCGGCAGGCACGGGAAGGCAGGCTTCACGCGGGGCGGGTCCGTTTTCGGCAACGACTGAGGCCGGTGAAGGAGGAGGCGAACCCGGTCCGGCCAGTACCAGCCCCGAGAAGAGCGCATTCTCGGAAGCGGCCTGGCTGCGCAGCATCCAGCGGCGAAGCTCGCGGCAGCCGGTGTCCCAGTAGAATCCGTAGCCGCGCGGAAACCAGCTGGAATAGGCGTTCACCACCGGGCGATGCAGATCCTGCGCCGCCAGCATTGCCGCCACCGTAATGCGGCAATTACCCTGGGCGTCCTGGGGGGCGGGCAGGTAGGCCAGGGGTCCTCCCTGGCTTGTCCGACCGGCCTGGCCGGCCAGGCCGGCCAGGGCAATGGCGGCTCGCATCTCTTCGCGTACCTCGGCTGTCTCCATCCTGCGCTCAACCTTGTCGTAGCCGTAATGGTCCAAGAGAATATTGCCCTGGTCCAGGACGGCCAACAGGCAGATGCAGCCAAAAGCGGCGTTGCGTAGCCTGTCCGTGCGAATCCAGGCCAGCGCGTATTGCAGCGCCCACAGAAACGCCAGAATGACCAGAAATGATTCGACGAGCACCACACGTGTCAGCGCCCGCATTGACTGGAACGCCGGAAGCCACTGGACGTACTTGAACAGGCTGAAATCGCCCACCCGGAGCGTCAACACCGCCAGCAGGAACACCGTGAGCAGTACGGCGGCAATGCGCTTGTCCAGGCGTTTGCGGATCAAGGCGATGACGCAGGCTGCCATGCCCAGCCAGGGCAGCAGGCCCAGGTGCATGACGTTGTTGAACGAGCGCACCTGTGACGGATCGCTGGTCCAGCCCCATAAAAGATTGCCGGGACTCGCCCGGAACAGGTCGGGCAGGGTTGGAAGCTGCGGGGCGACGTCGATCCAGAACCGTCTCAGGCCGTTGGCCTGAGACGTCTCCAGATAGGGGAGAACCAGCGGCAGGAGCGCCAGGGTCGCGATCGCAAGCCAGCAGCCCGCAACAAACAGGTTGGAGATCTTGGCGTCGCCGTCGGCGCGTCCGAATCCGGCGATTCCCCGGTGCGTGGACAGCCAGGCCACGCCGAGCAGGAACAGGGCGAGCACCAGGAACGATCCCAGGTAGAACGCGCCGTAAAATTGCAGGACCACGGCGGCGCACATGCCCGCGAAGGCACGCGTTGAACCCGTTTCGGCCCAGAGAATGAACCCGCACACCGCAAGGGGGAGGGGGAACAGATGGAGCAGGGCCGGGTGGGTCACCTCTTCCAGTACCGGCGCCAGGAAGGCGAAGAGGTATGCTCCCAGGGCCGCCAGGCCGGGTGGATGCTTGAGGCGTACAAGAGCCCATCTGGCGCACAGGAAATTCAGGATGAACAGCGACAGAAACCAGAACTGGTAGGCCTCTTCCCGGTCGGCTCCGGCCAGGCGGAAAATCGAATAGATGGGCAGGGTGGAGAGAAAATTGTCCGAAAGAGTTATGGCTTTCTGGAAGGGATAGAGGAAAGGCGCGTCCAGGTAGGATGGCTCCTGGCCGATGAGCCATCGGAAGCCATGTTCAAGGACCACGCTCGAAAAGCCCGAATCGCAGGCTTCGCCAGGCATGCGTTCGAAGCCGGGGCCGAGAATGGTCAACGGGGCGAGCCACAACCCGAGCGTGAGAAAACACGCCGGGACAAGCCATCGCCAAACCGGGACAATACTGTCGGAAAGAGACGAAAAAGAGGACATCAGGTACTGGCGCGACTTAACGGCCGATGAACTCCTGCATGGCCACGAGGGTCTGTTCAAGTTCCGGGATCATGGCCTTTATCTCACGTTCGGCAAGGTCCGCATCGCCGACCTTGGCCGCCTTTTCAACCTCGTAGGCCCTGTCCTTCAGGACCTCCGCGCCCATGGTGGCCGCGCCGCCTTTCAGGGTATGCGCCATGAAGGCAACCTCCTTGAGGTCGCCCGCCGCGATGGCCTCCTGCATTTCTATCAGTTTGCGGGGCTGCTGCTCCACGAATACCGCGAAGAGTTTCTTGAGGAAATCCCGGTTGCCTCGGGCTTTTTCCAACAGCCAGCGTTCATTCAGGATACTCGAACCTTCCATTGTCACCCCATCTTCTGCACGTGAAAGTTTTTCGGAAAGCACCCGGTGCAGGGCCGCCTGAATTTCCTCGGACCCGACGGGTTTGGACAGATAGCCGTCCATTCCCGATTGCAGGAAGCGCTCCCGGTCACCTTTGAGAGCATGGGCGGTCATGGCTATGATGGGAAGGTCCACGGGTATGCCTTCGATTTCGCCGGAGCGGATACGGCGCGTTGCCTCCAGGCCGTCCATCTCCGGCATCTGGATGTCCATGAGCACCACGTCCACAGGACGTACGGCGAGGGTCTCCAGAGCCTTCGCACCGTTTCCCACCGCGATGACCCTGTGTCCCTCCTGCTCCAGTATCTCCGTGGCGAACATCTGGTTGATGAGGTTGTCCTCGGCCAGGAGGATGGTCAGCGGGCCAATTTTCGGCTTGGGCGGCGGGGTGGGCTGCACCAGGGGCGGCTCCTCGTCCACTACTGGCAGGCGCACATCGAAGGAAAATTCGCTTCCCCGGCCTTCTTCGCTCTCCACCCTGATGACGCCGTTCATGCGCTCAACCAGGTTTTTGCAGATGGCAAGGCCCAGGCCGGTCCCGTAGTATTTGCGAGTCGAGGAGTTATCCGCCTGGGTGAAGCTTTCGAAAATCTTGTCCAGCTTGGACTGGTGGATGCCCGGACCGGTGTCGGTGACACGGATTCGCACCGTGGCGAAGGACGGATCGTCCTGCTCGCGGGGGAGGGCGCATTCCGCCAGGAGGCGGACACTGCCTTCGCTGGTGAACTTGATCGCGTTGCCCACCAGGTTGACTATGACCTGGCGAAGCCTCCCGGAATCGCCGCGTACGCGCTTGGGCACATCCTCGGCCACGGCGTAGGCCAAGCTCAGGCCCTTGTTCTGTGCCTGAGCCGTGAATATGCGAAGCGCGCTGCGGATGGTGGCGTGCAGGTCGAAAATCTGATCCTCCAGGTCCAGCTTTCCAGCCTCGATCTTGGAGAAATCCAGAATGTCGTTCAGGATTTCCATGAGCGAGGACGCGGACTGGCGAACCATGTCCAGATGGTCGCGCTGCTTTCGTGTGAGCTCTGAGGACAGCAGCAGTTCGGACATGCCCAGGATGCCGTTCATGGGCGTTCGGATCTCGTGGCTCATGTTGGCCAGAAACTGGCTCTTGGCCCGGTTGGCTGACTCTGCGGCTTCCTTCATGGTTGTCAGGTCGCGTTCCAGCCGCTTGCGGGAACTGATGTCGCGGAGCGAGGCCAGCGAGACGAACTCGCCGCCGTCCCATCGGGACTGCACCACCCGCATTTCCACGGTCTTGAGGATGCCGTCGCGTGAGAGCACCTCTATTTCCATGTTGGTCCCGGGCATGAGGGCGTGCCCGAACGGTTCTCCGGCCAATTGCTCGGCCGTAGCACCGAACAGACGCTCCGCGCTCGGATTGGCGAAGCGGATGCGCCCGTCCAGGTCCACCACCACGATGCCGTCGGCGTTGTTTATGATGATGTTCTGGAAACGCTTCTCGGAAGACACCAGGGAGTCTTCCGCGGATTCCAGCTGGCGGCAGAGCTTGGCCCGGTTGACGGCGCACAGGAGGCCCTGTTCCAGCAGCTGATTGTCCAGGCGCGCCTTGGGCAGCACCAGCACCACGTTTTCGGCAAGCGATGGGTGCAGAAACAGCTTGGATCCCGTGTCGCTCAGACCCAGGACCGGCAGATGAGAAAAGACAGTGGCGATTTCCCCGGGTTCCGATCCAGTTGGGGAGGGCAGGGGAAGCCCGGCCAGGATGACGTCGAAGCTTTCCAGGGCCAGGATTTCCCAGGCCTCGGCCACGGTGGAGGCGCAGGTCCAGACGGCCTCGATTTCCTCAAGCCCTTGCAAGCGGTTGGCCAGGGAACGGGAGAAATCCGCGGATGCGTCAATGATGAGCAGCCGGAGAGGAATTTTGGCGGGGTGCATCTTTTTCATCGCTGGCAGGGTCAGTATCAGCTTTGGGCGATCTTGCAAACTTTTAACCTTTCACGCAGGCCAGGGGAAGCAACCGGGCCACCCTGGTGGCCAGACCTGCCCCCACAGTGGAGTCCACCACGGAATCAATGTCCTTGTACGCTCCGGGTGCTTCCTCGCCAACGCCCTTCAGGCCGTGCGACCGAACCAGCACACCTTGAGAGGCCAGTGAATCCAACACCTCTCGCGCCTTGAAACGCTTCAAAGCCTGACTGCGCGAGAGGCTCCTGCCTGCTCCGTGGCAGGACGATCCGAACGAGCGTTCAAGCGATGTGTCCGCTCCGGCCAGCACATAGGACGCAGTACCCATGCTGCCACCCACGAGCATAGGCTGGCCGGTCCCCGCAAGCCAACCGGGGAGTTCCGGATGGCCCGGCCCCCAGGCGCGCGTGGCTCCCTTGCGGTGGACGTAAAGTGTGCGCGGTTTGCCGTCCACCTGATGCTTTTCCTGCTTGCAGGTGTTGTGGGAAACATCGAAAAGCAGCCGCGCCCTGGACGCCGGGAAAAATTCCGCCAGCACCTCCCGCACAAGATGCGTGAGCACCTGCCGATTGGCCAGGGCGCAGTTCATGCCCGCGCGCATGGCCGCCAGGTATTCCCGGCCCAGGGGAGAATCGATGGGCGCGCAAGCCAGCTCGGGGTCAGGAAGACGGATTCCATGCCCGGGGGCCTCGCGCAGCATCCGGTCCAGGTAATCCGTGGCTATCTGATGTCCGAGGCCTCGAGAGCCGCAGTGGATGCTGACAACCACCTCGTCCACGGCGAGTCCGTAAATCCGGGCTGCGTGCTGGTCGTAAATTGTCTCCACCCGCTGCAATTCCAGATAGTGGTTGCCGGACCCCAAGGTGCCGGTCTGGTCTTTCTGGCGGGTTTTGGCCTTGTCCGAGACGCGTTCCGGGTCAGCCCCGTCTATCCGGCCGCCATCCTCGATGTGTTCGAGGTCGGCCGTTTCCCCGTATCCCTGTTTCACGGCCCAGGCCGCACCGTCGGTGAGCATGGCGTTCATGGCCTTGCCCGTGAGCCGAAGCGCTCCGGTTTCGCCCACTCCGGCGGGGATGGCCGAGAAAAGCCTGTTTGCCAGGGATTCGAGCACGGGGCGCACCTCGTCGACATGCAGACGCGTGGTCAGGCTGCGCACCCCGCAGGCTATATCGTAGCCGACCCCTCCGGCGGAGACGACGCCGCCCAGCGAAGGATCGAACGCGGCCACCCCGCCGATGGGAAACCCGTAGCCATGGTGGGCGTCCGGCATGGCGCAGGCCGCGCGCACGATGCCCGGCAGGCAGGCAACATCGGCTATCTGGCGCAACACGGCGTCGTCCATGGCGCGAAGCAGTTCCCGCGAGCCTGTCAGTTCAGCGGGAACACGCATGCCGCCACGCGGCGCGAGCCTCCATCTCCAGGGGCTCAAGGGTTCGAGACGGTCGAGGTCCATGCCGAGACCATACACGTCCCCGGTGCTCTTGACAAAGGATGCGGGCGGGCGCATTGGCCCTATCCCAGGAGACCTTCATGATGCGCACTCTCATTGCCGTTCTCTTCTGCCTGATGTTCACCGGCTGTATCGGCAGCATGCCTCTGGTGGGCGACGGCGACGATACGCTTTCCCCCTCGGACGAGTCTTTCAATCTGAAATTGCCCCCGGGATGGACCATCAAGCAGAAGGGCGCAGGCTCGGCGGGTGAGGGCGGGCGTGTGTCCGTGCTGGCACACAAGGACGCAATGGCCACCGGCAAGGGGTATCCCACCGTCATGGTGCGTGAGGTTGCGGAACCCACCCCCCAGGGTGTCCTGGATCTCATGGCCAGGGACAAGGGCCTGGAATACTCCGAACTGTGGAGCGTGAGCCCGGAGAAATACCAGTTGAAGCAGGCGCTGCTGGACAAGTCGTCCCAGGTGCTCTCCTACTGGCTGGTCCCCCGTGACGGCCAGGGGCTGGAGTACTACGCGGCGGTGGTGCTCACCCGGGCAGGCAGGATGGAGATCATCGGCGTGGCCCAGGCCGGAACCGTGCCTACGTATATGAAGGATTTCAACACACTGTTCACCTCGTTGAATATCGGAGAGAAGGCCCGCTTCAACCAAGGCGCGGCAGGGGATACCGGCCTATATCTGAAAAAGACCTACGTCCGCGCCCTGATGCGCGAGCGCGATGCCCTGGCCCGCCAGGCAACGGAGACGGCTGCCTGGGCCAAGGCCGGGACCGGGCTTTCGGCCCAGGAGCAGGGATTTTTGTCCAACGCCTATGTACGGGCCGTAAACGGGGCTCAGCAGAACTGCGCGGAACTCATAAAGACCGTGGAAGCGCATCGCGGCAACGAAACCGTGGCGACCATGCAGCGCCTGGCGGAACGACTGGACGAGGCAGCCAACGCGCTGGACACCATCCAGTTGAACATCCGCGAGGTTCAGGCCCGGAGTTCGGTGGAGAAGAGCGCGGTGCGGGTGCATCGCATGGCCACGCTTGGGCGCGAGGCGTTGAAGTTGTCACTGTAGGCGAGCTGAATATGAAACACAAAGGCCCCGAATGTTCGCATCCGGGGCCTTTGATTTTTCGTCGGTAAATCCCGAGAGTCATGGGGCTCAATCACACGTACGTGGCGATGATTTTTCGGTTCATGCCTTCGTCCCTTGGTGTCATTCGCCAGGGGAGCGGGGGGAGCCGACCTGCTCTAATCCTCCTGGCGGATCTTGCAGGCTCTGCGTCCAATGAAGGCCAACCCGGCGGCTCCCAGCCCGACCAGCACCATTGTGCCCGGTTCGGGGGTGGCCGTGTTGGGGATGGGGAGGTCGCCGTCAAAGGGTCTGTCGTTCACCTGGACGGAGCTGTACCAATTCCCCACCACGACCTGTCCGCTGATGACGCCCCACTGGTGCTGGACCGAAGCCAGAGGAGCCAGGAGCGAGCCGTATATACCGGAGCTCAAGGTTATGCTTGTCGCATCGGGGAGGTTGAACAGGATGCGGTCCGCTGCTGCTTCGAAGTTGGTGTAACCATGGAAGCCAAAGTTCACGATTTCGCCACTGATGTTGATGATGACTGTGGCTGTGGCGGAGAGGCCGGAAAGCAAGAGGTTTTTCCCTGCGTCTGCGGCGCTGATGTCGAATATGGCCAGTTCCTTGCCCGTTGCGTCCAGCTTTACGGTTCCGTAGTAGTCCGAGACCGTTCCGGTGTTCGTTTCCTGGTCAAGCGATTGGGAAAGTGCGCTTAGCCGGATGGCTTCAGCCGCAAAATCGAAGCCGATGTCGAAGGGCGTCGGATCCATGACTATGGGCACGTTCGACCAGAGAGGTGTCGTGGCGGACCCGCCGACATAAGCCTTCTTGCCGGCTCCGACAGAAAGTCCCTGGGAGGCGTTCAGGTCGCCTCCGACGTAGACGTTGCCGGCAAATGTTCCGCTGTAGTTTGTGGTGATGTCTCCGCCGACCCGGGTGTCACCCCAGATTGTTCCGCCCTGGTAGTTCAGGTTGCCGCCGACGGTCAGGCCGGGGGCGGGGTTGCTCTTACGCAGAAGGTCGATCGAATAGCTCTGGATGGTGGCGTTGCCGCCAACAGCGACGCGGCCCTGCACGTCGGAAGAATAGGCGTTGAAGTTGCCGAAGGCCAACAGGTTGAGGCTGGGGTCAAGGCCAAGGGTGTTGATAATGTCCGCTTTTGCCGGACTGGCGGTCCAAAGCGAGATAAAAGTAAAAAAGAACAGGATGATGCGCCTGGATAACGTCTGATTGCGGATACTCATACACTACCTCGCTACGGTCTTGAATGACGCCATACAAAAAACATGCCACGGACTTGTCTTCATAAGTTGCTTAATTAATTAAGTTTATGTGTTGAAATCTGCCGCTGATCGATTTCGCACCAATAGTCTGATTCAAGGATGACACGGTTACAGCAAGTATAGTCAAATATTTCACTGTATTGACGAATAGCTATGGCGTCTGATTTTTCAAGACTAAATGCATGGGTCCGGAAAAACAAGACGAAAAACAAAACTGATTCCAATCCCACTCCCCACTCATGACACCACGTATTATCAGGCAGGGCGCGGCATGCCAAGCTTTCACGCATTTTTTTTCTTGGAAGTGAAAACAGTACTCCAGGTGAGTTCCTTCGAAGGAAGAGAGATATCGGGATTTTGACGAACGCGCAGGGCGGTTCACCACGTTGCACTGATTGCAGCCGGAGTCCGAGAAGCTTGCAGCCGTGAGGGAGATCGACAGGCTTTTTGGACTCTTTCTTCCCACGAAGCATTCGAACCTGTCGTAGTCGCCCAGACCGGAATGAACACGTTCGCCTGCACCTGTACCAGGGAAGTCGTTCAACGTCGCCTTCAGCGCATCATCGCCAGAGGAGCGCTGTCAGACGACATCAAGAATCAGTCGGAGGGATTCAATTTCGGGTCGCTCATCAAGACAGTCGGTCAGGGCCGGAGCGCGGCAAATTGATCGCAGCGTCCGTGATATGCAGAACCGAGCTTTATGGTTCCCGTCGCCTGGATGGCTTCAGTCCGTGAATGGGCGTTGGGTGCGGCGAAGCCGCATAATCCGACTTCTTGGACAGCAAGCCAGATGGATAACCGTCTCTAGTGTTCGAAAGGAGACTGGGCAGGCGCAGGAGTCTGGCTGGCATCTTTGCGCCTTTCTTTATCCATCGGAAATCGTTTGAAAACGCCCTCTCGGCTTGCACGTCCAATTGTCTCATAATGTAAATTATGTAAACTTTAAGAATAGGCCAGGTCCTTCGGAAGGGCGGCCACTGAAACATGGGGAAACATGGGACCTCCGTTGCCCGAGATACGCAGAGGCATTTGAATCACTCCACGCCGTTCGTATGATGCCTGAAACGACGGACGGGTCTTATCGACAAGCAAAAAGGACGTTGCCAGACACATCCTGAGTGCGTTGGCAACGTCCCGATCGTTTTTAATGGCTAAAGTAAGGCTAAGGCGGCCCTGGGCGCAAACGGCTATCGCGCCTCGGCACAGGTCGTTCTGTGTGTGGTCTTCAGAGACAGGATGCCTTCAGGTCAGGCACGACCCCCCAGGAATCACATCCACAGGTCCACCAACTCGAACCGGCCGACATCCACCAGACCTTTGTCAGTAAGCTTGAGTTCGGGAATAACGGCCAGCGAGGAGAAAGATATGGCCATGAACGGATGCGTGTACTCATCAGGGTTGATTGCCACCGCTCGGAAGGCCTCGCGCAAGGCGGCGTACTCTGCGGCAACGGTCTCTGCGGGCTTCAGGCTCATGAGCCCGGCCAGGGGCAATTCCAGGAGCGCCAGAACCTCACCGTCCGCAACCACGCAATACCCTCCGCCCGTCTCGACAAGGACATTCCCCGCAAGGGCCATGTCCTTGTCGGATACGCCGGCGATGATGAGGTTGTGCGAATCGTGCGCCACGGTTCCGGCCAGTGCGCCTCTCCTGAGCCCCAGCCCGTGCGCGAAACCCAGTCCGACGTTGCCGTTTTTTCCGTGGCGTTCGATCACCGCAAGCTTGGCCAGATTCCGGGCAGGATCGCCCTGGGCGTGTCCGTCCACAATCATGGGGCGCATGGCCATGGCCCTGGTGATGATCTGGCCGGTCACTACGCCTATACAGCGAACCTCATCTGACACTTGAGGTATCGCGAAAATTTCCTGAGTCAATTTTCCTGATGAAGTGCTCAATTTCACTGTGTTTTCAGAGTGGACCACACCGGACGGTGCGAAGACAGTTTCCGTGACTTCCCGGCCGTTGAGCAGGACGGAATGCACCGCAAACTTTTTCAGATCATCGAGGATGACCATGTCCGCCCGGTATCCGGGGGCAATCGCCCCCCTGCCCCGCATGCCGAAGTGCCGCGCCGTGTTGATGCTGGCCATCTGGATGGCCCGAATGGGGTCCATGCCCAGGCTCACCGCCATGCGCAGGTTATGGTCCATGTGGCCGTGGGTGGTCAGGTCCAGGGGGTCGCGGTCGTCGCAGACAAGGGAGATATTCTGTGAATTGAATCCGTTGGCGACAGCGATCAGGTCCTTGAGGTTCTTCTCGTCGCTGCCCTCGCGCATGAACAGGTGCATGCCTTTGCGCAGCTTTTCCAGGGCCTCGTCCATGTTGGTACATTCATGGTCGGAACTTGGTCCGGCAATGATGTAGGCGTTCAGGTCCTTGCCGTGGACCAACGGCGCGTGCCCGTCGATCACGGCGCAGCCGCAGGCCGCGATCTTGCCCAGAACGTCCGGGTCCTTGGCGAGCACCCCGGGATAGTTCATGAGTTCTGCCAGTCCGAGCACCCGGCCCGCATGTTCGCGGACCAGCCTGGCCACGTCGTCCGGAGAGACGCGTGCTCCGGAGGTCTCCATCCCGGTGGCAGGCACGCAGCTGGAGGCCATGAAGTAGAAAGTCAGCGGACAGCCGTCCGTCAGTTCCAGCATGGACTCGATGCCCGCGCGGCCGAGGACGTTGGCTATCTCGTGCGGGTCCCAGACAACGGCGCAGGTGCCGCGCGGAGCGGCAGCCCTGGCGAACTCCCAGGGCGTGAGCAGCGTGGACTCGATATGGATATGCCCGTCGATGAATCCGGGACACACGAAACGTCCCTCGCAGTCGATGACCTTTCGGGCTTCGTAGTCGCCAAAGCCGATGACAATGCCGTCGGCAACGGCTATGTCCGCATCGTGGATGTCGCCCGAGAGCACGTTGACCAAACGGGCGTTTTTCAGCAAGACATCAGCCGGGGCGTCGCCCAGGGCCAAGGTGATGTTTCGGGCAATGCCCGACGCGGAAGCGCTCAGGTCCATGGGGAACTCCGGTATTTGCCGCCCCTGCACGGTCCGGCGGCTGGTATCCACATATACTATTTGACCCTCGCAACCATGTCCATGGTAAGCCGACGTAAAAAGGACGGATTCATGAACGAGAAAATCATCGATTGCCATGGCATGACCTGCCCCCAGCCCCTGATGGCCTGCCGAAAGTGCATCGAGGCAGAAGCCCCGGACAACCTGAAGGTCCTGGTGGACGATGCCGCGGCACTGGAGAACGTCACCCGCTACCTCACCGCCTGCGGCTATGCTTCCACCCGGGTCCAGGACGGGCGCACCTGGATCATTACCGCCCAACGCGGACCCGGCGCGGCCCAGTCGCCCTCTCCCGCGGTGGAGGACTACCCCTGCCCTGTTTCGGACCAGAAACAGCCCCGGCGCATCGCCGTCTTCCTGAGCGCTGACGTCATCGGACGCGGCGACGACGGCCTGGGAGGCAAGCTGATGCTCAATTTCCTGAAAACCCTTCCAGAACTCGGCCCGGAGCTGTGGCGTATCGTCATGGTCAACGGTGCGGTGAAGATGAGCGCGCAGGACAGCCCTCACCTGGAGGCATTGCGCGCCCTGGAAGCCCAAGGAGCGTCCATCCTGGTGTGCGGAACCTGCCTGGAATTTTTCGGCCTTCTGGACAAGCGGGCCGTGGGACAGACCACCAACATGCTGGATGTGGTCACCAGCCTGCAACTGGCCGACAAGGTCATCGACCTCTAGATGACACAGAAGACGCCCTCTTCCGTTTCCGACACTCCCGACGGAACCATGCGCCTGAACAAGGCCCTGGCCCAGGCCGGAGTCTGCTCCCGCCGGGCTGCCGATGACCTCATCCGCGCCGGACGCGTATTCGTGAACGGAGCCCTGGCCGACCTCGGAACGCCCGTGCGTCCCGGCCTGGACGACATCCGGGTGGACGGCAAGCCCGTGGGCGGCCCGGCAACGGGAGCTCCACAATTGTATTACCTGCTCAACAAACCTATCGAGGTGGTGACCACGGTCAAGGACCCCGAAGGAAGGCGCACCGTCCTGGACCTCATGGGCGAGGCTGGCCGCAAGCGCAGGCTGTTCCCGGTCGGCAGGCTGGACTACTTCTCCGAAGGGCTCATCATCCTCACCACTGACGGCGAACTGGCCAACCGGCTCATGCATCCGCGCTGGCACATGCCCAAGCTCTACCGGGTGACTGTTCGCGGGGAGGTATCCGAGCGGGCCTTGGGGACCATGCGGTCCGGCATGACTCTGGCGGAGGGTGAAAGGCTCGCCCCGGTGAAGGCCCGGATGGTCCAGAAGGACGAGCGGGCCACGGTGCTGGAGATGGAGCTTGTGCAGGGCGTGAACCGTCAGATAAGGCGCATGTGCCGCGACCTCGGCCTTACTATCCTGCAACTTGTCCGGGTGAGCCAGGGGCCGCTGGCCCTGGCCGACCTGCCGACGGGCCGTTTCCGGCCGCTCACACCTGACGAGGTGTCGACGCTCAGGAAAGCCGTCGGACTTTAAGTGCTCAACTGGGGCTCTTGAACACAGGGCAGTTCCGGTATCCGGAGCTGCCCTTTTTTTATCATGATCTCTGAAGACGGTTCACAACCCGAATGGATGGATCTTCAGGGCGCTGCACGGGGCGGCGTCCAGGAAATTCACGACACGCCTCACGAAGAGCTCGAGGGATTCCAGATAGCACATGTGTCCACAGTCGGGGAGGTCTTCAAATCGGGCGTCCGGCAGGCTTTTGGCCATGGCGCGGGCCTTGACGGGAGGGATCAGTACATCCTGGTCGCCTGATATGCACAATGTGGGCGCAGTGATTCGTGAGAGAAGTTGTTGGCCGTCGTGAGAACATAACGCGTCGCACTGTGCGGAAAAACCCGCCAGTGTTGGCACGTACTTGCGCCGCGACAGGCTGTCGATGACATTCTGCTGCTTCAGGCCCCGTTCGCCGAGCAGCCATGGCAGCATGGCCGCTCCCGAGTGAGCCATGCAGTGGCGGGAGGAAAAGAGTTTCACCACCAGCCGCATGGCCAGAACTCCGGCACTGCCCATCGATGCCGCTGAAGAGGCCAGCACGAGCCGGTCGATGCGTTCAGGGTGTTTCGCGGCAAGCACCTGGGCAGTCATGCCGCCCATGGAGAAGCCCAGCACGTGGGCGCGTTCGATCCCCAGCCTGTTCATGACTTCCAGGGCGTCATCGGCCATGACGGCGGTGTCCAGGCTTTCGAAGCCGGCCTTGGTGCGCCCTGAGCCTCTGGGATCGTGGATGATGACCTGAAAGTGTCCGGCCAGGGCTGGCACGAGGCCAAACCAGAGGGTTACGTCCATGGCCAGGCCTGCGAGCAGCAGGAGAGGACGTCCGCTTCCATGCACTTCGATGTGCAATTCGTCCGACATGCTTGGTTTCCCGTTTCCTTGAAAGCGTGTGTGCTCGGCTCGGGCTCGAACGACATTACGCCTCAGGAAAAAGGTCCACACGCCCTGACATGATGCACTAGAAAGTGATGACTTGAAAGCCTTTTTGCAGATACGGAGCCATTCCGGCATGCCCGTGCATGTCTTCCAGCAGGGGCAGGCCCTCGTTGGCAACAGCGTCCAGGGTTCCCATGGCATGCGCGCAGGCCTTGCAGGCGCCGGCAAACAGGCCGAGTGTTTTGGTCTTCTCGAACAGGGCGTGCATGGGATGCGATCCTCGCGAAAGCTCGGCCAGAACTTTGCTGGACTCACCTTCAAGTATCACTTGAACCTCGACGCCCTTTTCGCGCATGTCGATGGCGTTCAGCATCACGTGAACGAAACAGGGGATATCCCCACGGAAGACGAAAAGAGCTATTTTTTCCACATGTTGCCTCTTATTGACTCTCGTATTCCAGGGCACCGTTTCGTGCGGGGAGATTCTAGTGCGTGCTTGTCCTCAAAATTTATCCATATTTCTCAGGGCCTATGCATAGCTTTCCAAGATACCGGCCAGCACGGAACTATCGGGTTTCGAGGTGGCCAGCGGGCGGCGCACCGTGGATGCGATGCGAGCTTCATAGGGTTGGCGAGAGCTTTTGTAGATCACGCCTATTGGAATCCTGTCGCCGAATTCCTGAGCCTTGCGCATGGCCTGCTGCCAGTCCGTGGGGTCGTGGTCCTGCTCCAGTTTGTAGCAGCGTTCCTTGTACCAGGCGTAGGTGTTCACCTTGTTGAAGGACACGCAGGGTTGCAGGATGTCCACCAGGGCAAAACCCGGATGCCGGGAAGCCTGGACGATGATGTCCGCCAGATGATCGACCTCTGCCGCATAGGCGCGAGCCACGAAGGGCACGTCCATGGTGACGGCCACCGCTATGGGATTGAAGGGCATGGATGGCGTCCCCCACGGCTGGAACTTGGTGGCTTGTCCCTGCGCGGTGGTCGGACTGGCCTGTCCTTTGGTCAGGCCGTATACTTGGTTGTCGTGCACCAGGTAGGTCATGGTCACATTGCGGCGCATGGCGGCCAGGAAGTGGTTGCCCCCCTCCCCGTAGCTGCAGCCGTCTCCGCTTTCGGCGAACACGGTCACCTCGGTGTTGGCCAGGGCCGCGCCCTGGGCCGGAGGCAGGCTTCGCCCGTGCAGGCCGTTGAAGCAGTTGCAGCGCAGGTAATGCGGCGCCTTGGCGGCCTGGCCTATGCCCGAGCAGATGAGCACCTTGTGGGGCGGCAGATCCAGCATGGACAGAGCCTTCTTGAGGGCATTGTTGATGGAGAAGTTGCCGCATCCAGGGCACCAGGCCGTCTCGAACGTGCCGTATTGCTCGATGGGGATCATGAAAGCTCCTTGAACGGGAGTTCGGGCAGTGGTCTGCGGCTCAATCCGCATCTTCCAGATGTTTCAGGATATGGCGGGCCGTGACGGGAAGGCCGTCATAGCGCGAAATCGTCCCGCCGAAGACGTAGCCCGTTTCCTGACGTATGAGCGCGGCCAACTGGCAGGAAAAGTTCCCTTCCACCATTACCGTGCGCCTTGCGGAGGCCAGGAGCGGCAGGAATTGATCCGGGTTCAGGGGATATACCTGTCCGAAGTGCAGCACAGCGGTCTTTTTCCCCTGTTCGCGCAAGGTCTGCGCGGCTTCGATTGCCGGTCCGTAGGTGGATCCCCAGCAGGCCAGCAGCAGGTCCGGCGCGTCGTCTCCCAGGAACGCCGGAGGCTGCACGTCGTTTTTGAGCCCCAGGCCTTTGCGCATGCGCTTGTCAACCATGCGCACGCGCACGTCGAGGTCCTCGGTGATGTGTCCGTCCGGGGTGTGCTCGTCGCTGTCGAGCACCACCAGATGCTCCCCGAAGCCGGGCACAAGGCGGGGCGACACACCGTTTTCAGTGACGGCGTACCGCTCGTATCCGGCGGGGTTGTCCGTGGTGAGCGCAGGAGCCGATACCGGAGGCAGGGAGGAAAGATCGAAGGGGAGCACGGCCCTGTAGGAATCGGCCAGGTACTGATCTGTGAGTACGAATACGGGACTCTGCCACTTCTCGGCCTGGTCCATGGCCCGGTAGGTCATCTCGAAACACTGTTCCGGTGTGCCTGGCGCAAACACGGCCCGGGGGAAATCACCGTGCCCTGCGTACAAAACCAGGTTCAGATCGCCCTGCTCCGTTCGCGTGGGCAGCCCTGTTGCCGGGCCGGGCCGTTGGGCCAGCACCACCACAATCGGGGTTTCCGTCATTCCAGCGAGGCTTATGCCTTCGACCATCAGCGCGAAACCGCCGCCAGCCGTGGGGACCACCACTCTGGCTCCGGCGTAGGAAGCGCCCAGGGCCATGTTTATGGCCGCAATCTCGTCTTCGGCCTGCTCAACCAGGATGCCCATGCTCTGCGCGTGTTCGACCAGGGTCGATGCCACGGAACTTGACGGCGTCATGGGATAATAGGAACAAAAATTCACTCCGGCGGCCAATGCCCCAAGCGCGATGGCATCGTTGCCATGCATGAACAGGCGTTTCTCGGTGCGTTCGGGAGCGGGCATGCAGGAGAACGCGGCCTGTTGCGAATTGGCCCAGGCCAGAGCGTCCGAAAAGACCTTCAGGTTCCCGGAGACGACTGCATCGCCCTTCCTGCGGAATGTCTCGGCGATCAGATCATCGAACCACTTGCGGTCCAGGCACAATGACCGGGCCAGGACGCCAAGCGCGGCCATGTTTTCGAATATGGGCTTGGGGCAAAGCGCCTTGAACGGGATCGAAAGTCCCGGGTGTCCCATGCGGTCGATGGCTTCGTCAGCCAGCACCATGGCCCTGCCGGTCAGGGCGGCCCGGTGCAGGGGCACGGTCCGCGCGTCCAGGGCCACCAGCAGGTCGATGGACTCGCGTGGTCCGTGCACTTTTTGAGGGCTGACCCGAATGGCATAGGTGTTGTGACCACCTCGGATGCGCGAGAGGTAGTCCTGTGTGACGACGATTTCGTAGCCTGCCCGTACCAGGGCCTTGGCCAGAAAGTCCCCCAGGGTGACCAGCCCCTGGCCGGCTTCTCCACCGATGACGATGTTCACGCATGTGTCCGGCATTTCCGACTCCGGGCCGAGCGGCCAAATGAAAAGGCGGTCGCCGGGATATCCCGGAGACCGCCTCGTTGATCTACATTCCAGGCGATGATTCCGCGAACCTTTCGAAGTAATAACGCATGTCGGAGAGCAGGATGAAATGCCCACGCTCTTCCTCCATGGCACGTTCCAGGAAGAAGCGGACGTCCTCGTCCTTGGCCTCGCGCAACTGGTCTTCCAGGAACGAGAGGCAGGCTTGCTCCACTTTCATGGCCAAGAGAAGCACATCGAGTTCCTCGCGGCAATCGGTCACAACACCGGAGTACTCGGCCTTCAATTCTGCAAAGACATCAGGGGGCAATGTCTCCTCTTCGATCAGCCTGCATGCGCCATCCAAGGAGATGCCCTTGTTCAGGGCTGCATGAATCTCGGCCAGGCGCCTGGCAAGACGCAGCTTGTCCTCGGCCAGCACGCCGAACACTTTCCGGGCCAACTGGCTGGAGCAACGTTCCTGGGCGTCCGTGTAGAAATCCAGGGCTTTGCGTTCCAGATCCAGTGCCCTGCAGAGCATTTCCCCGGTGCTGTCGGCCATGATCAGGCTGTGGCCGCCGGGGGCGTGAAGACCCGAGTGGCAAGCTCCTTGTCCAGCAGGTACAGGGCGGAAGGATTGCCTTCCACCAGCTTGAGCTTGTTTATCACGTCCTGCACGCTGGCCTCCTCCTCGACCTGCTCATCGATGAACCATTTCAGGTACGATGCGGTGGCGTGGTCTTTCTCGGAGATCGCCAGGTCCATCAGGGCATTGATGCGGGCGGTGACTGCCTGCTCGTGCTTGAGGGTGTCCTGGAACACGGCCATGGGGCTCTCCCAGGTGTTCTCCGGAGCTTCGAGGGTCTGGAGCTTGATGCGTCCGCCACGCTCGAAGGTGAAGCCGTAGAACTTGGTTGCGTGGAATTTCTCTTCCTGCTCCTGCACCTTCATCCAACTGGCAAAGCCCATCAGGCCCATGTCCTCGAAATAGGTCGCCATGGAGAGATACAGGTAGGAGGACCACAACTCCCATTTCACCTGATCATTCAAGGCCTGTTCCATCTTCTCGCTGAGCATCGGTTACTCCGCCTTCCACAGGCCGTGTATGTTGCAGAATTCACGGGCGACGACTTTTTCCGCCGCGATGCAGAATTCAGCCTCGGGTTTCTGGCCGGGCTGGAGGTCCTGACGGTACACCTTGCCGTCAGCGATCACCTCGATGAATTCGATGTAGTGTTTTTCTTCCATGGGATGCGGAACGCTGCCCACAGTGACCTTGAAGCCGGTGGCCGTCTTCTCGATCACGGGAACGTGCTTCTCTTTGGCGGCGTCCACGGTGTTTTCCTGGAAGTACTTCATGGGCTGCCCGCAGCAGACCAGATCTCCGCCGCCGGTGTGCAGGACTTCCACGATATTGCCACAGATATCGCATTTGTAGATGCCATTTTTTTCGGTCATGTCAGCTCCTTTATGGTTTCTTAAGGGAAGATGGCCCATTCATTCAGGGAACAGCCCGACATTCCCATGAGATAAACCACTTTTGAGGCGATTCCGCAAGAGCTTTCAGGCCGGTTCAGGAGAGGGCCTCCAGGATGTAGCGCGCGGCCAGGAACAGGATGCAGGCCGCCAGAAAGGTCTTGATATATTTGGCCGGAACGTATTTCTGGCAGCGCGCCCCGGCATACATGCCAGCAAAGCCGCCCAGGCCGAACAGGGCTCCGAGAGTCCAGTCCGGGGCCACGGCCATCTGGGGATAATAGGGAGCGATGGCCTGATAAAAAAGCACGCCGCACACGGAGGTGAGGAACGTCCCCATGAGGGCCGCACCCGCCACGGTATAGACCGGCAGACCGAAGAAGGCCACGAAGAACGGGGCGATGATCGCCCCGCCGCCGATGCCGTACACGCCGCCCACGATGCCCACGACGAAGCTCATGAGCAGCACGCCGCCGGTGGAGAAGCCGTAGGTTTCGCCCTGGAAGGTGAACTCCACCCGTTTGAAGCTGTAGCTGGCCTTGGAGACCGCCAGATTGTCCACCAGCGAGCCTTGCTGGCCGCAACGCGGACCTGATGCCCCGGCTTGAGGCTCCAGCGTCTTTCCCGAACAAGTCAACCGGCCCGCCTGACCTGTGCTGGAGGCGCAACTGGCTTGTTTCGGCGCGTCGCGCATGGCGCAGCCGGGTCCTGCGCCCGGGGCGGCCTTGGCCGGGGCCGCCTTCTTGAAGAAAGTGTCCCGCGCCAGTCGCAGGCCGATGTAACCAAGCACGCAGGCCGCGAACAATTTGAAGCTTTTGGGGTCGGGCAGGTACTTCACCCTGATGATGGCTCCCAGAAAAACACCCGGCAGGGTGCCTATGGCCGTGGCATACGTGAGAGGCCAGACCATTCGCCGTTCCTTGATGTAGCGGTAAACACCGCTTGGAATGGCAACGATATTGTAGACCTGGTTTGTGGCGCTCACCGATGGCGACGTGTATCCCAGCACGGAAAGCTGAAAAGGCAGCAACAGAAAGGCCCCTGATACGCCGCCCATGGACGTGCAGAAGGACACGCAAAAAGCGACCACCGGAGGAATCCACGGTGAAACTTCTATCCCTGCGACTGGAAAATACATGGCTCCATGCCTCCTGGGTTGTGGCCCCCCGCATGTCAGCTGCATCCAAGCCTTCCGGCCCTGGAGTCCCCGCCTCCAAGGAACCGGAACAGTCAATCGTCACGAATTTCACAAAACCCGTGACCATTCAATAACCAGAACCTTTTCGGTTGTCCATAATCCCGGCATGGACTTTGCCTAAAAGATCCAGTGTCGGTATACATAGGAAAATTCGTCCGCACTGGCGAGTCTAAAGGGTTTTCGTCCCGCCGCCGATACATGGACAAACCCTTGGAGGATACAATCATGCGCGCGTTAGCCATCATCGCCGCGCTGCTGTGCGCCCAGGCGGCCGCCGTGGTCTCGGCGCAGACCATCGGTCCTGTGGACCCCGGCGCCCAAGTGGACGTCTCAGCCCCGAGAAGCACCACGGTAAACGGTGTTTCGGGCGTTCGCGTGCGCTCCACCCCGGGCGCGTCCCAGGGGTACATGGTGCCCGATGCAGCGGGCGGTTACGTCTATTACGCTCCGGGCGGTCCTCCCGCGCCTCAGGCTCCCTCACGCGCAGACGCCGAGGAAATCCGCCTGTACGTGCGCGAACTAGCTTCACAGATCACCCGCGGGCTCGACGGCAACGCCCCTTTGACAGGCGTCGTCAGCGTGCCCTCGGCCTTTGTTGACCAGGACAACCGGTCCACTTCCTCTTTCGGGCGGCTTGTGGGCGAGCAGATGATCTATGAACTGAACAGCCGGGGTTTTCCTGTGCGCGAGGCGCGCGGAAGCGCTCCGGTCCGCTCCAAAGGCGTGAAAGGCCCGGCCGAACCTCTGGCCGTGCTGGCCGGATCCTACTACGTGGACCGCGAAAACCTCTTCGTGAACGCGCGGCTGGTGGAAGGCTCCGGGCGCGTACTGCGCAGCGGGTCGGTGCTGATTCCCATGACCCCGACCCTGAGGCGCATGCTGGGCCTGCCTGACTACAACGGTCTGCGCCCCACTCCGCCCACCCTGATCGGCTCGCGCGACGTGAATGATCCTCCGGGCTCCGGAGTCAAGACGCCGACGCCCTATACGCCGTCCTACAAGAAAAAGCCGGCGACCAGATCAAGCGCCAAGCCCAAGGCAAAGGCCAAGGCTCCCTGTCCGCCCGGCTGCGAACCGGTGGACGTGGCCAAAACGCCTCCCAAACCGGCAGCTCCGCCGCAGCAATAGGGAACGGACATGTTGCGATCCATCATCGTAATACTGACGCTTCTGCTGGCAGCCTGCCAGGGCAAGGGGCTCACGGTCATTCCCCAGGACGCGCACAGCCTGGATCATTATGCCCTGGGCCTGCGCGACATGCGCGAAGGCCGCTACCTGCTCGCCAGGGAACACTTTGTGCTTGCCAAGGCCACAGCGCGTGATTCGGACATGGCCCGGCGCTGCGATGCGGAAATCGCCGCCGCCACCAGAGCCATACACGGCCTGCGCTAACGGTCCGTTGCGGGCGGCCAAGGCCGCCCGAGGAGTATGATCATGAAACGATTCGCCTGGCTGGTGCTTCTTGCCGCCTCGGCCTGCGCTCCCTACGCCAACGGGGAGATGGCCTCGCTGTTCCATGAGGTAGGAGCCTCCATGCCCTGGGGAGGCAAGAAGCCCGACACCAACGAGTATTACCCCCAGTACGCCTGCATCATGGCCGATGAACTGGACAGGCAACTGGCCGGACGCCTGGGCTTCAACCACACCACCACGCGCGGCCTGCAATGGCTGATCGTCACCACGCCCACCGACCTCAACAACATGGGCCAGGCCGTTCCCCTCTCCAGGGCCATGGCCGAGCAACTCGGGTCGGCCATGAACGGCAAGGGGTATTACGTCCAGGAGATCAGGAAAACCTCCGAGGTGATTTTCGACAAGTCCCAGGGCGAATTCATGCTGAGCCGCGATGTGCGCGCCCTGGCAACAAGGCATTTCCAGAGCACCCTGGTCATGGCCGGAACCTACGTTGCCACACCCCAGGGCGTACGCTTCAATGTGGAAGTGATGGACGCTCGCAACAACGACGTGCTGGCAAAGACCAGCAGCGTCATCCCGATGAGCCTGCCCGTAGCCTATCTGATGGAAACGCCCTCTACCGGCAGGGGCACAATCCGCCCCACGGTAGCCACCGTGCCCGGGGTTCCCGATCCCGGGCCGACGTATATGCCGCCGGGCGACTGGCGCACCGGCAGGCAAAAAATGCCCAACTTTCTGTTGCCGTAGCGGTCGGGATTGGGGTGCCGCAAGAAATGGCGGGCAGGAGAAGGACCGTTGAAAGGAATGTCCAGGTGACGGCGCTGTTGGCGCGGTAGGCTGGACGGACGAAGAGAGATCAGGTGACGGCGCTGTTGACGCGGTAGGCTGGACGGACGAAAGAAAGCCTCCGGCGGCCAAAGGGCTTCGCCCTTGTGGAATCCCCCATGGGGAAGATTGTTCTTGTCGGCAAGGTTGGGGAATCTGACCTGCCGGTCTCCATGTCAGGGTCAGAAAGCAAGCGGATGGATACTATCTGATATCCAGGGATTTCCTCCAACTGCTCGGAGAAATGAAAAAGGCGGACCAGACGGCCCGCCTTTTTTACGTATTATGAAGAGGTCTGTTACATGCTGGAGCCGCGCTGCGACGTGGACATCAGGTAGATCTCATGGGGATCGAGAATCAGCACCACGGAGCCGTCCCCCATGATGGTCGCCCCGGACAGGCCGCGCATGTCGAATTCGGAGAGGTAGCTGCCCAGCGGCTTGATGACCACTTCCTGGCGCTCCAGCAATTTGTCCACGATCACGCCCAGACGTCGATCGTTGTCCTGGAGGATGACCATGGACACGATCTCCTTCTCCTCTTCTTCGGGCTCGGAGGGGATTTCCAGGATTTCTCGCAGTTCGATGATGCCCAGCACCTCGCCACGAAGCGTCACAGCCTTGCGTTTGTTGACTTCGGTCATGCGCTTGACTTCGATCTTGGTGGTCTCGGACACCGCGTCCAGCGGGATGGCGTAGGTTTGGTTGCCCACCATGACCATCAGGGCATCGATGATGGCCAGGGTCAGCGGCAGGGCCATGGTGAACTTTGTCCCCTTGCCCACTTCGCTGGTGACGCTCACCGTGCCCTTGAGGTTCTTGATGTTGGTACGCACCACGTCCATGCCCACGCCGCGCCCGGAAATGTCGGTGATGGTCTCCGCCGAGGAAAAGCCCGGCATGAAGATCAACTCCAGGGCGTCCCGGTCGTCCATGGCCTTGGCTTCCTCGGGCGTGACCAGTCCCTTGCGGATGCCCACTTCGCGCATCTTGGCCGGATCGATGCCCTTGCCTTCGTCCTCGACCTCGATGGCCACGGAGTTACCGCGGTGATAAGCGCGCAGGTAGACCTTGCCGATGGGGCTCTTGCCCGCCGCAATGCGCGCTTCCTCGGTTTCGAGCCCGTGATCCACGCTGTTTCGGATCAAGTGTACCAGGGGGTCGCCGATGACCTCCACCACGGATTTATCCAGCTCGGTCTCCTCGCCCTCCATCACCAGCTCGACCTCTTTGCCCGACTTGCGGGAGAGGTCGCGCACCAGGCGAGGAAAGCGCGAGAACACCGAGGACACCGGCACCATGCGCACCTTCATGATGGTGTCCTGGAGATCGTCGGACAGCCGGGCCATGGCGTAGGTGGTCTCGGTGAGCTGCTGGGCAATTTCCTGAACGTCGAGCTTGCCTTCCTCGAGGGAGCGGGCCAGCAGGGCGTACCTGTTGCGGTTGATGATCAGCTCTCCGATGAGGTTCATCAGGTGGTCCAGTTTTTCGTGGTCCACGCGGATGGTGGAGGAGACTTTCGGACCGCCTGCGGGTTGACCCTGTCCGGCAGGCGCAGCCGGGGCCGGAGCCGCGGCAGGGGCGGGCTTTGCCTCAGGCTTGGGAGCCGGTTTCGCTGCCGATTGAGGTTCCGCAGCGGGGGCAGATTTGGGCTCGACGACCGGCTTGGCATCCGGCTTGGGAGCTGCCGGGGCGGGCTTTGGCGCAACAGGAGGCGCGGCTTTCGGTTCGTCCTTTGCGGGAACAGGCTCGACAACCTTTTCCGGTTTGGCTGGTTCGGCTTTGGGCGCACTCGCCACCGCTTCGGTTTTGGGCTGCGGGGCCGGCTGAACGGGGGCGGGTTTTGCTTCGCTGCTCTTGAGGCTCGAAAGCGCCTTCTTCAGCATGTCTTCGATGATGCCGCACTCCTGGCCGAGGATGTCCAGCATCAGCTCGAAGTCCAGGCCTGATTTGCGGGCCTGGTCCACCATGCCAGCCGTGCGTTCCGCATAAATCTTCAGGTCGCCAAAGCCCATGTAGCCGGTTGAATTGCGAAGAGTGTCCAGAGATCGGTACAGGCCGTCGATGTATTCCTTGTTGGTCCCGTCCTTGGCGAGTTCCTTCAGGGCCAGGTGGATGTTGTCCATCTGCTGGCTCGTGGTCTGCTCGAAGATCTCGATGTCTTCATCGTCCAGGCCGGAATCCCCCGCAGGCGCTGCTGCCTCCTGCTGAGTGTCCTTAGGCTTGGACGGCGATGCTGCAACAGGTTCCTCAGGCACTTCGACAACAGATTCAGCTGTCGCTTCGGCTGCCGGTTCCGCAGGGGGTTCGACGGGTTCCGGTCCCGATTGCGCAACTGGGGCAACCATGTCGCTGAAGTCCACATCTCCGGTGGCCACGGCCTGTTGCAGCTTTTCAACCAGGAAGGAAATGTCCACCGGGATGGCGTTGTTGTGTTTGGCGTCGATCTTCCCGACAAGGGTTTCCATCATGTCCACCGTGCCGAGCAGCAGGTCGATCATGCGCGGAGTGGAAACCATCTCTCCTTTACGTACCTTGTTGAGGAGAGTTTCCGCCTCGTGCGTCAGGGCGTTCAACTCCCTATGGCCGATTATGCCGGAGTTGCCCTTGAGGTTGTGAAAGTAGCGGAAGATGTCGTTGACCAGATCGCCGCCTGCTTCCGGATCCTTCTCGAGTTCCAGCAACCCGGTGTTCAGGCTTTCGATGAGTTCCTGCGCCTCCTCGAGGAAATCTGTCAGATGCCCTTCTCCTATGGCCTGCAGGCCGTAGGCTGCCCCGGTCTCGACCACGGGAGGCATGATGAACGCGCGGTTTTCGCCCGAGGTGGTCGTCTTCTTTGCCACGGAATCCTCCTGGGCGGAAGCGTCGACAGAAACGATGACTTCTTCGGGGGCGGGCGCCACTGAGACTTCGACGGATTCGGCCATCTCCACGACAGGAACGGTCTCTTCACCGGCAGGTGCCTCCGCCTGAGGGACCGTCTCGTCGGCGGGGGAGGAAGCGGCCGAAGGTTCGGACATTTCCTCGCCAGCCAGGATGGCCTCGATGCGATGGATGATGGACGCGGTTTCTACTTCGCCCTCGTAGCCCTGGGTTTCCAGGTTGTCGATCATGGTGCGCAGGGCGTCGGTGGCGGAAAGGATCACGTCCATGATGGCCGCAGTGACCGCAATCTTGCCCTTGCGCAACTCGTCCAGGATGTTTTCGGCCCGGTGGGCCAGGCCGTTGATGTGATTCAGGCCGAGAAAACCGGATGCTCCCTTGAGCGAATGCATTGGGCGGAAAATCTCGTTCAGCAGGCCGAGATTGTCCGGGTTCTTCTCGAGCTCCAACAGGTTGGGCTCGATGGTTTCGAGATGTTCCTTCGCTTCGACGATAAAATCGGCGAAGAGTTCGGGATCCATGAAATCCTGACTCATGCGCACCTCTGCAAGGCGTGTCGCTTGCGACTAGCCAAGGAGCATCTTGATGTTCTTGACCATCTTGTCCGGCTGGGCCGGTTTCACCATGTACAAATTTGCTCCGATGGACATTCCCGCCTGGATGTCTTTCTCCTGGCCCTCGGTGGAGAGAACCACGATGGGGATGTCCCGGTAGGCGTCCTGCTCCCGCACGCTTTTGATGAACGTGAATCCGTCCATCCGCGGCATGTTTATGTCGGAGACGATCAGGTCGATCTTCTCGGCGGAATACAGTTTTTCCAAACCGTCCAGGCCGTCTTCGGCCGTGACAACCTTGAAGCCTTCCTTTTTCATGATGAAGGCCACAAGGTTGCGGACCGTTTTGGAATCGTCAACGATCAGAATCGTCTTGGACATGGCGGCTCCTAGCTCTTGAGCACTTTCTGGAACAGACGGTTGACGGAAAGTATCTTTATCAACCGGTCATCGGCCTTCAGAAGGCCTGCCATGAGGTCGGCGCTCACTCCGACCTGGGCTTCGATGTTCCACTCGATGTCCCCTCGCGGGGCTTTATACATGGTGTCGATCGCCCGCACCAGCAGGCCGATCTGCATGTCGTGAACCCGGCAGACTATAAGGAACCTGTCCTCATGGTCCGGGCCTACCGGTATGCCGAGCAGCCGGGCAAGGTCGACCAGGGGCGTCACCCGGCCTCGAAGATTGGTGACGCCGGCCAGGAACGGAGGCGCGGCGGGCAGCTTGGTGGCCGGCACGGCACGCAGCACTTCCTGAACCAGCATGATGGGAACCGCGAAAACCTGGTCGGAAACATGGAAGCTGACCAGACGCAGTTCCTCCTCGGCCATCAGTGAAGCTTCCAAAGCTTCGCCGGACAATGCGGCAGGAGGGACATGTCCCTGGACAGGCTCGGCCTCAGCCGCCGGGACCACGTCCGGAGCGGCCGGTTCCAGGCCG
This sequence comes from Acidobacteriota bacterium, assembly GCA_046566965.1. GTDB lineage: Bacteria > Desulfobacterota > Desulfovibrionia > Desulfovibrionales > Desulfovibrionaceae > Fundidesulfovibrio. The sequence continues at coordinate 67,656 of JBKICU010000013.1, forward strand.
CCTCCGAGCACCTGCTCGGCCCGCACGGGACGCTCCAGCGCCTTGCCTGCCGGAGTGTTTTCCCAGCCCGCGCCCACGTATTTTTCCAGGAAAGCCCGCTCGGAACCGGTGAGGTCCTTTGAGGAGGTTCCCGTTTCCGGCAGGGCCACGTCCTGCTCGAAATAATTCTCAAGATTCTTCATGCAGCCAGTATTTCCTTTGCGAGAGCCATGTACTCCCTGGCCCCGCGCGAGTCAGGGGCGACGTCGTAAATCACCAACCCGCGCGCGCTGGCTTCCCGAAACTGGGTGTCCATGGCGACAACCGTGTCGAACATCTTGCTTCCCAGCTTGTTGCGAAGCAGTTCCAGCACCCTGCGGCATGCTCCGGCCCTGCGATCGAACATGGTGGCCAGCGCCTTCCAGGCCACGGGTTTCGCCAGCACCTTGTTGAGCAGGCGAATCGAATCAAAGATCAGGCGCAGCCCATGCAAAGCCAGGAAGTCCGTCTGGATGGGGATGATGAGCAGATCCGATGCCACCATCGCGTTCACCAGCAACACTCCCATGTTGGGCGGGCAGTCCAGGATGATGAAGTCATATTCACCCGCCGCCTGTTCCAGAAGATGCTTCAGGAGCGTGCCCTTGTTTTCGCGCGCCTTCAGGTCGATATCCAGTTCCGTCAGTCTGACGTTGCTGGCCACCACATCCATCTTGCCATCACGTGCCGGAAAGACGGCCTGCTTCCAGAGCGCAACATCATAATCGCCTTTCAGAAGCAGATCGTACGCGGAAACAGACACATTCTCCGGAAAAAATCCCAGATGCACCGAGGCGCAACCATGGGGATCCAGGTCCATCAGCAGCACGCGCTTGCCGAGTCTGGCCAAGGCTGCACCAAGCGAAAGCGCCGTGGTGGTCTTGCCCACGCCGCCTTTTTGGTTGGCGATGGCCACAACTCTTACAGACACGTCTTCTCCAGTCTTTTAAGGCAACATGCAAAGAACCGCCAGTCGTCATAATCGGTCAAAAGGATGATTTCCTTAACCTTCCTTGAGGTAAACGATGGCGCCCGGGTAGTGCTTCGGCTTGAAAGCACGGGAAATGTTGTGCAACGATTCGGAATGTCCGATCAGCATGAAGCCACCCGGCATGAGGTTGTCGTAAAAAGAACCGATGACGTTCTTCTTCATCTCGTCGTCGAAGTAGATGATGACGTTGCGGCAGAAAACAATTTGTGAACGATCGACGCGTTTGAGCATCGCCTTGTCGCTCAGGTTGATCTGGCCGAAGTTCACCAGGCGTTTGACCTCAGGCTTCACCTTGAACTTGTCTTCTTCATGGGTGAAGTACTTGGAGACGATTTCCTTGGGCGTGGTGCGCAACGTATAATCGTTGTATACGCCGCGCCTGGCTGAGGTCAGCACGGCCTCGGACAGGTCGTTGGCCGTGATCTTTATGTCCCAGGAAGCGATCTCGCTCTTGAGAACTTCATGCAGGATGATGGCGATGGTGTAGGGTTCCTCGCCGGTTGAGCACCCCGCCGACCAGATGCGCAGTTTCTTGGCGCCCAGCTTGCGCTGCTTCTCGACCACCTCGCTCAGGACATTGTTCTGGAATACGGCCAGTTGGGGGGGGTTGCGGTAGAAACTGGTTTCGTTGGTGGTGACAACCTCGAAAAGGCGGTTCAACTCCAGGCGCTTGCTTGGATCGTATTGCAGGAAATGGTAATACTCGGCGAAGCTCTTGAGATTGAGTTCCTTTAATCGGTTGGCCAGCCTGTTCTCCAGCAGATACTTGCGGTTGTCCGCAATATATATGCCGGACTGCTGATAGATGTAGTCCCGCAGCTGAACGAACTCGGAATCCGAGATTTTGAGTTCCTTGCGCAGGGAGATAGTCTTTGAAAAAAGCGAGGACATTTAGCTATCCTCTCCATGCTCTTCTTGAATTTTGGAAATGGCGGATTCCGCAGCTTCGACAAGTTCCTGATCCTCGGTGTTGAGGATTTCCAGCAAGGCGCGGAAGGCGACGTTCCCGCCGATGTCGCCCAGAGTTTCAATGACCTTCAGGGCTACAAGCTTGTTGGGGCTGTCCAAAAGACCCACCAGGCTGGGTATGGCATCCTTGGCGCTGCGCATGGCCAGAGCTTCCATGGACCGAATTTTGACCCAGTCGTCGGAATCGTTCAAAGCCTGGATCAGGTATTTTGTGCCTTCCCCAAGCGAACAGTGCTGTCCGATCTGCTCCACCACCGCCAGCCGGACTTCGCGGGATTCGTCGGACAGCCTTGAAACCAGCAGGTCCATGCCGTCCCCTCCAGGGGAGCATAAGGTGGCCACGGCTTCCAGGGCCACTTTGCGGATATCCGGGATCTCGTCCTCCAGCGCGGCCTTAAGCACCTCGATGTTGCTTTCCGGGTCGATCTTGCCCAGCGCGTACACCGCCATGAGGCGGTCCAGCGGTTCGTCGGACTGGGCCATCTCCCGGAAGCGGTCGTTCATCGCCGCGTCCCCCAGGGCAACGCAGGCATCCAAGGCGGCTTCCTTCACATCATCGTAAGGATGTTGGAGAAGAGCGAAGATCGCGTCTGCTGCCTTTCCGACCCGCATCTTCTGGCCCAGGAAGGCGAGCGCGCCCTTGATGACGGTGCCGTCGTCGTGCCTGGCCAGGACGTCCAGGAAAAAGTCGATGGATTCCGCTTCCCCGACCTTCAGGAGAGCGCGGGCTATTATTTCGCGCTGCAGGTCCCTGTCGCAACTCCAGAAGGCGTTCCGGAGCAACCCGGACACCTCGCTTCCGCCGATTCGCGCCATGGCCTCCACGGCCACCATGGCCCGGGCGTGGCCGCCGGCGGTCAGGGCGTTCTGCAAGGCCGGGTCGAGCCCCATGGCGCTAAGCGTTTGAATGGCCAGTTCCAGCCGGTCCTGGTCGCGGTCGGGGTCCAGGGTGGCGGCCAGGTCCAGAACAGATTCGCTCGCGTGCTCTACGCCCAGGAACGCCAGGCCGTGCATTGCGGCGTCCTGGATTTCGATGTCCTCGTCGGTCAGGGCGGCCAGCAGGTATTCTCCGAACTGTGTCCGCTGCTTCTCGGAGAGAAGGGTCAGGGATTTGCCTCCCAGAATGCGCACCACAGCCTTGCAGATCTTGTTGCGAAGCGCGGTGGGCGATTCGTCCAGGCGCTTGATGAGCATGGAAACGGCCTTGATGTTGCCGATTTCGCCCAGGGCGTCCACGATCATGGAGGCCACCAGGTCGGTGGATTTGCCCAAGGCCCCCACCAGCGCGCTCACGGAGGATTCGTCGCGGATCTTGGCCAGTGACTCGATGACCGCGAACTGCACCCATTCGTCGTCGGCCAGGGCCTGGTTCAGGCAGGTGGCCGCCTCGGGCTTGCCCAGCGCCCCCAGGCTGACGGCGGCCTGGTAGCGGACGTTGACCTCGGGGTCCTTGAGAAGCGCATCGCACAGGGGCGCCACCGCCTGGAGCGTGTCGGTGGAGCCCAGGATGTCGGACGCGAAAATACGCATGTCCGGGTCCTGGTCGTGCAGAAGCTCCGCCAGGGTGGAGAAGTCCTGATGGCCGACTTCGCGCATGACGTCCATGGCGATGTTGCGGGCCGGGGGATCGTCGGAACGCAGGAGCGGAGCGACGGCACGAACCACGGCAGGCCCGCCGATCTGGCGCAGGGCGTGGTCAGCGGCCTCCTGAACACCCAGGTTCTGGCTTTGCACCAGCCTGGCCAGGAGCGGAACGGCCTCTTCCACCCGGGCCGCGCCCGCGGCGAAAGCGGCTTCGCGTTCAAGTTCCACGTCACCGGACTGAAGCTGGCTCAACAGTTCGTCGTGCTCACCCATAAGCTCCCCGGCTGCCGCCCGGTTTCAGGACGGCCCATTGATCATTTGTATAGATTGGCCATGATGGCCTGCGCCATCTCTTCAATGTCCACTATCTCATCAGCCAACCCCGCGTCCACGATTGCCTTGGGCATGCCGTATACGACGCAGGAGGCGTCCGATTGGGCCAGCGCCCGGCCCCCTTTCTGCTTGAGCACCTTCACGCCTTCCATGCCGTCGGAGCCCATGCCGGTCAGGATGACGCCAAGCGCCCTCCTGCCCACAGCCTCGGCTGCGGAAGCCACCAGCACGTTTGCAGAGGGTTTGTAGAGAGCCTCCGCGGGATCGGTGGTGATCTCGATTTCCACGCGGCTCACCCTCTGATGCAGCTTCAGGTGCTTGCCGCCGGGAGCGATGAACACATGGCCGGGCATCAGCCTGTCGCCGGTCTCGGCCTCCTTGACGCTCACCTGGCAGACGCCGTCGAGGCGCTTGGCGAAAGGGCCGGTGAACGCGGCGGGCATATGCTGGGCGATGACTATGGCTGCGGGGAAATCCTTGGGAAGGCCGGACAGGACCTTCTGGACGGCCGGAGGGCCGCCGGTGGAGACGCCGATGGCCACCAGGTCGCGCACGAGGGAGCCGGAAGGCCGGACAACTTCACGCCTGGCCTCGCTCTCTCCGGGAGGACACGGAGAGGACGCGGAAGGAACGCAGGTCTTTCTCGCAAGAATCGGAGGCCTGAATTTGCGCCGTGCGATCTGCTTGACCTTGGCCTGGAGGTCCAGCTCGATCTTCACGATGTCCAGGGACACTTTGGAGAGCTGCTTGGGGATGAAATCCACCGCGCCCAGTTCCATGGCCTTGAGCGTGGCCTCCGCGCCCTCCACGGTGAGGGAGCTGACCATCAGCACCGGCTTGGGCATCTCCATCATGATGTGCTTCAGGGCGGTCAGGCCGTCCATCCGGGGCATTTCGATATCCAGGGTGATCACGTCTGGATTGTGCTTGCGGATCAGGTCCAGCCCTTCCTGGCCGTCCCTTGCGGTGGCCACGACCTTGATCTCTGGGTCCTTTTCGAGCATGGACGAGAGCGCCTTGCGCATGAAGGCCGAATCGTCGACGACAACAACACTGATCACTATGGCGTCCTTTGGGTTTGGCGTGCCGGCCGGACAACCGGCCAGTTGGAGCTAGCAGACCTATGTCTCGGGAACATGGCGGAACAGCATAAAATATACTTGAAAAGCCCTTCGCATGACAACAAAAATTCCTGCTTGCCAAACCTTCGTAAGTTGTCTAGAAGCTCCTTCTCGCATCGGGATGTAGCTCAGCATGGCTAGAGCGCTGCGTTCGGGACGCAGAGGCCGGAGGTTCGAATCCTCTCATCCCGACCAAAATCACGGGCACTTGGAACGTCATTCCAAGTGCCCTTTTTCGTGGGGCCGGGAGTCAGAAGTACGGCGCCATGAGCCCGCCCCACAGCTTGTATCCCTCAGGATTGAGGTGCAGGCCGTCTTTGCTCAGCTCCTTTCTCAGGTTTCCTGAGCCGTCCGAGAAGGATGGGGTGAAATCCAGATACACGGCGTTGGTATGGCTCGCGGCCACTGCTCGTATGGCCGAGTTGTAGGAACCTATCGCCCCATTGTCGAAACCGTACGCGCACGGAAACGCCGCCCAGTTCACTGGAAATAGCGCCTGGACATAGACTTTCGTTCCCGGCGACCGGGCTGACACCGTGTCCAGGATGGAGTTGTAGTTCATGGTAAACCCTGCCAGGTCTCCGTCGCTCACGTCGTTTATGCCGGTCATGATGAAGATGCTTTTGGGAGAGTACTGCACGGCAGTGTCGACCATCTGGACCACGCGGGAGGATTTGCTGGTCGTGACGGCCAGATTGACGGTCCCCGGAGGGACATATTCAGGAGTTGAGGAATCCATAGAGCATGGAGTCGCCGATAAAGACCGTGGCCGAGCTTGTCCAGAGGGATTGGGCTTGCGCCTGGCCTGATGCGGCGAACGACACCGCGACCAACACGAGGCATGTAAAAGTTGTTTTCATGATGGTTCCAGCTTGATAAATTGATTTTATTCTTTTTTTACAGCTTATTACTCCTCCGTTGTCTTACATCAATCTACATCATGAGGCTATTTTGTTGCATGTTATATCAACACTAAACTATTTAACAAGGCATGCAAATAAAAATGCCGCCGCCCATGAAGGGCAGCGGCTTAAAGTATGTGTATGGGTCGTGTAGCTCCCTCTTGTCCGTCAAATAAATCCTGGAAGTATGCCTGGATCGCCTTGGCGGGACCGGGTAAGGCTGGGTCAGCCCACTGTCTCGTCCACGTTGCGCTTTACCTCTATGACCTCCGGCAGCTTATGCAGGTGCTCGATGGTGCGGTACAGGTGTCCTGAGTCCTTCACTTCCACGGTCAGGACGATTTCCGTGCGCCCGTCCACGCTGGAATTGAAGGTGCCGGAGTCGATGTTCACGCCGTCATCGGAGAGGATCGAGGATATCTTGGCCAGCACGCCCTTCTTGTTGCGGGCCAGGATGGCGATCTTGGCGGGATAGGGCTTGTCCTCCTGGCCTTCCCAGGAGACTTGCAGCAGCCGCTCCGGCTCAAGGCTCGCCAGGTTCGGGCAGTCGTGGGTGTGCACGATCACGCCGCGCCCCCGGCTGATGTAGCCCACCACCGGCTCGCCCGGCAGCGGCGTGCAGCAGCCCGCGAAGTTGACCAACACGTTGTCCACGCCCTTGATGCGGATGGATTCGCCCACCTTGCCCTTGGCCGCTTCCGCCGCCTGGGCGGCCTGCGCGGCCTGGGCCTCGGCGGTCTGGCCCTCCTTGGCGGAAGCTTCCGGCTTGGGCAGGAAGGCGCGCAAAACCCGCCGGGGGGTCAGCTTGGAATAACCGATGCCCACCAGCAGTTCGTCCATGCTGGGGAAATTATATTCGGCGAGCACCGGCGCGAAGGCGTCTTCCTTGACCAATCGCGCCACGTTCACCCCGAGCTTGCGGCCCTCCTTCTCCAGAAGTTCCTTGCCCAGGGCGATGGCCTCCTCGCGCTCCTGGGTCTTCACCCAGTGTTTGATGCGGGTTCGCGCCTTGGCGGTCTTGACGAATTTCAGCCAGTCCTTGCTGGGCTTGCGGTTCTTGTCGGTGATGATCTCCACTGCGTCGCCGTTCTTGAGCGGCGTGGAGAGGGGCACCAGCTTGCCGTTTATCTTTGCTCCGGTGCAGTGGCTGCCCACCTCCGTGTGGATGGCGTAGGCGAAGTCCACGGGGGTCGCCCCCTCGGGCATCTCCTTCACGTCGCCCTTGGGGGTGAAGACGTAGACCTCCTCCTGGAAAAGGTCGTAGCGAAGCGAGTGCATGAACTCCTTGGAGTCCGTGGCCTCGCGCTGCCAGTCCATGATCTGCCGGAGCCAGGTGAAGCGCTCGGCGTCGCGGGCGGCCATCTTCCCGGCCTTGCTGCGCTCCTTGTAGGCCCAGTGTGCGGCCACGCCGTACTCGGCCAGCTGGTTCATTTCCTCGGTGCGGATCTGTATCTCGATGCGCTCGCCGTCCGGGCCTATCACCGTGGTGTGCAGGCTCTGGTACATGTTGGCCTTGGGCATGGAGATGTAGTCCTTGAAACGCCCGTGCACCGGTTTCCAGATGGAGTGCGCCAGGCCAAGCACGGCGTAGCAGTCCTTGAGGCTGCCCACGATGATGCGGAAGGCCACGATGTCGTGCACCTGGTCCAGGGCCAGGCCCTGGGCCTTCATCTTGTTGTGCACGCTCCACAGGTGCTTCTTGCGCCCGAGCACCCTCCCCTTGATGCCGTGCTCGTCCATGAGGTTCCTGATGATCTCGATGACCTTCTCGATGTAGGTCTCGTCCAGGATCTCATGCTCGTCCACGCCCTGGCGCAGCTGGTCGTAGATGTCCGGCTTCAGGTGCTTGAAGGACAGGTCCTCAAGTTCCACTTTAAGTCTGTGCAAGCCCAGTCGGTTGGCCAGGGGCGCATAGATGTCCATGGTCTCCTGGCTGATGAGCTGTCGCTTCATGGGTTTCTGGAAGTCCATGGTGCGCATGTTGTGCAGCCTGTCCGCCAGCTTGACCAGGATGACCCGGATGTCCTCGGCCATGGCCAGCACCATCTTGCGGATGTTCTCGGCCTGGGCCTCCTCCTTGGACTCGAAGGACATGAGGCTTATCTTGGTGACGCCGTCCACGATGTCGGCCACTTCCTCGCTGAACTGCTCCTCGATCTCGTCGATGGTGGCGATGGTGTCCTCCACTGTGTCGTGGAGGAGGCCCGCCGCGATGCTGGGAGCGTCCAGGCGCATTTCCGCCAGGATGTTGGCCACCTCGAGCGGATGCGAAAGGTACGGCTCGCCCGACAGGCGCACCTGACCGGCGTGCGCGGCCGCAGAATACACGTAGGCCTTGGTGATGAGGTCCTGCCCGGCCTGGTCCATGTAGGACGAGACCTTGTCCATGATTTCGTTGATGCGGATCATTTGGCGTAGGTATTTCTTTGCTGGGACGCAGGAATCCACCAGCGGACGAAGTTCCAGGAAATTCCCGCCGGAGCCGGTTCCACGCCGTGGACGCGCTCCGTCAGGATGGGCAGTGCATAGGGGGTATACAGGAAACAATAGGGCTGGTCCTCGTGGAGGATTTCCTGAAAGCGGTCGTAAATGGGCTTGCGACCAGCCGGGTCCACGATGTTTCGCCCCTGCTCCAGCAGCGCATCGGCCTCGGGGTTGGCGTAGCCCACGAAGTTGAGCCCGGGCTTGGCTATCTTCGAGGAGTGCCACACGTCGAAGGCGTCGGGATCCTGCGGGATGGACCAGCCCAGCAGCACGGTCTCGTAACGGCGCTGATCCACGAATTCCTTGATGAACGTTGCCCACTCGATGGTGCGCACCTTCACCTGGATGCCGATGCGCGCCATCTGCGCCTGGATGATGGCGCAGGCCTTGATGCGCTGTTCGTTGCCCTGGTTGGTGATGATGGAGAAGGCGAAAGGCTTGCCGTCCTTCATGAGCGAACCGGTGGGGCTTTCCCGCTTCCAACCCAGCCGGGCCAGGAGCATCAGGGCTTTGCCAGGGTCGTACTCGTAGTCCTTGATCTGGTGGTTGTATGCCCAGGAGTCCGGTTTGTAATGGCCGATGGTCGGCACTCCCAGACCCATCAACGCCCCCTTGATGATCTCTTCCTTGCCGATGGCGTGTGCCAGGGCCTGGCGGACCGCCTTGTCCTTGAACAGGGGGTGCTCCAGGTTGTAGGCCATGTAGGCGTAGGACGAGGCCAGGTACTTGTACTTGCGGAAGTCCCGCTCCCACTGTTTGCCGCTGGTGAGGAACAGGTACTGCGGCGGCGTGAGCCCGATGTAGTCCAGGTTCCCGGCCTTGAGTTCCATGAATTGCGTGGTCTGGTCCGGCACCACGCGGTAGACCACTTCGTCGATGTAGGGCCTGCCCTCGAAATAGTCCGGGTTGGCCTCCAGGATCACCCGCTCGTTCTCCACCCACTCTTTGAGCTTGTACGGTCCTGCTCCCATGGGCTGGCGGGAATACTTGGTGTTGCTCAGATCCTCGTTTTCCAGGGCGTGCTTGGGCAGGATGTCCTGTGCCCAGGTGGACACGGCCCGGGCGAAGGGCTTTTCGTAGAAGACTTCGAAGGTGTATTTCCCGGTCAGCCGGAATTCCTTGATGGCCATGAAGTCCCCGGCGTAGGCTGTGGGCGTGTTGGGGTTCACCATGAGCTTGTAGGTGAACTCCACGTCCTCGGCGGTGAGGGGGGTTCCGTCGAACCAGCGGATGTCCTCGCGCATCTTGAACTTCAGATGCCTGCCGCCGTCTTGTATCTCGAAGGATTCAGCGGCATAGGGCTCTATGACGATGTTCTTGTCGTAGCGAAGCGGGGACACGTACATGAGCGAGGCCACCTCGTGGGAGGCGGAGTCTGTCGAGAGGGGCGGGATGAGGTTGGACGGCTCGCCCAGCATGGCCATGGTGATGCGCCCGCCCTGCTCCGGCTTCTCTTCCGTCGGGGACGCAGGGGAAGACGATGCCTGGTTGCCCGTGACGGAACCACCCGAATCGGGGGATTCGCACCCTGCGGCCAGAAGGGCCAAAAAACAGAACAAGACCGCAGAAAATTTGAAATTCCGTCCGCTGGGGGGGAAAAGCTTGCTTTGCTGTTGAAAATGCATAGAGTGTGTGGTTAGGCAATGGGTACAGGGTTTTTCCACATTTTTGCGCTTCAACGGAGTATCGAGCGACATGGCCCTCACCAACGAGGACGGTAAAGCCAAACAACTCCTCCAGGAGTTTGTCCGGGAGACGATCCCTGAGTATATCATTGACGGCTCGCATTCAATCGTCGCGCAGGACGGAGTCCAGAAAATCGACGTCAAGAAGCGCGACCATTACTGGGATTTGGAGGGACAAGTCCAGGGGGATGATTTCCAGGTTTACACTTCCGAGCTGGGGTTGAACCTCGAGGAAGAGACCGTAACCTTCTTCTGCAACTGTCCGGATTCCTTCTCAGGCGTGTGCCGCCATGTGGGCGCTACCGCCCTCAAGTTCCTGAAATCGCTCGACGGCAAGAAAAACCAGGACAGCGACGCCCAGGCCAAGCAGAACGTGGAATGGCGCCAGAGCTTCCGCCACTTCTTCTCCACCGCCTTCGAACCCGAAGCCGGGAAGCACTACATCATCTACCGGTTCTACCCCGAGCCGGGGCGCCTGCAGGTCGCCTTCTTCCGGGGACGCCAGAACAAATCCGGCCTCTCCCAGGTGCACACCGAAATAACGCTCGACCAGATAATCCAGAACCCGGACTGGTGCGAGACCGCGCCCAGCCTCCCCCTGCTGGCAGAGCAGATCGGACACTTCCTGGATTATCGCGGCCACCGGGTGGACATTCCGGCCGGCCTCATTTCCTGGTTCCTGTGGTCCATCGGCAAGGAATACTATCTCTACTGGCAGGACACCGAGCATCCGGTGCGCATCGAACGCTCGACCATGCGCCTGCAGTTGCGCCCCATCATGGACGACGAACAGGGCCTGCGCTTCGACATCTACCTGGCGCGCCCGGGCAAGGCCCCCTTCTCCATCCAGGGCCAGGAGACCTATTTCTACGGCCAGCTTCCCCTGTGGGTGTGCTGGAACAAGAGCTTCTACCCCGTGCAGACCGGCCTGCCCGCGCCCTTCATCAGGGAAATGGTGGAGAATCCTCCCGTAATTCCCGGTGCGGACGTATCGGAGTTTCTGGATCGCGTCTGGACCAAGTTCCCCACTTCGGATCTCCATGGCCAGCAGGAATTCCTGGAGCGAATGAAGCCCAATTTCCTGCCCGCCAACTATAATCCCAAGCTCTACCTGGATGAAGAAGGAAGCCTCCTGACCCTGCAGGTGCAGAACATCTACGAGACCGAGCACGGCGATATCTTCCAGGAAGGCCCCAACCCAGAACTCCAGACCGGCTCCTACGCCTTCGAGGGCAAAAGCTTCCTCCTTGCGCGCGACCAGGACGCCGAGGCGGCCCTCATCGCCCAGCTCCAGGAGATGGAGTTCCAGCCGCGCAACAACGCAAACTGGTTCCTGGAGCCGGAAGAGGCCATCGTCTTCCTGTTGGACGCCTACCCCAAGCTGGTCGAGAAATACCGCGTCTACGGCGAGAAGAACCTCACCCGTTACAAGGTGCGCCTTTCCCAGCCGGTCATCGTGGCCGAGGTCGAGTCCGACGAGAAGGAAAAGTGGTTCGATCTGGAACTGGCCGTGCAGTACGACGACCAGCGCGTGCCGATCGACAAAATCTGGAAAGCCTGGACCCAGGGCAAGCGCTATGTGCAGCTCAAGGACGGCTCCTACACCAGCCTGCCCGAAAGCTGGCTCAAGCGCATCGGCCACAAGTTGCGCGCCCTGGGCTACGACCCGGACAAGCCGCCCCAGAAGCGCTTCAAGCAGTTCGAGGCCCCGGTGCTGGACAAGATCCTCGAGGATCTGCCCGAAGCGCACACGGACTCCTTCTGGAACAGCCTGCGCGAAAAGATCCACAGCTTCGACGAGATAAAGCCCATCAAGCAGCCTGCGGAGCTGAACGCGCAACTGCGCCCCTATCAGCTCCAGGGCCTCTCGTACCTGAACTTCCTGCGCGAGTACGGTTTCGGCGGCATCCTGGCCGACGAAATGGGCCTGGGCAAGACCGTGCAGACGCTGTCCTTCATCCAGCATCTGGCCGACCGGGGAAACAAGGCCCCCAACCTGATCGTGGTGCCCACCTCGGTGCTGCCCAACTGGGACCGCGAGGCCGAGAAGTTCGTGCCTCATCTCAAGCGGGTCATCGTGTACGGCGCCAAGCGCGAGGGCATGTTCAAGAAGATCGCCGAATCGCAGCTGGTGGTCACCACCTATGCGCTCCTGCGGCGCGACCTGGATGAGCTTTTGAACTTCGAGTTCAACTCCATCATCCTGGACGAAGCCCAGAACATCAAGAATCCCAATACCATAACCGCGCGTTCCGTGCGGCGGCTCAACGGCAAGATGCGCCTGTGCCTCTCGGGCACGCCCATCGAGAACAACCTCTTCGAACTGTGGAGCCTCTTCGAGTTCCTGATGCCGGGATTCCTTGGCAGCCAGAACTCCTTCCAGCGCGGCATCGTGAAGCCCATCAAGGACGGCGACGAGGAAACGCTCGACTATCTGCGCGGACGCGTGAAGCCCTTCATCCTGCGCCGCACCAAGTCCGAGGTGGCCAAGGACCTGCCCCCCAAGGTGGAGAACGTCCAGTACTGCGCGCTCATCGACGAGCAGGCCGAGCTGTACTCGCAGCTGGCCAAGAAGCTGCGCGACCAGGTGCTGCGCGACGTGGACGAAAAGGGCATGGCCAAGTCCCAGATGTCCATCCTGGACGCACTGCTGAAGCTCCGCCAGATCTGCTGCCACCCCAGGCTCCTGAAGCTCGACATGCCCGGCGTGAACACCAACCTGCCCTCCGGCAAGTTCGACACCTTCAAGGATCTGGTCACGGACGTGGTGGAGGAAGGCCACAAGGTGCTGGTGTTCTCGCAGTTCGTCCAGATGCTGCACATCATCCGCAGCTGGCTGCAGATAAACCAGACACCCTTCTGCTACCTGGACGGCTCCAGCAAGGACCGTTTCGAGCAGGTGGACCGCTTCAACGCCTCGCCGGACATCCCGATCTTCCTGATCTCGCTGAAGGCGGGCGGCACAGGCATCAACCTGACCAGCGCGGACTACGTCATCCACTACGATCCATGGTGGAACCCCGCCGTGGAAAACCAGGCCACGGACCGCACCCACCGCATCGGCCAGAAGCGGCAGGTGTTCTCGTACAAGCTTATCTGCTCGAACACCGTGGAAGAGAAGATCCTGAAGCTTCAGGATATGAAGAAGGGAATCGCGGACGCCATCATCCCCGGCCAGGACGCCTGGAAGAGCCTGACCAGGAACGATCTGGAGATGTTGTTCGAAGTGTAAGGCCGATCAATTACGAGACATGCTCAAAGGCCGGTCCGCGAATCTCGCGGACCGGCCTTTTTCAGTACGGATTTAGATTGTCGACAGAGTACCTTGGCATTTGTGGGATAAGCCGCGGCAGGCTTGTGTTGACCGTGCGCCAGCAAAGCTGCCTTGCACGCAAGCCCTGAGCAATCCGAAGTGGCGATTACTCCATGTCCCGGTCTCTGAAACCCACCAAATAGAGCACGGCATCCAACCCAAGGGTCGAGATGGCGTGTCCCGCTCCTTCCTTGACCACGGGCTTGGCCCGAAAGGCGATGCCAAGCCCAGCCAGGTTCAGCATGGGCAGGTCGTTGGCCCCGTCGCCCACGGCGATGGTCTGTTGCAGCGAGATTTTTTCCTTTTGCGCAATGCTTTTCAGGAGTTCCGCCTTGCGCTGGGCATCGACGATCTCGCCGTCCACCTCGCCGGTGAGCTTGCCCTCGACCACGCGCAGTTTGTTCGCGTGCACGTAGTCGATCCCGAGCTTGGCCTGAAGTTTCTCCCCAAAATAAGTGAAGCCGCCGGAGATGACCGCCGTCTTGTAGCCGAAGCGCTTGAGGTTTCGCACCAGCTTCTCGGCCCCGTCGTTCAGCGGGATGTACTCCGCCACCTTTTCAAGCATCTCCGCGGGCATGCCTTTCAGGAGGCTCAGGCGTTTGGCCAGGCTCTGGCGGAAATCCAGTTCGCCGCGCATGGCCGATTCGGTGATGGCCGAGACCTGCTCCCCCACGCCCCAGGCCTTGGCCAGCTCGTCGATGACCTCCACCTGGATGAGCGTGGAATCCATGTCGAAGGCCACCAGCCTGCGGTTGCGCCGGAAGGCGTTGTCTTCCTGCAGGGCGATGTCCACGCCCATCTCGGCGGCGATGCCCAGGAAGTCCACACGCATGGCGCGGACGTTTCCGGGGTCGCCGCGCACGGAAAACTCGATGCAGGCCGGACGCAGCGGGTCGGCGTCGTTCAGGGGCGGACGGCCCGTAAGGCGATTGACGGACTGTATGTTCAGGCCGTTGGCGGTAAGCACCTGGGCCACGGCGGCCACCTGGGCGGCGCTGATGGTGCGTCCCAGCAGGGTGACTATCCAGCGGGGCTTTCCGGCGGCGTCCACCCAGTGATTGTAGTCCTCGAAGCTGACCGGGGTGAACTTGCAGCTTATGCCCATTTCGTGGGCCTGATAAAGCAGATCCTTGACCACGGCGGCGGCCTCTCCGCCCTCGGGGATGCGGATCAGCATGCCAAGCGACAGAGCGTCGTGGATGACGGCTTGTCCCATGTCCAGTATGTCCACGCCGTAGTGCGCCAGCAGGCTTGAGACGGTCGAGGTGATGCCGGGGCGATCCGCCCCGAAGATGTGCACGAGCATGAGGTCTTTCATGAATGGTCCTTGCATACGGAAAGTCGAGGGATGTTTCCATAAAACGCGCCCGCGGTAAATGGCGGAGTGCGGACGCTGTCAGCAGAAGCAAGCCATTGCATTTCGTTTCGCTCCGGTCGGCGGCACGCAAAATTTCCCTTGGCGGAACTCCCCCGGCACATTCCGGGCGTTACTGAAACTCGCGTGCCGGAAACCCCTCGAACCGACCAAAACAAGCGGGAGACACCATGGGAATTCTTCACTATTGTCTGGCCTTCATCGCCATCCTGACACCCATGATGGAGGAAGCAGCCATGGCGGCATCAAAGCCACCCATCGTCATCGGCCACCGGGGAGCCTGCGGCTACAGACCGGAACACACCCTGGCGTCGTACCAACTCGCCATCGACATGGGGGCGGACTTCATCGAACCCGACCTCGTCTCCACCAAGGACGGCGTCCTGGTGGCCCGCCACGAGAACGAGATATCGGGCACCACGGACGTGGCCGAGAAGTTCCCGGCCCGCAAGACCACCAAGACCATCGACGGGAAGAAGGTCGAAGGCTGGTTCACCGAGGATTTCACCCTGGCCGAGTTGAAGACCCTGCGCGCCAGGGAACGCCTTGAGTTCAGGGACCACTCCCACGATGGACAATACGAGGTGCCCACCTTCCAGGAAGTCATCGACCTGGCCAAGACACAGAGCCAGGCGAAAGGCCGCACCATAGGCGTCTACCCCGAAACCAAGCACCCCACCTACTTCCGGTCCATCGGCCTGGGCCTCGAAGGGCCACTGGTCAGGGCGCTCAGGGCCGCCGGATGGGACAAGGCCGATTCCCCGGTGTTCATCCAGTCCTTCGAGATCCAAAACCTCAAGGACTTGCGCGCCATGATCGACGTGCCCCTGGTCTTTCTGTACGACGACCCCGACATGCGCCCCTACGACTTCTTCGTGGCCAACGACAAGCGCACCTACGCGGACCTCACGAAGCCAGAAGAGCTCAGGGCCATCGCGGCCTTCGCCAAAGGCATCGGCCCCTGGAAACGCCTCATCGTGGGCGAGAACCCGGACAAGACCCTGAAAGCCCCGACCCCCCTGGTGGATGACGCCCACAAGGCCGGACTGCTGGTCCACCCGTACACGTTCCGCAACGAAGCGCGCTATCTCGCCCCCGAGTACAAGGGCGACCCGGAAGCCGAATACATGCAGTTCTTCAAGCTCGGCGTGGACGGGGTATTTTCGGACTTCTCCGACACGGCGGTCAAGGCGCGCGGCACGTTCCTGAAAAAATGACGGTTGCGCGCATGGCCGCAAGTCACGCCCCCTCCTGCCGGATGCGCGATTTCCGCCAGAGCGCCGGGAATACGGCACCCCTTTCCGGCGAGAGCGGGCCGTTTTTCCTGTTCCTCACAGAACACGGATGGCTGCTCAATGTCGCAGATCCCCTCAAAGACGCACTCGAGCTCCTTCACGCACGCAACCCTGCCAGGGGTCAGAATCATGCATATTGAACGCTATCACAATGAGCGCGAGTAACTTTTTCGGTAAAAGCATCCAGAATTTCGCACCGAAGTCTTGAGCAATCCTCCCATGTGCCCTATGGGCGATGTATGCGTACAGAAAGGGGGAACCGGGTCGTTTCAGTGGATTTCCTGCGGGGCCTGACCGTGGCGTTCATGGTGATCGCCAACAACCCGGGAGACACAGAGAACGTCTACAGCGAGCTTGTTCACGCGCGCTGGCACGGGTGGACTGCCGTTGATTTCATTTTCCCCATGTTCCTGTTCCTGGTGGGCGTGTCCGTGGCGCTTTCCGTCCGTGCTGGTTCCCCTCCGGCCGACATCCTGCCCCGGGCCTTGAGGCGCGCGGGCATCATCTTCCTGCTTGGACTCTTCGTGAACGGCTTCCCCTTCTTCAACCTGGAAACACTGCGCATTCCGGGCGTGTTGCAGCGTATTTCCGTGGTCTACCTGGCGGCGCTCCTGCTGCATTTGAAACTGAATAGAACCGGCATCGCGCTTACGGCGTTGGCCATTCTCGTTGGCTACTGGCTGCTCTGGACATTCGTGCCAGTTCCGGGCCTTGGCCGCCCCAGTTTGGATATGGAATACAATCTTGAAGGCTGGCTCGATCAGATGCTGCTCCGAGGACACATATGGGAGTATGACACCCCGTGGGACCCCGAAGGACTTCTCAGCACCGTACCGTGCGTGGCTATCGCACTGCTCGGGGTTCTGGCCGGTCGCTGGCTCAAGAGTGGGGACGGCCCGAGTTGGGCGCTGGTCGTACTCATGGGGCTCGGCCTGCACCTGACGGGGCTTGCCTGGAATGCGTGGTTTCCCATCAATAAATTGATCAGCACCAGTTCCTTCATTCTTTTCGTGGGAGGGGTCGCGATCATGCTCACAGCGGCGGCCCATCGCCTGTTTGACGGCAGGACTCACGGCATCTGGATCCAGCCGCTTCTGGCCTTGGGGAAATATGCCCTGCCCGCCTACGTGGCATCGCAACTGTTGACGCGGACGCTCTATGTCACCAAGCTTCCGGAGGCGGCATTCCAGGGAAAAAGCCTGCATTTTTTCCTGTTCGATCTCTTCTTCGGTATGGTGGGAGACAGGTATGCCGCTTCCGTCATCTGGGCTGTCGCGCTGCTGGCCGTGCTGACGGCCGGAGTCATGCTTCTTGATCGCTTTCGCAGGGCAGGAAACGGCATGAGTTGATAGCTCCAGGGGTGTTTCCGGCTGCACTAGCCGTTGCCAGGCGTGCCGTCCGCCGTCTGCTTGGCCTTGGGCACCGAGTGCGGTACAGAAATTCATCCTGACTGAATGGAGACATCCATGTGCGCAAAACAGATAGTTGAAACCGCAAACGCCCCGGCAGCCATCGGCCCCTATTCCCAGGCCGTTTGGGCTGGCGACCTGCTGTTCTGCTCCGGCCAGATTCCCATCGACCCGGCTACCGGGCAGCTCGTGGAAGGCGACGCGGCCACCCAGGCCCGCCAGGTGCTCACCAACGTGAAGGCCGTGCTGGAGGCTGCGGGCCTGACCATGGCCCACGTGGTGAAGGCCACGGTCTTCTTCAAGGACATGAACGATTTCCAGGCCGTTAACGAGGTCTACGCGTCGTTCTTCCCTGCCCCCTGCCCTGCCCGTTCCGGCGTGGAGGTGGCCCGGCTTCCGCGCGACGTGCTGGTGGAGATCGAGGTGATCGCCAAGAAATAAAAAACCGCCCCCGTCCTCACGGACGGGGGCGTTGCCATGCTGTTTCTGAAACGGTTCTGGCCTTGCTCCTCGCACCGGTATCCATTCTTTGGGGCGCGGCTGGCGATGACTTGCGTGTGAGCCTCGTATGACTGTTTATTGAGAACGCCGCACTAGCTCCTGGCGAACACTCGCCTGAGAGTCGCTTCCACCTCGCCCAGCCACGCGGCGCGCATCTCTGGCGTGGACGTGACCACCACGGAGAACGTGCGGCGGTGGAAATCGTTCACGCCGCACAGCCCGAACACGCAGTCTTTCCAGATGCGCTCCAGCGGATCGCCGAACACTTGGCTTTCCCGCTCGGGGAAGGTGTTTGACGTGTTGAACACCACCGCACTGGACGCTTTCAGAAGCCCTGACGGAACTCCTTCGCCGCCGTCGCCTTCCAGAAACTCGTAAGCCAGACCCGGACGCATCACCCTGTCCACCCAGCCCGTGAGCACCGCCGGGGGCATGCCCCACCAGTTGGGATGCACCACCACGATGCCTGAAGCCTCGGCGATCTCGTTGCAGTGCCGGGCCACGAAATCCGGGACGAACCCGTCACGGGCAATCTCGATGCCGGGCAGCACCGGTGCAAAGCGTTCGGCATACAGGTCATGGAGGGCGACTTCGTGCCCCATGGCCTCAAGCGTGGATTTGGCCTGGTCCGCAATGGCGTGGTTGAAGCTGCCCGGAGTTGGATGGCACAGGATGAGGGAGATCACTTGCCGCCGCCTGCCAGCGATTGTACCGCTGTCTTGATCCCTTGCTTATGTATGCCCAGCATCTCCCGCAAAACCTTCTGGGGACCATGCTCCACGAAGTGGTCGGGAATGCCCAGGCGCTTCACTGTCTGACCTTTCAAGGCTCCGGCGTCACTCAGGAATTCCAGGACGGCTGAACCGAATCCACCCTGCAACGCGTTTTCCTCGACCGTGAGCAGCTTGTCGAAGCGACCGGCCAACTCAAGCAGGTCGGCCTCGGGCAGAGGTTTCACGAAGCGGGCGTTGTACACGGCCACGCAAAGCCCGGTTTCGGCTTCCAGTTCGATGGCCGCCTGAAGGGCAGGCAACACCCGGCTGCCGATGGCGACGATCACGGCGTCCTTGCCGTCGCGAAGCAGTTCGCCGTGCCCGATGGGCATGGGGGCCGGATTCTCCGAGAGTTCCGTACCGATGCCCACGCCGCGAAGATAGCGTATTGCCACCGGACCCTGATGGATCATGGCTGTGGCCAGCATGCGCTGGAGCTCGGCCTCGTCCTTGGGGGCCATGACCACCAGATTGGGGATGTGGCGCAAAAACGAAATGTCGAACACGCCGTGGTGCGTGGCGCCGTCCTCGCCGACCAGACCGCCGCGGTCCAGGCAAAGGGTGACGGGCAGGTTCTGCAGGCAGACGTCGTGGACGATCTGGTCGTAGGAGCGCTGCAGGAAGGTGGAGTAGATGGCCACCACGGGCTTGAGCCCCTGGGTGGCCAAACCCGCCGCGAAGGTGACGGCGTGCTGTTCGCAGATGCCCACATCCACGAAACGGTCCGGGAAGAGTTGGGAGAAGCAGGCCAGGCCCGTGCCTTCAGGCATGGCGGCGGTGATGGCCACGATGCGCGGGTCCTTGGCGGCCATCGCGCACAGGGTGTCGCCGAAAACGTCGGTATAGGTGGGCAGTTTGGAAGCCGTGAGTTTTATGATCTCGCCGGTTTCCGGCTCGAAGGAGCCGACCCCGTGGTAGTAGGTGGGGTTGTTTTCCGCCGGTGTGTAGCCACGTCCCTTCTGGGTAAGCACATGCACCAGCACCGGTCCACTCATCTCGCGCACTTCCTTGAACACTGAGATGAGCTTGGGCAGGTCGTGGCCGTCGATGGGGCCAAGATAATTGAAGTGGAAGGCTTCGAATAGCATGCCCGGCGTGAAGAACCCCTTAAAGGACTCTTCTCCGCGCTTGATGATCTCCACCATCTCAGGGCCGAAGGGCATGTGCTTGGCGACGGCCTCGAATTCACGCTTGGCGCGCGTGATCCAGCGGTTGGAGAGCTTGCGCGACAAAAACAGCGACAGCGCTCCCACGTTCTTGGAAATGGACATCTTGTTGTCGTTCAGCACAACGACCAGATCGCGCTCGTCCCCTCCTGCCTGGTTCAGGCCTTCGTAGGCCAGCCCTGCTGTCATGGAGCCGTCGCCGATGACGGCCAGCACCTTGTTGGACTTGCCCAGCACGTCGCGGGCCATGGCCATGCCCGAGGCCGCCGATATGGAGGTGCTGGAATGCCCGGTTCCGAAGTGGTCATAGGGGCTCTCGGCCATGCGCGGAAAGCCGCTGACTCCATGCTGGGTGCGCAGGGTGTGGAAGGTGTCGCGCCGCCCGGTGAGGATCTTGTAGGCGTAAGCCTGATGGCCCACGTCCCACACGAACTTGTCGAAGGCGGGATCGAACACCTTGAGCATGGCCAGGGTGAGTTCGACCACGCCGAGCGACGGAGCAAGGTGCCCTCCGTTCTCGGAGACCGTGGCAATGATGAGTTCGCGTACGTCGGCAGCCAGCAGGGAGAGTTCCTCGGCGGAAAGTCCGGCCAGGTCCGAAGGTGAATCCACGCGCGAAAGCATGGTCAGGGGATGTCCATCGAGCAGAGACATGCGTTGGCTTTCTCCCAGTTGCGCTTCAGGAGCCGAATCCCGGCTGCCGGAAAGGCTGGCAATGTTTCGGCACGACAAAATCCTGCGTGCCGCGAGCAAATATACCGGAAACAGGCATTAACAGACGCGGTCGATCATGTACCGGGCCAGATCGCGCAGGAACCTGGCCTCTTCGCCCTCGAAAGGCGCGAGGTTTTCCACGGCATGAGCCACGTGGCGCCGGGCCAGGTCCATGCTGCGGTCCACGCCGATGAGCGCGGGATAGGTGGTCTTGCCCTGCTCCTCGTCGGAACCGACGGGCTTGCCCAGGGTCTTCTCATCGCCAACCACGTCCAGCACGTCGTCCACGATCTGGAAGGCCGCGCCCATGGACTGGCCGTAGCTCCTGGCTCTCCGGAGCCGGTCTTCATCGGCCCCGGCAAGTTCCGCCCCGCAGACGCATGCGGCCGTGATGAGCGCCCCGGTCTTCAGGGCCTGCATCTCGCGCAATTCCTCCAGGCTGACTCCAGCCTTGGCGGTGTAGGCCATGTCCAGTGCCTGTCCGCCAACCATGCCGGCGGCTCCGGCCGCGTGGGCCAGAACGCCCATGGCCCGGACCACCCGGTCCGGCGGCAATCCGTCGGCCGCCTGGGCCATCAGGCTAAACGCTTCGGTAAGCAGGCCGTCGCCCGCCAAAATGGCCATGGCCTCTCCGAAAACCTTATGGTTGGAGGGGCGTCCCCTGCGCAGATCGTCATCGTCCATGGCCGGAAGATCGTCATGGATGAGTGAATAGGTGTGGATGAACTCTAAGGACGCCGCAAAGCCCAGCACCGAGTCGGACTGTGCGCCGAGCATTCTGGCAAAACACAGGCACAGCACCGGACGCAGGCGTTTTCCACCCGCCAGAAGACTGTACTCCATGGATTCGAGAAGTCCCGGAGGGATGCACCGCCCCTTGAGGGAACCGCGAAGATACGTTTCGACCTCGGCAGCGTAATTCATCAGACGTTGTTTGACCGGCACTTCAGTTCTCCTCGATCGAATCCGCATTGAAAGACGTCAGGCCGTCGGGCGTCACCTGGCTGACCACCAGACGCGCCTCGCCGAGTTGTTTGCGGCAGGCTCCGGCCAGGGTCTGCCCTTCCTTGTACAGGGCGACGCCCTGCTCGAGAGGCAGCTCGCCCGACTCCAACTGGTCGACTATCTGCTGCAATCTCTCAAGGTTCTTTTCAAAGCTCGTTTCCGAAGCGTTCATGAGCCCCCCTTGGCCTGCCGGTCGAACGTTCCTCCTGCCGTGAAAAGGGGCATGGGGTCAACCGACTGGCCCAGAATCTTCATGCCGAAATGCAGATGCGGCCCGGTGGCTCGCCCGGTGGAGCCCACGAGGCCAACCTGATGCCCCCGTTCCACGTGCTGGCCGAGCTTCACGTCGATGCGCGAGAGATGAAAATACATGGTATACACGCCCTGCCCGTGATCCAGAAACACCGACTTGCCGTTGAAATAGAAATCTCCGGTGAGGACCACGCGCGCCTGATTGGCGGCCAGCGCCGGTTCCCCGGCCATGGCGTCGAAGTCGATGCCGGAATGGGGGCTCCTGGGCTGGCCGTTCAGGATGCGGCGCAGACCGAAGGCGCTGGTCACCTCGCCGGGAACGGGCCGCAGGAAGGGGAAATTCCAGAACCTGCGGGGGCTGGACACGGCCAGCACCGCATTGACCTCCTCCTGCTCGCGTTTGATGCGGGCAAGGTTTTCCTTGGAGGGGGTCACCATGGAAGGCGGCAGGCTCAGACGCTGTTCAGGAAAGGCCACGGCGGTCACATCGATCTTGCCGAGCACCAACTCGCGCCGATTGGGGCGCAGCGCCTCCACCAGGATGGTCTGTGAAGCATGCTTGGTTCCAAGGCCCGCGCCCAGGAGCAACTCGCCTTTGAAGGCGTTGCCGCGCTTGGCCATGGCCACCTCGGTGGTGCGGCCCATCCACTCCACCTGGACGGTTTCCACCTGATTCTCCAGGCTCACCTCCACCAGGAAGATCTGCCCCTCACCCACCGAATCCGGCACGGTGACGGACAACGGACCTTCCGTGAGCACCGCGGCCTGGGCCGTAGCGGTCAATGTCAGGAGCAGGAGGGCAAGCAGCACGCGAAGGATCATGATGCGTTCGGCTCCAATGCGGTGACGCCGGTCTTCACCGTGCCGTCCCGGACGATGATGTCCAGATGGTCGCCGGTGCGGACCTCGTCCACGCTGCGCAGGAATGTTCCGTCTGCCTTGCGGGCCAGGGCGTAGCCGCGCTCCAGGGGTTTTCGCGGGTCCAGGCCCGCCAGGCGCGTTTCCAGAAGCGCAAGGCGCGCCTGCGCGCGCTCCCCGGCCAGGGACGCTGCCGCGTCCAGACGGCGCGAGGCGTCGTCCAGCCGGGATTCAAGGCCGTCCACCCAGCCGGGGCCGAAAGCGTCCAGCCGATGCAGGAGTCCATCCAAACGCATGCCCGCTTTCTCCGGCATTGAGCGCCCGGCTCGCGATAGCCTGGCAGACGCGTCGGACACGGCGCGCTCCAGCTGTCGCGTCATGTTTTTCCCCGCCCGAGCGAGCCGCGCTGCCGCCAGTTCCAGGCGCTCTTCCAGACGACGTACCTGCCCGACCGGGGACAGCCAGCCAAGCGCCTTGTCCAAGCGCGAAAGAGCCTCTTCCCTGGCGGACAGAAATCTCGCAAACACACGCGACAAGGCCATCTCTGCCTCGTCGGCGCGCTGCGCAAGCACGGAACGCTCCGGCCACAGCAGCTGGGCCGCATGGCTGGGGGTGGCGGCGCGCACGTCGGCCACCATGTCCGCGATGGTGGTGTCCACCTCGTGGCCCACGCCGCACAGCACCGGAACCAGGCAGCGCTCGATGGCCCCGGCCACGGCCTCGGTGTTGAAGGCCCACAGGTCCTCGAGTGAACCGCCTCCGCGAATGAGCACCACCACCTCAGGCCAGCCGTCGGCGCAGGCGGCGTCGATGGCCTGGGAGATCTCCCGCGGGGCGGCCTCGCCCTGCACCAGGGCCGGGAAGATGCGTATCTCGCTGCCCGTGCCGCGCCCTCCGCCCACGTGCAGGAAATCCCTGATGGCCGCGCCCGTGGGAGCCGTGACCACGGCCACGCGCGTGGGGTGCGGCGGGAGGCAGCGCTTGCGTTCCAGGGCGAACCAGCCGCGCCCTGCCAGAGTGCGCTTCAAAGCCTCGAATTCCTGGTACAGCTTGCCAAGTCCCATGTCCTGAACCAGCTCGGCCACCATCTGGTAAGCCCCGCGGGGAGCGTACACCGTGAGCCTTCCGGCGCAGAGCACCTCCAGGCCGTCTGCCAGCCAGGTCGAACCACCCTCCCCTTCCTCGAGCACTTCTCCGGTCAGGGGGTCGTAGCGTTCGGTCTGGTTCAGGGTAACGCCGCACTGGCTGCCCTTGAACCAGACCACGTTCAGGAGCGCCTCTTCATCCTTCAGCGAGAAATAGACGTGCCCCGAGGCCGGGCGGGCCAGGTTGGAGACCTGGCCGCGAACCTGCACGAAGGGGAATTGTCCTTCCACCACGTCCTTCAGGGCGCGGGTTATCTCGCCGACGCGGAAGATGTGGGGCATGGCCGCTAGCGGGCGTTCCACCCGGCCAGAACCGTCTCGCGCCAAGCCTTGAACGCCTCCTGGAAACCCTCCACGGGAAGCTCGGACTTCTCGCCCGAGCGGCGGTCCTTCACTTCCACCACGCCGCGAGCCAGTCCCTTGCCGCCGATGACCACCTGCATGGGCATGCCCATCAGGTCCACGTCCTTGAACTTGACGCCGGGGCGCTCGTCGCGGTCGTCCAGCAGGGCGTCCACGCCCTGATCCTGGAGCCAGCCGTAGATTTCCTCGGCCTTGCCCATGGCCTCGCCCTTGGGATCCAGGCAGAGAACGGCCACTTCGTAGGGGGCCAGCGCGGGCGGGAAGGCGATGCCGTTGGCGTCGTGGTTCTGCTCGATGCAGGCCGCCACCACGCGGGACACGCCGATGCCGTAGCAGCCCATGTACAGAAGCCGATCCTTGCCCTGCTCGTCCAGGAAGGAGGCCTTCATGGACTCGGAATACTTGTAGCCCAGTTTGAACACGTGGCCCACCTCGATGCCCCTGGGCAGGGTCAACCCTGCGCCGCACTTGGGACAGGGGTCCCCGATGGTGACGGAACGCAGGTCGGCGTAGCCGGTGATTTTCGCGTCGCGGTCAAGGTCAACGTGCTTGAGGTGCGCATCCGCGGCGTTGGCTCCCACCACCCAGTCGGTGCCCTGCGACAGTTCGCGGTCGGCCAGAATGGTCTCAACTCCAAGACCCACGGGACCGGCAAAGCCCACGGGAGCCTTGGTCCAGGCCTGGACCTGCTCCGGGGTGGCCAAGGCCACGTTCTGGGCGTTCAGGGCGTTTTTCAGCTTCACGTCGTTCAGTTCGCGGTCGCCGCGAACCAGGGCGGCCACGGGCTTGCCGTCCACGTCGAACAGCAGGGTCTTCACCACGGTGCGGGGCTCCACGGACAAAAACGCGGCGACCTCTTCCACGGTGTGCTGTCCGGGGGTGGCCGCCAGCTCGTAAGCCTGGCAGACCGGGGGCTTTGCGGCGTCAGGCAGCACGGCCTCCGCCTTTTCCAGGTTCGCGCCGTATTCGCAGGCCGGGCAGGCGGCGATGGTGTCCTCGCCGGTGTCGGCCAGCACCATGAATTCGTGGGAGTAGTTGCCGCCGATGGAGCCGGTATCGGCCTCCACGGCCCGGAAATTGAGTCCCAGGCGGGTGAATATGCGGCAGTAGGCGTCGTACATGTTCTTGTAGCTGAGCATGGCGCCTTCTTCGTCCTTGTCGAAGGAATAGGCGTCCTTCATCAGGAACTCGCGTCCGCGCATGAGACCGAAGCGGGGCCTGATCTCGTCGCGGAACTTGAACTGCACCTGATACAGGTTCAAGGGCAGCTGGCGGTAGGAGCGCACCTCGTGGCGCACCAGGTCGGTGACGACCTCCTCGTGCGTGGGTCCCAGGCAGTAGGCGCGGCCGTGGCGGTCCTCGAAGCGCAGCAGCTCCTTGCCGTAGAACTCCCAGCGGCCCGTCTCCTGCCAGAGGTCGGCGGGCTGGACGCCGGGCATGAGGATCTCCAGCGCCCCGGCGCGGTCCATTTCCTCGCGCACGATGCGGGCGGCCTTGTTCAGCGATTTAAGCCCCAGGGGGAGAAAGGTGTAGATGCCCGAGGTGAGCTTGCGGATCATGCCCGCGCGCAGCATCAGTTTGTGGCTGACGACTTCGGCGTCCGCGGGGTCTTCCTTGAGGGTGGGGGCGTAGTATTTGCTCAGGCGCATCTGTCTTCAAACTCCCTGATTGTCTGATCGAGTTCTTTCATGAATTCCGTCAACACGTTGGCCTCGCCGCGCACCTTGCGCACCACCTCTCCCTTGCGGAAGATCACGGCGCAGTCGCGGCCCCCGGCCAAGCCGATGTCGGCCTCGCGGGCCTCTCCCGGCCCGTTCACCACACAACCCATCACGGCGACCTTGATGGGCGTCTTCACGTCGCGAAGTTTCTGTTCCACGGCCTCGGCCAAGCCCGCCAGATCGATCTCCGTCCTGCCGCAGGTGGGGCAGGAGACGATCTCCGGGCCGCGCTCGCGGATGCCAAGGCAGCGCAGGATCTCCCAGGCGGCCACCATCTCTGTCAGTGGGTCGCCGGTCAGCGAGACGCGCAGCGTGTCGCCAAGCCCCATCCACAGGAGCACCCCCAGCCCCACGCCGGACTTGGTCGCGCCGCGAAGCGGGGTCCCGGCCTCGGTGACGCCGATATGCAGGGGGTAGTCCACCTCTTTGGCCAGCAGCGAATAGGCCGCGATGGTGGCGGGAACCGAGGAGGACTTGAGCGAGATCTTTATCTGGTCGAAATTTTCGTCCTCGAGCATGCGCACGTGCTCCAGGGCGCTCTCCACCATGGCGGCGGGTGTCGGCCCGCCGAACTTCTCCAGCAGGTGCTTCTCCACCGACCCGGAGTTGACCCCGATGCGGATGGGCGCGCCGTGGTCCCTGGCGGCGCGCACCACCGTGGCCACCTTGTCCTGGCCGCCGATGTTTCCAGGGTTGATGCGCAACCCGTCCACACCGGCTTCCAGCGACTTGAGCGCCAGCCGGTAGTCGAAGTGGATGTCCGCGATGATGGGCACGGGCGAGGCGGCCTTGATGGCCTTGAGCGCCACGGCGGCCTGTTCGTCGGGGACTGCAAGCCGGACGATCTCGCACCCGGCGGCGGCCAGGGCCAGCACCTGCGCGGTGGATGCGGCCACGTCGCGGGTGTCGGTGTTGGTCATGGATTGGACACGGATGGGGTAGTCTCCGCCCAGAAACAAGTTCCCCAGGCGGATGACCCGCGTGGCGTGCCGGACGATTGACGATGCGGCGTGTACTGTATGGTGTTGGTGGCTCATGGGAGGCAGGAATTCTAGCGGATTTCCCTACCAAAGCCAATCAGAAGTAACCGAGCGCCCTGAGTTCGGCCATGCGGGCCTCCTTCTCCTGGTCGCGCCCGTCACGCTCGCCCTGCCCCGCACCGGCAACCCTGGCCGTGCAGGGCACGCAACCCAGCGACCGATACCCCTGGTCGTAGAGCGTGCAGTACGGCAGGCCGCGCCCTGTGGTATGCGCCCAGACGTCCATTTCGGTCCAGTCCAGGATGGGGTTGGCCTGGGTGTAGCCCTGTCGGTCTTCCAACTGGGACAATCCGGTGCGGCTGGGGTTCTCGTCGGCACGTATTCCCGTGAGCAGCACCTCGACGCCGAGTTCAGCCATGGCCCGCCTCAAAGGCCGGACTTTCAGCGCGCCGCAGCAGGCCAGCTTGTCGGCGGCGATCGCGGCAGGGACGTCCTCTGGCAGAGGCCGGGCCACGTGGAGAGTTACTCCCCACTCGGCCGTCAGTCTGTCGCGCAGGGCGAGTATCTCAGGGAATTTGCATCCGGTGTCCAGGTTGATGGCCGTGACCGGCCCGCCCAGAACCTCGCGCCAGAGGTCCAGGACCACGGTGGAGTCCTTCCCGGCGGTCCAGGCTACGGCGATGCGCGCTGGGTCGTATTCGTCGAGCAGCGAGTTCAGGAGTTGCCGCGACGCGGCAAGCTTTTCTTGTAGGCTGTGCATGGTTTCTGCTAGAATCATTTTGAATCGTTACGAAAATTCACGGAGGACTGCATGCCCATCCCCGAAGACATGGCCCGGTTGATCCGCGAACGAGACCTGTGCGTGCTGGCCACCAGCGCGGGCGACGTGCCGCACGCCTCGCTCATGAGCTACGCCGTGGAGCCGGACCTGCAATACATCCATATGGCTACGCCCGCAAACTCGCGCAAGTGGGCCAACCTGAAGACAAACCCCAACATGGCCCTCCTGATCGACGACCGGGATAATGCCAGGGCCGGAAGTCGGCCCCAAACCAGAGCCCTGACCGTGGGGTGCGAACTGTTTCCGGTGGATGATGACAAGGAGAAGGCGAGAATCCTTGGAATCCTTGCCGCCGCACACCCCCACCTGCGGGACTTTCTCGCTGCGCCGAAAATTGAGGTGATCCGTGGAAAGCCGCTCTGGCTCTTGCTTTTGACCGGAGCGGAACATTCCGAGTTCATAAATTTATAAAAATTTTAAAAGAGTGCTTGACGCGGGGGCCTGAAATCCCTAGAACGCCTTTCTCGACGACGCGCCCGTAGCTCAGCGGATAGAGCGCCGGACTACGAATCCGTAGGCCGCAGGTTCAAATCCTGCCGGGCGCACCAAGAAAACAGGGGTTTAGGACAACGGTCCTAAGCCCCTTTTTCTTTGGTACGGGTCAGCGTCCAGATATTCTCCGATGTTGCTCTCGGTCTGCAGCCTGCTGCTTTGGACTGCCCTTCGCTCATATTCTGTACAGCCAATGACTTTTGCTCCCGCAAGCGGGTTTACTGGGCTCTACGGATTCCAGGTCGCGGCAATCCGCAGATACCCTCCTTGTAAATTACGCAAGAGCTGGAATTGATCTTCCCGACACAAACGCACCGGGGAACGCAAGGTCCTGCACAGGTGCTGACTGTTCAGTGTGCGCCGTGGGATATCACTATGGATTCCGGGATGACTATTGAAATAGCCATCCCAAGGCGTCCGACATGACGGTGATATCGCTTCGTTCCTTATCCCAACAAAAGACTCTGCCATCTTGTGCATCATCCTTGTGCATAGCGCGACCAGGAAAATGACGCCAGGAACGAACCGGCTGCTCGTAGTGATTGCACTCTTTTGCTGTTGTAGCTACTGCTAATCAAGCGAGTTTGATCGACCATTTTATTTACATCGTTGGGCTTCGACCACTTTGGAAGGACCTATATGAAAATCACTGATTTCAGCATCGGGACCCGCCTGGCTGCCGGATTCGGCTTCATGACACTCATCACGGCCTTGACCGGCGTGTGGGCTATATTTCTTGCCAACGATCTTGCCGAAGTGACCGCATCGCTGTTCAACCATCCGTACATTGTCACGAACTCCATGCGGGACATCCGCGGCAACGTTCGCCAGGTGGAGGCAGACCTTGCGGACATGCTTGTGGAGACAAGTCCAGCCAAAGTGGAACAGATGAGCAACGAGATGCAGGAGGCGCAAGGAAACATCCGTAAGCTTTTCCCGATTGTCCATGAACGCTTCCTTGGCAACAAGGCCGATGTCGTGGCTGCGGAGGAGGCTTTCAACGAATGGGTCGGCCTTCTCGACAAAGTGATGGCGGTACACCGGGACAAGCTCGGCGATGCGGCAAGGAGAGCCGCGATCCAGGAAGCCCGGGGTGCGACGACCCGGTTGATCCGCAAGGCCCAGGTGATGATCGACTTCGCCACAAACAAGGCTGCGGAGTTCAACTCCATCGCCTTGAAAAAGGGAGAGCGCGCGACGTATATCCTCGCCGCCATAGTCGCCATGGCCTGCCTGGCGGGCCTGGTCGTCTCCAGATACATCACCAACAGCATCACCACACCGCTCACGGCCATGATCGCCCGCATGAAGGGGATCGCCCGGGGGAGCATCGGCCAGGAACTCGATTTTCACAGCGGTGACGAAGTAGGCGATCTGGCCGACTCCTTCCGGACCATGCGCAAGAATCTCCTCAGCAAGATCCGGGTGTCCGAAGCGGTTGCCGCGGGCGACTACGGCGTTTCCGTGGAAGCCGTCGGCGAGGAGGACGTGTTGGGGAAGTCGCTGGCCATAATGACGAAATCCCTCAAGGATTCCGCCGATGCGAACGCCAAAACGGACTGGCTCAAAACGGGAAGAAACAAGCTCAATGCCGTGCTCGTGGGGGAAAACGACCCGCGTACCTTGTGTTCGAATGTCATCAGATTCCTCGCAGGCTATCTCAATGCGCAGATCGGCACGGCCTATGCTCTGTCCTCCTCGGGCAGACTCGTTCTCACAGGCAGCTATGCCTTCACCAAACGCAAGGATCTGGCCGACTCCTATGCCGTGGGTGAAGGCCTGGTGGGCCAAGCCGCTCTGGAGAAAAGCCTGATCTCGCTAAGCAACGTCCCCGCAGACTACATAAGGATCAACTCGTCCCTGGGAGATGTCCATCCCCGCAACATCGTGGTCCTTCCCCTCCTCCACGAAGGTGAACTCAAAGGAGTGATCGAACTGGGATCTTTCGAGGAGTTTTCGGACACGAAGCTTGAATTCCTTCAAGCCGTGTCCGAAGCCGTGGGCGTCGCACTGCACTCGGTGGAGAGCCAGGAAAAACTGCGGGCCTTACTGGAGCAGACCCGCATCCAGGCCGACAAGCTCCAATCCCAACAGGAAGAGCTCCGGGTGAGCAACGAGGAGCTGGAACAGCAATCCCTGGCATTACGCAGTTCCGAGGAGGAACTCCGCCAGCAACAGGAAGAGCTGCGGGCCACCAACGAGGAACTGGAGGAAAAGAACAATTTCCTGGAACTTCAGCGCGTGGAAATGCGCCTCAAGAACACCGAACTGAACAACATCCGAAAGGGGCTGGAGATAAAGGCCCGGGAACTGGAGCTCACCACCCGGTACAAGTCCGAGTTCCTGGCCAACATGTCCCACGAGTTGCGCACTCCCCTCAACAGCCTGCTGCTGCTTTCCCGCAGCCTCATGGAGAACTCGCTCGGCAACCTAAATGACGACCAGGTCGAGTACTCCCGCATCATCAACCGCAGCGGCCACGATCTGCTCTCGCTCATCAACGAGATTCTCGACCTCTCCAAGATCGAGGCAGGAAAGATGAGCATCATGCCGGAAGATGTCTCGCTTACTGAAATTGTCGAGGCCATGGCCGCCAGCTTCAAGCCCCTCACCGACGAGAAGAATCTGGCGCTCACATTCCATATAGACGACAACATCCCCGCCACGGTCAAGACCGACAGACTGCGGATCGAGCAGATCCTGCGCAACCTCCTCGCCAACGCCATCAAGTTTACCGACAAGGGCTCGGTTGATCTTTCATTCCGCCCCCTCACCCAGGAAGAGTGTTCGGATCTCGACGAGCTGACGCCAGACAATGCGCTGGCAGTGTCCGTCACCGATTCGGGCGTGGGCATCGCCCCGGAGAAACAGCAGGAGATCTTCGAGGCATTCCGGCAATTGGA
>JBKICU010000014.1:0-123334 GCA_046566965.1 Acidobacteriota bacterium
CCAGGATGGGCGGCCTCAGCTCGCGCGAGATGCGGCGCACGCTCTCCAACGTGGCCGCCACCAGCTCCTTGAGGCCCGCCAGATGGCGCACGGCTTCGGGGTCGCACCCGGCTGCGCCCTTTTCCAGGCGGTAGAGCCCCATGTTCAGGGCGGTGAGATTCTGTCCGAGTTCGTCGTGGATTTCCCTGGATATGCGGGTGCGTTCCCCCTCGATGCGCTCCTGAAGGTGGGCGGAAAGGGCCCGGTAGCGCTCCCGCGAGAGCTCCAGGTCCCTGGTGCGCGCGAGCACCCGCTCTTCCAGCAGTTCGCGCGCTTCCCGGAGGGCGCGTTGGGCTTCCACCCGCTCGGTGACGTCGCGAAGCGACAGCCGAAGTCCCTGATGGACGCCTGCCGGGGAAAGCACGCGGGTGGTCTCCTGGGCCAGCCAGGCCCGGGAGCCGTCCTTGCGGGTGATGCGGAAATCGAGCGACGGCGCGGCTTCGTCGCGGCTTTTGCGCATGGCCGCAAGCCAGCCGGGCAGGTCGTCCGGATGGATGATCCGATGGAAGAAGCGCGGGTCGGAGAGGACTTCGCGGGGTTCGTAGCCGGTGATCCTTCGACAGGAGGGCGAGACGTAGCGGGCCGCTCCGGCCGGATCGAGCCAGATTTCCCAGTCGTAGGTGAAGTCCGCGACGGTGCGGAAGGTCTCAAGCTCCCGGTGAAGGCGGGCCAGGGGGCGCAGCCTTGGCCGGGAGACGCGGTGCGAACGGGGCATGGTGCATCATCCGGCAGCGCGGCCTGGAAATCAAGGCCGGATGAGCTGGTGTCGCGTTTTTGAAAACATGAACATGCTTTCAAAAATAAAATAAATGGTTCTCTTGGTTTAGGTTTGTAAGCTCTATGACCGTTTTGAGAGAGCCCCGCTAGCGCTTCGCCGTTCTGGTCTGGAGCCACAAGAGGCTCAGGAGCAGCGCCGCCTCGATGACCAGACTGGCCGCCGAGGGCAGGCGCATCCTGGTCTGGAGGTATTCGCCGCCCACCAGCACCGATGCCAGCGCCGCCGCGCCAACGGGCGCGAGGCCTGGACGCAGCCGGGCCAGGCAGGCCACGATCACGCCGTCGTAGCCGTAGCCCACAGCCACGCCCTGTTGCAGGCGGTGATGGATGGCCGTCACTTCGGCCATTCCGGCCAGACCCGCGATGGCTCCGCTTGCGATCAGCACCCAGAAGCCGCGCCGGGCAGCGTCCATGCCCGCGTAGTCCGCGGCCTTGGGGCCAAGGCCCATGACGGTCAATTCGAATCCCCAGCGGGTTTTGGCCAGCGCCCAGGCCAGAAGGCCCGCGCCCACAAGGCCGAAGAGAAGCCCCGGATGCACGCGGGTGCCGGGGAAGCGCGGCAGGTGCGCCGCGTCCGCGAAGATGGCCGTGCCGGGAAAGCCGAAGCCCGCCGGGTCGCGCCAGGGGCCGAAAAACATGTGCTCCATCAGGGCGATGGCCACATAGTTGAGGAGCAGCGTGGAGATGATCTCGCTGACGCCGAGGCGCGAGCGCAGCCAGGCCGGTCCGCTGGCCCAGACCGCGCCGCCAGCCGCGCCGCCCAGGAAAAGCATCGGCAAGAGAGCCAGCGAGGGCAGCGTGTTCCCCAGCCAGAGCGCAAGCCCCGACGCGAAGATCGCGCCCATCACCAATTGGCCCTCGCAGCCGATGTTCCACAGGTTCATGCGCGCGGCCAGGATCACGGCCAGGCCGGTCAGGGTCAGGGCCGAGGCCTTGACCAGCACTTCGGAGAAGCGCGCCCAGGTGCCGAACGCGCCCTCGAACATCACGGAATAGGCGGTCAGGGGGTTGGCCCCCATGAACGCGAAGATGGCCGCTCCTGCCAGCAGGGGGATGGCCAGGGCCAGCGCCCAGAGCGCGATTTTGTTGTTGGTCACGCTCATTGGCGCACCCCCGCCATCATGGGGCTTATGCGCGCCACCTGATCCGGGTCGGCGGCGTCCACCACGCCCAGGATGCGGCCCGCGAACATGACGGCCACGCGGTCGGCCAGGGTCAGAGCCTCGGTGAGGTCTCCGGTGACGATCAAGACGCCTGCGTGTTCGCGCGCCTCCAGCAGGCTTCGCCACACGTCTTCGGACGCGCCCACGTCCAGGCCCTGGGTCGGCTGATGCACCACGAGCACCACGGGCCTGCGCGACAGCTCGCGGGCCAGGAGAAGTTTCTGGAGGTTGCCGCCGGAGAGTTCCCCGGAGGCCTGCTCCGGCCCTTCGGCCTTGATGGCGAAGCGCTCGATGGCCTGACGGGTGGCCACGGAGCCTCCGGTCCAGTCCAGCAGCATGCCGCGCGTGAAGTCCTTCAGGCGGGTGAGCAGAAAGTTGTGGGTGAGCGACAGCGGCGGGATGCTGCCCTCGTGGTGGCGGTCTTCGGGGACGTAGGCCAGGGCGTCCTTGGGAGCCTTGGCCCAGTCCGTACCCGGATGCGCCTCGCCGCCGAACTCGACGCTTCCGGCGAAGCATGGGGCGAGCCCGGCCAGCGCCTCGGTGAATTCCGTCTGTCCGTTACCGGCCACGCCCACCACGGCCAGCACTTCGCCGCGGCGCAGGTCCAGGTCGATGTCCTGGAATGCCGGGCGGCCCGGTTCGTTGCCGCCGGTCAGCCCCCTGACCCCGAGCACCTGCGGCCCCAGGGGCACGGAGGGCTTGTCGATGGCGAAGATCACCTCGCGCCCCACCATCATGCGCGCCAGATTGCGCTTGCCCCCCGCCTCGGCCGGGGTGGTCCGCGCCACCAGCTTTCCCCGGCGCAGGATGGAGATGCGGTCGGAGAGATCCAGGGCCTCCTCCAGCTTGTGGGTGATGAACACGATTGTGCGCCCTTCGCGGCGAAGCGTGCGCAGCACCTCGCAGAAGCTGTCGATCTCGGTGGGGGTCAAAACGGAGGTCGGCTCGTCGAAGATGAGCACCCGGGCCCCCAGGCGCAGGAGCTTGAGGATCTCCACGCGCTGGCGCTCGCCCATGGACAGTTCGCAGACCTTGCGGTCCGGGTGGGCCTCCAGGCCGAAGCGCTCCGAGAGCTCGCGGATGCGCGCGGCTTCGCCGGGCAGGTCCAGGATCATGCCGCCGCCCGCAGCCAGGGCCACGTTCTCGGTCACGGTGAAGGCGTCCACCAGCATGAAGCGCTGATGCACCATGCCCACGCCCCGGCGCAGGGCGTCGGCAGGGGACTCGAAGCGCACGGCCTCGCCGTTCAGGCGTATCTCGCCCTCGTCCGGGTGGTAGCGCCCGGACAGTATGGACATGAGCGTGGACTTGCCCGCGCCGTTCTCGCCCAGCAGGGCGTGGATCTCGCCCGCGTGAGCCATGATGCTCACCTTGTCGTTGGCCACGGTGGGGCCGAAACGCTTGGTGATGCCGGAAAGTTCCAGGTTCACGCCTCCGGGGTTCACGGGCGCTCCCGGAAGATGGGGGCGGGCAGCTGGGCCACGCTCACCACGGGTTCGATGGCCGGGGTTCCTTCCACGGCGGCGCAGGCCATGGCCAGCACCGGCGGGACGGCGGGGAGCTTCGCGAAGCGGGCCGAGGATTCCAGCAGGGCCTGCATGGCCAGCATGGTGGAGCCGGTGGAGATCACGTCGTCCAGCAGGATGACGCCGTCTGCAGCTTCGTTCACGATGGACAGGGAGCGCTCGTAGAGCGCGAGAAATTTGTCGCCGCTGGTGATGGAATCCGCGCCCACCTGAAGAACCGGGCGGCGCGTGGGTTCCATGTGGGGCTTCACGCGGTTGTGGGCCACGGCGATTTCGTCCAGGCCCAGTTCCTCGGCCACCACCTGGGCCAGTTGCAGGGATTTTTCCACTGCGGTGAGCATGGCCACGCGCTGTTTCCCGGCCAGCAGCGGGCGCAGCTTGGCGGCCAGCAGGCGGCCCAGGTCGCGGTTCAGGCGGGTCTGGCCAACCAGATCCAGGGAAGCGATGCGCAGCTCCCCTCCATCGGCGGGCAGCCATACCCAGGGCAGCTGGACGGCGTAGCCCAGGCCTTCCACTTCAAGGGTGAATTTCTCGCCGGACTCGCGCACGGGGCGTTCATAGGTCATGTGGGCCTCGGACATGAAAAAGGGACGGTCCGGGCGGACCGTCCCTTACGTCGTTTCGTTCGGTTACTCGGGCAGCTTGCCGTTCACGCCTTTGAGCAGCCAGCGCATGGTGTAGAGTTCCTTGACGGAGGCGCGCGCGCCCTCGGGGATCATCACCTTGCCGTCCTGGGCGACCATGGGGCCGAGGAAGGAATTGTCGGTGCCTTTCTTCATAAGGTCAAGCTCGGCGTCCACCTTCTGGCGAACAGGAGCGGGCACCTTGTCGCCGTAGGGGGAGAGCTTCAGCGCGTCCTTTTCGAAGCCCCAGTAGAGCTCCTCGGCCTTCCACTTGCCGTCGAGCTTGGCCTGGACCAGCTCCACGTAGAACTTGCCCCAGTTCCAGATGGTGGAGACCAGCACGCATTTCGCGCCGAACTGGGCGGCGTCCGCGCCGTAGCCGATGGCCGGGACGTTCTTGGCGCAGGCGGCCAGGGAGGCGTCGGGGGTGTCGGCCATCTGGCGGATCAGGGTGCAGCCGCGCTGCACCAGGGCTTCGCTCATGGTGGTTTCGCCGATGGGATCGCGCCAGCTCTTGAGCCAGACCACGGTGTTCACGCTGTCCGGGTTGAACTTCGTGCCGGATTCCTTCAGGCCGCGCAGCAGGCCGTGGGTGAAGCCGTTGATGCCGCGGATGGGCTCGGGGATGGGGTTGGTGGCCACGGTGCCCACGTTGTTGTACCCCATGAGGCCGGCCATGTAGCCCACCAGGTACTCGCCCTGCTCGATGCGCGCCATGTAGTTGCCCATGTTGGGGGCCAGCTTGTAGCCGGAGCAGTGCTCGAAGGCGGTGTTGGGGAAGTCCTTGGCCACCTGGAGCATGGGGTCCATGTGCTCGAAGGTGGTGCCGAAGATGATGTCGTAGCCGTCCTGGGCGTACTGGCGGAACACGCGCTCGGCGTCGGCGGCCTGGACGTTCTCGGTGTAGCTCACCTCGATCTTGTCGCCCAGCTGGCGCTTGAGGTCCTCGATGCCCACGTAGTGGGCGTGGTTCCAGCCCTGGTCGTTGATGGTGCCGAGAAGGGCGAAAGCCACCTTGAGTTTGGCGGCCTGAGCCAGTCCGGGCAGGGCGGTGAGCACCGCCAGACAGCAGAGAACGATGAGCGAGCGCCTGCGCATGAAGCCTCCTTGAGCGGATGTGATTGTGTCGGATTGCGCGGGGAGGATGCCGCATTTGGACCTGATTGTAAATTGCCTGGCGCATCCCGCAGGCTGCCGCACGGGCCAAAATCCAGGCACTGGAGCCATAATTTCTTGTAACAGACGCCTGCGCGGTTTACCGTGACCCCATGGGGAACGAAATACGTCATCTGGAAAAGGAAATCCTCGGGCTGCGCGGGCAGGTTGCCGATCTGTCGCGCCGCGAGCGCCACTGCCAGATGCTTCGGCGCATGCTGGACGACCTGCGCGGGGAATATCTTTCCCTGGCGCAGTCCGCTCCGGACGCCATCATTTCCGCCGACGACCGGGGGCGCGTGGTGTTCTGGAACCTCGCCGCGCAGAACCTGTTCGGCTACGAACCCGCCGAGATCATGGGACGAAACGTTGTGATGCTCATGCCGGAGCGCTACCGCGAGATGCACGATCGGGGGTTCGAGGCCGCGCTCAGGGCGGGCAGGGCCTTAAAGCCCCACCTGCCTTTCGAAAGCGTGGCTCTTCGCAAGGACGGCACGGAGTTCCCCATCGAACTGACGCATTCCAGCTGGAAGCGCGGCGCGGAACTCTTTTTCGCGGCCTTCATCCGCGACATCAGCGAACGCAAACGCTACGACAAGCTTCGCCAGGACGTGGAGCGCATCATCCGACATGACCTCAAGTCGCCGCTTCTGGGCATCGTGGGGTTCGCGAAGCTCCTGCTGGAGGACAAGTCGCTGCCGGAGAAGCAGCGGGAGTGGGCGAGGCTCATCCATGACTCGGGCATGCAGATGAACCATCTTCTGGCCAACTCGCAGGCCATGCTGCGCATCCACGAGGGCAGCTATCAGATTACGCCCGTCCCGGTGGACCTGGTCAAGCTGCTGGAGGATCTGGGCAAGCGCTTCGAACCGGCCATGCATGAGAAGAGGGTGGGATTCGCCTGCGATTTCCAGCAGGGCGAGGGCGGAGCGTCCGCGTGCACGGTCCAGGGCGAGGAAGCCTTCCTGGACGACATGCTTTCAAACCTCATCAAGAACGCGGTGGAGGCGTCGCCGCCCGGCGAGGCCGTGAACGTGGGGGTCAGGCACGAGGGCGGCTTCGTGCTGGTCGACATCCACAACAAGGGCGTCATTCCGCAGGATATCCGCGAGAAGTTCTTCCAGCCCTACGTCACCAGCGGCAAAATGGGGGGAACGGGGCTTGGCGCGCACAGCGCCTACCTGATCGCCCGCGCGCACGACGGCGAGATATCCTTCACCTCGGACGACAACGAAGGCACGCACATCCTGGTGCGGCTGCCGGAAACCAAGAAGTCCGACTAGTACCGCCTGTTCACGATCCGTCTTGAGAGCGCGGGCCCGCCCCGAACCGCTCGTCTTCCCTTATCCCGCAATCCGGATGATTTCTTCATCCGACACCACCGCGTGCACCGGCCTGTCCCAGGGGTCCACGGGCAGCGCGTCCACCACCTGGAAACCGTGCGCCAGCCCTATCAGGAAGGTCTTCCGGAACTCCGGACCTGCCAGGAGGCGGTCGTAGTAGCCCTGGCCGAAGCCCAGCCTGCCGCCGCGCCGGTCGAAGGCCACGGCGGGGATGAGCGCCGCGTCGGGCGAGAAATCGTCCAGGGCCGGACACAGCTCCGGGTGCGGTTCCGGGATGCCGTACGCGCCGGGGGCCAGTTGCGAGATGCAGGTGAGGCAGGCCACGTCCAGACGGCCCGCCTGTTCGGGCCGGCATCGTGGGGCAAGCACCCGCACGCCGCGTCGAAACAGCGGGTCCAGCAGCGCAGCGGTCTCGATCTCGCCGCCGAAGGCCAGGTAGACCAGCACCTCGCGGGCCTGCCGCCAGGCGTCGAGGGTCTCCACCCGGGCGGCTGCGCGCAGGCTGGCGTCGCGGACGCGGTCGGGCGCCAGGGCGCGTCGCCGGGCCAGCATGGCCTTGCGCAGCGCCTGTTTGTCCATCATGTGGGTGAGCGCGTTGTGAGGCATCGCGTTCCATGCTAGCAGGCAACGGAGCAGCCGAAAAGAACCTTTGCACGGAGCGCGCATGACAACCCCACCCCCCTACTGGATCGCCTTCGGCGACGTTCACGGACATGTGGACCAGCTCGCGAACATTCCGGAGCTGCCGGGAGCCGCCGGCGTCGTCATCACGGGCGACCTGACCAACCGTGGCGGCGTCCGGGAAGCACGGCGCGTGGTGGAGGCCGTGGCGGCCGTCAACCCGCGCGTGATGGCCCAGATCGGCAACATGGACTATGAGGCGGTGCAGGGCTGGCTGGACGAATCAGGCCGGGGCATCCACGCCCGGGCCGTGGAGCTGGCTCCGGATCTCGGCCTCATGGGGGTGGGATGGTCAAGCCCCACGCCGTTCGGCACGCCGAGCGAAGCGCCGGACGCGCAACTGGGAAAATGGCTGGACGAGGCCTACGAAAAAGCCAGGAAATTCCGGCATCTGATACTTGTTTCGCACACGCCGCCCCTGAACACGAAGACCGACGCCATCGGGCAGGGGACCCACGTGGGGTCGCAGGCGGTGCGCTCGTTCATCGAGCGGGTGAAGCCGCAGCTGTGCATCACCGGCCACATCCACGAAGCGCGCGGCACGGACACGATAGGTGATACGCTGGTGATCAATCCGGGCGATCTGGCCTCGGGCGGATACGTCCTGATCGGATACGACGGCCGCGCCGTCACGGCCCGCCTGATGACAACCTCATAAAGGATCGCGATGAAACTGTATTCCTGGAACGTGAATGGTCTGCGGGCCGCTGCGGGCAAGGGATTCCTCGAGTGGCTCCAGACCTGCGGCGCGGATGTGGTGGCCCT
Organism: Acidobacteriota bacterium; assembly: GCA_046566965.1. Taxonomy (GTDB): domain Bacteria; phylum Desulfobacterota; class Desulfovibrionia; order Desulfovibrionales; family Desulfovibrionaceae; genus Fundidesulfovibrio. The sequence continues at coordinate 8,073 of JBKICU010000014.1, forward strand.
CCAGGAGACCAAGCTCCAGAAAGACCACGAGCCCGGCTTTCCCGAGGTGCACGGCTACAAGACGGCTTTCATTTCGAGCAGCGTGAAGAAAGGCTATTCGGGCGTGGGCGTGTATTACAGCGCGACGCCCCTGGCCCTGACCGCCGAACTGCCCGACCCGCGCTTCTGCGGCGAGGGGCGGCTCCTGCATCTGGAATACCCGGATTTCCATCTTTTGAACGTCTATTTCCCCAACGGACAGATGGGCCAGGACCGGCTGGACTACAAGCTGGCCTATTACGAGTCCTTCCTGAGCTGCGCCGAGCAGTTGCGCAGGACCAAACCCATCGTGGCCTGCGGCGACTTCAACACCGCCCACACCGAGATCGATCTGAAGAACCCCAAGTCCAACGAGAAGACTTCCGGCTTCCTGCCCGAGGAGCGTGCCTGGCTGGACCGCTTCATCGCCGCCGGATACGTGGACACCTTCCGCATGTTCGAGCAGGGCGGCGGCCACTACACCTGGTGGGATTACCGCTTTCAGGCCAGGATACGAAACGTGGGCTGGCGCATCGACTACTTCTTCGTGTCCGAGGAGCTGCGCCCCAAGGTGGCGCGGGCCTGGATCGAGGACCAGGTCATGGGGTCGGACCACTGCCCGGTGGGACTGGAGCTCGCGATTTAGGCACGGCGCTTGCTTGGAAACCCGCAGAGGTTTCCCATGGCCGTAAACGTATCCGCACCCCTTTTGCCCCAGGCAACCCCAGGCGCGACGGAACTCACCTTCCACCCGAGGCTGCGGCCCCGGTCCACGCAAGTCCACGCCTTCGAGGAGGCCTTGTCCGAAAGCCTGGCCGGGTCGGCAGGCGGGGCGGAGGCCGGGAAGCCAGCGGCATCCAAATCGGTGTCCTCGCGGTTCCCCGAGGTGCGCGGCCCGATCCTGATGAATTCCCAGGCGGACAGCCGCACTGGCGCACGCGAGGTGCGCGGCAGGATCACCCTGCCAGCCGAAGAAACCCCGACGGCACCCGCAGCGCCCGAGCAGACTGCACAGGCCGCAACACTCCCTGCCCCTTCCGCATCGTCCGAACCACAGGCAACACCCTCGCAGTTCACGCCCGAGGAGCAGTCCCTGCTGCACGCGGCCGCGCGCGTCAGCGCTCCGGCGCGCCGCAGCTCCAGCGCCAAGAGGCCGTCGCTTGGCGCTCCTCCGGCGGCCGTGGCCGCCGATCCTGGCCAGCCCGGGGACCTGGACTCGCTCATCAGGACCGCCTCGGCCCAACTGGGCAAGCGCTACTCTTTCGGCGGCGGGAACCCTCGCCAGGGTTTCGACTGCTCCGGGCTCTCAAGCTACGTCTATTCCAGAAACGGCCTGGACCTGCCCCGCAGTTCGCGCGAACAGTACTCCCAGGGCGCGCCCGTGGAGCGGGACGACCTGCGCAAGGGCGACCTGGTGTTCTTCGGCCGCAAGGGCGTCAGCCACGTGGGCATCTACATGGACGACGGCAAGTTCATCCATGCCGCGTCCTCTGGCGGGGCCGTGAAGGTCGGCGACCTGGACGACCCGCTCTGGAACAAGCTCTACGCCGGCGCTCGACGCGTTCTGTAGGCCCACCCCGCCCCCCCTCGCGGCGCGCCGCTTGCCCCGCGCCCGGCTATGCCGTATCAAGACCTGATGTTAGGTTACGACGTCGTCATCATCGGTGCCGGGGCTTCCGGCCTGTTCTGCGCGCTCACCGCCGCCCGCAGGGGATTGAGCGTGGCCGTGTTCGACCACAACGCCCAGACCGGCAAGAAGCTGAAGGTTACCGGCGGCGGCCGCTGCAACTTCGGCAACACGCACGTCGGCCCGGAAAACTTCCTGTGCGCCAATCCGCACTTCTGCGTTTCGGCCCTGAGCCGTTTCGGCGCGCTGGCCTTCAAGGAATTCCTGGAGCAGAACGGGCTGTCCAGCGTGGAACAGGACCACGGCCAGCTCTTCTGCCGCGAGGGAGCCGTGAGCGTGGCCGAGCTTCTGGACAGGCTCTGCCGACAGGCCGGGGTCCATTTCTACATGGACGTGCGCATAAAGAACATCGAGCGCACCGAGGAATTCCGCGTCAGCTACCCCGGCGGGACCGTTCCCGGGCGCAACCTCGTGGTGGCGGCGGGCGGCCTGGCCTGGCCCCAGGTGGGCTCGTCCTGCTTCGGCTACGGCGTGGCCGAGACCTTCGGCATGGAACTCGTGGAGCCGCGCCCGGCGCTTACGCCGCTGAATTTCGGTCCGTCCTGGCAGATGTCCACCCTGTCCGGCATCGCCGTGCCCGCGCGGGTCAGCTTCGGGTCCGCCAGCTTCGAGGACGCCTTGCTCTTCACCCACAAGGGACTGAGCGGCCCGAGCATCCTGCAGATTTCCAACTACTGGCAGCCGGGCAAGCCCATCAGCATAAACCTGGTGCCCACCGTCTCCCCCGAGGAGGTCATCGCCAAGGCCAGGACCACCAAGTCCCAGGTGAAGACCATCCTGTCGCGGCTTCTGCCCGCACGGCTGGCGGCTTCGGTCGTGCCGCCGGAAATGGGGGCCAAGCCCGTGGCCCAGCTGCGCAAGGAAGAGGCCGCGTGGCTCGTCAAGCGCCTCACCGCCTGGGAGGTCACCCCCAAGGAGCTGGCCGGATACAAGAAGGCCGAGGTGACCGCGGGCGGCGTGGACACCAAGGCCATCTCCTCCAAGACAATGGAGAGCCTGACCGCGCCCAACCTGTACTTCATCGGGGAGGTCATGGACGTCACGGGGCAGCTTGGCGGCTACAACCTGCACTGGGCCTGGGCTTCGGCCTACGCAGCCGGGCAGTCCTTCAAGCTGCCCGGATAGCCTCGACATCGACCAGCCCGGACGCGGCGCGGGTTCAGCTCCCAGAGGAGACAAGGCCATGAACGGCGACATCCCCCTCGCCCGGCTGGAATTTTTCCGCAAGGAAATCGGCCTGGACGAGACCAAGCTCACGGCCATCCGTCCCTACGCAGGCAAGCTTTCTGCCAGGGCGCGCAAGGCCGGAGTCTATCTGGACGCGCTCTTCCGCAAGGTCGCCCCCCGCACCCGGATGGAGCTGACGCTCGAATATTTCAGCGGCACGCTCAGTGACTTCTGGTTCCGCTGGTACTCCGAACTCTGGACGCGCCCCTGGGACGACGTGTTCCTCTCCGACCTGTGGCGCCAGGGGGTCTATTCCGCCAGGATCGGCATCGAGCTCCAGTACATGATGCTGGGCGAGGTCAAGTGCCGCCAGCTCTTCCTGCGAGCCGTCCGCGAGGACGTGCCCCTGGACGAGCGCGGCCCGGTGGCCTCCGCCGTCAACGACCTCCTGGACCTGTGCCTCATGGTGCGCGTCAAGGGGCACGCCTCCTACAACTCCCAGTGCGCCGAACCACTTCTGCAAGGCCTTTTCCACCAGACCAGAAACCCCCTGACCATCATCGGCGGCACGGCCATGCGCCTCATGCGCGCGGGAGGCCCGGAGATATCGGGCATGGCCCAGGTCATCCTGGACGAAGCCCTGCGCCTGGAGCGGCTGACCCGCGACATCTCCACCTACAACTCCCTGGAGGTGGCTGAGCCTTCCATTCAGGAGGTGGTCATCGGCCCGTTCCTGGATCAGGTGCTGGACGGCCTGACCTCCGGCCCGGACTGGCCCGAAGGCATGCGCGCCTCGCTCTCCCTGGACCCGGAGCACGCCGTGGTGGAAGCCGATCCGGACCTTCTCAGGGAGATTTTCAAGGAAGTGCTGGTGAACGCCCTCCAGGCCATGCCGGCCACGGAACGCAGCCTGAGCGTCTCCTCGCGGGTGGACCAGGTCACGCCGTCGCACCTGAGCATTGCCATACTGGGCAGCGGCGAACTCCCCAGGGGAGGCGATGTGGACGAACTGTTCCTCCCCTTTCATTCCACCAAGCCCCAGGGCACCGGCTTCGGCCTGGCCATCGCCAGGGCGGCGGCGCGCAAGTGCTTCGGGCGCGTGACGCTGGAGCAGACACCGGACGGCGTGGTCTGCACGGTGAAGCTGCCCCTCAAAGGACAACTTGAGGGCATGGACCTTCTGACCCAACAGGATTTCTAGAGTATGACTTCGAATGCGTGTGAGAAATATTCCCGTCAGTACGCCCAGTTCATTTCCAAGGAAGTCGTCAAGGCGGCCGCCGCGCACATCTTTGACGACCTGAGGCAGACGCTGGGCGGGTACCTGAAGGGGGCCGAGGCTCCCGAGGGCTGCCGCGAACAGGCCGAAAAGGTCATGGAGCTTCTGTCCGACGTGGAGTGTCGCTACTACAACGAGTTCAAGCTTCAGGACGTGTTCGACGAGGTTGTGGAGCGGTAGCGTTCCGGGAGGGCGTCCCCTCGGCAAAACAGGAGCAAGGCATGTCAGTCACGGTGATTCCGTTCAGTTTTCCAGGCGTGCCCGGCGTGCGCGCGGCCTTCACCACCGCCATGAGCGGTGCGGACAGGGGCAACATCTCCTATAACGTCGCATGCGACCCGGCAGCGGTGCAGGCCAACCGGGAGTCGCTCCAGGCGGACCTGGGCTTCTGGTCCTGGCATTCGCTCCGGCAGGTTCACGGAACGGACATGGTTTTCGAGCCGGAAGCCGTGGGCTCCGGCGAGCCGTCCAGCCGGGAGGCCGACGGTTCGGCCACCAGCCAGCCCGGCAAGGCGCTGGTGATAAAGACCGCAGACTGCCAGCCGATCCTGCTGGCGCACCAGAGCGGCCGCTTCGTGGCCGGACTGCACGTGGGCTGGCGCGGCAACGTGCTTGAGTTCCCGCAGAAGGGCGTGGCGGCGTTCTGCGAGCACTATGGACTCGAGCCGCAGGAACTGCTGGCCGTGCGCGGCCCGAGCCTGGGGCCGTCCGCCAGCGAGTTCACCAACTTCGAAGCCGAGTTCGGGGCCGGATTCCGCGACCATTTCGATCCGTCCACACAGACCGTGAACTTGTGGCAACTCACCGTGGCGCAGCTTATGGCCGCCGGGCTGAAACGGGAGCGCATCTTCGGCCTGGACCTGTGCACCCACAGCCTGCGGGCGTTCCATTCCTACAGACGGGACCGGGCAAAGTCTGGCAGGCAGGCCAGTTTGATCTGGATGGAATGAGCACGCTTCCCCTTGCCCCGGCCGCGAAAAATGTCCATATGGAAAAGATGAAAACCACTATCGCCGCCCTTGCCCTGTCGTGGCTGTTTTCGGCCGTCGTCCCGGCCAACGCCCAGGTGACCACCCTGGAGCAGCAACTGGCCATCTACGACCAGCTGTTCCAGGCTGCGGGCTCCGACCCGGCGGCGCTGGTCTCCAACATCGCGGCGCTCGTGCCCCAGTACGGCAACTGGTGCGGCCTTGCGCCCACACCCGCGGGCACTCCGGCCATCGACTGCGTGGACGCCGCCTGCCGCGAGCACGACCTCTCCCCCGGTTATTCCCTCTCCAGGCCCACCCTGGAGCAGGTGGCCCAGGCCGACCGCCAGTTCATAGCCTCCCTGAGCTTCTCGCAGGCCTCCACCCCGTACGGAGAGCTGTTCCGCTCCGCCGCCATTCCCCTGTTCGAGTCCAAAACGACATACGAGCAGGCCAACCGTGTGAGCCTCATCCGGCCCTGCGCCAATTGCCTGTCGCAACCGTAACGCGACTTTCGCTTGCCAGCAGGGCTTGCGGCCCGTATGGAGGGGCCTCCCAAATATATCGGAGATCAATCCTCATGAACATGTCTTCCAACGACAGCATTAGAAATATTGCGATCATCGCCCACGTCGACCACGGCAAAACCACCCTGGTGGACGCTTTGTTCAAGCAATCCGGCACCTTCCGTGAGAACCAGGACGTGGACGACCGCGTCATGGACTCCATGGATCTGGAGCGCGAGCGCGGCATCACCATCGCCGCCAAGAACTGCGCCGTGTCCTGGAAGGGCGTGAAGATCAACATCATAGACACCCCCGGCCACGCCGATTTCGGCGGCGAGGTGGAACGCTCCATGGTCATGGCCGACGGCGCGATCCTGCTGGTGGACTCCTCCGAAGGTCCGTTGCCCCAGACCCGCTTCGTGCTGAAGAAGGCCCTGGAGCGCGGCCTGTCCATCATGGTGGTGGTCAACAAGATCGACCGCAAGGACGCCCGTCCCCAGGAAGTGCTGGACGAGGTCTACGACCTGTTCATCGACCTGGACGCCAACGAGGAGCAGCTCGACTTCCCGGTGCTCTACGCCATCGGCCGCGAGGGCATGGCCAAGACCAGCCTGGAAGGCGAAGGCACCGACCTGACCCCGCTCTTCGACGCCATCCTCGAGCACATCCCGGCCCCGCGCTACGACAAGACCGCTCCCTTCCAGATGCTGGTGGCGGACCTCGGCTATTCCGACTTCCTGGGTCGCCTGGCCATCGGTCGCGTCATGAACGGCGTGGCCCACCAGAACGAGACCCTGGTGTGCATGGGCGAGAACGGCGAAGTGAAGCAGCTGCGCGTCACCCGCCTGCAGACCTACAAGGGCCCGAGCCTGGTGGACGCCACCGAGGCCACCCCCGGCGACACCATCGTGCTTTCGGGCATCGAGGACGTGAAGATCGGCGACACCATCTGCACCGCGCAGGCGCCCAAGGCCCTGCCCCGCATCACCGTGGACGAACCCACCGTGTCCATGAAGTTCGCCATCAACACCTCGCCCCTGGCCGGCCGCGAAGGCAAGCTGGTGCAGTCGCGCAAGATCCTGGAGCGCCTGGAGCGCGAGTGTCTGTCCAACGTGGCCATCAAGGTGGAGCAGAGCGAGGACAAGGACAGCTTCATCGTCAAGGGACGCGGCGAGTTCCAGATGGCCATCCTCATCGAGACCATGCGCCGCGAGGGCTTCGAGCTCTCCGTCAGCCGTCCCGAGGTCATCTACAAGGAAAAGGACGGCAAGCGCCTGGAGCCCATCGAGAGCGTGTTCGTGGACTGCGAGGAGACCTTCCTGGGCGTGGTCACCGAGAAGCTGTCCATCCGCAAGGGCCGCATGGTGAACTTGGTGAACCACGGCAAGGGCCGGGTGCGCATGGAGTTCTCGGTGCCGTCCCGCGGCCTGATCGGCTACCGCGACGAATTTCTGACCGACACCAAGGGCACGGGCATCATGAACTCCCTGCTGGAGGGCTACGAGCCCTACCGGGGCGACTTCCCCACCCGTTTCACCGGCTCCCTGGTGGCCGACCGCATGGGCGTGGGCGTGGCGTACGGCCTGTTCCACCTGGAGCCGCGCGGCGAGATGTTCATCACCGCGGGCGACCCGGTGTACGAAGGCATGATCGTGGGCGAGCACAACCGCGACAACGACCTGGACATCAACCCCTGCAAGGAAAAGAAGCTCACCAACATGCGAGCCTCGGGCAAGGACGAGAACTGCGTCCTGACCCCCATCCGCCCCATGACCCTGGAGCGGGCCATCCACTTCGTGCGCGACGACGAACTGGTGGAAGTGACGCCTGTGTCCATCCGCCTGCGCAAGGCCGAGCTGAACGCCGGAAAGCGCCACCTGATGCACAGCCAGAAGAAGCGCGACAAGGCCTAGAGCGGCTGCCAATCCTGCATGTTCCGAGGCCGGAATCAGCTTGAAAGAGGTTGGTTCCGGCCTTCGTCTTCTTGCCGCATGGCCGCGGATGCACAAGCTGTTCACAATGGGGCGTCTCGAAAGGGGCCCACGTGAGCGTTCCTGCGCGCAAGCCGGTCAAGTCCATTGAACGGCTTGGCGCAGGAAAGATCCTGCCCTGAGCCGGGCCTCATAGAAAGCGGCACATGCCGGGGCGAGTGGAGAACGCTTGCCTCGGCATTCGTGTTTCGCGTCATTCCAAGCCGGCGGCGGCCGGTTCATCACTCCGACATGTCGCCCGGGTCCACCGAGCCTTGCCGCACATGGTCACAGGCTTTGCGTATTTCGCCTTTGAACTTCTCGAAGTCCACCTGCATGCCGTTCAGGTAGGCGCTCCACCCGGCGCTGGACTTGGCGTAATGCACCGCTTCCTCGATCTCGGCCTGGGTGGCGCCGTTCAGCTTTGCCAGCTCCGTGTGGTAAAAGGCGCAGTACCGGCATTTCGAGATGGCGGAGATGGCCACCCCGATGAGTTCGCGGTACTTGTTGGGGATGGCTCCGGGAGCGAACTGCACCTGCTTGTACAGGTTCCACTCGAGTTCCAGGGAAGAATCCGGGATGGTCTCGAACATTGAGGGCACCAAGCCCAACATCGCCACCATTTCCTTGTGTATTTCATCTCTGGTCATACGGGGCCTCCTTGGGCAAGCTGCCCACGCTGCCGTATGCCACGGATTTCAAGCGGCGTGCAATCAAATCCCGGCAGCAGGATGCCCTGAATTCGCCGCGACCCGGCAAGGCGAAAGAATTGACTGGCGCCAGGAACGGGAGCATGGAGGTATCATCCCAAAATGTTCGGATGGAGGTTCCACCATGCACCGTTTCCATTCCCTCTTGGCCGCGATGGGTGTCTCGGCCTGCATGTGCCTGCCTGCGCCCGCGTCGGCGCAATCCATCGGCGTTACGGTGGTCGGCGCACCTGACGACACGGTCACGGCCCGCCCGGTCATTGGCACGTCGCGCTACGTTTCGAACAATCCCGTCACCTACGCCAAGACCGCCACGGGCCTTCTGGTGGTGCTTTCCCCGGGGGAGCTCGACGGCATTGGCCGCCTTGACGGTGTCGAACATGGTCTGACTCTGGAAATTCCCGATTTCATCTTCCGGCTGCTCTTTTTCTAGGGGCGCGTCCCCACGATTCGTTCATGCGGTTTGGGCTTGAGCCTTGAAAGAATGTTCATGCATTTCAAAACGCGCCATCAGGAGACATCCATGAAATCCCTTCTGATCATTCCCCTCATTTCCCTTGCCCTGGCGGTTCTGCCCGCGATAGAAGCCGGGGCCGCGCCCATCGGAACGCGCACTTCGCAGCCCGCGACGTTCAGCGTCACCCTGGACGCCTTCGCCTACCAGGTGTCCAGCATGGTCACCTACGCTCGCACCTTGGCGGGCATGTCCGTGTCCACCAGCCAGGCAAACCTCTTTTCGGTGGTTCAGCCGGCCGGTCCCCAGAACAACCAGGGATATTCGGTGATCTTCACCATCCCGGACGAAGTGATAGAACTCTACTACTGATGAAACAGACGTCCGTTTTTCTTGCAATGTTCCTGGCCGTGCTGGGAATTTTCCCGGTTCAGGCGGGCCACGCCGCCGACCTGACCACTCGTGCCGACCAGCTCCTGGGCATCCCGTACCGGCCGGACGGCGTGCGCGACGAGGCCGGGCGCTGGACGCTGTTCGAGCATCCCGAGCAGACCTTCCCCACGCCGGGCCTCAACTGCTCCGGCCTGGACTACTGTCTCATGCGCCTGATCGCCCCGTCCGGGCTGCCCGCACGCCAGGCCGGACGCGACCGCCTGGGCGATTCCGGCCCTGCCAGCGCCATGGGCCAGGACTGGGATTTCGGCTACGACCTCATCCTGAACCTGTCGGAAGGATTGCCCCGGCGCTGGCTGTTGCCCGAACCCCGGCCGGTTTCTCCTCAGGACAGCGGGAAAACGGCCCTGGGGTTTCCGGTGGCGGACCAGGCCGCCTGGAAAAAGGCGCTTGGGCAGATCGGCCCGGACCAGGCCTGCCTGGTGAGCTTCAGCCAGACCGGACGGCGCAAGGGCTACATGCTCCAGCACTACCATGTGGGGGTCATACTCCCGGACGGCTCGGGCGGGCGCTGGCTGTATCAGGCCTTGCCCAAGTCGGGCGTCACCAAGTTGAACCTGGCCGACCCGGCTGGCATGGCCAGGTTCCAGGGCATGTTCTCCGGGGGCGACAAGCGGGTGCTGCTGCTGGGCGTGACCCTGCCGCCCGGGCGCTAGCGCCGCGTTCGGGGAAAACATGAAGTGATTTCATAGCGGGACGGCTTCCGGAGTTGTCCCTTGCCGCCCTGAGTGGTTTTGCCCCGATCTGCCCCGCGCGCCGGGCATCGGGCAAGGGCGTTGCCCCCCAGGCCCAAACAGGCTACACCCCAGCGCCAGCAATTCATTCGCAAGGAGCATCGCGTGGGCAAGGAAAACATGAGCCTGGAGAAGATCGAAACCCGGCCCGAGTTCGACATGGAATACTACATGGAGATCAGCGGGCTCATGCGCCTTGAGCGCGAACTGACCGAACTTCTCGAGCACTATTGGGACAAGTGGCAGGGCCAGGTGCAGGCCTACAAGATGGAGCCCTCCGACGGCGAGGAAGGCTTCCTGCTGGTCTATCTGGACGCGGAAACGGAAAACGAAGTGCAGCAGGCCTTCGAGAAGAATTCCCATCACGGCTTCGCCTTCCACCATCTGGCCATCACCCTGGTGATGTGCGCGGCCCAGAGCGTGATGCCGGAACTGATCGGCGGATGCATGCCGCTGCCCACCCCCACCCGCGAGGTGAAGAAGAAGTTCAGGAAGCTGGACCTGGAGTGGGACGACAAGGGCTGCCTGAACCGCATCTACGCGGTGTTCACCGGCTACCCCTACAAGGGCGGCTGCGAGGACTGCTACTCCTGCGACACCTGTCCCTCCAGCCAGACCCGCGAGATCGGCAGGATGGAATAGCGCGTTCGGACCGAGCCTTACGAAGCAACCGGCCCCGGCCATCCCTCGAGATGGCCGGGGCTTTTTCGTTTCTGCCGAGCGCCGGTAGGTACGAGGCGGGGACCCTCGTTTTCCAATGACAGGTCGGGAGAGGGGAGGTCTGGCCAATCGTTGTGGTTCACCTGGGCTGTTGAAGCGCAGAACTTGCGGTTCCCTCAGCCATCTGAGGACAATGCGCACCGGACAACCAGAGCGCGGCAGGTGGCCTCCGCACGAAGCCTCGATGTGTGAGGCCCCTGCGGATTTGCCAGGCCAGGATTTTGCCGACGCCAGCAGGCACAACGGATCGAGTCGACCCCGGGGGCGTCGGCACAATCCCTCGTCTTCTCAAGGCATGTCGGCATGCTGGGAGCGGTCACGAGAATCGCGTTTCATGCGGGTGAGCACGCCTGGAAGGATTTCGAGTCGTGCTTTTCAGCTTCTCGACACTTCCGCGCCCCGCAAACGCGAAAAGGCCCCGGAGGGCCTTTTCGATCAACAAGATTGCGAGCCGAAGCCTAGTTGGCGGGGGCAGCCTTCTTGGTCTTCTTGTCCTTCTTCTTGGCCATCTGCTCGGTGTAGGAGCCCTTGTCGGAGGTGGACTTGGAGCCTTCGAAAGCGAAAGCGACGGAGCTGAACAGCAGGCAAGAGGCAACGGCGAAGATAACGGCCTTTTTCATTTTCTGATCTCCTTGAATTAACAGTCTTTGATAGGGTTGTTGTGCAACAAACGACAGCCGGTGTGGGGGGATCCGGCTGCTTTGCGTGGGAAGAGAGCTACGCCGGTCTTCATTACCGGTCCCTTTCCAGGCTATTACACAATTGAAAGGCTCCCGGCGGGCCAAGCGCGTTGACAGGTCCGGGGGGCGGGTCTATCCATCCAAACCATGCGCATCCTACTCGTGGAAGACGACCCCAAGATATCGGCCTTCATCGCCCAGGGCCTCAAGCAGAACGGCTTCGCCGTGGACCAGTGCGCCGACGGCACGGACGGCCTGCACATGGCCCTTTCCGAAACCTATTCCGCCGCCGTGATCGACCTGATGCTGCCGGGCATGGACGGCCTGAAGCTCATCGAGGAGATGCGCAAGAGCAGGGTGAACACCCCGGTGATCATCCTCTCCGCCAAGCGTTCCGTGGACGACCGGGTCAAGGGGCTTCAGTCCGGCGGGGACGACTACCTGGCCAAGCCCTTTTCCTTCGCCGAGCTTCTGGCGCGCCTGCAGGCCCTCATCCGCCGCTCCACCAGCAGCGCCGAGACCACCCAGCTGGTGGTGGGCAACCTGAGCATGAACCTGCTCACCCGCGAGGTGATGCGCGACGGAACGGTGCTGAGCCTCCAGCCCCGGGAATTCTCCCTGCTGGAATTCTTCCTGCGAAACCCCGGCAAGGTGCTCTCCAAGACCATGATCATGGAGCACGTCTGGAACTACACCTTCGACCCCCAGACCAACGTGGTGGACGTGCTGGTGTGCCGCCTGCGCAACAAGATAGACCGCGACTTCCAGCCCAAGATGCTCTCCACCCTGAGGGGGGTCGGTTATGTCCTCAAGCCTCCTCGGCAGGATTAGGCGCAGCACGGCCTTCCGGCTGACCGCGATCTATGCCTTCCTGTACATCGTCAGCTCGCTCATTCTGTTCGTTATCGCCTACGTGCTTCTGGCGGGGGTGGTACGCTCCCAGGATCAAAAGCTCCTTACAGAAAAACTGAACGAATACAGCTATATAGAGCGCACAAAGGGGCTTCCTGCCCTGCTGGACTTCATCCGGCGCGACACCGAGGAATACGAGGAGTCCGACTACTTCGTGCGCATCCTCGATCCGTCCGGAGTCGAACGGCTTACGGTCTCCCCTCCCGGCTGGGAGGCGCTGCCCCAGGCCAAGCTGAATCCCGTCACGCTGGAGGGCGCGCAGTGGCACCTTCTGGAACAGCCAGGGGCGGACGGCGCGGTTTTCGAGATCACCTCCCGCAAGCTTGGCAGCGGGACCTTCCTCATCGTGGGGGGCGACGCCCATCAGCGCGAGGCCCTGCTCTCGGAATTCAAGCGCATCTTCCTGTTCATCACGGCCACGGTGGTGCTTTTGGGCGTGGTGGTGGGGGCCATCCAGGCCAACAGGTCCCTGGCGCCCATCCGCGACCTGATCGGCACAGTGAACTCCATCGGGGGAGGCAGCATGACCGCCCGCGTCCCCACGCGCGGCACGGGCGACGAGCTGGACGAGCTGGCCAGCCTGTTCAATTCCATGCTCGAGCGCATCTCCACCCTTATCCAGGGCATGCGCGACGCGCTGGACAACGTGGCCCACGACCTGCGCACCCCGCTGACCCGCGCCAAGGCCGTGGTGGAGACGGCGCTCCAGTCCAACCTGTCCCAGCAGGGCCTGCGCGAAGCGCTCATGGACATCGCGGAGGAGAACGAGCGCATCCGCACCACCCTGAACACGCTCATGGACATCTCGGAGGCCGAGACAGGGACCATGCGCCTGTCCATCGAACGGGTGGACGTGGCCGGCCTGGTGGAGGAGGGAGTGGAGATCTACGACTATCTGGCCCAGGAGCAGGGGATCATTCTGATATGCGACACCGCTCCGGGGCTCTTCGCCCTGGCCGACGCCGGGCGGGTGCGCCAGGTGCTGGCGAATCTCCTGGACAACGCGCTCAAGTATTCAAAACCCGGCGGGCAGGTGCATATCGGCGCGTGGGCGGACAGGGAGCGGGTGCGGGTCGCGGTGCGGGACCAGGGCGAGGGCATCCCCCCCGAGGACATCCCGCGCATCTTCGAGCGCCTCTACCGGGGCGACAAGAGCCGCTCCCACCGGGGGCTGGGGCTCGGGCTGTCGCTGGTGAAGGCGGTGCTCACGGCGCACGGCGGGGATATCGTCGTGGCCAGCACCGTGGGGGAGGGCAGCGAATTCGTGTTCAGTTTGCCGAGGGCTTAGGCCTCGCGCGGTATACGACGCGAGTGTGCCCCGGTTTTATCCATGGCGCGTGAACGCCTTGTGAAAGAGCCGCGAGCGAGACATAAGCCCGCGGCCCGCCTTGGCGGGCCTCACAACCCCGACATCGGCCCCTTGGGCCAATACTCCGACCGCTCCCTGAAGATCTTGTCCAGTCTGGCCAGTTCCTTGCGGTCCTCTTCCGTGCGGCCGTAGTTCCTGGCTTTTTCCATCTGAATCAGGGACTGGCGCGGGTCGTTTGAATACACGGCCGCGTAGGCCAGGTTCAGGTGCGCCCGGAACATGTCACCCGATTCGCCGTAGATGCGGCCCAGCATCTGGCGCACCTCGGTCGATTCCGGCGCGAAGCTCGCCACCTTGCGCATGAGGGTGAGCGCCTCGGGGTAGCGGCGCTCCTGGGCCAGGATCATGGCGTATTCCGCCGAGGCCACCATGTCTTTCGGATTGAGCTCCACGGCGCGGCGCAAGAGCGTTCCGGCCCGGTCGAAATCGCGCAGCTTCAAAAAGAACCGTCCCCCCTCGCGCTGCCACAGGGCGTCGTTGTCGCCTTCCTTCAGGGCCACGTCGAAAGCCTGCCGGGCGCGGGCGTTCTCATTGGTGCGCCCCAGGGCCATGGCCAGTCCCAGACGGTCCAGCCGGGTCATGGCCGAGCCCTTTTTCCCGTAGTAGGCGATGGCTGCGGCCGGGTCGCCGTAGCGCGCCCGGATGATGGTCTGCACCCGCAGGAAGCGTTCGTCGCGGTCAGGGCGGGATACCACGTCCTTGGGCATACGGTTCACGCGCTCGGACAGATAGCCGATGCGTTCGGTGATGTCCGGATGGGTGGACAGGTAGGCCGGGATGGAGCCGTAGCCTTTGAAGATCTTCATGCGCTGCATCACGTCGAAGGCCTGGGGCAGCCCGCGCGGAGGATATCCCGCGGATGAGAGGTAGTTCATGCCCACCTCGTCGGCCTCGCGTTCGTCGTCGCGCGAGTAGTTGAGCATGGCCTGGGTGGCGGCGGCCTGGGAGCCCATCATCATGGCTCCGCCGGCTTCGCGCTGCCCGGTGGCCGCTCCCAGGGCGAACCCGGCCAGCACGCCCAGGATGGAGGCGATGCTCAGAATGCGCCCCTGTTCCACGCGCTTGGCGATGTGTCGCTGGGTGACGTGGGCCAGTTCGTGGGCCAGCACGCCCGCCACCTCGGAGTCGTGGTTCATGTTGAGCATGAGGCCCGTGAACACGAAGACGTAGCCTCCGGGCGCGGCAAAGGCGTTGATGGCGTTGTCCTGGACCACGGCCACGGTGAAGGGGAACGGCTGGGGCGGCATCTGCCTGGCCAGCCGGTCCACCACGTCGCGGGCGTAATCCACAACTTCTGAGTCCTCGATCATGGGCAGCTTGGAGCGGATGAGCACGTTGAACTTGTCGCCGAGCTCCTTCTCTTCCTTGATCCCGAAGTTGAAGTAGCTGGCGTTGGCCGGGGTCACGGACAGGGGGGAAGGGACGATGAGCGACATGGCCAGGACAAGCGCCAGGGCGCGGGCAAGCGTGCGCAACACGGCGCGGAGGGGAAGAGAAAAACGTCGCGGCATGTGTTTGTGTATAAACCCTTTGGGGATGTTGGCAACCGGGGAGTGCTGCCCGGGACCGGGGCCGGCCTTGATGCAAAGCCGCTTCTGTGCGGCAAATGGTTACAGGCGCGGCAAAAAATGAAGGCGGGCCAAGTGGCCCGCCTCGTTTTTCGATCCTCTCCCTGCTCAGGTCAGGGCCTTGCGCGCGCCGCCCTGGGATAGGGAGCCCTGCCTGGACGCGTGGCCCTTCCCGCCGCCGGACCCGGCGGGCAACCGGGTGTGCGTGCCGCCCTCGGACTTCATGGCCATGATCAGGTTCTGCAGCACCTGGGCCTGGTGGGCCATGTCCGACACGGCCTGGGCTGCCTGGGTCATGGCCTGGGCGGTTTCCGAGGAAATGGTGCTCACTTCCTCGATGGCCCGGTTGATCTCTTCGGAGGCGGCGGATTCCTGCTCCGAGGCCGTCGCGATTGACCGGACCTGATCGGAGGCGGTCTCGATGAGGCGCACGATGGTCTCCAGCGCTTCACCGGACTTGTTGGCCTGCTCCGTGGCCTGTTCGATGGTCCTCACGGTGCGTTCGACGTTCTGGATGTTTTTGGCGGTGCCGTTCTGGATGCCGTGGATGGCGTCACCCACTTCCTTGGTGGCCGCCTGGGTCTTTTCAGCCAGCTTGCGCACCTCGTCCGCCACAACCGCGAAGCCGCGCCCGGCTTCTCCGGCACGGGCCGCCTCGATGGCGGCGTTCAGTGCCAGCAGGTTGGTCTGGTCCGCAATGTCGGAAATGACGTTCAGTATCTGGCCGATGCCGGACGCCTGCTTGCCCAGCGAGTCCATGTCCGCCTTGAGTTCCACGGCCTGGCTCTGGACGTCTTCGATGCCCTTGACCACCTGGGTGACTATGGTCGCGCCTTCCTCGGCCTTGGTCTTGGCCTCCTCGGTGCTCTGCGAGGATTGGGAGGCATTCTTCGCGACCTCCAGGATGGTGGCGTTCATTTCCTCCATGGCGGTGGCGGTTTCGGAAATGCGCCGGGCCTGCTGTTCGGACCCGTGGGAAGACTGTTCGATCTGGGCGGAAAGTTCCTCCGAGGCCGAGGTGACGATCGCCACCACGTCCTCGAGCTGCTCAGCAGCCTGGAACATTCCTTCGGCCTTGGCGCGCTCTGCCATGGCCTTGGCTTCCTGCGCTTCGGCGGTAGCCTGCCTGGCGGCATCCGCTTCCTTGGCTGCGTCCTCGGATTTGCGGTCGGCCTCGGCGATCTTGGCCTTCAGGTTCTCCACCATCTTGATGAGCACGGCATAGACGCCGCCCGAACCTGTGACGGGTTTGAACCTCAGGTCGAGATTGCCTGCCGCGATCTCGGTGGCTACGCTTTGCAGGTAGCCCGGATCTTCCCCCAGCTGACCCAGCACGTTGCGGCTGAGAACGAGCGCGAGGACCGAACCGGCCAGGATCGCGATGATCAGGGCCACGATGGTCCATGTTTTCCCGGTGCCGTAGGCGGCCACGGCCGCCTCGGCGCTCCTGTCGCCGCCCTTGGCGTTCACCTCCACGAGCACGTCCAGGAACCTCTGGGCGGCCTGGAACGCACTGGCGGAGCCGGTGGAAGCGATCTTGACCGCGCCCCCGGTGTCGTTCTTGCGGGACAGCTCCTGTATGGTCTTGTGGAACTCCAGGTACTTCTTCCACTCCTCGGCGAATCTGGGGTAATTCGCGCGTTCCTCGGGTTCGCTGATCAGGGGCTCGTAACGTTTCATGGTCTGGGCGATCTCCACCAGCAATTCCGACATCTGCTGCTCGTAGCGCCGCATGTCGGCTTCGGAGGTGGTCAGGACGTGCAGGAGTTCGATCCGCCTGAACTGGTTGGACTTGGAGCTCAGTTCCCCGACGGTTTTGATCGTGGGGAGCCAGTTGGTGGCCAGTTCATTGGTGGCTCTGTTGATGGAGGACATCTCCGAGAGAGAGAAGAGGCCAAGGCCGCAGATCAGCGCGAGAAGCAATGCGAATGAGCAAACGAGCTTGGATGAAAGCTTCATATCCCCTCCTGCCGGGATAAGATGGGTAGGATAACCATAACAATTCTGGTTATCACGAACGCTGGCGGCCTGCCGATACGTCCCTCGGGCTTTGGAGGGATTGATTAGCCATACATCCGAACGGGAAGAATGGGCAATGGAAAAGGAGGTTTCCGGCGATGAGCAAATCGACAACGCGGGGACGGATACATCGACAAGGTCCCGCAGGCAGTCGGGCGGGGGGCTGATCGTGGGAGGGCAGGCGACGTCGGGCCGGCTGAGCGCGACACAAAAAAAGGGAGGCCATGTGGCCTCCCCTGAGTGTGCGGGCTTTGAGGACGAACCGGCTAGCGGTTCATCATGTCCAGAAATTCCTTGTTGCTCTTGGTGCCGCGCATCTTGTCCAGGAGGAACTCCATGGAGTCGATGGGGCTCATGGGAGCCAGGAACTTGCGCAGGATCCACACGCGGTTGAGCTGGTCCTCGGGCAGGAGCAGTTCTTCCTTGCGGGTTCCGGAGCGGTTGATGTCGATGGCGGGGTAGACGCGTTTTTCGGAGAGGTGGCGGTCCAGGTAGAGCTCCATGTTGCCGGTGCCCTTGAACTCTTCGAAGATGACCTCGTCCATGCGCGAGCCGGTGTCGATGAGCGCGGTGGCGATGATGGTCAACGAGCCGCCCTCCTCGATGTTGCGGGCCGCGCCGAAGAAGCGCTTGGGGCGCTGCAGGGCGTTGGCGTCCAGGCCGCCGGAGAGCACGCGTCCGCTGGAGGGGGTCACGGCGTTGTAGGCGCGGCCCAGGCGGGTGATGGAGTCCAGCAGGACCACCACGTCGCGCTTGCGCTCCACCAGGCGCTTGGCCTTCTCCATGACCATCTCGGCCACCTGCACGTGGCGCTGGGGCGGTTCGTCGAAGGTGGAGCTGACGACCTCGGCCTTGACCGTGCGTTCCATGTCCGTGACTTCCTCGGGACGCTCGTCGATGAGCAGCACGATGAGGTACACGTCGGGGTTGTTGGCGTTGATGGAATTGGCGATGGTCTGGAGCAGCATGGTCTTGCCGGTGCGGGGCGGGGCCACGATCAGGCCGCGCTGCCCCTGGCCGATGGGGGCCATGAGGTCGATGACGCGCGAGGAGTAGTTCTTGTCCCCGTTCTCCATCACCAGACGGCTGTCGGGGTAGAGGGGGGTGAGGTTGTCGAAGAGGACGACGTTCTTGGAGGCTTCGGGGGGCTGGAACCCGATTTCGGAGACGCGCAGCAGGGCGAAATACCGTTCGCCTTCCTTGGGAGGGCGGATCTGGCCGGATATCACGTCGCCCTTGCGCAGGCCGAACCGGCGGATCTGCGAGGGGGAGACGTAGATGTCGTCGGGGCCGGGCATGTAGCTGTACATGGGGGAGCGCAGGAAGCCGAAGCCGTCGGGCAGGATTTCCAGCACGCCCTCGCCGAAGATGGAGCCGTTCTGGGAGGCGCAGTTCTGCAGGATGCCGAAGATGAGTTCCTGCTTGCGCATGCCGCTTGGGTTCTCAACGTTGAATTGGACGGCCAATTCCATGAGTTCGGGCATGCTCTTGAGCTTGAGGTCGGAGAGATTCATCGAGGACTCCGTGAGGATGATGACGAAGGCTGGAGGGTTTGCGCCTGGGGACAAGGCCAGCCAGGCGGTGGCGGTGCGTCAGTAATGTCGACGCAATGGGGAATTAGCACGGTTTCGGGCATGGCAACTCGTTGGAGGACGAGAGAAAAACGTTGTCAGGGGATTGTCTGGCTCCTGCGGCAAGTCTGGAAACCCGCCGGATGGCATACAACGCGGCCGAACAACATTGCCTCGTCTCGCTAAATACCGTCTGAATACAACACAACCGACTGGAACGTCAGACGCGACACGTCGCAAAGTCTGTTTTCTGCCTCTATGCAGTCAACGCTTTGCTGGTGGTTTGCGACGAAAAGTGGCGTGGTTGAATCAATGGCTTGCCCAATGGCTCCATATCTCATTTTGACGTGGTGTCAAGGGCGAGGCCGGAAGGTCCGAAAAAAAGTGGCTCCGGGGGTGCTATTCGGGGGTCTTGGGCTTCAAGACGTCCTCGAAAAGGGTGTTGATCTCGTTCTTGACGTCGTCCTGGGGGATATTCAACGCGTAGGCCACTTCCAGGGTCAAAAGGCCCGTTGCCTGCTCCAACAGTCGGCGTTCGCCGAAGGATAGCTCTTTGCCGCCGCCGATGAGCAGCAGCTCCTTCAGGACGTAGGCCACATCGGCCAGGTCGCCGCTTTTGAGCTTTTCGGAATATTCGCGGTAGCGCCGGTTCCAGTTCTGGCCGGTATAGCCGGTGAAGGTGGAGCGGTCCTTGAGCGATTCCATGATCTGCGTGGCTTCCTGGGCCGGGCAGACATGGCGCAACCCGACGTTGGAGGCGTTCATGACCGGCACCATCAGGGTCACGTTATTGGTCAGGATGCGGACGATGTAAAAATTGACCAACTGGCCGCCAACGGTCTGGGACTCGATGCGCTCGACTTTGCCCACGCCCTGGGCCGGATAGACAACCAACTCATCCAGTGAAAACACTTGGGAGATACTCCTTGCTATGAAGGGCGGCCAGAGTGGACGCGTGGATCTGTCCGGTGGAACCGGGCCGGTCTGAAATTCGGCGCCCGGCGTGCAGCGGACCGCGCACTGGCGAGGACGTGTTACGGCACGGTTGACTTGTTACCCCAAGTACGCCAAAGAGTCTACCCTCGCTCGTCCCGCACGGGGCTCGCGTCGAACTGCCCGGCCTCGCGCATGGCCGCGTCCAGGCCCTGGGCCAGATACAGCCGCACCGCGGCCACCGAGGCCGGCAGCACCTTGGCCACGATCTCCCTCTCCTCGCCGCGGAAATCCTGAAGCACGTAGCTGGCCACGTCCATTTTCCCTTCCGGGCGTCCGATCCCCAGGCGCAGCCTGGCGAAATCCTGCGAGCCGGTCTCGGCAGCGATGGATTTCAGGCCGTTGTGCCCGGCCAGGCCCCCGCCCATCTTCAGGCGCATGCGGCCCAAGGGGATGTCCAACTCGTCATGCAGCACGATCAGGTCCGAAACGTCCAGCTTGTAGAAGCGCAGCACCTGGGCCACGGCTTTGCCGGAAAGGTTCATGAAGGTTTGGGGCTTGAGCGCCAGGAGTTCCGCTTCGATGCCGGGCAGGCGCAACGAATGCAGTTCGCCGTCCTTGCCCATGGAAAGCGGGCGGGAGGTTCCGGCGTCCAACAGGGCGTCCACCGACAGGAACCCGTAATTGTGGCGGTTGCGGGCGTACTTGGGGCCTGGGTTGCCAAGGCCTGCGATGAGCATCTTGCGCGACGAGGATGTATTCATTGTGTAGGGGGCGGAGAGGGTGATATTTCGAAAGGTTGGGTTGAAAACAGAATAACGCACCATCCCGCCGCTGGCAACCCGGAGTTGGCCGGGAGTTCGGGGAGGCCTTCCAGTGCTTCAACAAGTCCGTGGCAATGAACACCCCCTACGCGGGGGCAAAGGCCGGGATCCCTCGCGGGACCCCGGGCCATGGGATGCGGGAGTGTTCGGGCTGCGGCCGTCCCCGGCCGGTCCGCTTACTGGGCCGGATTTGCCGAGCAGCGGGCGCTGTCGGGGTAGGCAGCCCGGGCGTCGCGTTCGGCGGACGCGATGTCGCGAAGGCCCGGGATGCTGTTGAAGGACTTTTCGATCAGCTCCCTGTTGGCCTGGGTGCTGTAGACAGAAAAGTCCGATTTGCCCCTCACGGGCGACTCGATGTCGATGAACAGCGGCTCGGAACCGCAGGCGTAGTCGAACGCCTTCATGTCCACGGTCCTGATGCTCTGGTTGGTGGCCGTCTTGTAGTGGATCATCATGTTCTTGATGTCGTACACGATGCTCCAGCGTGATCCCCACTTGTCTCCGTCCAGTTTGGTGTCGGTCAGGATCGAGTACGCGTAGGCGACGGGGTCGCCGCTTCCGTTCCAGTCCCGGACCATTTTGGCGGCGCGCGCGAATCTCGGCAGGGAGTTCTCGAACGGGTTGCCCTCGAACGGGGCCTTCGCCTCTCCCGGATTGTTCCCGGCGAACGCGGCAGAGGCCTCGTACGGGCTGTTGGTGAGCACGGGGAAGGGGAGATCCTTGCCGGTATAGGCCTTCATCCTGCCGTCGATGAATTCAATGACCGCCACGTTTCCCTGCTTGTCGGCCACCAGGAAGTGGACCACCCGGGGGTACAGGAAGGACATCCTGACCGCGGCGTCGCTGGCAATGACATCCGCCACCGTGGCCGAGTTGTCCATGTGGTACTGGACCCACTGCTGCATGATGAGGCCAGGCCTGCCGTCCTTCTCCGCGTACTTGCCCTGGGGCACGAGCAGCGACTCGATTACCAACCCCGCTTCGTTCATGCCTCCCTGGGCGAACTCCTTGCCCAGCATGTCGAAGGTGACGCTTCCGTACCGTGATGTCCAGGACGTGGCGACCTCGGGGGGGGCGATGCGGGACGTCTTGGAGACATCGCGCTTGTTGACGGTGACGTGGGCGCTGCCTGCGCTGTAGTCGAGATTCTTTCCGAAGACGAGGTTGCCGGAGGCGTCCTTGAAGACAAATGTGGTGCAGGCCAGGGGGAGTTCGCAGGAGAGAAGAACAAACAGGGCTGCGGCCAGGAGAATGTGAACGTGTTTCTGCATGGGCTTGCCTCGGTTTGGAGTGTCGCCGCGGGGCAGGGGAGCCTGAATGGCGCTGATCGTTCGTTAAGTGCTTGCAATTTTATGGCATTCCCGAACCGGATCTGTCAACGCCCGCGACGGCAAAAAAAAAGGGCCACCCTGTGGGTGGCCCCGGATGGGAGCAATAGTGCGCCAAAGGCTATTTGCCCTTGGTTTCTTCCTCGGCGGCTTCGGCAGCCGGGTTGATGACGCCGACGATGGCGTAGGACTGTTCGTACACTGCCTTGACGCCCTCGGGCATGGCCACGTCCTTGACGTTGATGTGCTGGTTCATGTTCAGCTCGGTCACGTCGATGACGATCTTGTGCGGGATGGCGGCGGGCAGACACACCACTTCCATGGTCTCGCGGTAGATTTCCAGCTTGCCGCCCACGGTGACGCCCTTGGCCTTGCCCACGATCTCGATGGCCACGTTGACGTGGATGGGCTTGGTGGGATCGACGCCGTAGAAGTCCACATGGTCCACCTGGTTCTTCCAGGGGTGGTTCTGCACGACCCAGATCAGGCTGGGGTGGGTGACGACCTTGCCGTCCATTTCGATGTTCAGATCGAACACGTGGGACTTGCCGGCCTTCTGGAGAACCTTGCGGAAGGGCAGGTCGGCCACGACCACGGGGATGTTCAGGCCCTTGTCGTCATAGTAGACGCCGGGGACAAGTTTCTGCTCGCGCAGGCGGCGGTTGGGGCCTTTGCCTCTCTCGGCGCGTGCCTGCACGTTGAGGCTGAGTTGTTCCTTCATGGGATATCTCCTTGGTGTAGCCTCGCGTCGAGGACTAGCTGATCTTGTTGAAGAGGACGCTCACCGAAGATTCGGTGTGGATGTTGTGGATGGCCTTGGCCAAGAGCCCGGCCACGGACAACACCTTGATTTTCGGGCAGGCCATTCCTTCGGGGCTGAGCGGTATGGTGTTGGTCACCAGCACCTGGGAGAAGGGCGAGTTGCACAGCCGCTCGATGGCCGGGCCGGAAAGCACCGGGTGGGTGACGCAGGCCATCACGTCCTTGGCGCCGTTCTCCAGGAGCACGTGCGCGCCCTGGACCATGGTTCCGGCTGTGTCGATCATGTCGTCCACCAGCACGCAGGTCTTGCCCTCCACGTTGCCGATGACGTGCATGGCCTTGGCCTGGTTGGGGGCGTCGCGGCGCTTGTCCACGATGGCCAGTCCGCAGCCCAGGCGCTTGGCGAAGCTGCGGGCGCGTTCCACGCCGCCCGCGTCCGGCGAGACCACGGTGAGCTCGCCCTGAACGGTGGAACCCACATGCTCGGCCAGGATGCCCGAAGCGTACAGGTTGTCCACGGGACCGTTGAAGAAACCCTGGATCTGGCCCGCGTGCAGGTCCACGGTGAGCAGGCGGTGCATGCCCGCCACCTGGAGGAAGTCCGCCACCAGCTTGGCGCTGATGGGCGCGCGCGGCACCACTTTGCGGTCCTGTCGGGAATAGCCGTAGTAGGGCACCACGGCGGTCACGCGCGAGGCGCTGGCGCGCTTGAGGGCGTCCAGGATCAGGCACAGCTCCATCAGGTGGAAGTTCACCGGATTGGACGTGGGCTGGATGACGAAAACGTCCGAACCACGGACGTTGGCCCCGATCTCAACCCGGATCTCGCCGTCGGAGAACTTGCTGACCATGGAGGGCAGCAGGGTGCAGCCCAGGTGGTCGCAGATGGCTCTGGCCAGTTCCGGGTTTGCGTTGCCGGTGAGAATCTTCAAATCACCATGGGTTGCCATAGGTGTCCCGTATGAAAAAAGTGGCTGGGGAGGAAGGACTCGAACCCTCGAATGCGGGGACCAAAACCCCGTGCCTTACCAACTTGGCGACTCCCCAACAAAAAAAACTTCACAGACGCGCGGAAAAGACCGCCGTGTCGGGTCCCTCGAGGACCGAAGCGGCAGCGTCCGCCCAGGCGGCATGCCGGAAGATTCCGAATACCGCCGATCCCGAACCGCTCATGCCTGCGGCAGCCGCGCCCAGAGCCAGCAGCCGTTCCTTGAGGAGGCGGACCGCCGGAAAATGACTGAACACGACAGGCTCGAAGCTGTTGGCTGTGAACGTGCCGGAAACGCAAAAAGGCCGCATAGTCGCAGGGCAGAGTCTTGTCAAGGGGCTTGTAAATCCTTTGCCCGCCTGGACTGCGTGAAGGCGGTCCCACGCGCCATAGGCCCAGGCCGTGTCGACCCGCTCGGAAGGCACGGCCACAAGCATGGCCAAGCCTGCCAGATCGCACTGCGCGGGCTCAAGCTTTTCCCCGATTCCCGTTGCCCAGGCCGGACGGTTCAGCAGGAAAAAAGGCACGTCCGCACCCAGCTTCGCGGCAAGCGCGGAAAGTTCCGATGCGCCAAGCGCCTTGTCCCCCGCGTTGGCGTTCAGCCAGCCAAGGAGCGCCGCCGCGTCGGCGCTGCCTCCGCCAAGCCCCGCCCCCGAAGGTATGGACTTTGTCAGGTGCGCCCGAAGGCCCGGCCGCCAGCCCGACGCGGCCGCGAAAGCTCCATAGGCCTTGGCCACCAGGTTGGACGGGCTTTCCAGGGCCTTGTCCGAACAGGTCAGGACAAGCCCCGGAGCATCCTCCGCCAGGGTCAGCTCCAGGGTGTCGTGCGGCTCGGACACGGGATAAAAGAGCGACTCCAGCTCGTGGTAGCCGTTCTCCCTGACCCCGGTGATCTCCAGGTACAGGTTGACCTTGCAGCCAATGCGGAGCTTTGGGCGAAGCGTTTGGCTCATTTCTTCTCAGGCAGCGGCACGGAGCGGAACAGGGTCTGTTGGCCGCGCTTGACCAGGAGCAGCACCACGCCCTTCTTGCGGGCGTCCTGGCCCAGGACCTCATTGAACTGCGCCAGGGAATTCACCGGTGTCTGGTTGGTTTCCAGAATCACGTCGCCGGGCTTCAACTCCGCCTCGTCTGCGGCGGAACCGGGATCGATCTCCGTGACCACCAGGCCCTTGCCCTGCGCCACGCCCAAGGCCCGGGACTCTTCCGGCTTCAGCGGACGAAGCGTCAGACCCAGTTCGGTGCGGGCCGGTTCCTCCTCCTTGGATCCCGGGCCGCCAGGCTGGGACTGGGCCAGCTTGGCGGTGTCGCGCTGGCCGAGCACCACGGAGAGTTTCACGGACTTGCCCTTGCGCCACACGGAGAGCTCAGCCTTGCCGCCGGGCTTGATGGAGGCGATGGCGCGCAGCAGGCCGTTCGCGTCCTTCACGGGCTGTCCGCCCACTTCCAGGATCACGTCGCCCACCAGCACTCCGGCCTTGGCCGCGGGCTCGCCCTCCATCACCGTGGTGATGAGCGCACCCTTGGGTTCGGGGAGGCCCAGCGCCTTGGCCGTGTTCTCGTCCACGTCCTGGATGGAGACGCCCAGCCACCCGCGTTTGACTTCCTTCTGGTCGCGCAGGTCGGCGATGACGGCCTTGGCCGTGTTGGAGGGGATGGCGAAACCGATGCCCTGGCCGCTGGCGATGATGGCCGTGTTGATGCCGATGACCTTGCCGTCCAGGTCCAGGAGCGGACCGCCCGAGTTGCCGGGATTGATGGAGGCGTCGGTCTGGATGAAGTTGTCGAAGGGGCCGGCTCCGATCACCCGGCCCTTGGCGCTGACGATGCCCGCCGTGACCGTGTTCTGGAGGCCGAAGGGGTTGCCGATGGCCATGACCCAGGAGCCCACCCGCATGGCGTCGGAGTCGCCGAATTCCAGGAAGGGGAGGTCCCCGCCGTTGTCGATCTTGACCACGGCCAGATCGATCTCGGGGTCGCGGCCGACCACCTTGGCGCTAAGGGGCTTGTCCTGGCCGCGCAGCTGGACCTTTATCTCGTCGGCCTCCTCAACCACGTGGTTGTTGGTGACGATGTAGCCGTCCCTGGAGATGATGAACCCGGAGCCCATGGAGCGCTGGCGGCGCGAGGGAGAGTCTTCCTTGAACTGGCGCTCGAACTGATCGAAGAATTCCTCGAACGGCCCGCCGCGCGGGTGATTCTTGAAGAACTCGCGCAGTTTGTCCTGGTTCTTCACGGCGCGCGTGGTGCTCAGGTTGACCACGGCGGCCCCGGCCTTGTCGGCCAGGTCGGCGAAATCGGGAAGATTCACACGGGCCTGCGCGGTCGTGGACGAGAGCAGGCAGCACACGAACCAGACAGCGGCGAAAACGGGGGCCAGGCGGGCCGAATAGACGCGAGGCATGGGGGTCTCCTGGGTTGGGCGGGGCTTGCGGCATACCCGCGAGGCGGCACTATAATCGTCTTGAACGGAAAGTAAACCGCCCAGGCGCGTGGCAGAAGGGGAGGCGCCACAAAAATCGAGCCGCTTCAGGAGAAGGCGCGTGAGGCCCAGTTGAAGATGGCCCTGTCCCGGCGCTGCCCTCTTGACCTAAACGAGGGCGCTCTATATGAAGAACGCCCTCGCGACTGGTCCCGTAGCTCAGGTGGATAGAGCGACCGCCTCCTAAGCGGTAGGCCACAAGTTCGAATCTTGTCGGGACCACCATCACGAAATCAAGGGCTTGCCGCATGACGCTGCAAGCCCTTTTTCCGTGAAGGGCGCTCTTCGCGGTTCACAGGTTTTTCCGTTTTCCCGCTCCTCGCCCGGTCTCGCCCGTTCCGCGTAAGGTTCAGGTAGGGCAAGCCTCCTGCCGCGCCGGGGCGCGGTACTCTTCCTCCGGGACCATTTCCAGCCAGTCGGCGGTCTTGCCGTCGAGTTGCTCCTGGATGGCAATGTGGGTCATGGCCGTGGTGGGCGTGCCGCCGTGCCAATGCTTCTCGCCGGGCTCGATCCAGACCATGTCTCCCGGACGGATCGTTTCCACGGGGCCGCCAAGGCGTTGCACCAGGCCGCAGCCTGCCGTCACTATCAGGGTCTGCCCCAGCGGATGGCGGTGCCAGACAGTCCTGGCGCCCGGCTCGAAGGTGACGACGGTGGCGGTCACACGGGACGGGTCGCGGGCCTCGAGGATCAGCGGGTCAATGCGTACCGCGCCGGTGTACCGCTCGGCGAGTCCCGGGGCGGATGGCTGTGATCCGGCTCTCTTGATCTCCATTCCAGACTCCTCCTTGCGGGTTGCCTTCGCCGTGAAGCCGTCGCGAACTAGCTCCCCCGGCCGCGCAGTGCGTGGGGCTTCAGGAAATCACTGCACCGTCATCCTTTCGCAATGGATGATGAATTTGCGGGCTTCGACGAAATCGGGATTGAGCTTGGCGGCGATGTTCAGGATGCCGATGCACTTTTCGATCTCGCCCTTGTCGTAGTGGACGCGGGCCAGATTGAAATAGATGTGCTCGTCGTTCTTCTGTATTTCCAGGGCCTTGTTGAAGAACTCGATGGATTCGTCCAGGTAGCCCTGCTTGCGCAGGTTGATGCCGAAGGTGTTCAGCTTCTGCCGGTATTCGGTGGAAAAGGCGTCGTCCATGCCCATGAGCACGGTCAGGATCCGGCGCAGTTTCAAGAAGTCATTCTTCTCGGTGTACACGTAGCCCAGGCCGTAATTGGCCGGAACACTCATCTCGTCGATCATGAGCGCTTTGAGAAAGGCCTTTTCGGCCTCGTCCAGAAGGCCCATGGAAAAGAATTTTTCGCCCTGGTCTACCTTGGCCTTCAGGGACTTGAGCGCCGGGACGGTGTTGGCCTCGTAGTAGCGGGGCTCGGGCGTGTAGGCTTTCAAAAACGAAGCCAGGGCGGCCTGCTTCCGGATACCGGATGGCACGTGGTAGGCGTTCAGGGGCTGAAGCTCCACGGCGGTCTGATCGAGCTGGCGCGCGTACCAGTAGGTGAGCTGGGTGTGGCGCGACTGGGTCGCGCCGGTGCCGACGTCTTCCGCCCTGCGCAGGGAGAAGACTCCAAGAATCGTGGGAAACTCGTTCGCTTCGCTCATGAGATATCCAGTTTGCATGGAAAAGGGTTGAAGCGAAACGACTGACTCGCCTTTCCTACAGAGCCATAAGGCCTTGGGGAATACGGCGCACCTCCCCTAAGGCCACAGCGTGTGTAAATTGCTGCGTTCCGCCAGCCCTTTACACGATTTTCCGGCCGGACGCTAGGGCGTCAGGAACCTCCCGGTGACCGATTCCGGGTCGGCCATGATCTGTTCGGGCGTGCCCTGCGAGACTATGCGCCCGCCGTATTCGCCGCCGCCGGGGCCCAGGTCGAACACATAGTCCGAGGAGAGTATCACCTCGGTGTTGTGCTCGATGACCACCACCGTGGCCCCGCGTTCCACCAGCTGGTGCAGCACCTGGATCAGCTTCCCCACCTCGTGCATGTGCAGGCCGGTGGTGGGTTCGTCCAGGATGTACAGCGTGCCGGGCAGGCTTCTTTTGCCGAGCTCGCGAGATATTTTGATGCGCTGCGCCTCGCCGCCCGAGAGCGTGGTGGCGGGCTGGCCCAGGCGCACGTACTCCAGGCCCACCTGCTCCAGGATCTCCAGACGCCGGGCCAGTGGGGGATAGTTCTCGAAGAGCTTTCGCGCGTCCGACACGGGCAGGTCCAGCACCTCGGCGATGTTCAGCCCCTTGTAGCGCACTTCCAGCGTCTCGCGGTTGTAGCGCCTGCCGCCGCACACCTCGCAGGTGACGTGGATGTCCGGCAGGAAGTGCATCTCCACGGTGATCACGCCGTCGCCCTGGCAGGCCTCGCAGCGTCCGCCGCGCACGTTGAAGCTGAAGCGCCCCGGCTTGTAGCCGCGCTTCTTGGCGTCCGCCGAGGAGGCGTAGATGTTCCTGATCTCGTCGAAGATCTTGGTGTAGGTGGCCGGGTTGGAGCGCGGGGTGCGCCCGATGGGGGTCTGGTCGATGGAGATGATCTTCTCGATGCGCTCCGCCCCGGAGAATCCGTCCACCACGCCGGGCAGGTCCACCTTGATGCCCTGCGACAGCGCCAGGTGCTTGTACAGGGTGTCCACCACCAGGGAGCTCTTGCCCGAACCGGACGGGCCGGTGACGCAGGTCAGGCAGCCCAGGGGGATGTCCACGTCCAGGCCCTTGAGGTTGTTGGTGCGCGCGCCCTTGAGGGTCAGGTAGCCGGTGGGCTCGCGGCGCTTTTCGGGCCGGGCGATGGACAGGTCGCCGCGCAGGTACTTGCCGGTGAGCGTCTCCGATTCCAGCAGATGCTTCACGTCGCCCTGGTAGACGATTTCGCCGCCCAGGACGCCGGAACCGGGACCAAGCTCGATGACGTGGTCCGCGCTCTCGATGGTGGCCTCGTCGTGCTCCACCACCAGCACGGTGTTGCCGCGCTTCTGCAGCATGCGCAGCGTCCCCAGCAGGCGTTCGTTGTCGCGCGGGTGCAGGCCGATGCTGGGCTCGTCGAGCACGTAGGTCACGCCTACGAGGCCGGACCCGAGCTGCCCGGCAAGCCTGATGCGCTGAGCCTCGCCACCCGAAAGCGTGCCCATGTTGCGCCCCAGGCTCAGGTAGTCGAGGCCCACGTTCACCAGGAAGCTCAGCCGGTGGTTCAGCTCCTTGGTGAGGGGCTGGGCGATCACCGCGCGGGCTCCGTCGAAGCTGCGCTCCGAGAGCCACTTGAGCGATCGCTCGATGGGCAGAGAGCAGAACTCGAAGATGTTCAGGTCGTCCACGCGCACGGCCAGCGACTCCGGGCGCAGGCGCGCGCCCTTGCACACCGGGCAGGGGCGGCTCTGGCGAAAGCGCGAGAGTTCGTCGCGCCAGATGGAGCCCATGGCCTGGCCCATCTCCATCATGTCCAGGACGCCCTTCCAGCCCAGGTCCGCGTCGCCGTGGAACAGGGCCTGCCAGGCCTCTTGCGAAAATTCCTTCAGGGGTGTGGTGAGCGTGAACCCGTGGCGCTTGCCCAGGCCCGAGAGCTGGTCGCGGAAGCGCGCGAACACGCGATCGTTCTTCCAGGGCAGGATGGCCCCCTGCGACAGGGACTGCCCCTTGTTGGGGGCCAGCAGGTCCGGCTCGTAGTATTCCACGCTGCCGATGCCCGCGCAGGTGGGGCAGGCCCCCTGGGGGCTGTTGAACGAGAAGAGCTGCGGCGTGGGCGGCGGGACGCTCACCTTGCAGGCGTTGCACACGGACGTGGTGGAGAAGGTGCGGTCCTGCTTGCGGTCCACGTCGTGGATGATGATGCGCTCCGACCCCTGGGCCAGAGACAGCTCCACGGAGTCGGCCAGGCGGGTGCGCATGTCGGGCTTGGCCACCAGGCGGTCCACCACCAGCTCCACGGTGTGGCGCTTGTTCTTGTCCAGCTCCGGCAGGGGCTCCAGGGAGAGCACCTCGCCGTTCACGCGCACGCGGGCGAAGCCCTGGGACTTGAGCTTTTTCAGTTTCTCGGCCTGGGTGCCCTTCTGGTGTTCCACCAGCGGAGCAAGCACCAGGAACTTGGTCCCCTCGGGCAGGGCCAGGATGTCGTCCACGATCTGGTCCGTGGTCTGGGCGGCGATGGCCTGGCCGCACTGGGGGCAGTGGGGCTTGCCCAGGCGGGCGTAGAACACGCGCAGGAAGTCGTAGATTTCCGTGACCGTGCCCACGGTGGAGCGCGGGTTGCGCGTGGCGGACTGCTGCTCCAGCGATATGGCGGGGGAGAGGCCCTCGATCTTGTCCACCTGGGGCTTGTCCATCTGGGGCAGGAACTGGCGTGCGTAGGCCGAGAGCGACTCCACGTAGCGCCGCTGTCCCTCTGCGTAGACTATGTCGAAGGCCAGGGTGGACTTGCCCGAGCCCGAAGGCCCGCAGACGACCACCAGCTGGTCGCGGGGAATGTCCAGGGTGAGGTTCTTGAGGTTGTGCTGGCGTGCGCCTTCAATGCGGATGACTCGTGTGTCGCTCATCGGTGCTCCAGGAAAGTGCTGCGAAAGGGGCAAATAAGGCTTTGGCGGGGAAATGCAAGAGACGGATTTGTCCCTATCCCCCCAGGGTGTCCACCAGCAGCAGCACGTTCAGCCCGATGACCACGGCGGCGATCACGGAGAGGATCACCGTGGTGGAGCGCTTGTTCACCCACTTGCCCATCACCTTCTTGGACGACGTCAGATAGAGCTGCAAAAGGATGGTGAAGGGCAGCTGGATGGACAGCACGATCTGGGAGACGATCAGTCCCTGGAAGGCGTCCGGGACCGCCAGGATGATGAGATAAGCCACTGTCAGGGTGAGGGCCACGCCCACGCGGGTGTGGATGTCGCCCATGTTGTAGGGCTCTTTGAAGATGCCCGCGAAGATGGCCCCTCCGGCCATGCCCGCCGTCACCGATGAGGCCACGCCCGCGAACAGCAGCGCCAGGGCGAAGACCACGGCCGCCGCGCTGCCCACCAGCGGGGTCAGCATGTTCTGGGCCTGCTCAAGCTCCGACACGGGGACGTTGCTGCTATAAAACGCGGCCGCAGCCAGCAGGATCATGGAGGAGTTGATGGCCCAGCCCACCAGCATGGACACCAGCGTGTCCGTGAACTCGTACTTGAGCTGGTGGTGGATGATGTCGTCGTTGTCCAGGTTCCACTGGCGGCTCTGGATGATCTCCGAGTGCAAAAACAGGTTGTGGGGCATGACCACCGCGCCCAAAACGCTCATGATGATGGGGATGGAGCCGTCCGGGAAGGAGGGGACCACCCAGCCGCGCGCGGCCTGGCCCCACTCGATGTGGACCATGGACAGCTCGAACACGAAGGAGATGCCGATGAGCGACACGAACCCGATGATGTACTTCTCAAGCCGCCGGTAGGTGTTGGCGAACAGCATCCAGAGCACCACGCACAGCGTGAAGAGCGCGCCCAGCCATAGCGGCACGCCGAACAGCATGCGCAGGGCGATGGCCCCGCCCAGGAGCTCGGCCAGGGCGGTGGAGATGGAGGCCAGCACGGCGGTGCCAAGCACGAACCGCGCCGCCGGGACCGGCAGATGGTGCGCCGCGCCCTCGGACAGGCACAACCCTGTGGCGATGCCCAGGTGCGCGGCGTTGTGCTGCAACACGATGAGCATCACCGTGGACAGGGTGACCATCCACAGGAGCTTGTAGCCGAACCCGGCCCCTGCGGCCACGTTGGCCGCCCAGTTGCCGGGGTCGATGAAGCCCACCGTGACCAGGAGCCCCGGCCCGATGTACTTCCAGATTTCCAGCGCCATGAAGCGCGGCTTGTGCTGTTCGGACAGTCCGGCGAGGCTTTTGAACAGATTCATGGGACCCTTTCTGTGCTGTTTCAAGGGTGCGCCCCCGATAACGCGTGGGGCCGGGGGCGCACGTCGTCGTCCGCAGTGGACGTTCCCTCGCAAGTGTGTTGATTGCTGCGGCCCTATTTCTTGACGGCGCTCATGTACTCGTCGGCGGCCTTGGAGACGATGTCGTAGAAGCTGGGCTCCTTCTTGGCGGCCTTCAATGCGTCTTCGGCCATCTGGGCCTTGTGCATGGCTTCGTCGAAGGCCTGCTTGTCCAGGCCGCTCATCTCGAGCGCCTCTTCCGGGGATAGTTGCCCCATCCTGGCGAACACTGCCGCTGTTACTCCCAGAACTTTACGGATGTTCTCCTTGGGCATGGATACTCCTCCTTGTGAAAGTTCTCGTTGTGGAATTTCTTCCATATATTCAGGATGACGCTGAAATTGTCCAGCGAAAGAGGATGATTTCCGGCGCGGCGCCCCAACGAAAAGGGGGAGCCGAAGCTCCCCCAGGGTACGCACGAAGCGTCGCGGACGCGCACGCGGGCGCCAGGGCCGGGCGGGTGCTACTCCACGTCGAACCACTGGGCGGCCATGACCGGTCCGAAGTACAGGGCCTCGTCCTCCAGTTCCTCCTCGATGCGCAGGAGCTGGTTGTACTTGGCCAGGCGGTCGGAGCGGCAGAGCGACCCGGTCTTGATCTGGCCGGAGTTGACGGCCACGGCAAGGTCGGCGATGAAGGAATCCTCGGTCTCGCCCGAGCGGTGGGAGATGACCGTGGTGTAGGCGGCCTGCTTGGCCATCTCGATGCAGTCCAGGGTCTCGGTGACGGTGCCGATCTGGTTCAGCTTGATCAGGATGGAGTTGGCGATGCCCTCGTTGATGCCGTCGGCCAGGATGTCCGGGTTGGTGACGAACACGTCGTCGCCCACCAACTGGATGGTGTCGCCCAGCTCGTCGGTGAGCTGTTTCCAGCCGTCCCAGTCGCCCTCGGCCAAGCCGTCCTCGATGGAGATCAGGGGGTACTTCTTGGTGAGCTCGGTGTAGTAGGCCACAAGCTCTGCGGAAGTGAAGGAACGGTTCTCGCCGGTGAAGGTATACTTGCCGTCGGCGTAGAACTCGGAGGCTGCGGCGTCGATG
The DNA here is from genome assembly GCA_046566965.1 of Acidobacteriota bacterium. Classification (GTDB taxonomy): domain Bacteria; phylum Desulfobacterota; class Desulfovibrionia; order Desulfovibrionales; family Desulfovibrionaceae; genus Fundidesulfovibrio. Next base: position 41,154 of record JBKICU010000014.1, read on the forward strand.
GCCAGGGCGATCTCGGGGCCGGGCTTGTATCCGGCGGCCTCGATGGCCTTGATGATGTACTCGAAGGCCTCGTCGTGGGACTTCAGGTTGGGGGCGAAGCCGCCCTCGTCGCCCACGGAGGTGACGTGGCCGTCGGCGGCCAGGATCTTCTTCAGGGCGTGGAAGGTCTCGGCGCCCATGCGCAGGGCGTCGGCGAAGGTGTCCGCGCCGATGGGCACGATCATGAACTCCTGGATGTCCAGGTTGTTGGGGGCGTGCGCGCCGCCGTTGATGATGTTCATGAGGGGCACGGGCAGCACCTTGGCGTTCACGCCGCCCAGGTAGTTGTACAGGGGCATGCCCAGGAAGTTGGCGGCGGCGCGGGCGGTGGCCAGGGACACGCCCAGGATGGCGTTTGCGCCCAGGCGGCCCTTGTTCTCTGTGCCGTCCAGTTCGATGAGCAGGTTGTCAAGCGCGGTCTGGCGCAGGGCTTCCATGCCCACAACGGCTTCGGCGATCTCGCCCTGGACGTTCTCGACGGCGCGGGTGACGCCCTTGCCGCCGAAGCGATCGTCCTCGCCGTCGCGCAGCTCGAGCGCCTCGCGGGTGCCGGTGGAAGCTCCGGAAGGAACGGCGGCACGGCCCACCGCACCCGATTCCAGGGTGACTTCCACCTCGATGGTGGGGTTGCCGCGCGAGTCCAGAATTTCCCTAGCCCAGACAGCAGCGATGGTGCTCATAATGATTTCTCCTTGGGGATGATCGTTGACTGATTATAGTGAGCGGCGTTTTTCGTTCGCCGCCGCTTCCTCATACACAAGACGCAGGCCGTCGAGAAGAAGTTCGGGCCTTACGTTGGCGATCGCCGGGCAGACGCGTGCCAATTGCGGGGCGAAGCCCCCGGTGGCCACCACGGTGACCGGCTCTCCCATGTGGTCCTCCAGGCGGTCCAGGATGCCCTCCACCATGGAGGCGAACCCGAACAGGAGACCCTGGTTCAGGCTCTCCACGGTGGAGCGTCCGATGGACAGCTTGAGCGACTTCGGCTCAAGATCTATCTGGGGCAGCTTGGCCGTGTCCTGGGCCAGGGCCCTGGCCGAGGAAAGCACCCCCGGACAGATCAGCCCGCCCAGGTAGCTCGATCCGCGCACCACGTCGAAAGTGGTGGCAGTGCCGAAGTCCACGCTCACCACGCAGTGCGAGGTGGCGCTGCGGCGCGCCGCGTAGGCGGCCACCAGCCGGTCCGCTCCCACCTGTTCAGGACGTTCGTAACGGTTTTCCAGCGGCACGGGAACATCTTCCGGCACGAAACGCGGCACGCGCCCCAGAAAACGGTGGCAGGCCTGGCGCAGCATGGGGTTCACGGGCGGCACCACGCTGACCGCCAGGATGGCGTCCAGGCGTTCCGGGTCCAGGCCCTCGCGGGCCAGGAGCGCGGCCAGGTCCAGGCCCAGCTGGTCCGCCGTGCTGGAGCGCGGCGTGGGCAGCACGTAGGACGACAGGCCGGACTCGCCCCGGTAGAGGCCGATTTTTATGTTGGTATTGCCGATGTCGAAGAGAAGAAGGGCCATGGCTACTCCAGGCGCGGGAACTGCGCCGGGATGTTTGGGATGTGATGCAAAGACGACCATTGATAGACTATTTTCCAGGGCTTGAAAAGGTGATAGGCCCAGTCCTGAACATTCGCTTTCCCTGCGGATTGCGCGCTTGCGGCCCGGGCAGCCTGCAAGCGCTACGGGGCGACGCAGCCGAGCGGCGTCCGCTCCCGGTCCGCTCCCTGGGGAGTTTTCGCTGCGGCAGGCTCTCATCACTGTGATATGGGTGCATGCCGCCCTGGGATTCTTTTACCGCCTTGTGAAGGACACCTCGATGGAACCGAGCGCGATGATCCCGGCGGCGGAGACAATTCCCGCCGCGCCGTGGCTGTTTCGATCTCTTCTGGACCTGACGTTCTTCGTCCACATCCTTTTCATGAACACCATGCTTGGGCTGACGCTGCTGGGATTTGTCCGGTCGCTCAGGTCCTCCCCTCCGGCCCTGGCACAGCAGGCGGGCGTGATCCCCAACCTCACGGCGCTCACCGTGAACATCGGCGTCGCGCCTCTTTTGTTCGTGCAGGTGCTCTACGGCCAGTTCCTGTACGTCAGCTCCACGCTCATGGGCGTATATTGGTTCGGGGTGGTGCTGGCGGTGATGGGGGCCTACGGCCTGGCCTACCGCCAGAAGTACGCCCTGCACGCCGGGAACGAACGCGGCACGCTGGTCTGGGCGGCCATGAGCCTGCTTCTGCTCTACGCGAGCCTGGTGCAGAGCCACAACGCGGTACTGCTGATTCGCCCGGACATGTGGACCGGATATTTCAACAACCCCTCGGGCACGATGACGGCGTGGAGCGACGCGACGCTCCTGCCGCGCTGGCTGCACTTCGTCACCGCGTCCCTGGCCCTGGGAGGGCTGGCCCTGGCCATGATCGGGCTCAGGCGCTCCCGCCGCCACGATCCGCACGGCGAAGAGCTGATGACCCAGGGCCTTGCCTGGTTCGGGTGGGCCACATTGGCCCAGTTCGTGGGCGGAGTCTGGTGGCTGATGGCCCTGCCAAGGCCCGTGATGCTCGGCTTCATGGGGGGCGACCCGTGGGCCACCGGGCTCCTGCTGGCGGGCATCGCCGGGGCGGGAGCCTCTGCGGCATTCGCCTTCATGCGCAGACTCATGCCTGCGGCCGCCTGCGGCGTGGCCACAGTGGCGTTGATGATCGCCATGCGCGGCGTGCTCCGGCAGCTCTATCTGGCCCCGTATTTCCAGCCTTCCTCGCTCCCGGTCAGGCCCGAGCCGAGCACGGTGGCCATGTTTTTCGGCTGCTTCGCCATAAGCCTGGCCGTGGTCTGGTGGGCCGCGAAACAACCCGTCAAGGACGCGCCAGCCTCCGGCGTGAAGGGAGCCTGAGCGCATGGACTATCCCGTACTGCAATGGGGTTTCTGGGGCGGCGGCCTGCTGATCGCCCTGGTGGCCACCATCCACGTGTTCATCGCCCACTTCGCCGTGGGCGGCGGCCTGTTCATCGCCGTGATGGAAACCAGGGTGCAGCGCCTGGGCCTTGGGGTCATGAAGGATTACCTGCGTCGCTACGCCAAGTTCTTCCTGGTGTTCACCATGGTGGTGGGCGGACTCACGGGAGTGGGCATCTGGTTCTCCATTTCCATCGGCGCGCCCGGAGCCACGGCCACGCTGATACACTCCTTCGTGCTGGGCTGGGCCACGGAGTGGACCTTCTTCCTGGCCGAGATAGTCACCCTGGTCGCCTACATGCGCTCCTTCGAGTCCGAGCGCTCCACGCGCCGCCTGATCCTGGCCTGGATGTACGCCTTCTTCTCCTGGGGATCGCTGGCCGTGGTGCAGGGGTTCATCTCCTTCATGCTCACGCCCGGCGCGTGGCTGGAAACCCACAGCTACTGGGACGGCTTCTTCAACCCCACCTTCCTTCCGGGGCTGGTGTTCCGCAGCGCCATGGCCACGCTCCTGGCCGGCGTGTTCGGCCTGATGACCGCCCAGGGCGTGACGGACGAGAAGCAGCGCAAGAGCCTGTCGCGCTTCTGCGCCCTGTGGGCGGTGCTGCCCATCCCTGTGATGGTGGCCTCGGGGTGGTGGCACATCTCCGTTTTGTCGCCCGAGCAGCAGGCGCTGGCCCTGGGGCGTTCGCCCGAAGTGGCCGCCGGGATGCGCGTGTTCTGGTGGGTGGCCCCCGCGGTGCTGGCCGGAGGGGCGCTGCTGGCCGGAGGCCTGGCGCGAAGCGCCGCCCGCGTTGTGGCCGCGCTGACCCTGGCCGCGTCGTTTCTGTTCATCGGTTCCTTCGAGTACATGCGCGAGGCCGCCCGCAGGCCGTACCTGATCACCGGGCACATCTACTCCAACGGCATCCCCGTCTCCGGCGCTGAAAATCTGAACACGGCGGGCGTGCTGGCCTCGGCCAAATGGAGCCGCAACAAGAGCGTCACTGTCGAAAACCGCCTGGACGCCGGGCGCGAGCTGTTCTTCCTGCAATGCGCCAGCTGCCACAGCCAGGGCGGCCCCATGCTGGACATCCTGCCGCGCTCGGCCAAGTACACTGCCTCGGGCATGGAATCCCTGCTCACGGGACTCGGCAAGATCGGCAAATACATGCCCCCGTTCTTCGGCACCCCTGACGAGAAGAAGGCCCTGGCCGCCTACCTGACCGAGGGGCTTCACGGCGTGAAGCCCGTCCAGGCCCAGACCCAGAACCAGGGCCTTCCCCAGTCCGAGACCCCGGTACCGGCCTTCGACGACTCCGCGCCCTACCTGCTGACCGCCGTGGCCGACAAGGGCATCAACATGCTCTACGACAACGGGCAGTGGACCCTGAACATCGGCACCCAGGCCATCACCGCGCACCTGCTGAAGCGTGACGATGTCCCGTCCCTGGTAACCGAAGGCGTCACCCTGACCTACGCCGTGGAAGGCCAGGCCGCCGGGAGCTTCAAGGCCGTAGGCAACGCCTTCCGGGCCGAGGGCATACGCGTGTCGCCGTATCCGGCGTCCGGAAAGGACACGGACGCTTTCCAGCCGTATCCCCTGGCCGTGGTCCAGGCCACCGACGCGTCCGGCAAACTCCTGGCCGAGACGACCCTTGTGCTGCCCGTTTCCTCGGAACTCGGGTGCAGGAACTGCCACGGCGGAGCCTGGACGCACGGTGTGGCGGGCATCGCTCCGGCCACGGCCAGGGACGTGCTGAAGGGGCACGACCGGCTGAGCCAGACCGATCTCTCCAGGAAGGCCGGGCAGGTGGACTGCCTCTCCTGCCATGACGACGCCGCCACCGGAGGCAACCGTTCCCTGAACCTGTCCGCCTCGGTGCACGGCCTGCACGCAGTCTATCTGGCCGGGCGCGGAGCCGACGCCTGCAACATGTGCCATCCCACGGACCCCAAGGGAGCCACGCGGGCCTTGCGCGATCCCCACGCCGCCGCAGGCCTGGACTGCACCAACTGCCACGGCCCCCTGGAGGACCACGCCCTTTCGCTTCTGACCAGGGAGAAGGAACAGGGCGTGAAGGCCGCCAATGCGCTCATCGCATTGATAAAGCCCCGCGAATCCGACCCGTCGCCGCGCGCGCCCTGGGTGAACCAGCCCAAGTGCGTCACCTGCCACGTGGGCTACAAGTCACCGGAGCAGGCCCAGGCCTACGGAAGCTGGACCAGCGGAGCAAAGGACCTGTTCAAGGCCAAGCGAGACGACCTGGACGCCATGACCTGCGCCAGCTGCCACGGCTCGGTCCACGCGCTCTACCCGGCGCGCAACCCCTACGGGAAGGACCGCGACAACATCCAGCCCCTGCAATACCAGAAGCTGGCCCGCACCATCGGCGGCGCGAAGAACTGCAAAGCCTGCCACACCATGGATATGGACGCCGCCGCGCACCATCCCGGCATGGGGGTGGAGTGAACCCTTCCCAGACACGATGATCGACAAAGCCCCGGCCATATCGCCGGGGCTTTTTTCTGTCCTTTCGCCTCTAGGCTTGACTCGGGACGAGAAACAAGGTGTTCTGCTTTTGTAGGGAAAAAAAGCCTGTCCTTATCGATCCCATCGTGAAAACAACCCGGGAGGAATATCATGAAGAAAGCCATCGCAGCGTGTGCCGCAGTGTTCCTGTTCGCGTGTGTCGCCTTTGCCCAACAGAACGGCACCAAGGATGAGGCCGTGGCCCTGGTGAAAAAAGCCGTGGCCCAGTACAAGAGTGCGGGCAAGGAGAAGACCTTCTCGGAAATAAACGACCTCAAGGGACCTTTCGTGGACCGCGACCTCTATGTAGTTGTTTACGACATGAACGGGAACTGTCTGGCACATGGGGCAAACGCAAAGCAAATCGGTAAAAATTTGATGGAGCTTCGCGACCCGGACGGCAAATTCTTCGTAAAGGAACGGGTTGAGCTCGGCAAGACCAAGGACTCTTTCTGGCAGGACTATAAGTTCGTGAATCCTGTCAGCAAACAGATAGAGAACAAGAGTATGTACATGGAAAAGGTCGACGACATGTTGTTTGGGTGCGGCGTTTACAGCAAATAGCCGGAGCTTCGCGCCGGAAGGACGCACAGGACCATTCCGCCACGTTTGCCACAGGGAGAGGACATGCCAAAATTCTCCATCAGTCTGCGTATCTACGCGGGCTATTCGGTGATCATCGTCTTGTCCGTGTTCATATGGTTCATCGGGTATTCCAATTCCTCCCGGCTGGGGCAGGAACTGGCCAACATGACCGATGTGAACATGAAATCCCTGGCATCCTTGAAGGACGTGCGCTTTTCAGTACGGGAAATCATCGGGTCTCTTCGCGCCCAATTGATCCCCGCCATCACGCCCGATTTCCGGGCAGCCCAGAAGAAGCTCTATGCCGACAATACCGAATCCCTCAAACAGTCCGTGGCCAGGCTGGAGTCCCTGCGTGATCCCGCCAAGCCCGATGAACTCTGGCAGGTGTTCCTGAAGGAGAGGGACGCTTTCCTGATCGTGGCTGCCAAGCTGGAGAAGACGCTGGAGGAATGGAGCAAGGACACCTCCGACATGCTTCTCGGGATGGAAGTGCTGGCCCTGGCGGCGGTGGATGTGCAGAAGCAGGGGGAAGCCCTGCTTGCAGCGCTGCAACGCATCATCGTCCGCAACGACCAGATGATCGCAAAAGACGAGAAGGACGCGAAGGACACCGCCAGTTCCGGGCAGCGCACGGCCCTGGCGGCGGTGTGCCTGTCGGTGCTCGTGGCGGCGGTGGTGGGCTGGCTCATCACCCGCAACATCCGCCACCCGCTCTCGGTGCTGGTGCGCTACGCGGGAGAGGTCTCGGCCGGGAATCTGGACGTGAAGGCCGAGGGCAACTTCATCGCTGAACTCGACCAGCTCAAACATAGCCTTGAAGCCATGGTGGAAAAGCTCAAGCAGGAAATCCGGCAGGCTGAGAGCAATTCCGCAGAGGCCGCCGAACAGGCCCTCTTGGCGCAGCAGGCCAGCAGGGAGGCGAAAATCGCCCAGGAGAACGCCGAGGCCGCACGGCGCAATGGCATGCTGGAGGCCGCCGGACTTCTGGCTTCCATCGTGGAGCAGGTCCTGGAGGCCCTGCGGACCCTGGACAAGCAGGTGGACAAGGCCTTCCACGACGCCAAGGTGCAACGGGAACAGTTGTCCGGCGCGGTGGAGACCATGGAACGCATGGACGGCACCACGCAACAGGTGGCCCGAGGTGCCGAGGATGCCGCGTCCACAGCCGAGGACGCCAGGAGGCGAGCCCAGGAAGGAGCAGATGTCATCGGCATGGTGGTGGATTCCATCCACGCGGTCCAGGTTCGGGCCACCTCGCTCAAGTCGAACATGACGGACCTCTCGGTCCGGGCCGAGGGGATCGGCAGGATCATGACGGTCATTTCCGATATTGCTGACCAGACCAACCTGCTTGCCTTGAATGCGGCCATCGAGGCCGCCCGGGCAGGGGAAGCCGGACGGGGATTTGCGGTGGTGGCCGATGAGGTGCGAAAGCTGGCCGAGAAGACCATGGCGGCGACCCGGGAGGTGGCCGAGTCCATCGCGGGCATCCAGGAAGGCACGAGCATGAGCGGACAGGGCGTGGACCAGGCCGTGGAGGCCATCTCCCTGGTGGCCCAGCAGGTGGACGGGGGCGGGAGCGCCCTGACGAGGATCGTCAACCTGAGCCGGGACATGGCCGCACGGATTCGCCAGATCGATTCGGCGGCCTCCGAGCAGAGCGCGGCCAGCGGCGAGGTCAACCAGTCCATCCAGGACATCGCCCGCTATTCGGACGAGACCGCGGGAGCCATGGACCGGGCCAGGAAGGCCCTGGACCATCTCGGGGAACTGATGTCGGAGCTCAGCGGCGTGATGGAGAATCTCAAGAAGAGCTGACAACGTACACAACACCTTGAGAAAAGGCCGCACCGTCCGTATTGGGACGGCGCGGCCTTGAAGGTATTAGCGTGCCGGCTGCGCGGGGCTAAACCACGCGTGTATGTCAAATGCCTGCAGGGATGAACTTTTCCCTGAGTCCTGCCAGCGCGGTCTTACACACGCAGCAGAAATAGGCTTTCTCAATCTGCTAATCCCACTCGATGCCCTTGTGCTCGTCGGGGCGGTATTCGATCTCTACGGACTTGGCGGTCTTGCCGGGACGTTCGGCCTTGAGGGCCTTGGCCGGGCTGTCCGGGTTCTCAGGCTCCGGAGCGGGCTCGTTGCGTGGCTGATCCTGCGTCTTGGCCTTGGCGGCGGGCTTGCGGGACCTGGGCTTGGCCTTGGGCTTTTGCGCATCGCCGACTTCCGAACTTTCCGGGGCTTTTGCCCCATCCGAAGCTTCCTGCGGTTCGGTCTTCGCGGCGGTCTTTTTCGGAGCGGGTTTCCTGGGGGCACGCGGCGTACGAGCCGGGCGGGCCGGAGCCTTCCCTTCCGCCTGATCCTTGGGAGCCTGAGGGGCCTGGTCCGAAGGCTCCAGGCCATCCGGCGCAGCCTCGACAGGGGCCTTCACCGGCGTCTGCTTGCGCGGTTCACGGGCAGGGGAGGCCTGGGCTGCGGGCTTCGCTTCGGGCGTTTCCTCGGGCGAGGTGGCAGGCTCAGGGGCGGCTGAGGCGTCCTGGGGCATGGCCTCGGCGCTTGCGGGTTTGCGCTTGCGGCGACGGCGGCGTTTGCGCTTCTTTGCGGGCTCGCCGCCCTCGGCCACGTTGGCGGAGGCATCCTGCGGCCCATCCAAGGCGGTCTCGAACGCGGAGTCGAAGTCGTCCTCGTCCGGGGTTTCGTCTGCGGGCGCAGTAAAGATGGAGGATTTCGGCTTGGGTTGCGCCTTGGGAGCAGGCCTGGACTCGAGCTCTGCTTCCGGGCGCGTCGCGGGGGCGCCGTCCTGGCGCGGTTCGCGGCGGGGCTGGCGGTCGCGGTCCCTGCTGCGGCCACGATCCCGGTCACGATCTCTTCCACGGTCGCGGTCCCTGTCGTAATCCCGCTCGCGGCGCTGTTCGCGCGGCTCCTCGGGAGCGCCTTCCGGCTGGACCTGCACGGCGTGCAGGGTGGCCTGGTAGCGTTCGTCCAGGAGCAGGGCCAGGAGCGCTGCGTCTTCAGAGGCGGCCAGTTCCTGGGCCAGAGGCAGGAAGCGTTGCAGGCGCACCTTCTTGAGGGGCGCAAGCGTGCGCACCTCGGCTTCCAGAAGAGCCGTGAGGCGCTCCGACACCACGGCGGACACGTCCTCGTCGGTGGGCACGGGCTTTTTGACCAGCTCGATGCCGAAACGCTGGCCGATGCGCTTCATGGCCAGCTCTTCCATGATGTTCACGAGCGTGATGGCCGTGCCGGAGGCTCCGGCGCGGCCCGTGCGGCCTGCCCGGTGAACGTAGGATTCCGGGTCCTCGGGAGTTTCGTACTGGAAGACGTGGGACAGCTCGGGGATGTCGATGCCGCGCGCGGCCACGTCCGTGGCCACCAGAAAGCGCAGGGTTCCCTTGCGCAGGCGCATGAGCACCTGCTCGCGCTTGGCCTGGGTCAGGTCGGCGGAGAGTTCCTCGGCGTCGTATCCGAAGCCTTTGAGCACTTCGGTGATGTAGTGCACGTTGGCCTTGGTGTTGGAGAAGATGATGGCCGACGTGGGGTTCTCGATCTCCAGAAGGCGCACCAGGCAGCGGTCTTTGTCCATGCCCGGCACTTCGTGGTAGACGTGCAGGATGTCCGCCACATGGACCTGCTTGGCGGAGAGCGAAAGGAAATTCGGATGGTCCATGAACTCTTCGGCCAGGCGCAGCACGTGGGGCGGGTAGGTGGCCGAGAAGAGGAAGGTGGAGACGCGGCGCTTGGGCGGAAGGTAGCGCTTGATCTCCTTCATGTCCGGGTAGAAGCCGATGGAGAGCATGCGGTCTGCTTCGTCGAACACCAGCACGCGCATGCCGTCCAGGGTGAGGTTGCGGCGCAGCAGGTGGTCCAGGATGCGGCCCGGGGTGCCCACGACCAGGTGGGCTCCAGCGCGCAGCGCGTCAGTCTGGGGGCCGTAGCCCACGCCGCCGTACACTGTGGCGACCCTGAGTTCCGTACCCTCGAAGAGCATCTCGGCTTCCATGGCCACTTGCTTGGCCAGTTCGCGGGTGGGGCAGAGGATCAGGGCCTGGGTTTGGTGTACGCCAAGATCGAGCAGATTGAAGATCGGCAGGAGAAACGCCCCGGTCTTGCCGCTGCCGGTGCGCGACTGGACCATGAGGTCCTGGCCGGTGAGCAGGTAGGGCAGTGACTTGGCCTGCACGGGCATGAGCCCCGGCCAGCCTGCCCTGGCAACGGCGGCGCGCAGAGGCTCGGGGAGATCCTCAAGGGAAATTTCGGGAAGCGAGGCCTCTGGTTCGATGAGGGTTTCGAATTCTTCCGGGGTCTGGGATTTGTCTGATGTGTTGTCCATGATGGCCTTGGTTTGAGTATAAAGCGTGGCGGATGCCAAAATGCAACCCCGGAGAGCGTATAGCGCCTTTCCACGAAAAGAAAAAGGCCCCTCCGCAAGGAGGGGCCTTACACACTCCAGGGGTTAGAAAACGAACTTTACTGCTGCGTTACCGCCCCAGTTGTCCGCGCCCTTGTCGCTGGAGAACGGGCCGATGTGCTGCCAACGTCCGGCGATTTGCAGGCTCACCATGTCGGTGAGGAACACGTTGAAGCCGACTTCCGCGATCTCGGTCAGGTTCGCGGTGTAACCGTTGCGGGGGATCTTCGTGCCGGAGAAGAAACCGCCCAGGCCGATGCCGGCAAACACGGAGTAGTTTTCCTCGTTGACGAAGTGATAGCGCACTATGCCGATGGGGCTGAAGGCGCCGACGGTCTCCCAGGAGTTGGCCCAGGAGTAAGGGATCTTTTTCTGGTTGACGACGTAGCCCAGGGCCTCGCCGCTGATGGACAGGCCGTCGAGGACGAAGAATCCAGCTTCTCCGCCGAAGGAGAACATGGAGCCGATGTTCTTGTTGGAGTTGCCGTAGAACCCGACCTTGGGTTCGACGTAGACTGTGCCGGCGGTCAGGGCTTTGGCATGGGCGAGGCCGGCGGTCAGGCCGAATGCCAGAAGAAGACCAAGAATAAGAAAGCGTTTCGATACAGCGTTCATGCATTCCTCCTTGAACTGGAATTGCCAGTTGTGACGTTCATATCAACTGGGTTGAAATAAAGTCAAACCTCTGAACCTGAAATCGTCCTTACAAATTGTTCATCAAACGAGTTCTGTCAAGATGAAAGCAGGAAATGAACAGTGAGACTTGCCCCGACGGTTGCCCCAGTACGCAAATGCCGTCGCGCAGAAGAATGATACAGGTGCTTATGCATAAGCTGTTGGAATTATGGAGGACAATGCCGCAGCCTGTCAGTAGGGAATACCCAGGCCAGCCATCCACAGTGCTTGATGCCCCTTGTCGTAATGAGGTAGGTGGGCGAAAGGGCACATGCGCCGGACCATTTTTCCCCGATGCGCCTCGTCAGACGCAACCTCCACCCACTGTTCATGATGGTTAAATTTCATATGCAACCCATACGTATCGCAACGCTTGTCCTGCCCCTCCTGCTGGTGATGGTTCTCCGGGTCGACGCCAGGACAGTCTCCTACAGCGTATCCGCGGTGCTGCCCCACGACCAGGGGGCCTTCACCCAGGGGCTGCTGTTCTGGGGCGGGCATCTGTATGAGAGCACCGGTCTGCACGGCCGCTCCAGCCTGCGCAAGGTGGAGCCCGCTACCGGCAGGGTGCTCCGTCAGGTGGAGCTGGACCGTGAGGATTTCGGCGAAGGGCTTGCCCTCTGGGGTGGGCAATTCTATCAGCTGACCTGGCGCAACGCCAAGGTGCACGTCTACGACGCGGACAGCCTGGAGCGAGTGCGGACCCTTCCCCTGCACGGCGAGGGCTGGGGGGTGGCGACCACGCCCTTCGGGCTGGTGACCAGCGACGGGTCCGCCACGCTGACCTGGCGCGACCCGGCCACCATGCGTCCCACGCGGACCGTGGGCGTCACCGATGCGGGACGGCCTGTGGTCCGGTTAAATGAACTGGAATGGGTGGAGGGTTTCATCCTGGCCAATATTTGGCATGAGGATCGCATAGCGGTCGTCTCGCCCGCGACCGGTCAGGTGGCCGCCTGGATCGACTGCGCACCGTTGCGGGCACGCCTTGGCGCATTGTCTCAAGACTCCGATCTGAATGGCATCGCCTGGGACCCGGCAGCGAAAAAACTCTATGTGACCGGGAAACTCTGGCCCGCAATCTTCGAACTCGCCCTGGAGGGGTTGCCGAAACCATGAGAAAGACTCGTTGTAAGAATTGCCGTTACTGGAAAGGGCCAATACCCTACGAGAACCGCTACTGTCCGCCTGAAGAGATGCAGAAGGGCGAATGGGGTTTCTGCAAACGGCACGCTCCGCGTCCGCTGGTGGAAGGAGTCGATTCACTGCGCGGCAAAACCCTCATCGCGGTCTGGGCGGAAACCGAAGCCCAGGACGTATGCGGTGAATTCGCGCTGATCCCCCTCCAGAAGGATTAGGACGTCAAATACCGGACGGTCGGCGCATTCCCTGGGGAATACGCCGACCGTTGTCGTGACGTTCATCGATGAGAGCAAGCCGCCCGCAGCGGCTTCTTGCCTTACCTGGCCGCGCCTCGGAGCCGGCCGGACAGCACGCCCCTCAGAATCAGCCCCCCGCCCACCAGAATCATGGGCAGCGACAAGACCTGTCCCATGGTCAGCCAGCCGAAGGCCAGATAGCCCAGCTGCGGGTCCGGCTCGCGGATGAATTCCACCAGGAAACGGAACAGACCGTAGAGCGCCAGGAACATGCCGGTGACGCATCCGGCAGGCCTTGGCCTGGAGGAGTAGATCCACAGCGCAGTAAACAGCACCAGACCCTCGAGCCCGGCCTCGTAGAGCTGGGAGGGGTGGCGCGGCACGCCGCCCGCCCTGGGATCGGGAAAGATCATGGCCCAGGACACGTCGGAAGGCGCTCCCCAGAGTTCGCCGTTGATGAAGTTGCCCAGGCGTCCGAAGAAAAGTCCCGGAGGGGCCAGGGGCGACAGGAAATCGCCGATCTGCAGAAAGGTCATCTTGTGCCTGCGCGCGAAGAACCAGACCACGATGCACAGGCCGATCATGCCGCCGTGGAAGCTCATGCCCCCATGCCAGACCTGCACGATCGCCAGGGGATCGCGGATGTAAGCGCCAAGATCGTAGAACAGGACGTAGCCCAGGCGCGCGCCAAGAATCAGGCCCAGCACGCACCAGGTGATGAAGTCGTCCACCATGGCCGGGGTCCAGCCGGAACCGGGCCGCGCCGCCCGGACGCGCGCCAGCAGCCAGCCCGCCGCAAAGCCGAAGAGGTACATGAGGCCATACCAGCGCACTTGGAGAGGCCCGAGAGACAGCGCGACAGGATCGAAATCAGGATGCATTATCATGAAAAGTCCGTGTGGTTACTGCCCGTTGTGACAGCGTTCGAAGTTCGTAAAACAGGCCAAAGGGCGAACCCTTTGGCCTGGTGAAGGCGCTGGATTTGTTTCAGCTTGCGAGGGCCCGGCCTACAATTCGCGCAGCATGGCCTTGGCGCGTTCGAAGTTGGGGTTGATGGACAGGGCCTTCTGCAGATATTCGGTCGCCCGTTCTTTTCTCGCCGCCCGGAAGAACACCGTGGCGATGTTGAAGCAGACCGTCTCGCTGGAATTCCAGAGATCGGGACTTATGGTCAGGGCCTTGTCCAGGAAGTTGAAGGCGTCCTGGAACTGGCGCCCTTCGCTGTAGGCCATGGCCATGTTGTAGTAGAGGCCAGCGTCGTTGGGCGCGATCTTCAGGGCCTTGCGGTATTCCTCGATGGCCAGTTCGGGCTTGCCCTGCTTGCGCAGGGTGATCCCCAGGCGGTTGAAGGTCTCGATGTCGGACTTGTCCAGCATGCCCTTCTTGGATTCCAGGGACTGGCGCAGATATTTCTCGGAGAGCTCCGGAGCGTTGGAGATGCAGTGCTCGGCGATGGTGCGCGTGACCCGTCCGACCTGGGCCAGGGCTTCCTTGGTGGCCAGCTTGATGGCGTCGTCGAAGATTTCCACTGCCTTCTCGCGCTCGCCCAGGGACATGTAGTTGTCCCCGATGCTGATCTTGCGGTCCACGTTGAGCGGGCTCAGCTTGTCCAGGCGTTCCAGATACTTGGTTTCTTCGCGCACGTTTCCGGTGAGCTTGTGCAGTTCGGCGATCTTCTTGATGGGATCAAGGAAGAGTTTCCCGTTGCGCGAGGCTTCCATGTAGGCGTTCAGGGCCTCGTCCATCTTGCCCTGGCCCTTGAAGCTGTCTCCCAGCATCAGGAGGGCTGCGGGGCTGCCGGGCTTTATCTCCAGGATCTTATGAGCCAGAGTCGCGGCATCGTCGAACTTGCCGGTCTCGTTCAGCTTCCTGCCGGCCTCGATGAGTTCGCCGATCTGCCCGCGGGGTTTGACCGTGAAGGCTATCTTCTCGATCAGCATGTCCGGCGAGATAGGCTTGGTGATGACGTTGTTTGCGCCGATCTCGTGAAGATAGATGAGGATTTCGCGGGCAACTTCGCCAGTAAGGATGATGATGAGCACATCGGGGTACTGGTTTTTGAGGAACTGGACCAGGTCGTGGCAGTATTTTCCATTGATCTCGCGTTCCACGAAGAAAACCACTTTGTGGTTCTGCCCGAGCAGTTGCCGCAGCTCTTTGTGGAGTTGCTCCTGGTTGGTTACGTTGAAGACGCAGTCGTCCTTGATGTGCAGGTGGCGCAAGAGAGTGGTGCGCAAGTTCTTGTTGAAGAGGGGGTCCTGAGACAAAACCAGAAAAACACCGCGGTTTTGTTGAATAAAATCCCTGACATCAACATCATACACCTTCATCTGCATCCTGAACCCCCCGCCTCTCGAAGTAATAAATTTCGTCAACCACACTACTTTAAATGCTGAGGGAAAAAAAGCAAGGCTCGACAGTGTGCATCCCAAAAAATGGATCGTTGCGCGCAGCACGAGATTGTCACGGAGCGGAAACGCCATCTCAACGTGCGTGAGGGATGAGGCATCAAGCCAGAGAGGTCGAGACGGCCCCGGATGGACCTGGGCCGAAACCGGAACTCAGAAGGGAGGACGCCATGACCACGCAGATGATCGAATCCTTCACCGCCACCCTCACCGCCATGATGGAGAAGACCATGGCCAAGATGCGCGACTCCATGGATGAACTGGCCGGAGAGGAAATCCTGCCGCCGGACCTGGCCGACCGCGCCTCCCTGGAGGCGGAACGCAATTTCGCCCTGCTCATGCGCGAACGCGACCGCCTGGCCCTGGCGGCCATTCGGGATGCCCTGGCCAGGGTGGAAGCCGGGGAGTACGGCATCTGCGAAGAATGCGGCGAGGACATCGCCCAGGCCCGCCTCAAGGCCCAGCCCATGGCCACCCTGTGCGTGCATTGTCAGTCGCGCCGGGAGGACGAGGAGCGAGCCAGGATGAGCGTCGCTTCCGGTTTCTTTCAGTGCTGATCTGAACGCTCGGCCCATTGCCCGTCGTGCCGCCCAGGCTGCCGGTCAGTGACCCGGCCACGGCCGGCATTCCTGGCCTTGGGTGCTGAATTCTTCGGACGGGACTCCGGCGCGCACGAATGCCGGTTGAGGAGCGGGGACGTTTGTTCCAAGGCCGAACTATGTCCGCGAGCGCGGTAGGGCGTTCGTGCTCAGGAGCTCGGCCTGTCTCCCAAGAGCTTTTCCAGTTCCTCCGGGGCCATTTCGAAGCTGTGCTCCTGGTCGGGAAATGCTCCGGAGCGTACATCCTCCGCAAACTGCTCCAGGGCCATCCTGGCCAGATGGCCCAGATCGGCGTAGCGCTTCACGAACCTGGGCTTGAAATCCCCGTAAAGGCCAAGCAGGTCGTGGAAGACCAGCACCTGGCCGTCGCAGTCCGGTCCGGCTCCGATGCCGATGGTGGGGATGGGCACCGACCCGGTGACCAGTTCGGCCACGGGCGAGGGCACGCATTCGAGCACCATGGCGAAGCATCCCGCCTCGGCAATCGCCTGCGCGTCTTCCAGGAGCAGGGATGCGGCTTCGGCAGTCCGGGCCTGGACCTTGTATCCTCCCAGCGCGGCCACGTGCTGCGGGGTGAGTCCCAGATGCCCCATCACCGGGATGCCCGCCTGGACCATGGCCCGTATCTGGGGAACTATCTCGCGTCCGCCTTCCATCTTCACGGCCTGCGCCCTGGCCTCCTTGAGCAGGCGCCCGGCATTGGCCACCGCCTGCGCAGTGTCCGCCTGATACGACAGGAAAGGCATGTCCGCCAGAACCAGGGCGCGTCGAGCGCCCCTGGCCACCGCCCCGGCGTGGTGGAGCATCTGCTCCATGGTGACGCTCACCGTGTCTTCGTGGCCAAGCACCACCATTCCCAGCGAGTCCCCCACCAGGAGGATGTCCGCCCCGGCCGCTTCGGCGATTGCGGCCTGACCCGCATCGTATGCGGTGATGACCACCAGTTTGCGCTGGCCTTTGGCGGCGGCGATGTCCGGCGCGGTGACTTTCATTTTCGGCATGGCTCCTCCCTGTGACGTGCGGGGAAAAACCATAGTCGAAGTACGTCCGTTTGTCTCGGGCGCAGATGCCTCAGGGGCAGGATCGAATCCAGACGGCCCTTCCCGCGAGAATGGCCCCCAGCCTGGCGTGGTCCACGGTAATCGCGGGAATGGAGCGGTTTTCCGCGCGAAGGGTGGCCTTGAGCCCGCCGCTGGCGACTATGCGCCGGACGGTGAATCCCTCGTAGGGGAGGTTCACTCCGTAGAGTGCTCCGCTCACCAGTTCCCGGTCGTCGATGTTTATGCCCACATGGGAATCGCGGGGGATCTCCGGTTCCATGGACGCGTCCTGCATGACGATGATGGACAATGACTTCGTCGCGAATTTCTGCAGGAACGAGGACTGTCCCGCGAAGGAGTCGCACCGTGGGGCTTCCTGCGGGTCGCCTATGCGCATGGGGTGCATCCCTACGTAAATCCAGTGCGGGTTGATGCGCTCCTTGCGCAGGAGCTTGATGGCCCAGTCCGCAGGGATCACGTCGCGACGCTTCGCGTCGGAGATGCTTGATTGCCTGATTTCCAGGATGTCCGCCAATTCCTTTTGATTCTTGAACCCCAGGGTTGTTTTCAGTCTCGCGAACCCGGCTTTGAAAACGGATGGGGTGGTGCGGTCCTGCTCATGGAGTTTTTCGTCGCTGGTCGAAGAAGTAGGCATCGGCCAATCTCCATTTATTTGTCTATATACCATATAGCCAATGCCGAGACTACCACCAAGGAATTCAAACCGCAATGCTTCTTTTTGTACGCGCAATGCCAAGTGGCGAAAGGCGATATAGGTATATGCAATGCCGTCACGTGGGCTTTGCGATATGGCTTGTCCGTATAAAACGATAAAGGCCGCCCCCCCCCGGATGGGGAGGGCGGCCTCAAAACGAGCGCAAAGGCCGGTCTACAGTTCCTGAAGGACCCACCAGACGCGGCCGACGATCTTGCCGATGACTGCGGAGGCGGGGAGAGACTGCCCGCTCGCGCTGGAATTCTCGGTGCGAAGGATGATCTCGTCCTTTTCGAAGTCGTTGATGAGCCTGCGGATGACAAGGCCCTCATGAGGAAGCACCACGGCGAAGGCTTCGCCGGAGCGCAACTGCTTCTGGTCCTTGTTGATGCCGATGTAGCCGCCACGGCGGATGATCGGTTCCATGTCCTGCTGCTCCATCTTGAAGACGGTCAGGCCGGGACAGGCGAAGGACTCGGGGATGGCCAGCATCTCTATGGGTTTTTCTTCCAGGACGCCTTTCTCGGGGTCGTAGGTCACGCCGGTCATGGCGCTGACGGGAACCTGGCGGGATTTGGGCTTGTCCGAGGCGTACCCGGCACCGGATTCCATAAGGCCCACGGGCAGCGCCAAGCCTTCGCGCAGCACCTGGGGGGCTTCGCCGGTGGTGACCCAATCGGGGTTGAGGCCGTGGCTGCGGTACAGCTTGAGCAGCCAGTCGGCAGGGATGGACTGCCGACGCTTGGCATCGGAAATGCTCGACTGCCGGATTCCGAGGATGGCCGCCAGGTCAACCTGGGTGCGGGCGCCTGTGGCCCGCTTGATGCGCTCAAGCGCTTCGTCGAAAGCATTGTACATGATGTTCACCTCATGGCCCGGGAAAATATTGGGCGCTCCGTTTAGCCTTTTGGCGCGAACCCCGAACCCGGGTCGTCAGCAGCGGCTGGGCTGCCAAAGCCGGGTCACATGGGGACTGCTTGTACGTCTTCTTACGGCCGGGTCTCTGTTCTCGGGCCGTTGGGGGATCGCGAAAGCGCGCAGGCCGCTTGCCTTATCCCGAAGGGGACGTCAGCGACCGTAACGGTATCCCGTAAACGGGACATGTTGCGGACCCAGAGTCGCGGCTGGCGTAATATCGTATATATAGAGTATTCGGGAGTACGCAAGTTAAAAAGTAGGGTTTCCCTCCTTTTTGCGTGAGGAATGCTCGTAACTCTCTCTTACAAATGAAGATAGGCAAGTCGCAAACCCAGTCCGGGCGGTCTCTTGCAGATGAGAATGTGTTTTAAGAAGGGAATACGTTAAACCGCACGCGCACTGCGAAGCACGAGTGGTTCCTCGGGGCGTGTGTTGTCGTGAACTTATGACGTGCTGCTGGATAGGGTGATCTGGCCAAAAAAAGCCTGCCCGAGGGATATGCATCCGTCTCCGGGAGGAGTCTGTTCATGCATATGTGATGTAAGCCCATGCAAAGATAGATTGCGATGGAGCGACCTGGAAAGCGTTTTATTGAGAAATACGCCTCCACTGAGTGCAACATGCCTCGTTCCAATACGGTTGCAGAGAGCCAAGGCTGCTTGGGCCAGGCCACTTGACAGTCCGTTGTGGAACCGGCTGCTGACCACCGTGGCCGGGATTCCGCGAAGGGTGTCGTCCGCGGCCTGGGCCACCAGGGACAGGGAATCGAATATCTGCGCGCCGCCGTCTTCCGCGGCGGAAAGAGGGCCGCAGACGTAGCCACCCGTCTCGCCGGGGTCCAGAATATGCTCGAGCCGTATGGCGGCCTGGCCTTCGTAGCTGATCTCGGAGCATTGGCCGACCAGGGCGCTCACCGCGTCGAACAGCCGCCCGCAACTGCTGGTCACAGGGCTGTTCAGGCCTTTGTCCAACATGGTCCGCACAAGTTCTGCCGCCTGCTCCCGGCCCTTGAGCCAGGGCCAGTCCCCCGCGAACGGGTCCCTGCCCAGGGCGCACAGGGCGGCCATGGCAAGCCGCCAGGGCTGGCGGATGGCGGCCTCGCCGCCGGGCAGGCGAAATGGGGCGAAATGCGCCAGGCGCTTGAACTCCATGCGCACCGGGTCCACATAGAGGAATTCGCCGCCCCAGATGGTGCGGTCTTCGCCGTAGCCCGAACCGTCCAGGGCCAGCCCCAATACGGGTTCCATCAGGCCCTTTTCGGCCATCACCGCCAGGACGTGGGCGTAATGATGTTGCAGCCGGAGCACGGGCAAGCCCGACTCCTCCAGGGCGTAGCGGGTGGAGAGGTAATCCGGGTGCAGGTCGGCCACCACGGCCTCGGGCCGCACCTGGAGGATGCGTTCCAGGTGGTCGATGACCTCCTTGTGGAAGGCTGCGGTCTCCAGGTTTTGCATATCCCCGATATGCTGGCTCACGAAAGCCTGACCGCCTTTGGTGAGGCACACGGTGTTCTTGAGTTCCGGGCCTACGCCAAGGACGCAGGGTCCCTTGGACGGCAAAAATATGGGGGAGGGCGTGTACCCTCTTGCCCGGCGCAGGAACTGGACAGCAGCCTGCGCACCGCTCCTGTCCCGGTTGTCATCTGCGGGCAGGACGCGCACCACGCTGTCGTCGGTGCGAACCAGGATGTCCCGGTCGTGCAGCAGGAAGAAATCGGCCAGTGAGCCCAGGCGGGACAGCGCCTCCCGGTTGCCCAGCGAGATGGGCTCGGAACTCAGGTTGCCGCTGGTCATCACCAGGGCGGCCACGACGTTGGTGTCGGATGGCAGGGACTCCCGCAGGGCGGTCAGCAGCACCTGGTGAAGCGGCGTGTAGGGCAGCATGGCCCCTAGCTGGCCGGTGTCGGGGGAGATGTCCGGCGACAGGCGCGCGTCAGGCTTGAGCGTCACCAGCACGATGGGGCGTTCGCGCCCGGTGAGCAGAGCCGCCTCCTGCGGCGAAACATGCGCCAGGCGTGAGAGCGTCTCCAGGTCCGCGGCCATGACGGCCAGGGGCTTGGCCGGGCGCTTCTTGCGGCGGCGCAGTTCGGCCACAGCCTCATGGCTGGATGCATCCGCGGCCAGGTGGAATCCCCCCAGGCCCTTGAGCGCCAATATCCTGCCGCTGCGCAGGGCCTTGACCGCATTGGCCACGGCCTTTGCGCCCTCGGCCAGCGTCTTGCCGTGTCGGTCGGTCAGCCAGAGCCTGGGGCCGCATACGGGACAGGCGTTGGGCTGGGCGTGGAAGCGGCGGTCCAGCGGGTCTTCGTATTCGGCGCGGCAGGCGTCGCACAGGGGGAAGCAGGCCATGGACGTGGCGTGCCTGTCGTAGGGCAGACTCCTGGTGATGGTGTAGCGCGGGCCGCAGTTGGTGCAGTTGGTGAACGGGTAACGGTAGCGGCGGTTGGCCGGATCGGCCATGTCCGCCAGGCAGTCCGGGCAGGTGGCCATATCCGGGCTTACCAGCACGTGGTGGCCGATTCCCGCCGTGCTCTTCCGTATGGCGAATTCCCCGCCTACGTCCTCCGGGATGGCGGCCACGCTCTCGCGTGAGTGTTCCACGATCATGGCCAGCGGCGGCAGGGTTTCGATGAGGTCCGTGGCGAAGCGTTCCAGGCTCTCGTGCGGTCCCTGCACCTCGATGATCACGCCTTCCGGCGCGTTCAGGACGTAACCGGCCAGGGCGTGTTCCCTGGCGAGACGGTAGACGAAGGGCCGAAATCCCACGCCCTGGACCCGGCCCACGACCACATGGCGTTCGCGTTGGTTGTCGGACATACGCCTAACAATATAGCACATTGCCACAAGATAGAAAAGGTATCCCGAGACGTCGTTACGCCTCGTCTCCTCCTCGCAGGCGCACGCACAGGCTTTTCAGCCGTCCCCTCAGAAAACGGGAGGGCTTGAAGGCCACATCGGCCAGGGTGGAAGGCAGCACAAATCCCTGGGCAGGAAAATCACGGGGCGCTTTCAACGGATACGAAACGTCCGCGGTCAGGCCGCGCCGAACAGCCTCCCGCCCAAGCGGCGTGGCGTCGGGGGGCAGGCCCAGCACGGCGTGCAGGGCGCAATCCAGGGCCACCGGGTCGAGGCTCGCGCCCAGAAGACCCAGCGCATACGGCTCGCCCTTGGCCGGGCCGCGGACGTGCATGGCCACTCCGCCGTCAACCAGGCTCACCGAAGGCGGCATGGCCCGGCACACGTCCATGATCATGCTCTCGAAGCGCGTGCCCTTCTCGCCATGCACCTGATGCGCCACGGCCTTGCGGAACCCGCAGACGCAGCCGAAGGTGTTCTTCACCGCCAGGGTCAGGAGCATCTGGTCGTGCACCTTGAAGCGCGGAATGTTCACCAGAAGATCCGCATCCAGGGCCTGGGAGGCCACGCCGATGGAGCCGCCCTGTGTGAGCGTCACCTGCCGGGGGCGCGTGAAGTTGACGAGCCTGACGGGCAGCCCGGTCAGGGCCTTGTCCAGGCCGCTTGCGCGCGCCACGATGCGCCCCGTGCCGAAGGCCGGGGAGTCCCCCACCAGGACGTTTGCGCCGAAATCGGCCAGGTAGCGGCAGGCCGCGCGCACCACTTCGGGGCGCGTGCAGGTCAGGCCCGGATTGGACGGGGCCACCAGATTGGGTTTCACCAGCACGCGCTGCCCGCGCGAGGGGCGGCATCCGGCCAGTTCAAGCAGCCGCCCCACGGCGGCGTCCAGGTCCGGGCTGTGGTATGCCGGGGCGTGATCGAGATATACGGTGCGGCTCATGATCCCAGCCTACACCCAAAGCCGCCGGACGTGTAGTGGGGGCGTCATGCCCCGGTTCCCGGAAACATGTCCCTGTATCCGGGAACCGGGCATCGGACGCCTGCGGCTTTATGGCCGCGCCTGCCGGAACCGGCCTCCGGCGCGGTGTTTCAGCCGATCATGGCCATGACCGCACGCATGAAGGCCGGAAGGTCCGAGGGTTGCCGTGCGGTGACCAGGTTCTTGTCCACCACGGTTTCCGAGTCTTCGTAGAGGGCTCCGGCTGCGGTGATTTCATCGGCCACGCTCTTGTAGCAGGTGGCCTTGCGTCCGCGCAGCAGGCCCGCGGCGGCCAGTATCTGGGGGCCATGGCAGATGGCCGCGATGGGCGCGCCGGACCCGGCGAAGTCTCTGGCTATGTCCAGAGCCTTGGGAATGGCCTTCAGGGCCTCGGGAGCCTTGCCGCCGGGCAGGAGCAGCAGCTTGTATCCGCAGGACCCCGCGTCCTCCACGTCGGCCAGGGAGAGGTTGGCGTTGACGGTGTAGCCGTGCTTGCCGGTGATGGACCCTGCGTTGGGCGCGGCGATGTCCACCTCGTACCCGGCTTCCTGCAGACGGTAATAGGGATAGAGCAGTTCAGAATCCTCAAACGCATCGGCTGAAACGATAAGTGCCTTGGGCTTCATGGTGACTCCTTGGAGATGAGATCCACTCATCCTTACC
This sequence comes from Acidobacteriota bacterium, assembly GCA_046566965.1. Taxonomy (GTDB): domain Bacteria; phylum Desulfobacterota; class Desulfovibrionia; order Desulfovibrionales; family Desulfovibrionaceae; genus Fundidesulfovibrio. The sequence goes on from JBKICU010000014.1 coordinate 63,878, forward strand.
CCATATCAGCGGCCATGGGCAACCACTCAGGCCCGAGCCACGGGAAGTTCCGCCCACGACGTCGTGTAGCGCGGGGAGCGGTGCATCTGGCGCATGTCCCAGGCGCGCGCGATGCCTGACGACGCCGGGAAAAGGGTCTCCCGGCCCCATTTGGCGTTCACCCGGTCCAGGGCCTCCATCAGGCGTCCGCCCCGTCCGGCGCTGTCGCCCGCATCTTCCGGCGCGCCCAGCAGCGGGAGCTGGGCCGTGGCCGCCGCCTCGATGCCCGTGAGCATCACTCCCGCTTTCTTGTAGCGAAAACCCGGGCGGTAGATGCGCTCCAGCACCTCCAGCGCCGCACGCACGATGCGCGTGGTGTGAGCGGTGGCCGGATTCAGTGCCGCGCTCTGCCCGGCGGTGTATTGCGGGTCACCCTCCACGAACGAATTGGTCTCCAGCCATACCTGGAGCGATGCGGCCTGCCCTTTCTGGGCGCGCAGCTTTCCGGCGGCCAGCGCGGCGTAGTGGCTCAGGGCCTCGCGCAGGTCCTCCAGTCCCTCCACTGGATGCCCGAAGGATCGCGAGGACACGATGGCCTTTCTGGATTTTCCGCCGCCCTCCAGGCCGATGCAGGGGACGCCGCGCAGTTCCAGCCAGGTGTGCAACCCCGTCACCGTCATGCTTTTCTGTACGAACTCGCGAGGCAGACGGCAGAAATCCAGGGCCGTGCGCACGCCGCGCTCCATCAGCCGCTTGCCGTGGCGCGGCCCGATGCCCCACACGTCGCGTATCTCCACCCGTCCGAGGAGCTCCTCGCGCCCGGGTGCATCGGGAAGGTCCAGCACGCCCCCGAGTCCCGCGTTCTTCTTGGCCAGCTTGTTTGCCAGCTTGGCCAGCGTCTTGGTGGGGCCGATGCCGATGGACACGGGAATGCCGGTGCAGCGCTTCACTCTCTCGCGCACCAGCCGGGCATGGTCCTCCGGGCGCGCAAGGCCCGTCAGGTCCAGGAACGCCTCGTCGATGGAATAGACCTCCATGCGCGGCGACAATCCGCCCGCCACGGCCATCACCCGTGCGGACATGTCGCCGTAGAGGGCATAGTTCGACGAGAACACCGCTACGCCGTGGCGCTTGAACAGGGCGCGGCACTTGAACTCCGGCGCGCCCATGGGCACGCCCAGGTCCTTGGCCTCCTGGGAGCGGGCGATGACGCAGCCGTCGTTGTTGGAGAGCACCACCACGGGCCGTCCGGCCAGGTGCGGCGCAAAGGCGCGCTCGCAGGAAGCGTAGAAATTGTTGCAGTCCATCAGCGCCAGCTTCATGCGTCACCGCCTCAATCCTGTCCGAGCGAATGGATGACGTGCGTGGCCACGCCCCACACCTCAGCCCGGGACTCCTCGTGCAACGCAACAACAGGTTCGCCGCCGTTGTCGGCGGACAGGACAAGCCCGGCCTTGCCGCGCCTGAGACGTCTGACCGTAAGCTCCCCGTCCACGCAGGCCACCACCACGCTGCCCGGGCGCGCCTGGAGGGAGCGATCCACCACCAGAAGATCACCGGACGCGATGCCCGCGCCGCGCATGGAGTCGCCCTGCACGCGCATGTAGAACGTGGCCGGAGCGTTGCGCACCAGGAGCTGGTTCAGGTCCAGGCGCTGGTCGAGGTAATCCTGCGCGGGCGACGGGAAACCGGTCGCAGTCTGAAGCGTGTAGGGTTCAAGAGGTGTCTTTGCGGGCATGACATTGCGTATAGTTTGGCACTACGAAATGGGCAAGATTTATTTGTCGCAGGGTGCTGAGGGGAGATGCTGGGACTCCGTCCCAGACCCTGCCAGGGCTCCGCCCTGGACCCGCCAGGGGGATGATCCCCCTGGACCCTGCATCCGCTTCGCGGGCAGCACCGTTACTGTTTGGAAAGCTCGCAAGAGAGCCCTGAAGCGCGCAAAGCCGCGCTTCAGGGCTTTTTTGTTTTTATGATCGCCGTGCTTGATGATGGCTGGGGCTGGTGGCTGTCACGATCGGGTTCTGGCGGGCGGGCGACGAATCGTCTTCAAATCGGTTCTAGCCCGCCCGCCAGGACACGAGCGGGACAGTCGCCAGCCCCAGCCCCTTGCCCGAACTACCGCGCGCGACGCGAAGCGGAAAGCCGGGTCCAGGGGAGGCTTCTCCCCTGGCGGGTGCAGGGCAGAGCCCTGCCGGGTTCGGGCGGAGCCCGACTTATCCCAGCAGCTCCAGCATCTTCGCCGGGTCGGTCGTTGGTGGTTCGCAGCGTCCGTCGCGGCAGACGAAGGCGGTGGCCTTGCCGTCCAGGGGGCACATGCCTGCGGTGTAGGCGGCGAGCGAAGCCAGTTCGCCGCCCGGGTCGCGCTTGAGTATCAGCGTGGAGGGCAGGTAGCGTGAGCGGACGGCTTCAAGGAACGGCTCCAAGGAGGCGTCGTCCGGTCCGGAGAGCACCACGTCCGCGCCGGGCGCGAAGGCGAAGTCCAGCCCGCAGAGCAGCATGGTGAAGCCGGACGGGGCGCGCTCCACGGTCTGGCCCAGGCTGCGCGAGAGAAGCGCCGCCCGCTCGGCCAGGTCGTGGCGCGCGGCCAGGCGCGAGAGCTTGGCCAGAACCAGCATGGCCACGGAATTGCCCGAGGGCAGGGCCGCGTCGAAGAATTCCTTCTGGCGCACCAGGAGGGTCTCGGCGTCGTGGGCGGTGAAGAAGAAGCCGCCGTTCTCGGCGTCCTGGAAGCGTTCGATCATCTGGTCGGTCAGGTCCAGGGAGGCTTGCAGCCAGCCCAGGTCGAAGGTGGCCTGGTAGAGTTCCAGAAGCCCCCAGGCCAGGAAGGCGTGGTCGTCCAGATTGGCTGGAATGCGGGCCTCGCCGTCGCGGTAGCGGTGCAGGAGAGCGCCGGAGGGATCGCGCAGGCGCGCCAGCAGGAAGTCGGCGGCCCTGCCTGCCGCGCCGGCGAGGTCCGGCTCGTTGAGGATGCGGGCGGCCTGGGCCAGGGCGGCGATCATGAGGCCGTTCCAGTCGGTGAGGATCTTGTCGTCCTTGTGGGGATGCACGCGTTTTTCGCGGGCCGCGAAGAGCCGGGCGCGGATGTCCTCCAGGCGTTCGACCAACTGGGGGGGAGGTGGCGAGGCCAGATGGGGAATATTGGAGCCGGTCTTTTCCTGGGTGGACTCCTCGACGAAGTTCCCGTCGGGCAGCAGGCCGAAGAGGCGCACGAAGAGGCCCGTGTCTTCTTCCGAGAGCACGGCGCGCACCTCGTCGATGGTCCAGACGTAGAATTTTCCTTCCTCGCCTTCGCTGTCGGCGTCCTCGGCGCTGAAGAACGCGCCCTCGGGGCTGGTCATGTCGCGCAGCACGTAGCGGGCGATTTCCAGGGCGGTCCGCTTGAACAGCGGGTCGCCGGTGGCCTGGAAGCCTTCTGCGTAGGCCATGAGCAGCATGGCCTGGTCGTAGAGCATCTTCTCGAAGTGGGGCAGGAGCCAGTGCTGGTCGGTGGAGTAGCGGTGGAACCCCAGGCCGACGTGGTCGAACAGGCCGCCCAGGCGCATGGCGGTGAGGGTTTTGGCGGCCATGTCCAGAGCCAGGGGCTCGCCGGTGCGCTTGTGGTGGCGCAGCAGGAAAAGCAGCTGGTGCGGCGAGGGGAACTTGGGTGACTGGCCGAAGCCGCCGTGGTCCGGGTCGAAGCGGGATGCCAGCTGGCGGTACGCGGTGTCGAGGGTCTTTGGGCCGGGGCCTTCCTGGGCGGGCGTGGCGCGCTGGTGGTCGGTCAGGGCGTTCAGGACGTTGGCGGCGGCCTGTTCCACCTCGGCGGGGCGGCGCGTCCAGACCTCGCTGATCTTGGGCAGAAGGTCCATGAGCCCCATGCGCCCGAAGCGGGTGTGCTTGGGGATGTAGGTGGCGGCGAAAAACGGGCGTCCCTGGTGGTCGATGAACACGGACAGGGGCCAGCCGCCCGCGCCGGTCATGAGCTGGCAGGCGGTCATGTAGATGTTGTCCAGGTCGGGGCGTTCCTCGCGGTCTATTTTCACGGGCACGGCGGTGGCGTTCAGGAGCGCGGCGGCGTCGTGGTCCTCGAAGCATTCGCGCTCCATGACGTGGCACCAGTGGCAGGTGGAGTAGCCGATGGAGAGGAACAGGGGCTTGTTCTCGGCCTTGGCCTTGGCGAAGGCCGCGTCTCCCCAGGGCAGCCAGTCCACGGGATTGCGGGCGTGCTGGAGGAGGTAGGGACTTTTCTCGTGGATGAGGGCGTTGGCATGTTCGGGCATGTTGCCTCCGGAGCGTGGTCTTCCTGATCGGATAGACCTTTTCGGACCTGCGAACCACAAAAATTCGTGTTTCACGTAGTAGTTTTCTCTGGAAGTGTGGTATAGGACAGAACTGGAAAAAACACATGAAGCTCAGTGTTAAGGCCTCATTTCTTCTTTCAGGACTGGTGCTTGCAGTAATCGCGGCGACCAGTCTCTTCCTGCTGGACTACCAACGGCGTGCTCTTGTTGCCGTCATCAAGCAGGATCTGGAATCTGAAGCGACGACCCTGGCACGGGAAATACGAACTTTTGTTGATGAAAACCTGAACGATACAAGGGCGATAGCTGGAAACATCCCCCGGGAGGCCCTGGTCTCGGGAGACCTGAATGCCATCCGCGAGCACCTGGCCCGCCAGGCGGCCTTCTATCCGAAGTTCGAGAACGGCCTGTTCCTGCTGGACAGCAACGGAAACTTCCTCACCGACTATCCGTACCATGCCGAACTTCACGGCCAGCCCTTCGCCCACCGGGACTATTTCCAGCGCACCAAGGCGCGCGAGCAGGGCGTGATCGGCGACCCCTACGTGTCCATGCGCACCGGGCTGCCCGTCCTCACCTTCACGGCTCCCGTATTTTCCCGGACGGGACAGCTGCTGGCGGTGCTGGGGGCCTCCGTGAACCTCCTGTCGCCCTCGGCGCTGGGCGAGCAGCAGCAGCGCAAGATTGGCCACACCGGCTACGTGTACATGGTGGACCGCAACCGACAGTTCCTGATGCACCCGGACAAGTCGAAGATTCTGCGTTCGTTGGAGGCGGGCCGCAACCTGTTCCTGGACAGGGCGGTGCAGGGCTACGAGGGCGTGGGGGAGACGGTCAACAGCTCTGGCGTTCCGGTGCTCATCGCTTCGCGCCAGTTGCCCGCGTTGGGCTGGGTGGCGTTGGCGCAGCTTCCCCGGAAAGAGGCTCTCGCCACCATGAACGAAGGGCTTGCGGCCGTGGGCATGTTCTTTTTCGCAGCGCTGGGCGTGGTGCTGCCGGTGGGCTTCTTCGCCATGCGCCGGATCGTCAAGCCGCTGGAGGCTCTGGAGCATGCGGCGCTTATCATCAGCCAGGATCTGCGCAAAGCGGAGGGCGCGCTCACCCGGCCGTTCGCGTCCAGCGCCCTTGACGCCTTGCGGACCATGCGGTCTTCCGACGAAATCGGCAGGCTGGCGCGGGCCTTTTTCCAGCTTTCCGTCCGCCTCAAGCAGACCTTGTCCTCCCTGCGCACTTCCGCCGAGGACTGGGAGCGGACATTTTCCTCCGTTCAGGAAGCGGTGCTGGTGCTTGACGGCGAGGGCAGGATACTGCGCGTGAACCGCGTGGCCGAAGACCTGTTCCGCGTGGTGCGCGAGGACGCCCTGGGCAGGCCCTGGCGGGAGATTCTCGCCATGGGCAGGGGAATGCCCGAGGACTGGCCCTCCCTCCAGGCGCTGAAGGGCTCGGGGCGTTTCAAGCTGACCACCACCCTGCCGGGAGTTCCGGGCCGGTTCGAACTGTCCTTCTCCATGATCCAGGGACGCAGGGAGAGCAAGGGGTTCCTGCTCATGGTGCTGGACGTCACCGAGAAGATCCAGGCCGAGGAGCGCATCCGCGACCTGGCCTTCCACGATCCGCTTACGCGCCTGCCCAACCGGCTGCTGCTGGCTGACCGACTGGAGCAGGCCATCGCCACGGCGGACCGCAACAATTCCAAGGTGGGCGTGCTGTTTCTGGACCTGGACGATTTCAAGAAGGTCAACGACACCTTCGGCCACAAGGTGGGCGACGAGTTGCTCAAACAGGTGGGAAAACGCCTGAGCTCATGCCTGCGCTCCAACGACACCCTGGCCCGTTACGCCGGAGACGAGTTCGTGGCCGTGCTCATGGACCTCAAGGACGCGGCCGAGGCCGCCAACATCGCCTCCCGCATGCTGGAGACGGTGGCCGACCCGTTCGACCTCTCGGGGAAGCTGGCCCGCATCGGGGTGAGCATAGGCATCGCGGTCTACCCCGAGGACGGTGCGGAGGCGGCTTTGCTGCTCAACCATGCCGATACGGCCATGTACCGGGCCAAGGGACGGGGCAAGAACAGCTTCTGGTTCGCCGACGGCGTCACCGTGGACGACAGTCTTTCCACCTTCCCCAGGCAGTAAGCCTGCCGCCGATTCCCTCTACCTGGGCAGCGCCCCGTTGTTGATGTCGATGCAGGTGCCGTTGATATACTCCGGGCAGTCCGTGGCCAGCCAGACCATGGCCTCGGCCACTTCGTCGGCGCGGGCGAAGCGCCCGGTGTACACGGCCTGAAGGATGGCCTTGCGGCGCTCCTCCGGGATGGTGTGGAGCATGTCCGTCTCCACCGGGCCTGCGGCCACGGCGTTCACCACTACCCCCTTGCCGCCGAGCAGCTTGGCGAAGCTCTTGGTGGCGTTCACGAGCGCCGCCTTGCTGATGCCGTACCAGACGTCCGGATGTCCGGTGTGCGCGGCCACGGAGGCGTTGTTCACGATCCTTCCGCCGCCATTGCGTGCCATGGACGCGCTGGCTTCGCGCATGAGGGCCACCGGAGCCTCAAGGTTTATGCGCATCAGCATGTCGGATTTTTCGCGCGGATAGTCGGCGTAGGGCAGGGCGTACATGATGCCCGCGTTGTTCAGGAGCACGTGGACGTCGCCGATGTCCGACACCAGCGCCGGGATGTCCTCGATGCGCGAGAGGTCGAAGACGATGGTCCTGACGTTCTGGTGCGAGGCCAGGGGGAAGCCGGAAAAATCGCGCGCGACCACGCACACGTCAAAGCCTTTGTCCAGAAGCATCCGGGTGGCTTCCAGGCCGATGCCCTTGTTTCCGCCGGTGACGACCGCGGTCTTGCCCATGGGGGAATCCTTTCGGGAGGCTGAAGAGTTCAAAAATCAGTTGCTGGCGGGAGTGGAGCGGAACCGACCGCCAAGCATGTAGAAAATGGTCTTGGGAATCTCCAGGAGCACGATCCTGGCCGATTCCTGGTCCTTCCACCAGGCGGTGGCGATCCGCTCCGAAGGGGTGCCCACCACGCGTATCTGCCAGCCGGGGAGAGTGTCGGAAAAGACCATGCGCGCCCGGCGCACGTGATAGGGCGAAGTGACCACCAGGAGCGATCCCGGCCCCTTGCCCAGCTGCGCCGCCAGGGCCTCGGCCTCCTGGGCGGTGCTCAACAGGTCGTCCCCGAAGTATTCCATGGCCTCGTCCGGGACGCCCTTCTTGCGCAGGATGGTCTTGTAGAGCTCCTCGCGCCGGGGAAACGCGATGTGGTTCTGGTCCAGCACGCGCTCGCCCGGCCAGCGGGCCACCCGGCCGATGTACACCTTCCTGGCCATGCCCAGCTGGTAGAGTTCCGCGCCGTAGGCCGCGCGGTTGAAGTTGCCGCCCATCACCACCATGGCGTCGCTGCGCGATGGCGGGTCGCCGGTCTGGAGCCAGTAGCCCGCCGTGAGCAGAAGCCCCACGCCGATGACCACCGCGGCCAGCAGCAGGTGCTCGCCCACATGGACCACGGCCTTCAGGCTGGTGCGCATCATGGGGCTGTCCTCGGGGCGAACACCTCCTGGAAGTGCGACTTGTAGGCCGCGTAGCGTCCCTGGGCGATGGCTTCGCGCGCGCCGCGGGTCAGCTCCAGGAAGAAGTGCACGTTGTGGATGGTGTTCAGCCGGTAGGAGAGCAGTTCCTGCGCCCGGAAGAGGTGGCACAGGTAGGCCTTGGAGAAGGTGCGGCAGGTGTAGCAGGTGCACTGCGGGTCCAGGGGAGAGTCGTCCTCCCTGTATTCCACGCGCTTGATGTTCACCTGGCCTTGGCTGGTGTAGAGCGTGCCGTTGCGGGCGTTTCGCGTTGGCAGCACGCAGTCGAACATGTCGATGCCGTTGGCGATGCCCTCCAGGATGTCCAGGGGCTTGCCCACGCCCATGAGGTAGCGCGGTTTCTCGGCGGGCAGAAGCGGCGCGGTGTGGGCCATGAGGTCGTACATCTCCGCCGTGGACTCTCCCACGGACAGGCCGCCGATGGCGTGGCCCTCGAAGCCCATGGAGCAGATGGCCTCGGCGCTTATGGCGCGAAGGTCCTTGAAGAAGCCGCCCTGCACGATGCCGAACACCATCTGGCCGTTGCGTCCCGGCTCGTGGTTCTGGCGCGAGCGCGCGGCCCAGGCGTGGGTCAGGTCCAGGGATTTCTCGGTGTAGGCGTGGTCCGCGCCGTAGGGCACGCATTCGTCCAGCACCATCATGATGTCGGAGCCCAGATTGCGCTGGATGTCCAGGACCTTCTCGGGCGTGAAGAAGTGTTTGGAGCCGTCCAGGTGCGAGCGGAACTCCACCCCGTCCGGCTTCAGCTTGCGAAGCTCGGACAGGGAGAACACCTGATAGCCGCCCGAATCCGTAAGGATGGGGCCGTCCCAGCCCATGAACTTGTGCAGGCCGCCCCTGCGCGCGACCAGCTCGTCGCCGGGGCGCAGGTACAGGTGGTAGGTGTTGCCCAGGATGATCTGGGAGCCAGCGTCCTTGAGGTCCTGCGGGCACAGGGATTTCACCGTGCCCACCGTGCCCACGGGCATGAAGGCCGGGGTGCGCACCACGCCGTGGGCGGTGTGCAGCTCGCCCAGGCGGGCTGGGCCGTCGGTGGCCTGCACGGTGAAGGTTCCGGGGGCCTTGGCATCGCCAGGGCCGGGGGACAGGGCGGACGTGTCGAGTATGTTCATGAACTTATTTCCCGGCCACGCCGTGCTTGGGGCAGATGTCTTCCAGTTCGCAGACCGGGCACTTGGGTGATCTGGCGACGCAGACCTCGCGGCCGAAATAGACCAGCATGTGGTTGATCTCGCCCCAGTGCTCGCGCGGATACAGGGGCATCAGGTCGCGCTCGATCTTCACGGCGTCCTTGGCGTCGGTGAGGCCCAGGCGGTAGGCCAGCCTGGTCACGTGGGTGTCCACGGCGATGCCCTCGTGTATGCCGAACGAGTTGGACATGACGATGTTGGCGGTCTTGCGAGCCACGCCCGGCAGGGTGATGAGCTCCGCCAGGGTGCGGGGCACTTCGCCGCCGAACACGTCCATCACGCGTTTTGCCGCGCCGATGAGGTTTTTGGCCTTGTTGTGGTAGAACCCGGTGGAGCGGATCACCTCTTCCAGGTGCTCCTGACTGGCCGTGGCCAGCTCGGCAGGTCCGGGCCAGCGGGCGAAGAGCTTCGGCGTGACCATGTTCACGCGCGCGTCGGTGCACTGGGCGGCCAGAACGGTGGCCACCAGGAGCTCCCATGCGTTGGTGTGGTCCAGGGCGGGGACGGTCTTGGGGTATCTGAGGCGCAGGCGCTCGAAGATGATGGGGGCGCGTTCGGTTGACGTCATGCCCGGTGGGATAGCCGAAAGCGCGCCGGGGGGCAACGCCAAGGCACGCGAGGCTTTTCGCCTCAGGGAGCCTGCCAGCCCTCGCCCACCTCCAACACCCGGAAGGCTTCCTGAGAGACGCCGTATTCGCAGCGCGCTTTGGCCAGGTGGTACAGGGGCGTGTCGATGCCCTCGTCGGTCAGCTTGAACACCCCATGGTGGGTGGCCACGGCGCGGCGCGCGCCCAGGTCGCGCATGGCCAGCACGGCTTCCTCGGGGTTCATGTGGGCCGGGGCCATGAACCAGCGCGGCTCGTAGGCTCCGATGGGCAGAAGCGCCAGGCGCATGGACCCGAAGCGCGAGCGGATCAGCCGGAAGGCCTCGCCCTCGCCGTAGCCCGTGTCCCCGAAAAAGCCGATATGTCCGCCCGGAGCCTCCAGCACGAAGGAGCACCACAGGGCTTTGCGGCGGTCGAACACACCCCTGGCCGACCAGTGGTGCGCCGGGGCGGCGTGGACGCGCAGAGCGCCCGAATGCTCGTTCCCGGAGTGCGGGGCGCTCCCGGCTTGAAACGGCGCGGAGGCACCGACGGTGCCGGCGTCCGATCCGGCAGACGCTGGGCCTGGGACCAGGTCCAGCGATTCCCACCAGTCGAGTTCCTCGCACACGCGCCGCCCCAGCGCCCTGTCGATGAGCGAGGCGTTCCCGAGCGGCGCGACGATGCGCGGGCGGTGGCGCTTCCATAGGGCGGCGAGGGTGGGCAGATCCAGGTGGTCGTAGTGGTTGTGGCTGACCAGCACCGCGTCGATGGGCGGCAGCGCATCCAGCGGGATGCCTGGTTTGCGCGCGCGTTTGGGGCCTATGAGAAACGGGCCGGTGCGCTCGGACCAGACCGGATCGGTGAGGACGTTCACCCCGGCGGTCTGGATGAGCGTGGTGGAGTGGCCGATATACGTGATGCGCAGTTCCCGACCGTGAACGCGCGGCGGCGGGACGTCCTGCCGGGTGTTCGGCACATGGGCGGGCCAGGGCGTGGAGCGGGAGGTGAACCGCCAGCGCAGCAGAGCCGCGAGATTCCGGTCTTCGGAGGGCCAGGGCGTATGGAATCGCTGGCCGTCGAAGTGGTCGGACACGGGGTAGGGGCGGGCAGGTTTCGCGTCGGCGCCGATGGCGGCCCCGTCGCCAGGGATGAAGCGCGCGAGAAATCTCTGGATGAACTGCTGCATGACGACCGTCTTTGCCGAATGTTTACGAAGCGCTCCGTTCGGATAATTCCCCGGAGGCCTTCAGGCAAGGCGCACCACGAAAAAAGCCCCGCAAGAGCGGGGCTTTTTTCGATCAAATTGCAGCTGCGCTTACGGCAGGAACACCACGGCGGAGATGGTGGTGGTCCACATGCCGGACACGCCCTGGGTGACGCTGGGCAAAGAGGTGGACTCGATGATCTTGCCGGACATCATGTAGATTTCGCGGCGTTCGTCGTAGGCGGTCTCGGGATCGAAGTCGATGCCCAGGGTGGTCGCCAGCATGGTGGAGGCCAGGTCCTCGGCGAAGTCGCCGATTTCCTTCTCTTCCTTGCCGAAAGAGGTGTGCTCGGAAATATATCCGTAGTGATCCTTGCTGGCGGGGAAGGCCATGCCCACGGCGGAACCGACCAAGCGGCCCTTCTCGTCGGTGGCGTTGCGGGCCATCACGCAGAAGGTGATCTGACCTGGGTTGAGCAACTGCGTGCCCTCTTCCATGGTGAGGAGAGTGCAGTTGGGGGGGTAGATGCTCGACACGTACACCAGGTTCAGCTTTTCGATTCCGGCATCGCGCAGGGCGAGCTCGAAGGATTGCAGCTTATTCTTGTGACGGCCAAGGCCTCGGGTGAAGAAGGCTTTGGTCGGGACGAACGTTTGTCCGAACATTGGAAGTCCTCCGTGGGAGTGCCTCCCCGCCTTGCGGGGGAAACGACTCATAAAGATTTTTTGTCGCGAAGTATAGGCTTTTTTGCCCCTGCTTTTTCCAGGGTCTGCTTGATCTCCGCATCGGTTCCCTTCACCTGGACGATGACCCGGTACAGGGACTTCCCATCCACTTTAGCCTCCTCCACGGAGGCTTTGACGCCCTTTTTGGCCAGGCGGTCCACCTCGGCCTGGGCCTGGGACTGCTTGTCCAGGGCGGCAACCTGATATGTAGCCTGGATTTTCGGAGATTTCGAGTCTTTTGCTGCTTTTGCGTCCTTGGAATCCTTCACTGCCTTGGAATCCTTGGAGTCTTTGGGTTCGGCGGGCTTGGCCGGGTCGGCCTTGGGGGTCTTGCGGTCCGGCTGGGCCGGGGACGTGGCCACCTGGCCCTTGGGCAGGGGGGCCGGGGTCTTTTCCAGCGAGGTGGTGGGAACCGCCGCGCCTGCCGCTCCCGCAGCCGGAGCCAGCGAGCTCGCTGGCGCTGAACCGCCCTGCAGGGCCGGGGTCGCGGGTGCGTCGCCAGGCTTTTTGGCGGAATCAACGGTGACTGTCTCCTGGGGCTTTTTGCCCTGGAGGGTGTCCTGGAACTGGAGGTCTTCGGGCTTGAGCACCGTGGGCGGCTCCCGGTTCTCCTGCTGCGCGGCGGGAGCCGTGGAGGGCATGATCTGAGCCACCTGGGGGACGGCGTTCTCCGGCTTGTAGCCGCGCCCGACCAGCACTCCCAGGATGAACACCCACACGATGCCAAGCACCCCCACCACAACCACGGAGATGAGTCCGGGGCCGGTGAACTCGAAGCTGAATTTTCGAGGTCCCTCGGGGGGCTTGGTGACATTGAAGCGGTCCACGACCTTCATGCGGTTCTCCGGCTGATGCGGCGTTGCGGCCCGAGCCATCCCAGAAGCCTTGGATGGGGACGGGCCGCCGTAAATGGTGACGGTACATTCAAACGTCCGGAAGACGCTACATCTTCTCCGGTGCGCTCACTCCCAAAAGCTCCAGGCCGCTTCGGACCACTTCGGCCACTGCCGCAAGCATGAGCATGCGGGCGCGCATGAGGTCCTCGTCGGGTGCGGCCAGCACGGGGTTGGCCGAATAGTACCGGTGCAACAGGCCCGCCAGTTCGCGCAGGTAGAAGCTGACCACATGGGGGCTGAGCGTCTGCGCGGCATTGGCCAGCGTGTCGGGATACTGCTCCATGAGGCGCATCAGGTCAAGGTCCTCGGGGGTGTCCAGGCGGGCCAGCAGCTCGGGGGAGCACTCGGGCATGGCCACGCCGCGCTCGGCGGCCTTGGCGAACAGCGAGCAGATGCGGGCGTGGGCGTACTGCACGTAGTACACCGGGTTGTCCATGGACTGCTGCTTGACCAGGTCGAGGTCGAAGTCCAGGTGGCTGTCGGATTTTCGCGAGAGGAACATGAAGCGGGCCGCGTCCACGCCCACCTCGGCGCACACGTCGGCCAGGGTTTCGAACTGCCCGGCGCGGGTGGACATGGCGATCTGTTCGCCGCCGCGCAGGAGGTTCACCAGCTGCACCAGGATGACCTTGAGGTCGCCTGGGTCCCGGCCCAGGGCCTGAACGGCTGCCTTCATGCGGGGGACGTAGCCGTGATGGTCCGCGCCCCAGACGTCCACCACGGTATTGAAGCCGCGGGCGAACTTGTCGGCGTGGTAGGCGATGTCCGAGGCGAAATAGGTCAGCTCGCCGGTGGATTTGCGCAGCACGCGGTTCTTGTCGTCGCCGTAGCGGGTGGTGTCCATCCAGGCCGCGCCTTCTTCTTCGTAGGCCAGGCCGCGGGCCTTCAGGTCCTCCAGGGTGCGCTCAACGGCTCCGGCGGCCACCAGGGACTTCTCCGAGAACCACACCTGATGCTCCACGCGGAAATCGGACAGGTCCTTCTTGATGCCGTCCAGAATGGACTTCATGCCGTACTCGTAGCAGACGTCCTGGCCCTCAGCCGGGGGCAGGTCGCACAGGGCGCTGCCCTTGAGGGTCAGGAGCTCGCGCGCCAGATCGATGATGTATTCGCCCTTGTACCAGTCCTCGGGATAGGTGACGGGCTTTTTCAGCAGTTCCAGGCAGCGCACCCAGATGGATTCGCCCAGAAGGCGCATCTGACGGCCCGCGTCGTTGATGTAATATTCGGTGGAGACCTCGAAATCCATGGCCCGCAGGACGCGCGCCACGCAGTCGCCCACGGCCGCGCCGCGTCCGTGGCCGATGTGCAGGGGGCCGGTGGGGTTGGCGGAGACGAACTCCACCTGCACCTTGCGGCCGCGTCCCAGGTTGAACTTGCCGAAGCACTGCCTGGTTTCCAGCACTTCTTCCACGGTCTTCTGCCAGAAGGCCGGGGCGAAGGTGACGTTCAGAAAGCCCGGTCCGGCCACCTCGACCTTGGACAAGCCGGGGTCGGCGGCCAGGAGTTCCGTCTTGAGTTCCTCGGCCAGGTCGCGGGGCTTCATGCCGAGCTTGCCCGCCGTGAGCATGGCCACGTTGCAGGCCATGTCGCCGAACTGTTTGTCCTTGGGGGGCTCGATGGTGGCCTTTTCGGGCCAGGCGGCCCCTTTCTTTTCCAGGATGGAGCCCAAAAGGCTCCGCAGATGAGTCAACGCGCGCATGATGTTCAGTCCCGCTTTCTTTCTACTTCGTGAGTGCGCTTTGCAGCAGCTTCATACATACGATTGCCGAACGTCCGGCGGCGAAACCCCGAAGGGATTCCAAAGGGGCTCGCCCCTTTGGCCGCCGGAGGCTTCCAGAACGAGAATAAACCGAGTTCCTGCGGACGCCCCGGGGTTCTCACCCGGTCCGCCGCAGGATGTGGCCGCATTCTGTTACGTCGCGCCAGTGGGCACCCTCGACCTCCGCTCACTCAGTCATGAGCCGAAGCAAGGAGAACCAAAACGCAGCGCTAGGGCAGCACGAACGAGTCGGCGGCCTCTTTGGTGGCCACGTTCACGGCCACGGCGTCGTCCTTGCCGTCCAGGTTGGGCTTGACCATCTTGGTCAGAACACCCTTGGGGCCGATCTCCACGAAGGTCCGGGCTCCGGCCTCGTACAGTGCGGCCATGGTGTCGATCCAGCGCACCGAGGAAGTCATCTGGCGCGCCAGGAGTCCGAGCAGCTTGTCCGGGTCGGATTCGCCCTGGCCGGTGACGTTGGCGAAGACCGGCACGGACGGGGCGCGCCAGTCGGCCTTCTTGAGGACCTTCTCGATCTCGGCGGCGGGCTCGGCCATGAGGGGCGAGTGGAACGCGCCGCTGACGGCCAGGGGGATGGCCCGGCCCTTCACTTCCTTGCACAGCCCGGTGGCCTGGTCCACGGCGTCCTTGCGGCCGGAGATCACGTACTGGCCGGGGGTGTTGTAGTTGGCCACGATGAGCGTCCCGCCGGTGGCCTCGGCGGCCTTGGCCACGATGGCTTCCACGTTCTCCAGGGAGACCTTGAGGATGGCGGCCATGGCGCCTTCGTCCGCGCCCTTGCCTCCGGCCTCGGCCATGAGCCTGCCGCGCAGGCTGACCAGCTCCAGCACCTGCCGGATGGGCAGCGCCTCGGAGGCGGCCAGGGCGGCGTACTCGCCCAGGCTGTGCCCGGCCATGCCCATGGGGGCGAGGCGGGGCTTCACGGCCTGCCACAGGTTCAGGGTGGTGACGGTCATGGCGGGCTGGAGGTTGCGGGTGTCGGCCATGGCGGCGTCGTCGCCGTCCCAATATATATTGCGAAGCGGGAGGCCGGAGATTTTCTCGGCCTGCTTCCAGAGATCCATGGCGTCTGCGCTGGCCTCGGCCAGATCGCGGCCCATGCCTTTTTCCTGGGAACCCTGGCCGGGGAAAAGCACGGCCACGGTGTGAGCGTTCGTGGTCACGGGTGAAGGCTCCTTGCAAGGTGGGATTGTCGTTTCCGCCGCGTTGGTAGAGCATCCTTTGACGGGCGTCAATTCTTGGGCCATACCCCGGCCCATGACAACTGGCAATCCCACACCTGAAAGTGTCGCCCGCGCCGCCCTGGCGCTGGGCCGCGAACTGACCCCCGAGCAGGCCGCAGGACTGGCCGCCTACCTGGGGCTCCTGGAGTCCTGGAACCGCAAGACCAACCTGGTGGGGCCGCGCGCCTGGCCGGAGATGCTCTCGGAACTGGTGGCGGACAGCTGGCACCTGGCCGACCTGTTGGCCTCGCTGGACCTGCCGGACGACTGCGTGACCTTCGATTTCGGGGCCGGTGCTGGCATTCCGGGCCTGCCTCTGCGGGTGTTCTGGAAGACCGGCCGCTACGTGATGATAGAGCCAAGGGCCAAGCGGGCGGGATTTCTGCGTCAGTGCGCGGCCATGATGCGACTTTCCGGGACGGAGGTGTTCGAGGGACGCGCCGAAGACGTGCGCGGAAAGGCCGACGTGTGCCTGTCGCGGGCGTTTCAGCCCTGGCGGGAGTTCCTGGAGACGTCCAGGCTGTTTTTGCGAAGCGCGCCGGGTTGTCCGGAGGGTCCGGGCGAACAGGCCGGAGCCGGGAAGGCCGTACAGCGCGACGCCGCAGGGGCGCAGCCGGGAAGAAAATCAGCGGTGGTGGTGTTCTCGAACGAGGCGCAGCCGGAAGCTGCGGTGCCGAAAGGCTTCGGGGCGGCGGCTGTGACCCCCTACCCCAGCCGGGGGAAGACGGGCTATTTCTGGGTGTTCGCGCCGAGCATCTGCTCCAGCTGACCCTTGAAGATGAGCTTTGTGGCCTGCTCGTCGGCCATGTCGGCCAGATCCATCAGCTTTTCCAGGAACTCGAGGATGGCCACGCGCTTTTCCTCGTCCGCGTATTCGAAATCCTGCTCCAGGTCTCCGGAGGCGAAGTAGGCCTCCAGCTTTTCCAGGTAGGCGTGGTCCAGAAGCGCCAAGGCGTCTCGTCGGGAGCGCGGGGAACCCCTACGCTCCCGCCTCCTGGGCCAGGGCCGCGTCGTATTCGGCCTCCAGGCTTTCCATCAGCTGCTTGACCGAGAGGATCTTGTCCACGCGCCAGGCGTTCTGCCCTGCGAAGGCGAAGCCGTGCCCAAGGTTGCCCTTCTTGGCGTTCATGAGGGCCATCATGATGCAGTAGGGCGTGGTGTTGTGGTCGCAGGAGTGCACGCAGTTGAAGGGACAGGTCTTGGGATGGCGCTCGCCGCGCGCGGCTTCCTCCAGGAAGGTGTTGGCGATGGCCCTGCCGGGCAGCCCCACCGGGCTCTGGATGATGACGATATCCTTTTCCTTGGCGTCCAGGTAGGTCTGCTTGAAGGCGTCGTCCGCGTCGCACTCGTGGGTGGCCACGAAGCGGGTGCCCATCTGGACTCCGGCCGCGCCCATGCGCAGGTACTTGAGAATGTCCGCGCCGGTGTACACGCCGCCCCCCGCAATGACCGGGATGGGGCGTCCGCCTGGGGCGGTGTAGGGTTTCACGGCCTCGATGACTTCGGGAACCACGGCCTCCAGGGAGTGGGCGGGGTCGGAAAGCTGGTCGCGCTTGAAGCCCAGGTGTCCGCCCGCCAGGGGGCCTTCCACCACGAAGGCGTCGGGAACGCGTCCGAAGCGGGCCAGCCACTTCTTGCACAGGATCACCGCCGCGCGCGCGGAGGAGACGATGGGGACGAGCTTGGTCTTGGCGCCCTCGGGCAGGTGAGCAGGCATGTCCAGGGGAAGGCCCGCGCCGGAGAAGATGGCGTCGATGCCTTCCTTCACTGCGGTGGTCACGAGGTCTGCATAGTTGGTCAGGGCCACCATGATGTTGACCCCGACCGCGCCGGAGGTCTTGGCTCTGGTGGCGCGGATCTCGTCGCGCAGGGCCTCGTTGTTGGTCTCGATGAAATTGGTGGCATAACCGGGCCTGCCCATGCCGATGCCGGCGGCGGCGATGACGCCGATGCCGCCCGCTTCGGCAACCGCCGAAGCCAGCCCGGATAGGGATATGCCCACGCCCATGCCTCCCTGGACGATGGGGGTTCGGACGGTGAGGTCGCCAATAGTGAGGGAAGGAAAGGGCATGTCAGCTCCACGCGTTGAAAAGAAGGCTGCTCTCGCGACCGGGTACGCTTTTCGCGTTACCGTCTGGCGAACGCGCTTGAAAACACGTTCCGCGAAAAAAGTCGAGGGGAGATTGCGGCCTTTCCCCTCAGGCATGGTGATACGGATGTCCCGCCAGAATGCTCATTCCCCGGTAAAGCTGCTCCAGCAGCACCACGCGAGCCAGTTCGTGCGGCAAAGTATACGGGCCGAGGCTCATGCGTTCGTCGAAACGGGCCTGTACTTCGGGGCTGAACCCGTACGGACCGCCGATGACGAAGCATGGCGCGCGGCCGGGGTCGTCGAGCCAGTTTGAAAGCTTCGCGGCCAATCCCTCGGATCCGAAGGCCTTGCCGCCCACGTCCAAACCCACGACGCGATCCTTTGGCCCAAAAAGGGCAAGGAGATTCTGCCCCTCCTTGCGGCAACGCAACGCCGGGTCCCTGGCGTCCTTGGCGTCGCGCGCCAGTGCCAGGTCGCAACGCACGAAGCGCTCCAGGGCCTGGGTGTAGTGGCGGCAAGCCTCCACGGCCCAGGGAGCCTTCACGTCTCCGACAAAGACCAACCGTATCCGATTCATTGCCGGAGCTACGCTATCCCCAGCCTTGGCAGTTGTCAAAGCCCTGGTCATGATGTAGGCAATAATGGGCATTCGAGCCAAGGATTCCACATGCGCCGCGCGTTTTTCCTCGTTCCCTTCCTCTTTGCACTGGTCCTGCCCTGGCAGGCCCATGCCCAGCGCATAGGGCTTTCCAATCTGGTGGTGGACAACCAGGAGGGGCGCGTCAAGGTGCGCTTCGGCGTGGACATGAAAGCCGCGGAAACGGTGCGGGAAGCCCTGCAGTCCGGGGAGATCCTGGCCCTGGAGTGCAAGGCGAGGCTTTCGCGCAAACGCGAATACGCCTGGAACACCCAGGTGGCCGAAGCGGAGATGATAAGCCGCCTCACCCTGCACGAGGGCGGTCCTTTCGAGATATATCTCCCCATGGGCAGGCAGGAGCGCTATCGCGGACGCGACCTGGCGCTGCTCATGAAGGAAGCCTGGGGAACGATGGCCTTGGATCTGGGCTCCTGGGAAGCGCTTGGACGCGGCGGTTCCTATTCGCTGAGCCTGGAAATCAGGATGGTCCGCCAGGACGTTTCCGCATGGCTCAAAGGGGCGCTGTTCTTCTGGAATTTCGACGCCGTGCCCCCGGTCAAATACCAACTGGACTTTTCCTACTGATCCGCTCTTATTTTTCTCTGGCGCCGCTGTCGATCCTGACTGTTTGACGATGGATCAGTGATGCGCAATGTTATTCCACAGTTGCTGATATCCAGGCAGGCGACGCTTTATTGTTCAGGCCCTTGAAAATGATGCCGGGCAGCAAACCTTGCGGCGTGGAACTTGACCTTGTCGTTGGTTCTCACCTAGTCTCGTTCACGTTGGAGGGCCCTACAATGGATGCAGAAATTCGGCGTGTGGTAGTGGCTGGCGGAAGCGGCTTCATCGGCCGTCCGTTCTGTCGCGCCCTGCTTGCCAGGGGATACCGGGTGACGGTGCTCACCCGGGGGGGCTCCCGCCCGGCCGGCGCTTCGCCGGACGGAGCCGTGCCCGAAATGCACACCTGGGACGGACGCAGCGCGCAAGGCTGGGGGCATCTCGCGGACGGAGCCTTCGCGCTGGTGAACCTGGCCGGGGAGAGCATCGGCGAGGGGCGATGGACCCCGGAGCGCAAGCACGCCATCCTCCAGAGCCGGATCTTGGCAGGCGAGGCCATGTCCCAGGCGGTGAAGCAGGCCTCGGTGAAGCCGAAGGTGCTGGTGCAGGCGTCCGCAGTGGGCTATTACGGCGACACAGGCCAGGGTGCGGTGGACGAGTCCTCGCCCCCCGGAAAGGGATTCCTGACGGAAATATGCCTGCGCTGGGAGGGGTCCACCCGCCAAATCGAGGACATGGGGGTGCGTCGCGTGGTGATACGCACCGGTCTGGTGCTGGGGCGCGGGGGCGGAGTGCTCGAGAAAATGCTCACTCCCTTCAAGATGTTCCTGGGGGGGCCGCTTGGCGACGGCAGGCAGGGTTTCCCGTGGATTCACCTGGAGGACCAGGTCCTCGCCATGGTCTTTCTCATGGAGCGCGAAGACGCGTCGGGGGCCTTCAACCTCACTGCCCCTGAAACCGTTTCCAATCGTGAGTTCTGCCAACGCCTGGGGGAGGCCATGTCCAGGCCGTGCGGCCTGTCGGCTCCTGCCGCCATGCTCCGGCTGGCTTTTGGAGAAATGGCCGACGAGCTGCTGCTGACCGGGAGCCGGGCCTTCCCAAAGCGACTCGTTGAGATGGGCTTCAGCTTCAGCCACCCCAGGCTGGGGTCGGCGCTCAGGGACCTGTTCCCTCAAGCCTGACACTCTCGGGAATGTCCGCCGGCGGGAGCATGGCGCTTCGTTCCCGGACACAACTTCAGGAGCCGCAATGAAGTCGCGCAGAATACTGGTTGTCGAGGACGAGGCCATAGTCGCCTTGGATATCCAGAACCGTCTGAAGCACATGGGCTACGAGACCGTGGGCGTCTGCGCAACCGGCGACGAGGCTGTGGCCAAGGCCGGACAGCTCAAACCCGACATCATCCTCATGGACATAATGCTGGATGGCAGCATGGACGGCATCCAGGCTGCCGGAATCGTCAAAGAGAACTTCGGCATCCCCGTCATCTACCTGACCGCCTACGCCGACCAGAAGACCTTGGAACGCGCCAAGATCACCAATCCTTTCGGGTATATCATAAAACCCTTCGAGGACCGCGAGCTCCAGACCACCATCGAGATGGCCGTCTACAAGTTCGAGACCGACCGCAAACTGGTGCTCTCCGAGCGCTGGCTGGCCACCACCCTCAAGAGCCTGGGGGAGGCCGTGGTGACCACCGGGGCGGACGGGCGAATCCAGTTCATCAACCCCGTGGCCGAGGCTTTCCTGGGTGTGGAGGTGGAAGAGGTCATCGGGCGGACCATCCAGGAAGTGTTCCCGCAGTACAACGGCTGCCTCACGGTGCTGGGCAGCCATTCCTGCCGCATGGCCACCCCGGCGGGGGACTCCGTGCCCGTGGAGGCCAACGTGTCCCCGATCATCGACGACTGGGGACACAACATAGGCACCGTGCTTGTCTTCCGCGACATCTCCGAACGGGTGAAGAACGAGGAAAACCTGCAACGCTACGTGGCCAGCCTGCGGGGAACCCTGGCCGCGACCGTGGAAGCCCTGGCCGTGACCGCCGAAAAGCGCGACCCTTACACCGCAGGGCATCAGCAGCGCGTGGCCGCCCTGGCCCAGGCCATCGCAGCAGCCCAGGGCATGGACCAGGAACGCCTGGAAGGGCTTCGCGTGGCGGGGCTCCTGCACGACATCGGCAAAATCTACATTCCTGCGGAGATTCTCGCCAAGCCATCGGTCCTGACATCCATCGAGATGGGGCTCATCAAGACCCATTCCGAGGTGGGCCACGAGATCCTGAAAAACATTCCCTTCCCCTGGCCCGTGGCCGACGTGGTGCTGCAACACCATGAACGCATCAACGGATCGGGTTATCCCGGAGGGCTGAAGGACGACCAGCTCCTGGAGGAGTCGCGCATCCTGTCCGTGGCCGACGTTGTGGAAGCCATGAGTTCGCATCGGCCGTACCGGGCCTCGCTGGGCCTTGAGCGTGCCCTGGAAGAGATCAAGCGCAATCGAGCCGTGCTGTATGATCCCCGGGCGGTGGACACCTGCATCGAGCTCTTCGAGTCGGGGGAATTCTCCTTCGAGGCGCAGGGGCGGGCCTAGGCATGGCGGAAACTTCAGACGACCAGGCTGTCGGCTGCTGCGAACCTTCCTACGGCGAGGTGGCCCTGAAGGCCTGCGCCGCGCTTTCCTCGGCCTTGGCCGCCGGACTCCTGAGCGAGGATGACACCGCCGCCGTGGTCTATGACCTGGACGGTCTGGATGCCAGGCTTCAACGCATTCAGGACAATTTCCCCGCTGGAGCGCTGCATGCCGTGGCCGTGAAGGCCGCACCCCTTGCGGCCCTGCTCGAGCGCGTGGTGTCGCGCGGGGCCGGGCTGGAGGCCGCCTCGCTGCCGGAGCTGCACATGGCGCTCACGGCCGGATGCCCGCCGGAGCGCATCGTTTTCGACTCTCCGGCCAAGACCCGCAGCGAACTGCGCCAGGCCGTGGAACTTGGGGTGCACCTGAACGCGGACAACTTCCAGGAACTCGAGCGGTTGGACGAGATCGTGCCTTCCGAGCCGAAAGGGCGGGGAAGCCTGGGCCTGCGGGTGAACCCCCAGGTGGGGCTGGGCAGCATCGCGGCCACCAGCGTGGCCGGAGAATACTCCAAATTCGGCGAACCCGTGTCCGGGCGCGAGGAGATCATCGAAGCCTTTGCGCGCCGCCCCTGGCTTACAGGCCTGCATATGCACGTGGGCTCGCAGGGCTGCGGCCTGGACCTGTTCACGCGCGCGGCCCGGATTCTCCTGGACCTGCGCCGGGACATCCACGCCGCCTGCGGCCGTGAGCAGATAACCCGTCTGGACCTCGGCGGGGGACTGCCCGTGCGCTACGCGCCGGAACAGGGCGCTCCCTCCATGGGCGACTATTCCGACGCCCTTCGCCGGGAGTGCCCGGAACTGTTCGATGGCGGCCTGCGGGTATTCACCGAATTCGGGCGCTGGGTCTTCGCCAACCAGGCGTTTGCCGCGAGCCGGGTGGAATACGTCAAGCAGCAGCCGGGCTACCGCACCGCCGTGGTGCACCTGGGGGCGGACATGTTCCTTCGCCCCTGCTACGCCCCGCAATCCTGGCGGCACGAGATCGTGGCCGCCGGGCCGGACGGCGCGCTGAAGCAGGGGCCGGTGGGGGTCTGGAACGTGGCAGGCCCTCTGTGTTTTTCGGGCGACTTCCTGGCCAAGTCCAGGCCCCTGCCCGACCTCTCTCCCGGAGACCATCTGATTTTGCTGGACGCCGGGGCCTATACCATGGGCATGTGGTCGCGCTACAACAGCCGCCAGATGCCCGTGGTGCTGGGTTTCGAGGGAGGGACGCCGCGCGTCCTCAAGAAACGCGAGACCCTGGAGCAGGTGCTGGACTTCTGGAAGTGACGCGCCTGGCCCGCGTCCGGGCTCAGGAGGCGTGAACCGGATCATGATGCAACGTCCGAACTCCGGGGCGACACGATACATGTCCACCATTCCCGGCAACACGCTTTGCGAGTGTCTGCTTGCCGCCGCCGACCGCTACGGTCCGGACTGGTGCCTGCGCGTGGCCCGCGCCGACGGCTCCTTTCAGGACATGGACCGGCCCCGTTTTCTGGACATGGCCCTTCGCACGGCGGCCTGGATGCGCTCCGTGGGGGTGGCTCCCGGCGACCGGGTGATCCTGTGCCTGGAGAACTCTCCGGCCTGGGGGGCTGCCTACTTCGGCATTCTTCTGGCCGGGGGCGTGGCCGTGCCCGTGGACATCGCGTCCGTGCCCTCCGACGCCGCCTATTACCTGGAAAAAACACGGGCACGGCTGGTTGTGTGCTCGCGCCCCGAACTGTTCTCGGGGGCGTTGCAGAAAGGCTTCCTGCTGGCGCGCAGCCTGGAGGCGCCCCTGGCGCACCCGCGGCTTGACCGTCGATCCGTTCATGCCGCCGCGCCGGACGATACCGCCGTGCTGATCTTCACCTCCGGCACCACCGGCAGGCCCAAGGCGGTGCGTCTCACCCACGCCAACCTGCTGGCCAACGTGGACAGCGTGGCCCGCACCGGGCTCCTGCTGCCCGGCGACAACCTGCTGGCCGTGCTGCCTCTGCACCACGCCTATCCCTGCATGGTGAACCTGCTGGTGCCGCTGCTGCTGGGAGCGCGCACCACCTTCGTGGAGACCCTGAAGCCGGAAGCCATCCTGGGGGCGCTCAAGACCGCCGGGGTGAGCATGCTGGTCCTGACTCCGCAGTACGTTGGCGTATTCCACCGGCGCATCCTCAAGCGCTTCGAGGACCTGCCGCTTGGCGTCGGGAAGCTCATGGTCGCCGCGATGAAGGCCACGGTGAACCTCCGCCCGGATCTCCTCGCGCCGCTTCGCCGGGCCGTGCGCAAGGGCATCGGCCCGAATTTCCGTTTCTTCGTCACCGGAGGTGCCAAGTGCGACCCGGAGGTCATCTCCGGCATGGAGGCCCTGGGCATCGGCGTTCTGGAAGGCTACGGCCTTTCCGAAACCGCCCCCCTGGTGAGCATCAACCGGCCGGACACGGGCAGGCCCGGAAGCGTGGGGCAGGCGCTGCCCGGCGTGGAGGTCCGCATCGACCGGGCCGACGCCGAGGGCTACGGGGAGATACTCATTCGGGGCGCGAACGTGATGCCCGGCTATTTCGAAGACCCGGAAGCCTCGGGCAAGGCTCTGCAAGGCGGCTGGTTCCACACCGGCGACCAGGGACGCATGGACCCGGACGGGTCCATCTTCGTGCGCGGGCGCGAGCGCGACATCATTGTTTTGCAAAGCGGAAAGAAGTTCCCGGCCGAAGAAATCGAAAACCACTACCGCCAGGCCCCGAGTGTGGGGGAAATCTGCGTGCTGCCTGGCCCGGACGGGTCGCTGCGCGCGGTCATCACTCCGGACCCGGAATTCTACAGGACGACCGACTCCCCAGACCTTCGGCAGAACATCCGCTGGGACCTGGAGGTGCTCTCGCGCGATCTGCCCCCGTACAAGCGGGTGGGCAACTTCGTGGTGGTCTCGGGAGAACTGCCCAAGACGCGCCTGGGCAAGGTGAAGCGCCATCTGGTTGAGAAAATGCTGGCCGAAGGGCAGGACGGAGCGTCAGTCGAAAGTCCGGCGTGGCCGGAACTGGGCCGCGCCGGGGAGGCAGCCCTGGCCGCCATCAGGGAAGCAGCGGGCCTGGACGCGGGTGCCGGTGTCGCGCCGTCCTCGCATCTGGAGCTGGACCTGGGGCTCGATTCGCTCAAGCGTCTGGAACTCCTGACACTTCTGGAGGACGCCCTCAAGCGCTCCGTGGAGGAGGAACGCTTCCAGCGTCTGGCCACGGCAGGGGAAGTGGTGGCCCTGGCCCGCGAGCTGGATCATGAATCCGGCAGTGAACCCGATGCCGGGGAGAGCGAACGGTCGGCCTCAGGTTCGCTTGAAATGCGGACCGCAGGCGCGGGACCTGGCCTGCACGGCGACCTGCCGCCCGAGCTTCAGGAGCGGGTGCGCCTTGAGTTCGGCGCGCTGGACCGGCTGGCCACCGCAGTCGTCGCGGGGCTGCTGGACGCGGTCATCCGGCTGGGGTTCGGCCTGACGGTGCGGGGGGCGCAGAACATCCCACAGGGCGCGGCCCTCATCTGTTGCAACCACGCGAGCTTCCTGGACGGCTTCGTGGTTCTCGCGGCCACCCCCCGGCGGCATCGCATGCGCCTGTATTTCCTCGGTCTGGCCCGGTTCTTCGATGCGCCCCTGGTGGGACGCCTGGCCGCGCGGTTCAGGCTGATCGCAGTGCACGCCGGGCGCATCTCGGAGACCATGCGCTTTTCCTCTTACGTGCTGCGCCACGGCAAACTGTTGTGCGTGTTCCCGGAGGGCGCGCGCACGGTGACGGGGACGCTCCAGCCCTTCAGGAAGGGGCCGGTGACCCTCTCCAGGGAACTTGGCGTGCCCGTGGTTCCCGTCGCGATTACGGGCACGTTCGAGGCTTGGCCCGTGGGCGGCAAGCTGCGCCGCCATAAGCTGTCGGTGACTTTCGGAGAGCCCATGACGCCCCGGACGCCCGAAGAATTGCAGGAGGCGGTGAAAGGGCTCCTGGCCGGATAGGGTGCGGGTCTGCGCAACGCGTTTCACGCGTCTTTCACGGATGTGCGGGCAGTCCGGGCCGAGAGTCGGGACCCGGGCGGAGCGACCGGCGCGAGGAGTGCGCGTCGGTGGGTGTCCGAGTCTGCTCGGACGCAGCCGCCTCGCACGGCAGCCAGCGATCCTGGATGGCCGCAAGGGTGCCGTCGTTGCGCATGTCCTCGAAGGCCTTCTCCCAGGCTGCCACCACGGCCTCGTCGCTGCCGTTGGAAAAGGCTATGTAGAGTTCCGCTTCCTTGAAGGTGTAGACGTTCTCCACGTCTCCGGGTTTCATTCCCCACAGGGGCAGGATCGCGCCGACTCCAAGATTCGTGGACACCATCAGATCGATCCGCCCGGCCTTGAGCTTCTTGAAATTGGTGTGCGGGCTGCTGGAACTTTCCAGGTTGGTGAAACCCTGGCTCTTCAGGAACTGTTCGCGGGCGTCGTCCTTGTAGGTGCCGATGGAGGACACTCTTTTGGCCTCATCCAGGCTGGTCAGTGGCTTCATCTTGCCGGACATGGCGAAGAAGGCCCATTGGAGACGCAGGATGGGGCCGACCCAGATGAAGCGGGATTCTCGCTCCGGGGTGCGCGTGGTGGCGAAGAGGACCACGCCGGGAGTCGTGGAGGCCATGAAATAGGCCCTGGCCCAGGGGAGAACGTCGATGTGGGTGGAGTCGCCGATGCGCCGCTGGATTTCCCGAACGATCTCAACGCTCACCCCGGTTACGGTGTCGCCCCTGACGATGGTGGAGGGAGGGGAATCCTCCGTGACGATGGTCAGGGCGGAGGCGTTTGAGACGGCAAGCAGGACTGCCAGCAGAAGAATGGTGGTCACACGCATGAACCGCTCCTTGATCGTGAGGCTGCACGCCCTCCGGTGATTCATGCGGCGACCACCGGCGCAGTGCCCGTCGGCGATGGGCGCCGGAGCTGGATCATGCTGCGAGAGATGAGGCCTCTGCGCGCGCGACCCGTCCTTGTCCCCGCCTTCGATCGGGAGTGGCGTCATCCAGAGACGTTGATACGATCTGTGATTCCACATCAAGCGAACCGTCTACTCTTTTGAAATCGCTCCTGTTCAAAACTCGATTCCGGCCTCGATCATCGCGTTGCACCCCGGACGCCCTATTTGGCGTTTCGCAGGTCCTTCTCCAGTTCATCCAGCACCGAGGCCAGAGCCTGGTTGTAGGCGGCGGCCAGCCCGGCGGCGTCCTTTCCGTCCGTGGTGAAGGGTACGGCCGTGCGGTAGTTTTTGGAAAAGACCACGGAGTACGTCTCGTTGCGGTTGCGGAGCAGGAAGAACTGCACATCCAGCACGGCCTTGGGCGCGGCGCGGTCCCGGTAGTCGCCGTACAGGGCATTCACCATGCCTTCCAGGAGATGGGTGTCCACCACCTGGCTGGTGGAATCCACCACGTTGGTGAAGATTCCGGCCCGTCCGAGCCACTGCTCGGCCAGCTTGGTCATGGTCTGGGCGGGCTGGACGAAAAAGGAATTGTAGTAGTCGGACTCGAACTCCGTTTCGCTCAGCCTGTAGACCATCTCCTTGCCCTGGTAGGCAGGGCTTATCTGCAGGGGGCGGACCTTGAGCACGGATTTGTCCGTGGCCGGAGCAACGGACTCCAGGCGCTGGGCCGTCATGTTGTAGAGCTTGCGTTCAGGCGCCGGGCGCGAGAGCGGCGTGGCGCACGCTCCGAGCAGGCACAGGAACAGCACGGCAAACAGACAGCGCACGGCCATCATGCCGGAACGCCGGGCAGGAGCAGCAGGCGACCGCAGACCTGCACCCGATCCCTGACGGGACTCCGGTTGACTTAGGGTTCGGGGCGAACCGGCCCGCCCGGCCGGGCAGGATCGGCGTTTCTGGCAGGATACGGAGTCGGTCACGGTGCGTCTCATTTCTTCTCCGGATTCACTCTGGCCGGGGGCGAGCCGAAGAACAGGCGCGAAGGGTTGCGCTTGGCGTCGCCGGTCAGGTCGTTCAGGTTCTCGAACACCTGCCTGCCCTGCTGGAGCAGTCCCTGCACCTCGTCGCGCTGGGTGGACACCAGGACGTTCACTTCGCGCACCAGCTTGCGCAGGTCCGCGATGGCCTGAGGCAGGTTTTCGGTGGTCACCTTGAGGTTGGCCAGGGTCTGGCCCAGATTTTTGAAGGCCTCGCGCGCTTCCTTGCTTCCCATGATGTCGTTCAGGTGTTCGTTGGTCTTTCTCAGGTCCGCGATCAGGTGGTTCACGTTTTCCGAAAGACCTGAGACGTTGGCGTCCTTCACGGCCTCGCGCAGCACGATCAGCAGGGCGTTGATGTTCTGAACGGCCACGTCCACTCCTGCGTCGTCGATCTTGCGCAGCAGCTTGGAGAAGGTCTCGAAGGTTTCCTCCAGGCGGGCGATGGTGCTCGGGGCGGAGGGCACGTAGTAGTACTCCGGGGTCCAGGTGATGGGCAGGGGCTTGTTGGCGCGCGGGTTGACGTAGTCCATCTCCAGGTAGCCCGTGCCGGTGAGGCCCTGGGGCGCGATGCGCACCCGCAGGCCGTTCTCCACCTCGCGCCAGATGGCTTCCTTCAGGCCCTCGCGGCTTTTCAGGGCCATGGCGGATTCCTGGTCCAGGGCCATCTCCACCAGCACGTACCGGAAGGGGACGTCCTTGATGTCGTGGTATTTGTTGAACACGAAGCGGATGCGCTGCACGGAACCGATCTTGACGCCCTTGAACTTGAGCGGCGAGCCGATGTCCAGACCCTGCACGGACTCGTCGAAGTAGCTCTCCAGCATGATCTTGTCCTGGTGCAGCGCGCCGAGCCCGAAAAAGATCAGCGCCAGGAGAATCAGCACGGTGGCCCCGATGATGAACAGGCCGAGCTTGAAGTAGTTGGTTTTCAGGCTCATGAAACGACCTCAAGCCTCCCGGTTGAAGAATTGGCGGACCTTGGGGTTGTCCGAATGGTCGCGCAGTTCGGCGGGCGGGCCTTGGGCGATGATGCCCTTGGTCTGCGGGTCGAGCATGATGACCCTGTCGGCCACGGCGAAGATGCTGGCAAGCTCGTGGCTGACTATGACGAAGGTGATGCCAAGGCTTGCTGCCAGGGTCAACACCAGTTCGTCGATACCTGCCGAGGTGACGGGATCGAGCCCTGCCTGGGGTTCGTCCAGGAACAGGATGGCCGGGTCAAGGGCCATGGCGCGGGCGATGGCCGCGCGCTTCTGCATGCCCCCCGACAGTTCCGAGGGCAACTTGTCCTCGGAACCGGAGAGCCCCACCTGCTTGAGCTTCAGGCGAGCTACGGCCTCGCGGGCGTCTCGCGGCAGGCGGGTGAATTCCTCCAGGGGCAGGCAGATGTTCTCCAGAAGCGTGAGCGATCCGAAAAGCGCCCCGGACTGGTACATCACCCCGAAGGAGCGCAGGATCTCGCGGAGCTGGCGTCCCTGCGCGCCCACGATGTCCCGGCCCTGGATGAGCACCGTGCCGGCCATGGGCGGAAACAGGCCGATCATGTTTTTCAACAGGGTGGACTTGCCGCAGCCCGAGCCACCCAGGATGACGAAGACCTCGCCCGCCTGCACGGTGAAGCTTATGTCCTTGAGAACGACCTTCCCGCCGTAGCCCATGGTCAGCCCCGACACTTCGATGACGGGCGCTTCCATCACCAGCCCATCACGTAGAAGACCACCGCGAACACTCCGTCCGCCACGGCGATGAGGATGATGCCCGACACCACCGCGCTGGTGGTGGACTGGCCCACGGAACTGGCCCCGCCGCGCGTGCGCAGGCCGCGCTGGCAGCCGATGGCGCACACCAGCAGGCTGAAGACGCTGGCCTTGGCCAAGCCTCCCAACATGTCGCCCAGAGTGACCGACATCTGAACCTGGTTGACGAAGGCCACCAGCGGATACCCAAGCGAAAGCATCACCAGCGCGCCGCCCACCAGACCTGCCAGACTGAAGAACAGGGTCAGCATGGGCGTCATGGCCATGGCCGCCAGCACGCGGCTGACCACCAGGAAACGCACCGGGTCCAGCCCCATGGTCTTCAGGGCGTTTATTTCCTCGTTGACGGTCATGGTGCCGATTTCGGCGGCAAATGCCGAACCCGAGCGCCCGGCCAGGATAATGGCCGTGACCAGCGGACCGAGCTCGCGCAGAAGCGACAGGGCCAACAGGTTGGCCACGAAGATCTCCGCTCCGAACTGCTTGAGCGGCATGGCCGACTGGAAGGCCATGATAAGGCCCATGAGAAAGCCGATGAGCACGATGATGGGGAAGGCGTTGGCTCCGGCGGTCTCGGCCACGTGCACCGCGTCTCGCCAGCGGATGGTGCGCGGGTTGGCCGCCGCGCGGACCAGGGCCACGGCGAATTCCCCGATGAAGGCGATGAGGGCGTAGATGTCGTCGATGAGGATGGCGGCCTTGCGGCCCACCTCCTCGGGCAGGCTGGGTTTCTCCTCGTGGGAGGCCGTAGGCAGGAGGTCTTGCGGGGAAAACTCGTCGTAGAGATCGCGAAACCGCTGGTTCAGGCCGTCCAACCGGAATTCGGCCCGGGCCGCTTCGGCCCGGCGGCGCAGTTCCACCAGCAGGGCCAGGCCGGCCCCGTCGCAGTAGTCCACGGCCTGCGCGTCCACGGTGAGCCTTGGCCCCGGACTGGAAGCCAGGTGCACCGCCTGGTCCCAGAGACCGGTCACGCCGTCCGCGTCGAGTCGCCCCGAAAGCGTGACAACGAGCCCCGACGGCTGGGACTGATGGGTCAACGATGCAGGGGAGGCCGGGGACGTCATGGTGTGGGGCTCACGGAGTGTCGTTTGATGGCTAAGCATCTTTACGCCAGCCGGCCTGGAGGGTCAATGCGCCCCCTATCGATCTGGCTCCGCCCCTTGCGGCCGTTGACGGGCTCGCGGCGATGGGGGTAGCAGAATCGCGACATGTCCTTGAATATCCGGCAAGCATTCCCCTGGCTCCTGGCCGCCCTCATGGGCGGCTGCATGTTTTTCCTGCCCGCGCGCATCGACCGCGAGCTGGTTTTCTGGGCTTTGCTTGTCGTATCGTGCCTCGCCTGCGCGCTCTCCAGAGGACCGCGGCGGCCTGCCGCGCCCGTCCTGGAACGCATGCCGGGGGTGCTCGGGCCGGTGTGCATCATGCTGCTGGCCGCTGGGATAGGCGCGCGCCTGGCGGACAGGTCCGTCCACCTGGTCGTGTGCGAACTGTTCTCGCCGTTCATCAGCGAGATCATGGAAGGCCGGGAGGTGGTCAAGGCCTGGCTTTTGACCCAGAACCAGGGAATCTACACCGGCCTGTCCGACTATCCGTTGTTCATAACGCTGTACGGACCCCTGTATTCCCTGCTGGCGGCTGCGTCCACGCTGTGGTTCGGAGCGGGTGTGTTCGCGGCAAGGATCGTGAGCGTGGCCGCCGGGGTGGCGCTCGGCTGCGTGACGGGGGCGGTGGCTTACAGGCGCACCGGGAACGTCTGGGCGGCCCTGGCCGCCGGGTGCGCCATGCTGCTCACCCCCACCATGGCCTATGCCGCCCACGCCAGGCCGGACGTGTTGGTCTGGCTGACGCTTTTTGCCGGGATGTTCTGCCTGCTGGGAGCCCAGCGCACGCCCGCGCGCGCCGGGCCGGGCTTCTGGGGAGCGGCCCTGTTTTTCGTGCTGGCGGCCTTCTCGAAGCAATCCACCTGGGTGTTCATCGCGGCGGCCGTGGGATTCTGCCTGTGGCGGCGCGAACTGCGCCTCCTGGGCCTGCGTCTGGCGGTGGTTCTGGCGCTCGGGTGCGCTCTGTGTCTGGCTGGCGCGCAGTGGGCCACGGACGGGCAGTTCTTCCGGCAGACGGTGCTCTTTCCCAAGCGCATGTCCGGGCTTTCCAGCTACAACAGTTTCGCCAGCGCCGCCGAGCGTTTCGGGGAATTCGCCCGTTCGCACTGGGGGCTCCTGGCTGTGCTGGCAGCGTCGGTGTGGCGCAGGCGCAGGCGTCCGGTAGGGCTTCTGGACGTGGTGTTCCTGGCGGGTCTTGCGTCCATGGTCATGGTCATGCGCTGGTGGGGGGCATCGGTGAACCATTTCCTGGGCCTCATGCCGTTCATGATCGTTGAGTGCGCCGGGTTGTTCGCCGTGCTCCTGCGGGAACGCCGCCTGGCCTGGGCGGCGCTGTGTCTGGCGCTTCTTGTGCCCCCGAGATTCGGCCTGAGCCTTCCCTCCGGTCCGGATCCATGCGGATTCGAGCCGGAGCGCCGTGACGTGGCCGCCCTGGAGGACATGCTGAGCGGCCTGGACGGCCCGGTCATCATGGATGCTGAAGGAGCCTACGTGTTTCTCGGAAGACCTGCGTTTTCCCGTCTCAGGCTCTATGACGCCTTCGAGACCGACGTCTACGACCAGACCGGGTTGTGGAATCTGCCCGAATCCATCCTTTTGAGGGATATCCGCGCTCGCCGCGCCGCGGCCTTCGTGGACAGCAAGGTGTTCATGTCCCAGGATCTGGCCTGGGCGGTGCGGGCCTACTACCGCGAAGCGTCACGGATCGGTCGCTACAGCGTGTTCCTCCCCAGGACCGACATGGCCGTGCTGGAATTTTCCGGACTGGGGAGCGCCCCTTCCGGCGGGACGGGCCTGGAAGTGGTCGAGGCCGCGGGCCTTAAGAATTGGGGAAATTATGTCCAGCCCGTGCAGGGAACCGGCGAACTGGTGATCACGGGCGGTGCGGGCCGGACCATCGGGGATTTCCGGGTCCTTTTCCATCCGCGCTTCACCGGGCCGGGCCAGTCGCTGACGGTTTTGTTTTCGCGCGACGGGACATCCTGGCAACGTCTGGGCAGTCTGTCCTATGATGGAAAGACACCCGGCTCAGGCTTCGAGAATCCGACGGAGTTCGCGGGAAAAGTCGAGGGAGCGTCCCTGTTCCTCAAATTCGTGCTGTCCGGCGATGCCCAGCTCTGGATCACCCCACGCAGGCCTCTGCTGGCTTATCTGTCAGGGAACGATTTGACAGACAGCCGCAACCATATTTATCCTTAACAATCATGCAGCAGAAAACTCCTTTGACGTTATCGGTGGTCATCCCGGCATACAACGAGGAAGAGAACATCCCCGCCAGCCTGCGCCCTCTCTGGGACAAGCTCGACGCCTCGGGCATCGACTACGAACTTGTCGTGGTCAACGACAACAGCGCCGACGGCACTGCCAGGGTGCTCGATGACCTGGCGCGGGAGAACCCCCGCATACGCCGGGTCGACCGCACGCCACCGCGAGGATTCGGCAGGGCAGTGCGGGCCGGGATCGACGCCGCGTTGGGCGATGTGATCATTCTTTACATGGCCGACGCATCCGACGATCCTGCCGATGTGGTTCTCTATTACAACGAGATTTGCAACGGGTACGACTGCGTGTTCGGCTCCCGTTTCATAAAGGGGTCAAAGGTCAGCAACTATCCTACCGGGAAGCTGCTGGTGAACCGGCTGGTGAACACCATGCTGCGCCTGCTCTTCTGGACGCGCTTCAACGATCTGAGCAACTCCTTCAAGGCGTACCGGTCCTACGTGCTTCGCGAGTGCGGACCCTTCAGGGCAAGCCACTTCAACATCACCATTGAGCTGTCCCTCTCGGCCATCATCCGCAACTACAACATCCTGCAGGTGCCCATCAGCTGGCAGGGGCGCACCTGGGGCAGCTCCAACCTGCACCTGCGGGAAATGGGGCGGCGCTATCTGTCCACGCTCATCAAGATCTACTTCGAGAAGACCCTCATCCGTGACGACATCATTGCCGAGAGCCTGGCCCACCGTGGGCGTTCCAACGCCTGTTCCGGGGAGCTTTCCTCCCGCGTGGACGCACTGGAAGCGCGGCTTGCGGCTTTGGAGGCGGACTCTGCCCGTGGTTCATGAAATTTCCGGCTAAAGATTTTTGCGTTATAAACCGGCTTCTGGCCGGTTTTTTCTTGCATAAAAATGTGAATCCCCGCATATGTTACCTATAACTCATTTTTCAACCCTTGAGGAGGAAAGTATGGGACTCAGGATTTCCTTATTGGCTCTTGTGGCCGCATTGACGGTTGGCGTCTTGCCTGTGCAGGCCGCCCAAAAAGCCGAGATGAGTGAAGAGAAAAAGATTAGTGCCGCCTATGTGAAAGGCATGGACCAAGTCAACGCGCGTCAGTGGAACGCGGGCATTGAGACTTTAACTGGTGTAATCGACAACCCGAAGACCAGCAAGGATCTGCAGGCCAACGCATTGGCCAACCGCGGTGCAGCGTACGCAAACAAGAAGAACTACGATCTGGCCATGAACGACTTCAACAAGGCTTTGGAAATAAAGCCGGATCTTACCAATGCATACTACGAAAGAGCGCGTCTGTATGCCATGCTTGGCAAACACGCCGAGGCAGTGCAGGATCTGGACAAGGTTATTGGCATGGCTCAGCCCAGCAGCATCACTGCGGGTTATTATTACAACCGCGGCATAAGCCTCATGGGCATGTCTCCTCCGCAGCCCGAGAAGGCCAAATCTGATTTCGCCATGGCCAAGAAGCTCAATCCCAAGCTGAAGATTCCCGTCAAGTACAAAGACCTCTAACCAACTGATGCGCAAGCGGCCCGACCGGGAAACCGGCCGGGCCGCCGACGTTTTGGGGCGACGCCCTCCTGACGGGCTGCCTTGAAGCATGACATTTCCGCTGGAAACAGCCTCGTGCTCCACACTCAAGAAAAATATCGACGACGCAATCTCCGCACCATGAGCGCAGCCATTGCGCGACATTTCAAGTGCCCCGCGATGGACGCATTGCGGTATGCCTTGCTATCCTTGGCTTCAAAGTGATGCACGTACACGAAGGCGCGCAGGTCAGTCCGCCCATGTCATCAAGCAAGAGGAGCGTATGAAAAGCTACCGCAAGGAACTCTGGTTCAATGTCCCCTCGCGCAGGGGCTTCGTGAACATCACCCGGGAAGTTGAGGCCTGCCTGCACGAATCAGGAATCAGGGAGGGCCTGGCGCTGGTGAACGCCATGCATATCACCGCCAGCGTATTCATTAACGACGACGAGTCAGGCCTGCACCATGACTACGAGGTGTGGCTCGAGAAACTCGCCCCGCACGAGCCCGTTTCCGGCTACAGGCACAACGTGGGCGAGGACAATGCCGATGCCCACATGAAGCGGCAGATCATGGGACGCGAGGTTGTGGTGGCGGTCACCGAGGGACGTCTGGACTTCGGAACCTGGGAGCGGATCTTCTACGGAGAGTTCGACGGGCGCAGGAAAAAGCGGGTGCTGGTGAAGATCATCGGGGAGTGATGCCGCGGCAGATCGCATCCTGATTGCCCATGCCACGATAAAATGTGTTTGTGAAATCAGATGGCGACACGGTGCTCCCCGACGGCGGCGCAGGCAACCAGACTAGGTGGGCGGGAAGACGTCGGGGCCGCCAGGTAGCGAGCATGCAGCAGACCTGCAATGAATGGGAGGCGGCACGCTGCCTCCTTGCGGGCTGCGCTTTCCGTTCACGTTTTCGCGTCGTCGCTGCTCAATCGTGTCGGCGGTTGTTCGGATCGGGGCGACTGAAATCGCGCACGGTCCTCACCTGTCACGGAATGAATTCGTTGGCCCGCCATGTGAGAAGCACGACTGCGATCATGCTCAGGAGAATGAGGGTCTTCAGGGTCATGGAGCCTCCCGATTATCGAGAAGAAGGGCGTGCAAAGGCCAGGCCTTAAGATAATAGTCGTTATTTCATGGTGTTGGGTGTTCAAGGTGTGGCTTTTCTGTATGGTCTCCCAACAAGTGCCGGAATACTTTACAATGCACGGATGACTATGCGCATCGTGCCGGATGTGTCATTCGTCCATGAAAAAAGGCCGCCCCCTTCCGGGAGCGGCCTTTGTTTTTCGATGCGCCGTTGTCCGCTTTAGCGGATGAACAGCATTTCCTGGTAGGAGGGCAGGGGCCACAGGTCGTCGGCCACCACGGCTTCCAGGGCGTCGGCGAAGCCGCGCACGGTGTTCATGGCAGGCAGGACCTTATCGCACATGAACTTGGCGTGGGCCAGGGTGTCTCCGCCCTCGTGCTCCAGGAGCTTCTCCAGCTTGTCCACCTCGGCCTGCATGGAGCGTAGCTTGGCGGTCACGTCTTCCAGTGTAGCCATCTTGAAGTCGTGTCCGATGGCCTTCAGGCTGGCGCAGGCGCTGGCCAGTTCGCTCTGGTAGCGCATGGCGGCGGGGAAGATGACCGTGCGGGCCATGCGGACCACCAGGTTGCCTTCGGTGGCCAGGGTCTTCACATACTGTTCCAGGTAGATTTCCTGGCGGGACTTCAGTTCGGCCTCGGAGAAGATGCCGTACTTGGTGAAAAGCTCCACCACTTCCTTGCTGGAGAGCACGGGCAGGGCTTCAGGGGTGGTCTTCAGGTTGGGCAGGCCGCGCTTGGCCGCTTCCTGGTGCCAGGCGTCGGAGTAGCCGTCGCCATTGAAGATGACCGCGTCATGCTCCTGCATGATCTTCTGCAGCACCTTCTGGACGCCCTCGTTGAACTGGGTCTTGTTGACCTTGCCAAGCTTTTCGAGCTCGGTGGCGATGTAGTCCAGGGATTCGGTCATCATGGCGTTCAGGGCAACCTGGGCTCCGGCGATGGAGTGGGAGGAACCCACGGCACGGAACTCGAAGCGGTTGCCGGTGAAGGCGAAGGGGCTGGTGCGGTTGCGGTCGCCCGGATCCATGGGCAGCGGGGGCAGGGTGTCCACGCCGATGTGCATGACGCCTTTCTGCTTGGAACCCTTCACCTGGCCCTTCTTGATCTGCTCGAACACGTCGGCCAGCTGCTCGCCCAGGTAGGCGCTCATGATGGCGGGCGGGGCCTCGTTGGCGCCCAGGCGATGGTCGTTGGAGGCGGAAGCCACGGTGGCGCGCAGCAGAGCGCCGTACTTGTGCAGGGCGCGGATGGCGGCGGCGCAGAACACCAGGAACTGGGCGTTGGAGTGGGGAGTGTCGCCCGGATCGAACAGGCTGCCAAGCTCCGCGTTGCCCAGGGAGTAGTTCAGGTGCTTGCCGGAGCCGTTGATGCCCGCGAAGGGCTTCTCGTGCAGCAGGCAGATCATGCCG
The DNA here is from genome assembly GCA_046566965.1 of Acidobacteriota bacterium. GTDB lineage: Bacteria > Desulfobacterota > Desulfovibrionia > Desulfovibrionales > Desulfovibrionaceae > Fundidesulfovibrio. The sequence continues at coordinate 100,321 of JBKICU010000014.1, forward strand.
TAGCGCTTGGCCACGGTGCGCAGGGTGGTCATGACCAGCTGGTTGTGGTCGGTGGCCAGGTTGCCCGACTCGAAGATGGGGGCGATTTCGAACTGGCTGGGGGCCACTTCGTTGTGGCGGGTCTTGACGGGAACGCCCAGCTTGTAGAGCTCGCGCTCGACTTCCATCATGAAGCTCATCACGCGGCGGGGAACCACGCCGAAGTACTGGTCCTCGAACTCCTGGCCCTTGGCGGGCTTGGCGCCGAACAGCGAGCGGCCGGAGATGAGGATGTCGGGGCGCGAGAACACGAAGTTGCGGTCGATCAGGAAGTATTCCTGCTCGGCTCCGGCGAAGGAGGTCACGGGCGACTTGGTGGTGACGCCGAACAGCTTCAGCACGCGCTTGGCCTGCTTGTTCAGCGACTGGAGCGAACGCAGCAGCGGGGTCTTCTTGTCCAGGGCCTCGCCGGTCCAGGAGACGAACGCGGTGGGGATGCACAGGAAGGTGCCGTTGGGGTTCTCGTAGATGTAGGCGGGGCTGGTGACGTCCCAGGCAGTGTAGCCGCGGGCTTCGAAGGTGGCGCGCAGGCCGCCGGAGGGGAAGCTGGAGGCGTCGGGCTCGCCCTGGATGAGCATCTTGCCGGAGAATTCGGCGACCGCGCCGCCCTTGCCGTCGGGCACCAGGAAGGCGTCGTGCTTTTCGGCGGTCAGGCCGGTCAGGGGATAGAACACGTGGGTGAAGTGGGTGGCGCCCTTCTCGATGGCCCAGTCCTTCATGGCGTTGGCCACGACGTCGGCAACGGAGGGATCAAGCTTCTCGCCGAAGGCGATGGTCTTCTTCAGGGACTTGTACACGCCCTTGGGCAGACGCTCGGACATGACCTTGTCGTTGAAGACGTTGGAGCCGAACACTTCCGTGGGCTTGGTGTCGTGAAAGTTGAGGGGCGCGTGGGCCGGCTGATAATTGATGATGGCCGAAATGGCGTCCAGGCGAGCCTTGATTCCACTCATAGGGCGATCTCCATATGGGGTTGAGATTCGAGATGGTGTGACGCGGCCGACCCGGCGTTGCGGGATGGTCGCGAAGCCGGAGTGTTCCAGGAGGATCCGCCGGGGCGCGCGGGCGCTTGGCGGTCCTGTCCGAAAAGGCTGTGCAGGAGCGTTTTCGGCGAGTTTGGCGCTTGGCTGGCGCATGCTTGCGGGATGATTTCATCCCGTAAGGCCGTCAGGCGCCGTGTTGCTTGTTTCGCTGTCTGCATTTTCAATAATGTAAATTGGTCGCTTGAAAAAGTAAAGGCGGCAAAAGTGGAAAATCTGCCGACAGGGCTTCTTTTTTCAAAAAATTGTGTTCCAGGTTGCTCCAAAGGGCCTGATATCCCTGCCGGAGGAAGGATTTTCGGGCTCGACTCCTTGAATCGAGGCAAAAATGACTGCTTGAGGTGAAATGGCGATTTTTACGGTATTCGCCAAAAAACGCATAAGCCAACCTGGCGCAAATCGTCCCCTACGCCTGCGCGTTCCACACTTCCGGGAGGGCTGAAGCTCAGAAGGATATCGCAGCCTGAGATATTTCCGGGCGCCGGTTGTCCGGTCTGGAACGAAGCTTGCTCTGATTATTTCAGAACGGGCCGTATCAGGCTCAGAACGGAGGATCCCCGCATGCGCGACACATTGTCCGACAGCTCTTTGACGCACCTCTGGTTGCCGAGCCTCATCAAGGCCCAGGCCATCATGGATGTGGGAGTCCGCCTGGCGGTCCGGCACGAGTCCGCCCTGCGCGGCGAGTCGCCCGCCTGCCGCGAAAAATGCGCGGGCTGCTGTTCTTGCCGGCACGTGACGGCCACGCCGGTGGAAGTGGCCGGAGCGTCATGGCAACTGCAACGCGAATCCACGCCGGTCGCCCGCACGGCCCTCGATCGTCTTGCGGGGAAGGAACCGGACGGGAACTGCCCGCTGCTGGTGGACGGCCTCTGCGCGGCGTACTCCATGAGATTTCTGGCGTGCAGGCAACTGGTGGTGTTCGGCCGGTCCTGCTCGCCGGGCGAGGATCCCTTCCGCACCCGTCGCGCCGACGTCTTGACGCCGCTTCGCACGTACGCGTTCAAGGCTCGTTCCCTGCTTTTGCCTCATCTTGGCGTAACGCGGCTGCCCTCCGGCCCGGAGGAGATGGACGCGGTGCTGGCGGAGGTGCTCGAACCCGTCTCCTCCTACAGAATTACCGATCCGGCCGCTTTCCTCGCGCCGTTGGAACACGGCCGGGCCGTGGAATCGAAGGCGGCCGCCTAGCGTCCTGGCTCCTCCGGGTTGCGCCCCGGGCCGCACGAACGGCCGGCGAGGGCTCTGCGCCGCCGCCACGGGCGCTCGGGGTGGGACTCGTTACCCGCTTGCCCCGCCGCCGTCGCTCTCCAGGAATCCCGGCTGGCGCAGCAGGTCGTAGAGCCCGCGCTCCATCCCCAGCGGCGCTGCCTTCTCATGGCCATGGGCCGCCAGCACCTCCCGGCAATCCGGGCGCGTCAGTATTTCCCCGCACAGATGGCAGATGTTCACGTAACGCTGCCGGAAGCGCAGGCGCGGTGCCCTCTCCCGAATGAACTGCATCATCCCGTACGGCCCCTCCATGGCCAGCCAGTTGACCACGAGGTCCTGGTGCGCCTCGATGATGAGTTCTTCAAGGCTCCTTTCGCCCAGCGGCCCGAACGTGATTTCCGGCACCGCCCGCGAAATCATTCCGCAACAGATGGACAGCCGCCTGTCGGGCAGGATGATCACCCGTTGCAGGATGGAGGCGCAGGGACGCATCCAGTGCATGTCGTCCTGCGGATACAGCAGTTCCTCATCGGGGATGCCGGTCATGCCCGAGGCCTGGACCGGCACGGTCAGCCCCGTGGACACCAGGTTGTTCTTGGGATTGTCCTCGGATTTGGGATCGAACAGGGCCAGGGTGACTCCCAGGAAGCCGCTCAGCTTGTCCAGGGTCAGGCTGCATCCCTTCATGGATTTGTGGCCGAGCAGGCAGGGAAGGCCCGCCTCGGCGCAGGCCTCGTTGGCGTTCTTGACGTTCATCAGGGGAATGAATTCCTGATGGTAGTCGTCGCAGCTCAGGTTGATTTCATGGAGCCCCGCGTCCATGAGCCTGTCCACCACCTCCCGGGCGCGCTCCGGGGTGTTCGCCCAGAAAGCGTTGGACACGACGCGGGTCCATAGCCCCCTGCTCTTGCAGTGGCGGATGGCCGCCAACAGATCCTGCTCCAGCAGAAGGGGCTCCCCGCCGGTGAAGACCACGCTTTCGAGTTTCCCGTAACCATGGACGTGGTCGATGATCTCGACCATGTCCTCCCGCGAAAGCCGGGCCGTCTCCCTGGGGCTCGATTCCGCCCCGCACCATTTGCACGCCGCCGGACATTTGGCGGTCACCGAGAGCACCAGGTGGTCGAGCATGGCCGCGCCCTCAATCCCTGATCTTTCCGGTGGCGATGTCCACGTAGGCCTCCATGCGCGCGGCCACGGCCGCCAGCTCGGAGGGGTGGATGAGCGGGCCGCGCATCAGGTCGCGGATGCGGGCTCCGTCCTTGGCGAAGTCCTCGGTGGTTCCCGTCTTGATGCCTACTTCCTGGACGGCTTCCATCTTGTCCCAGGAGAGGTTGGTGCTGCGGAATTTGTAGGTGGTCTCGGTGGTGTCTCCGGCCATCCGCATGTCGGCCACGGCCAGGCGCGTCTCGGCGATGTCGCGCGCCGTCGCGGCTTCGCGCAGCAGGCCGGCCGTCTGGTCGAACTCCTTGGAGGTGGAAACGAAGCTTTCCCGCTCCGTAACGGCCTGCTGTCCGCCCCAGTCGCGGAAGAAGCCCCGGGATGTCTCCGCCGTGAGGTTGACGCCGGGGATGTGCGCGGGCTGGCCGAAGATGGACTCGAAGTTCAGTTTCTCCCGGGGCGCTCCGCCGGACATTTCCTTGAGGCGGCCGAGCACGGCGAAGAATTTGGCGAAGTCCGCGGGCACGAATTCTTCGGCGCGCAGGTTGACCCCGGCCTCGGCAAAGGCCGCCACCGGGCTCTCAAGGGCCAGGGTGAAGAAGTCGTCGTCCTTGAGGACCCGTTCGATGAATTGTTTGAGGGCGACGCTGGGCAGGCTGATTTTCAGGGCGATGCGGTTCATGGCCATGGCTGAGACTCCTGCTGGAGTTACCCGAGGCTATGGACGAATGCCCGAGAATGCCCTTCCTGTAACCCGGTTTTGGGGGGGCAGTAAACCTTTGAGCGATTGAAATCATGACGTCCGGGGGAGTCCGGTCCGGCCTGTGCAGTGACAGGCCGGACCGGGCGTTGTTTTTGGGAGCGCGCGCCGGGCGGCTTCCTGCCCAAACGCAATTCGATCCATCAGCCGCAAACTTTCCTGGATGCCGCGCGTGGAAGCATCCCTGACGCTTCCAGACTCAACCTAGCCGATCTTGGCGTTGATCCTGGCCACGATTGCGTCGACCACCGTGGCCGACCACACGGACAGCAGGCCGCAGACACCCGTCAGGAAAATGAACGCCGGGAAGGGCTCCATGTGGGGCGCGATCCATCCCGCGGCGTAGCCAAGAATTGGCTGGTGCATGAGGTAGATGCTGTAGGAGGCGGCCGCGAACGTGGCCACTGGCCCCCATGTTCCAAGGCGGTCCATGGCGTCCGAGAAGAAGATGACCAGACCGGCGCAGAAGACCACGGCCAGCCAGTACATGTGCGTTATCAGGAGCACCGGGCCGGGGATGCCGAACAGCAGGCCCCAGAGGGTCAGCGCGATGAGTCCGGCCCAGGCCGCCCTGCGCTTGCCGCCGAAGGCCGCGCCCAGGGACAGGCCCTGACCAAGCACCGGGTTGGCGGCCGGGTCGCGCCAGAGGCAGGCCAGGAACATGCCCAGGGCGAACTCACCCAGGCGGAAGGGCAGGTTGAAATAGAACAGGTAGTTGCCCATGGCGAAGATGGAGCCGGGCATGAGCTTGGCCAGCACCTCGAGCACGGCCCAGAATACCCAGCAGCCCCCACACAACACCAGAGCGGCGCGCTTGGGTCCGAATTTCGTGAACAATTTGAAGAGCAGGGGAAAGGCCAGGTAGAACTGCGCCAGAAGGCCCATCCACCAATATGCCGGGACGATGTCGAAGAATACCGCCGGGTTCAGGGTGTGCACGAAAAACACGTGCTGCAGGAAGGAGCTGACGAAATTGGCTCCGGCCTTGCCCATGATGAGGGCCACCACGCTCCAGAACAGGAGGCTGACGTAGTAGTTGGGACAGATGCGCAGCAGGCGGTGGCGCAAAAAGTCCAGGTAGCCCGGAACGGGCCTGCCGGTCGGGCCAGCGAAGGGCAGGGTGAGCACGAAGCCCGTGACGATGTTGAAGAGGATAACCCCCAGCCAGCCCTGGCTGAGAATCGCTCCGAACGCGGGTCCCATGGGGTTCTCGGTGCCTGCCTTGGGAACATCGGACCAGAGATGGTACAGAAAGATGCCGGTCATGGCCAGGACGCGCATGACCTCGATCTGGCCCAACGTCTTCTTTCTGGCGGGTGCTTGGGTACTCATGGGGCCTCACGGGTTGGGGGTTTCGAAGTCGGAATCGGAGAACCACGTGCCGCGCACGTGGCTGCTGCGGCTGGGCTGATAGTCGGACTGGTCGCCTCCTCCGTGATGGTAGGCGCAGAAATAGCTGCCGTCGGGCAGCGCGTCCCAGCCGGAGTAGCCGTAGTCTCCGGAATTGGCGCTGCGGTCGTTGGCAAGTTCCAGCACACGGGTGCTGATGTAGGCGTCGGGGTGGCCCATGGAGTGCGTCCAGTTCCAGGCGTAGTCCCGCTCGTAACGCGGTTCCTGTATGGCGTAGGACAGGCTGCGCCACACGTGCCTGCCGCCGTTTTGTTCCTTGGTGGCCGCGTTCCCGAAGAGCACCGCTCGGGTGTCCGCCTGGAGCCTGTCCGCTGGATAGGTGCCGGCGGAGTTGCCGTTGACGACGGCTTCCACGCTGCCTGGCGTGTAGCGAAGCGTGATGGAAATCGGCTGTCCCTTGGTTACGGGGATGGGCTCGGCGTCCTTGGCCGGGGGCAGGACGCTGTCAGGCGCAAAGCGCCACCAGCCGCCGAAATGGATGGCGCAGGCTTTTTCCTGGGCTTGTTCCACCAGGATTTCGGCGCTCAGTTGCGCCCTGGCCCGTTCAGGATCGGTCATGGGACGCAGGGCGTAGCGCACCGCGCGGTCCAGGCCTGCATCGTTTCCGATGAGGAGGCCCTCCGGAGTCAGCGTGGGGTTGTCCGGCGCGGGATGCAGGCCGTGCACCTCGTAGTCCCGGTCCAGGTCTTCCAAGCTGCCAAGCCACGCGGCGGTGCCGCCGTCGGGGCCGACGTTGCGGTAGGTCACCAGCAGCTTGCCGGACGGAGTGACTCCGATGGTCGGACGATGCCCGGCGATGGGCGTGGGGCGGGGCAGACTCCAGGTGGCTCCCTGGTCCTCGGAGAGGCAGATGTACATGGGCTCGAACACGAAGGAGTTCTCGCGCAGGATGCCAAGCAGCCTGCCATCCGGAAGGCTGGTCATGGAGGCTTCGCACAGCACGAGGTTGGGATCAAAGGCCAGCACGGAATAGGGCCGCCAGCTGTACCCCTGGTTGGACGAGGCGTAGACCATCTGCTCGGAGGGAGCCTGGCGGATTTTGGGCGAACCGGCCTCGCCGCGATGCGTGTGCCCCGTGGTCAGCAAGTGGTCGGACCGGATCTGCAGCACGCGGTCGGGGATGGGGATGTATGAGCCGGAGTAGGGAGCGCGGCAGAAGGTCTCGCCATGGTCCAGACTCCAGTATTGGCACTGGGAGTGGTCGTCGATGACAAGCACCCGCGCGTCGTTTAGCAGCGAAATCCTGGCGCAGTGCCCGACGCCGGGGTTCAGATAGCGCGGGGGGCTCCAGGTTCTGCCCTGGTCCAGGCTGGAGGAATAGAGCAGGTCGGCCCTGCTGGCCACGTGCTGGTCGGACTGGCGGTAGACGCAGAGCAGACGGCCGTCGGCGGTCCGGCGCACGTCGGGGAAGCACAGGTAATGGCCCGGCCTGGAATCAATGACCACATGGCGGGAGACGTCGTCGGAAATGCTTGGCATTGCAGGCCCTCCAAGCCGGAAATCTGCCTGCAAGAGTACGCGATGTCAAAGGTTTGGGCGCATGGTCGGGAGGCGGGCTCAGTATCGGGCGGACGCGACGGAATCGACTTCGATCTCGCAGGAGGGAAATTCCGGCAAAGGAAAGCGAAGCGTGAAGGCCGTTCCCTCCGGGCCGGTCGTCATGTCCAGGGTCCCGTGGAGTTGGCGGGCGAGGTTGGTCACCAGTTGCAGGCCGAGGGTGTCAGGCTGGTTCAGGTCGAAACCGGGAGGCATGCCCACGCCGTCGTCCTTGACGCACAGGACCGCATGACCGTCCTCGGTCCAGGCGCGGGGGCTGACGGTGCCTGAGGAGCGTCCGGGGAAGGCGTGTTTGAGGCTGTTGGTGACCAGTTCGTTCAGGATGAGCCCGCAAGGGATGGCGGTGTCCACGGACAGGAAGAATTCCTCGCTGTCGATTTCCTGCATGATGCTCAGATTCTTGGGGCTGTACGCCTGGATGAGGAAACCGGTCAGCTCCCTCAGGTAGCTGGCGAAATCTATGCGGCACAAATCCTTGGAGCGGTAGAGCTTTTCATGAACCAGGGCCATGGCCCGCACCCTGGCCTGGCTGTCCTGGAAGGCGGTTACCAGTTGGGGATTCTCGAAGCGCAGCGACTGGAGGGAGAGCAGGCTGGTGACCACCTGGAGGTTGTTCTTGACCCGGTGGTGAACTTCCTTGAGCAGGACTTCCTTTTCCGACAGAGAGGCGCGCAAGGCCGTCTCCACGGCCTGGCGTTCGATGATCTCCGCGCGCAGCTTGGCTGTGCGCTTGCGCACCTGGGCCTCGAGGCGTTCGCGGTGGCGTTGGTTTTCCGTGATGAGCGAGGCGCGTTCCAAGGCTCTGGCCAGGGCGTATTCCAGGATGGCCATGTCCTCGATGGGCTTGGTGATGAAATCCCAGGCCCCCAGGCGCAAGGCTGCGATGACGTCCTGGATGGCTCCGGTGCCGGAGATGACGATCACCGGAAGATCCGGATGGGACGCGGATGCGGCGCGCAACACTTCCAGGCCGGAGAGGCCGGGCATGGTCAGGTCCAGGAGGACGGCATCGAACGGGGCGGAGTTGATGCGTTCGAGCCCCTCCGTGCCGTCCTGGGCCTGTTCCACGGTATGGCCAAGGTCTCCGAGGTAGGCCGCGATGGCTCTGCGGATGGAGGGCGCGTCATCGACGCAGAGAATCCGCAGCTTTCGCTGTCCGAGTTCTCCGGCCGATGGCACGTGCATATTCATGGGAGCGCCGGTTTACTGCCTGGCCTGGGCCTGCATCGGAGGGGCTGAATCCCCTATGATGAGATAGCGGCCCGGGTATGCCACGGGTTTACGGTCTTTCCTGAGCAGCCAGGAATCCGGTTTGGTCTTGGCCCACTCTTCGTAGTTGCGGTCCAGGATGGCGTAGGTGTCCAGGAACCGGTTGAGGCCCTGGGAAATGCGCACGCAGCCCTTGGAGTCGATGCGCCCCAGGCGGGGTTCGCCCTTGTCGGGGTCAGTGGAGTGCATGAGCAGGCGCATCTGGCTTACGGTCTCGCCTGTCTTGTATTTCTTGAGACTTTTCTGGTCGCCGAAGTCCCAGACCCTGCTGTCTTTGGAGCCAAGGCCCCGCCAGCCATCCTGGTTTGGGGTACCCATGGCGCGATAGGAGAAGTTTTCCACGGCGTTCTCGAAGACGCCGGTCGGGGTGACGAAGTAGTCGCCGCCCTTCTCGATGTTTCCCGACGAGATGAGGTCCGCCCCGAGAAATTCGATGCGCTCGCTGGAGGCGTCGTAGAGTCCCACCAGGATGAACTGGGCCTGGGGATTGCGGTCGGCGTAGACGAAGTACTGGGAACCGGAGAAGCCGAGGCCCGCCCGGGCCATCTGGGCCGCCACGTCCTTGCGGGCGAAGTCGAAATAGGCCTGGTCCAGGCGTTCCAGCCGCAGGCGGCGCTGTTCGAGAATCTGCTGGATCTTCGGCGCGCTGGCCCACATCTTTTTCGTGCGCTCGAGGCGCTCTATGGTGGGTTTGTGCACGCCCTGCTGGAAGACGGTGCGCAACTGGGCCAATTCTTCATGAGGCAGAAGCGAAGCCGCCTGGCTCCCGGATGTCTGCGAATGGGACGCCGGGGTGGTGCGAACAGGGGTTGAGTCCTGCTGGCCGTAGGCCGCGTGCCAGCCTACGGCCAGGCAAACAGGTAAGGCTATTCCCGCAAGGAATGCCGTGGTCAGTTTGGCGCGTGGGGATTTTTTCTTGCTCTTCTTAGGCGTGGGCATACCGCAAGTCCGTCAGACTGATTTTTCCATGTTCTATCTGATGGTCTGCCAAAAGAAAAGGGCGGAAGCATTCCGCTTCCGCCCTTGGAAAGATAATCGAGACGCCGGGCCGTGCCGGATCTAGAAAACCCTGCGTGCGCCGGTGTATTTACGTTCCCACACGGGCTCGTCCAGGCTGGAGATCTTGACGGTGTCGCCGGAGCTGGAACTGTGGATGAATTTGTTGTCTTCCAGGTAGATACCGACGTGGGTGATGCGCTTCTTGTTGCCGAAGAAGACCAGGTCGCCCTTGCGGAGCTGGGCCTTGGCGATCACCTTGCCTTCCTGGAACTGTTCGCGGGAACTGCGGGGCAGGTTCACGCCGAGCTTGCTGTACACCCAGGTGGTAAAGCCGGAGCAGTCGAAACCGGTGCCGGGCTCTGTTCCGCCGGAGCGGTACAGGGTGCCGATCTGGCTGAAGGCCAGGGTGACCAGGCGCTGGTCGTTCTTGCTGCCGGAGAAACCGGTGAGCTCGAAGGGGTTCTTGGAGCCGGCGACCACGCTGGGCACGGGCAGGGCGCAGAATTTGGCGCCGGTGAAGTGCAGAAACGGCGAGGTCGGTTCGAATTCGGTGGCTGCCGCTTCGGGTGTGGCGACAGGGTTTTCAGCGAGATTTTGACGGGAGGCAGATTGTTTTGAACCGCAAGCGGTGGTGGTGAGCAGGATGGCGAGCACCAGCATGGTGCGTACGGTCATCCAGGGGGCAAGGGGTGTGGTGCGTGGCATCTCTTCCTCGTCTCCTTGTTCATTGTTGGCCAAATCGGACAGTTTCGATACGAATCCAGATATAACCGCAACGCGCGGCTTAATTGTTCTGTTCGAAAACTCTCAGGGCATTCGGAGGTCTTTCGTGTGTCGCGTCCGGCGAGATCCGTGCTCGCTTCGAGATGGGCGCGTGTGCGGGGGCGGCTTGAAGGGAACACACCCTGCCGGGAGCCTCGCTTGGTGACCTTCCGTGGGGTCGATTTCTAGTCACTGGCAAAATTTATGTCCAGCCTTTTTCGCCAGTTTTAGGGGTATTTCTCCTAACCGCCCTGAATGCAATGAAAAAGTTTTATTGCATTTCTATTATGATATGGTACAAGACTATTTTTGTCCAAATTTCAGCCGCAGGGAAACTGCTTGCGCTTTTCCACTCCTGAAAGCATCCTGCAAATCTGCCATGGACACATTTTCGATCATCCCCAAAGGGGGAGGCGAGCCGGTCACGACTCCGGTGCGGGGTGGATTGACCCTGGCCCAGCATCTGTTTCTCGCCGGGGCGTTCTCTTCACGTCCCCTCTGCTCCGGAGCGGGACGGTGCGGATTGTGTCAGGTCCGTTTCCTCTCCGTTCCGCCAGCGCCGCTTCCGACGGAACAGCGGCGCATCGCGCCAGAACGGCTGGAGCGCGGTTGGAGGCTTTCCTGCGTGCGACAGCCCGAATCAGGGTCAATCGTCGAGGTTGCCCTGAAACCGCCGACGCGCCTGCCGGAGACACAGCCTGACGGGTGCCCGCAGGGCCATCTCGGGATCGACCTGGGCACCACCTCCGTCCATTGGCGTTTCGAATCTGGTTCGCGCGTGCTGTCCGGCAGCTTCCACAACCCGCAGCTCGGGGCCGGTTCGGAAGTGATGTCGCGCCTGGCCCTGGCTGCGCATCCGGACGGGGCAGCTCGTCTTCGACAGGCCGTTGCCCGCGCCGTACAGGACGTGCTGGCCGTAATCGGCTGCGTTCCGGCACACGTCTGCCTGGCGGGCAACACCTGCATGAGTTATCTTGCCCTGGGCCTGGACGCGTCAGGGCTTGCCGCCGCGCCCTACCGGGCGGACTGGGCGGGAGACGCCATGGCCACGCTTGACGAGGCGCTCCCGCAGGTCTACATCCCGCCGCTGCTCGCGCCCTTCGTCGGGGGCGACATCAGCGCCGGACTGGCCGCCCTGGAATTTTCCGACCCCAAACCCACGCCTCCCTACCTGCTGGCAGATCTCGGCACCAACGGGGAATTCGCCCTGGCCCTGCCGGACGGGCGTTTCCTGGTGGCCAGCGTCCCCATGGGGCCTGCCCTGGAGGGCGTGGGCATGCGCCGGGGCATGCTGGCCGGACCGGGCGCGGCGGTGGCCTTCGGCCTGACGCCGCGCGGCCTTGAACCGGTGCTGTATGCGCCCGGCGGTTCGGGCTCGGGCGTGAAGGGCATATCCGGCACCGGTTACGTGAGCCTGCTGGCCAGGCTGATTACGCTCGGGGTGGTTTCGCAAAGCGGGCGCTTCGAGCGCGGGGCCGCGTCGCCGCTGGCTGCGCGGGTGCTGGCCGGGCTTGGCGATGAGGACGGCGAAACTTGCCTGGACGTTGGCGGAGCACTCTTGTTCGCGTCCGACGTTGAGGCGCTCCTGAAGGTCAAGGCCGCGTTCGGCGCCGCCGTGAACATCCTGCTGGCCGAGGCGGGGCTGGTGTTTTCGGACCTGCAGGCCGTGCTGCTGGCTGGCTCGCTCGGGGAGCATGTCTCGTCCCCGGATCTCGAGGTCCTGGGGTTTTTGCCTCCGGGCGGCGCTGGCGCGGTCCGGGCCGTGGGCAACTCCTCCCTGGACGGAGCCTGTCTGGCCGCAGGCAAGCCGCAGGTGCGGGCCTGGCTCGGAGAACTTCCGGCCAGGACGCGGTTGGTCGACGTGGTGGCCGTTCCAGATTTTCAGACGATGTATCTCGATTCCATGAGGTTTTCCCATGTCCGATGACCAGACAGGCATCCTGCGCGACGCAGTGCCGCTCTTTTCCAAGCCCGCTCCCGCCCTGGCCGAGGCCCTGGTCGCCTACCGCAAGGTGCTGGACTCCGTGCATCCTCTTAAAGGAAAGCACCGCGCGGGCCTGCCCCAGGACGTGAAGCGCCTCTCCCTGGCCCTGACCGCCGAGCGCGGACCCGGCCCGCAAACCAACTATCTGGCCAACCCGGCCAACCTGTCCGCATACCTCTATTACTTCCTGCCCTGGAACATCTACCGTCTGTCGCGCCTGCTCACCGGGCTCGACTTCGACATGAAGGACGGCGACTCGCTTCTGGACCTGGGCTGCGGACCGCTGACCCTGGCACAGGCCCTGTGGATATCAAGGCCTCATCTGCGCGAGCGCAACCTGCGCCTGGTCTGCGTGGACCAGACCGGACAGGCCATGCGGGCGGGTCTTGCGCTCTTCGACGCCCTCACCGGCGAGGCCGGCCGCAACTGGACCATCGACATCGTGCAGGCCCCGGCCCACAAGGCTCCCGGCGGACCGTTCCAGGTGGTGGCCGCGGCCAACGCCCTGAACGAGCTGGCCAGGGGGCGCGGCGAGGAAGGGCATCACGCCATGGAGCGCATGGCCGAAATGCTCACCGGGCGCATGGCCCAGGACGCGCGGCTGCTGCTGGTGGAACCGGGCACGCGCCTGGGCGGCAAGCTTTTGTCGCGGCTGCGCGAGATGCTCATGGAGGAGGGGCTGTCCCCCCTGGCTCCCTGCACCCACGCCGAGGCCTGTCCCATGCTGGCCCCGCGCTGGCGCTCCTGGTGCCATTTCGTGTTCCCGTCCGACGGCGCGCCCGAGTGGCTGGTCAACCTGACCCGCGTCTCCGGCCTGGACAAGGACCGGGCCAGCCTGAGCTTCATGCACATGAGCGCCGCCGAGCCGCGCTACGACGAAGCCCGCTCCCGTGTGGTGTCGCACCGCTTCACCCTGCCCACGGGCCTGGGGGCCTACGCCTGCGACCACACCGGGCTTCGCCTGCTGACCTTTCCGGCGGCGCCGCGCGGCATGGTGTCCGGTGCGCTTCTGGAAGCCGGACTGCCTGCGCCCAGGCAGCGCGACGCCAAGACGGGAACCTGGCTCACGCCCATCCGGGACGGACGCGGCGATGCGGGTCGTTGATCTCGGGCTGATCTCCTTTTCCGAAGCCCTGGCGCTGCAGGAGGCTGCCGTGCAGGAGGTGCTGGACGGCGGGGAAGAGTGCCTGTTCGTGCTGGAGCACACCCCGGTGGTCACCTTCGGCCGGCACGGGGGCGAGGCCTTCCTGCGCTTCAGCCCGGAGGAGCTTCGCGCCCGGGGCGTGGACTGCGCCAAGGCCACCCGGGGCGGCAGCGTCACCTGCCACTTCCCGGGGCAGGCGGTCCTCTATCCGGTAACGCGCCTGTCCGGCAGGCCGGGCGGGCTGAAGAGCTTTTTCGACGCCCTGGAACAGACCGCCATCACGGCGCTGGCAGAACTCGGCATCCAGGCCGGGCGCTCGCCGGGCCGTCCCGGCGTGTGGGTCGGGCCGCGCAAGATCGCAAGCGTGGGTGTTGGTGTTCGCCGCTGGGTGAGTTACCACGGGCTGGCCCTGAACGTGGGGCCGGACCTGTCGCTCTTTGCCATGATCACCGCCTGCGGCCTGCCCGGAGTGCAGATGACTTCCGCCGCGCAGGAGCTGGAACGGGCGGGAAAACCCGCCGGAGAGGCTGACATGACGACCATGAAAAACGCGCTGGTCCGGGCTTTCCTGGACGGCGCGCGAGGCCAGGTTCATGACCGGTAGCCCGCGCCTGCCTGCCTGGCTCAAGGTGAAGCCGCCCCAGGGCGAGGAATTCTCCCGCACCGCGTCGGTGGTTGCCGGGCAGGAACTGCACACCGTCTGCCGTCAGGCCCGCTGCCCCAACATGGCCGAGTGCTTCGGCAAGGGCGTGGCCACTTTCCTTATATTAGGAGGCGTGTGCAGCCGTTCCTGCGGATTCTGCAACATCACTCCGGGCTCGCCCTCGGGGCCGCCGGACCCGGAAGAGCCGCAGCGCGTGGCCGCCGCAGCCGCCAAGCTCGGCCTGAAGCACGTGGTGATCACCTCCGTGACCCGCGACGATTTGCCGGACGGCGGGGCGGACCTGTTCGCGCGGACCATCCGCGCCGTGCGCGGGGAGTTGCCGCAGGCCTCGGTCGAAGTGCTCATTCCCGATTTCCAGGGCGACGCGCAGGCGCTGGCCTCGGTGCTGGAGGCCGCGCCCGACGTCTTGAACCACAACCTGGAGACGGTGCCCGAGCTCTATTCCACGGTGCGCCCCCAGGCGCGCTACGAGCAGAGCCTGGAGCTTCTGGCGCGGGTCAAGGCCTTCGCGGCGGCTGGCTCTCCGGTCAAGTCCAAGAGCGGGCTGATGCTGGGCCTTGGGGAAACGCGCGAACAGCTGACGCGGGTGCTTCGGGATCTGGCCCGCGTGGGCTGCGACATGGTCACCGTGGGGCAGTATCTGCGGCCCTCGCGGCGAAACCTTCCGGTCGTGCGTTACGTCGAGCCCGCCGAATTCGAAGAGATAGCCGCACTGGGGCGGGGGCTCGGCATACCGGTGATGTACTGCGGGCCTTTGGTCCGCTCCAGCCACGACGCCAAGGCTCTGCTGGACGTGCAGGGCTAGCGCGCGGAGCGTGATGCCCGTTCCGTTCGTCACGGTCGTCCACGGTTACGTTCCGATCCCCGCCCGGTTGCCGGGAGGAGGCGTATGGGATACAAGCCGCCAGTTTCATCAGCATCACGAGGAGGTGACGCAGTGGGGTTTCAGGCTACCGGCATGCCAGGACTCTGGCTGTATGCCCCCAAGGTCTTCAAGGACGACCGGGGCTTCTTCATGGAGAGCTACAATCAGGCCACGTTCGAGGCCCAGGGCATCACGCATGCGTTCGTCCAGGACAATCATGCGCTGTCGCGCAGCCAGGGCGTCCTGCGCGGCCTGCATTTCCAGAATCCCCCCAGGGCCCAGACCAAGCTGGTGCGCGTGACGCGCGGCGAAGTGCTGGACGTGGTGGTGGATCTGCGCAAGGGTTCGCCTACCTTCGGCCAGTGGAAATCCTTCGTGCTCTCCGAATCGAACTTTCTCCAGCTGCTGGTGCCCAAGGGCTTCGCACACGGCTACCTGACGCTGACTCCGGACGTGGAGTTCCTCTACAAGGTGGACGACGTCTATTCCCCGGACCACGACAGCGGCATCGCCTGGAACGATCCGGACCTTGCCATCGATTGGGGCGTGGCCAATCCCATCCTGTCGCCCAAGGACGCCCAGCAGGGCCGATTCAAGGACCTTCAGTCCCCCTTCGAGTTCGAAGGCTGATTCCATACGTGAGGATTGCATGACCGGCTCCCCAGACCGCAAGGAACTGTTCGCCCCCTGCCACGCCGTGATCCTGGCCGGAGGTTCCGGCACGAGGCTCTGGCCCATGTCGCGGACTTTGCTGCCAAAACAGCTGCTGTCGCTGGACGGCGGCCAGACCCTTCTCAAGCGCACCGTTTCGCGGGCCCTGGAGGCCTTCGAACCCGGCCACGTCTGGGTGGTCACCAACGAGGAGCACGTCTATGAGGTCCGGGGCCAGCTGCGCGAGGTGAATCCGGTCCTGGAAAAGGGCGCCCTGGCCGAGCCCATGGGCAGGAACACCCTCCCGGCCATCCTCCTGGCCCTGGACAAGATCGTGGACCAGGACCCCGAGGCACTGGTGGCCGTGTTCCCCTCCGACCATCTGATCGAATCCAACGGCGGCTGGCTGGACACCCTGGCCGACGCGTTGCCCCTGGCCCGCGACGGCCGCCTGGTGACCTTCGGCATAAAGCCCACCAAGCCCGAAACCGGTTACGGCTACATCCGCAAGGGGGAGCCGCTCGGTCCCGGCGCGTTCGACGTGCGCACCTTCGTGGAAAAGCCGGACGCGGCCACGGCCGCCGCCTATCTGCAAAGCGGCGAGTACTACTGGAACAGCGGCATGTTCGTGTTCTCGGCCCCGGCCTTCCTCGACGCGGTGCGCACCCTGCAGCCCGTTTTCTGGGACTGGTGGGAGCGCCGCAGGGAGGCTCCGCTCGGGTGCGGCTACGCCAATCTGCCCGACATCTCCGTGGACTACGCCGTGGTGGAGAAGATGGCCCGCCAGGCCATGGTGGAGGCCCGCTTCGACTGGGACGACCTGGGCAACTGGGAAGCCATCTACCGCATGGGCCACAAGGACGGCGGCGGAAACGCCGTGCAGGGCGACGTGCTGGCCCAGGGCTGCCGGGACAACCTGCTCATCTCCCAGGGCGGCAAGCTGGCCTGCGTGGGCCTCGAGGACATGATCGTGGTCCAGACCCGCGACGCCACCCTGGTCTGCCCGCGCAGCGAATCCCAGAAGGTCAAGGAGCTGGTCACGGCGCTGAAGGACGAAGGCAGCCAGCTGGTCAACGCCCACGTGACGGTGCGCCGCCCCTGGGGCAGCTACACCGTGCTTGAGGGTGGCCCCCACTACAAGATCAAGCGCATCGAAGTGCCCGCCGGCGGCAAATTGTCGCTCCAGATGCACCATCACCGCTCCGAGCACTGGGTGGTGGTGTCGGGCACGGCCCTGGTGCAGGTGAACGACAAGGAAATGCTGCTCACCGAGAACCAGTCCATCGACATCCCCAAGACCGCCACGCACAGGCTGTCCAACCCCGGCAAGGTCCCGGTGGAGATCATCGAGATCCAGACCGGGCCGTACCTGGAGGAGGACGACATCGTCCGCTTCGAGGACGTCTACGGGCGCAACAAGAAGCCCGGATGCGAGACGTAAGCCGACCGGCCTTGGTGATTTGCAAATACGTATGAGGGACGTGCACCATTCGCAGTTGCAGAAAGCCTCCGGCGGCCAAAGGGCTGCGCCCTTTGGAATCCGCAATTGTTCCATCCTGTTGCCGACTCGACCTGCTGCTCGGCTGGCGGCTGGCGATGAGCTTTGCATGAGCCCCGCATGTCCGTAACGCAGGATCGCGCCGCGATGTCCCCTGGCACGGGGGGCGCGGCGCGACGTTTCCGGCGCGGCTCACGGGAGCTTTTGGCGCTGTGCGCGGCCATGGGCCTGATGGCAGGGCTTGCGGCCGGGTGGCTCGGTTATTCAAGGCTCGCCTCGGTGGTCCTGACCCAGCCCATCCGTTTCAGCCACTCCGTCCACGCCAAACAGGACGTGGCCTGCCGGACCTGCCATTTCGCAGGTCCGGACGGGGCCTTCAACGGCTTCCCGGACATCGGCGTGTGCGCCTCCTGCCACTCCGAGCCCACCGGGGGACGCTCCGAGGACGAGAAAGAGGCCGACAAGCTGGTGGCGGAGTACGTGCGCGCCAAAAAGGCCGTTCCCTGGCTGTCCCTGGCGCGCCAGCCGGACCATGTGCTCTTCGACCACGGGCCGCATCTGCGCTTCGGCTGCCCGGCCTGCCACCCGGACATGTCCCGCCAGGATTATCCCGAACTCAGACAGGACCGGATTTCCGGTTACCGCAACTGGACCATGTCCATGGAGCGCTGCCAGACCTGCCATCGGCAGCAGTCGGCGTCCGTGGACTGCGTCTCGTGCCACAGGTAGGGCGCATGGGCTTTGGACGCAGGGAATTTCTGGGCATGTCGGCGGGCTTGGCGGCAGGACTGGCGCTAAGCCCCGCGCCCTGGCGTCTGGCGCGCGAGCTTACCCGCCAGAGCCAGGATCCGCCTTGGCTGGCCTCGGTTCCCAAGGGGCAGCTTCTCGAGGCCACGACCACCAGCCTGGCTTGCCCCGGCGCGCCCGGCATCACCGTACTGGCTGCGCAGGGCCGTCCGCTCATCGTGCGCGGCAACCCGGAGCATCCCTTGAGCCGGGGCGCGCTGAGCCCGGCGGCTCAGGCCGAGGCGTACTCGCTGTATCATCCCCGGCGCGTGATGGGGCCGCTCAGGCGAAGCGCCGCCGGAGCGTTCGAGCCCGTGTCCTGGGCCGTGGCCCTGGAACTGCTGACTGAGCGGCTCAAGAGGGCGGGCGGGGCGGTGCTGGCCGTAGGCCCGGCGCGTGAGGGCACGCTTCAGAACCTGCTGGCCGAGTTCATGGCAGGATTCGGATACGGCGACGGTTCCGGCGGGTATTGGCGCATGCCCTGCGAGGCGGACACGGCGCGGGCCGCGCTGGCCCTCATGGGCGGCACAGGCCAGCCGGGTTACGACCTGGACAACGCTTCGGGCCTTGTGCTGCTTGGAGCGGACGCCTTCGACTCCATGCCCGCCTCCACGCATTTCAGAAAAACCTGGGGGCGGAAGACGCAGGCATTCTCCTGCTTCTTCGGGCCGGTTCGCGGTTCGAGCGCGGCCCTGTGTCAGGAGTGGCTGCCCCTGGCATGTGGTCAGGAAACGAAACTGGCCCTCGGTCTGGCCTGGCATCTGGCGGACCTGGGTCGCGTTGACGGCGAAGCTGCCGGGATACCGGACCTGCGCGAATTTCTCGATCTGGTGCGCCAGCGCTTCGGGCCTGCCGAGGTGGAGCGCGAGACGGGGATCCCTCCCCAGGCGCTCCGGCTTGCGGCCATGCAGATCGCCCAGGGAGCCCTGGCCGTGCCGGGTGCTCCGGCAGGGCAGGGCGGTGGGCTGGCTCCCATGGTGGCAGGACTTGCGCTCTCGGTGCTGTCCGGGCGGGTGAACCGTCCGGGCGGCGTATATCTTACGGCAGGGGCGGGGGCGAGCGCCGCCGCGCGGGCCTGTGCCGTGGGACTCCCGGAGCGCTTCAAGGAGATGGCCCTGGGGTCGGCCCAGGCTCCCGACGTGCTGCTGCTCATGGAAACGGACCCCGCCGCAGGTCTGCCGTGCGCCGAACTGGCTGTCCGGGCCATGAGCAAGGCCGGATTCCGGGTTGCTTTCGCGTCCGTCCTGAACGCATCTGCCAGAATGTGCGACCTGGTGCTGCCCGCGCCCATGCCCCTGGAGCGCTGGGACGACGCCGGGACGCCGTACGGGCTGGCCTTTTCCACGTACGGACTGGCCCGACCCCTGGTCAAGGCCGGGGCCGACGCGCGCCACCCCGGCGACGTGCTCCTGGATCTGGCTGCGCGCCTGGGACGTCCGTTGAAGTATTCCTCCTTCCGGCAGCTGCTTCGTGATCGGGTCGCCCTGCTGGAAGGCGCGGGCGGCTACGTTGCCGGACGCGTCGCGCCCTGGCAGGTGCTGGCCGGTGCTCCCCAGCCTGCGCCCGAGGCCGACCTGTGGAAAGCCCTGGCCGATGGAGCTCTGTGGGCCAGGCCCGAGCCCGTCCCGGCCCCGAGGTTGTCCTGCGGCACGGCCTTTCTGGCCAAGGCTACGGCTCCGGCTGCCATCGATCTTTCCCTGCCGTGCACGCTGGCTTTGCAGTCCAGCCAGCGCACCGGCGCGCCCGGCATGGGCGTCCCGCTCCAGAACCTCACGGCCATCAGGCAGGACGAGGCGCGCGGCGCGCTGTCCGTGGCCCGTATGAACGCGGCAACGTCCCGGCTGGTTCGCGTCAGGCAGGGCGACAGGGTGCGTTTGGCCGGACCCTCCGGACGGATGGAAGCCCTGGTGGAGTTGGACGAGTCCGTCATGGACGGGCATGTGGCCCTGCTTCTGGGGCTCGGCCAATGCGAGGGGGAGCCGGGCGGCAACGCACAGAGGCTGACGGCGACCACCCCTGAACCCGTGAGCGGGCGCGCCACCTGGACCGCCTGCCGGGTCGGCCTGGAGCGCATATGAGCGGCGTGGCCTGGGGCATGGTCATCGATCTGGACCGCTGTACCGGATGCGGCGTCTGCCAGAGCGCCTGCCGCCTGGAGAACAACATCCCGCCGCAGCAGCACGGGCGTGACTCCGACTGGATCACCGTGCCTCGCGAAGTGAACGGTCGGGCCTTCCCGGATTCGGACGCGGTGTTTCTGCCCAAGCCCTGCATGCACTGCGAGCACCCCCCCTGCGTGGCGGCCTGCCCGGTGGGAGCCACGGTCAAGAGCGGGCAGGGGGGCATCGTGAGCCAGAACCCGGCCCGCTGCATCGGGTGCCGGGCCTGCATGAAGGCCTGTCCCTACGGAGTTCGGCGATTCACCTGGGCGGAGCCGTCCTGGCCCAGGGGCATGGAGGCTACGCTCACGCCGTTTGCCTCGGTGCGGCCAAAGGGCGTGGTGGAGAAGTGCACCTTCTGCGCGCACCGGCTGGTGCTGGGCAACTCCGGCGTATCCGGCGCGCGGGAGCAGGACGGACAGGGCGGATTCGTCACCGCCTGCGCCCAGGCCTGCCCTACAGGGTCCATCGAGTTCGGCGAAGTGGCGGCCTTGCTGCGGGGACGCGAGACGTTCGTCCTCTTGGCGGAGCAGGGAACCGGGCCGCAGGTGCATTACCTGAGCAGGCGCGACTGGCTGCGAGGCTGGAAATGACGGTCCGCGTGTTGCCCTGGTTCGTTGCCGCGCTGCTGGCAACGCTTGGCTGGTACGCATTGGTTCCGGTGTGGACGCAGGGCCTTGGGATCGTCACTGTCGGGCCTGATGGGCAACCGGCCTTGTGGATGGGGGCGGTCAGGGCAGGGTGGCTTGCTGTTCTGGCGGCCATGAGTTGCTGCCTGTGGCTCTGGCCGAAAACGGGCCAGGGGCGGCGGGCAGGCTTCGTCCGGTTCAGGTTCATCGGGACCTGCGCGCTGGTCACGATCATGATTTTGTATCTGGCCATGGCGGGCCAGCCGCTGCGGCTCTGGTTTCTGGCTGCGCACGGCGTCTGGAGCGGGCCGTTCGTTGCCGGAGGCGCGGCCCTGCTGGGTTCAGGCGTGTTCTTCCTGGCGGCGGGGAGGATGTCCCGGATGCTCGGAGCGCTCCTGGCGCTGGCCACTGCGGGCGCGTGGGGGGCGGCCTCGCCGGGAATACTTGCGCCTTTTTACGCCGGAAACGCATTTCCTGCTTGCATTGAGTGGACGGTTCTGGCATTTGCCCTCTCCTGCGGCGCGTTCGCCGCCTGGATGAACACGGACGGCTTGTCCGGAGTTGGCCAGGCAAAGGACCGGCAGAAAGATTTTTGACAGATTGGATGCGGGCGCTTGACAAGTCATCGGACTTGAGGCATTTAACCCGTCGCTCTTTGAGATTGGAAGGCACATCCCGCGGGGGTTGCGAAAATAACCCTTGCGTTCGACTGGAGATTGGGCTAGCTCTCGCCGTCTTGGCGCTGGCGTAGCTCAACTGGTAGAGCAGCTGATTTGTAATCAGCAGGTTGCGGGTTCAAGTCCCTTCGCCAGCTCCAGGAAAAAAGATGGTGGGGTTCCCGAGTGGCCAAAGGGAACAGACTGTAAATCTGTCGGCGTCAGCCTTCGGTGGTTCAAATCCACCCCCCACCACCACAAGTTGATTGTAAGAAGCGCAGGAGACGGTTATATCGTCGTTCGGACTGCGGATATGACGCGGGAATAGCTCAATTGGCTAGAGCATCAGCCTTCCAAGCTGAGGGTTGCGGGTTCGAGTCCCGTTTCCCGCTCCACGTCACGTCCCCACCGGCCTCGCTTCATTGAGAAGGCCCACGTAGCTCAGTCGGTAGAGCACTTCCTTGGTAAGGAAGAGGTCACCGGTTCAAATCCGGTCGTGGGCTCCATACATACAAGTCCAAAAACAAGATCAAGCGGCGTCAGCCACACTAAAAGACGACCTTTGAGGGGGATTACCATGGGTAAGGCCAAATTCGAGCGCAATAAGCCGCACGTCAACATCGGCACCATCGGTCACATCGACCACGGCAAGACCACGCTGACCGCCGCCATCACCAAGCTTTCGCACCTGCGCGGCTTCGGCGAGTACGTGGCTTTCGACCAGATCGACAAGGCTCCCGAGGAAAAAGAGCGCGGCATCACCATCGCCACCGCTCACGTGGAATACCAGACCGCGAACCGCCACTACGCGCACGTGGACTGCCCCGGCCACGCCGACTACATCAAGAACATGATCACCGGCGCCGCCCAGATGGACGGCGCGATCCTGGTGGTCGCGGCCACCGACGGCCCCATGCCCCAGACCCGCGAGCACATCCTGCTCGCCCGTCAGGTCGGCGTGCCCCACCTGGTGGTGTTCCTGAACAAGGTCGACCTGGTTGACGATCCCGAGCTCCTGGAGCTGGTCGAACTGGAAGTGCGCGAGCTCCTGACCAAGTACGGCTACCCCGGCGACGACATCCCGGTGATCCAGGGTTCGGCTCTGAAGGGCCTGGAGTCCGACGATCCCAAGTCCGCGGACGCCGCCCCGATCTACGCCCTGCTTGATGCCTGCGACTCCTACTTCCCCGACCCCGAGCGCGACATCGACAAGCCCTTCCTGATGCCCATCGAGGACGTGTTCTCGATCTCCGGCCGCGGCACCGTCGTGACCGGTCGTGTCGAGCGCGGCATCATCAAGGTCGGCGAGGAAGTCGAGATCGTCGGCATCAAGAATTCCGTCAAGACCACCTGCACCGGCGTGGAAATGTTCCGCAAGCTGCTGGACCAGGGACAGGCTGGCGACAACGTTGGCGTGCTGCTTCGCGGCATCAAGCGTGAAGACGTCGAGCGCGGCCAGGTTCTGGCCAAGCCCGGCTCGATCACCCCGCACAAGAAGTACAAGGCCGAGGTGTACATCCTGAACAAGGAAGAGGGCGGCCGTCACACCCCGTTCTTCTCCGGCTACCGCCCGCAGTTCTACTTCCGCACCACCGACGTGACCGGCGTGGTGACCCTGAACGAAGGCGTCGAGATGGTCATGCCTGGCGACAACGCCACCTTCAACGTCGAGCTCATCGCCCCCATCGCCATGGAGACCGGTCTGCGCTTCGCCATCCGCGAAGGCGGCCGCACCGTCGGCGCCGGTGTCGTTACCGAGATCATGGAGTAAC
>JBKICU010000015.1:0-143595 GCA_046566965.1 Acidobacteriota bacterium
GGCATCCAGAAAAAAATCCCGGAAACGCGGATTTGCGCGTTTCCGGGATGCTCACGAACTCTCTGAACGGAATCGATGCTGCCCGCGCAGCTCATTGCAGGGTCCAGGGGGATCATCCCCCTGGCGGGTCCAGGGCGGAGCCCTGGTGGGGTCTGGGGCGAAGCCCCGGCAGCGTGCCTAGTTCCAGCCGGCTTCCTTTTCGCAGGCCACGCGCTCGTTGGGATGGGTCTTTTCCCAGGCGCTGATGGAGAGCGTCTCGTTGCTGTCCATCTTGTTGTTCATGCAGGTGCAGTACTTGGTGACAACTTCCACGGGCACCTTGGCGTCCTTGTTGTCGGCGATGCACTTGGCGACCCACTTGGCGTCGTCGGCATCGGCGAACGCGTTCAGGACGGACATCGACAGGGCTAGCATCAGAAATAGTATCACTTTTTTCATGCAAACTGCTCCTTGTTCCAAAATATTCGTCAGGCAAAACATCTGTTGTTTGTGTGACGAATAATCCGGACTTGAGCAAGTGAAATTCTCACTGCGCATCAGCCCAGACGATCCAGCAGCGCCTCGATTTCTGAACGGGTAACCAGGGCATCCAGCCACCCGGAGGGTATCGATCCGATGCCGGACTGCGCGCACAGCACCATGCCCACGATCATGTTGCGCGCGGCAGAGTCTCCCCCGGCCATGGCGGAATCGACCATCGCTTCGGCGGGCGCGCCCTGATGGCGTGCGATGAGCTGCACCACGGACTGGAACGCCCCGTCCACATGGCAGCTCTGCCCGAAGCGGGCGATGGCCAGGATGGAGTCTTCGGAGGCGGCGTCCAGGCCCTGCTTGAACCAGCCGTGCAGCGGCGAGCCGGGAAAGCGCCCGGCGAGCGCGGCGGCCATGGCGTCGGTGGGGGACGACCCGGAGAGTACTGCGTGGGTGGTGCGTGCGAAGAACTCGGAGGCGTCCACGATTTTGGCGTTGTTGTGGGTCATGGCGGCCTGGGCGCGGCAGGCGGCGATCATGGCCTCCAGGTCGCGCCGGTAGGCGTAGACCAGCGGGGCGAGGCGCGAGGCGGCGGACAACTCGTCCGAGGCGGACCCGGCGTCCAGGGGCTCCCATCCGGCGGCGAGCTGGGCGAGCGTGTTGCGGGTGGCCCGGTCCACGTAGCCTGTGTAGCCGCCCACGAACATGGCCTGCCAGCGGGTGGAGAAGTCCAGTGGGTCGAAGCCGGACTTGTCGGCCACGGACCGGAGCAGGAGCAGGGTCTGGTCCCCGTAGTGGGTGAATTCCCCGGCTTCCTTGGTGGGATGGTACGAGTCGGGAGCCGGAGCCTTGAGTCCGTCGATGCGGTCGTGGAGACGGGCGATCTGCGCCTGATCGTAAATCCAGTGCACCCCCAGGGCCAGCGAATCGCCCACAAATGAGCCCAGCACCATGGCTTTGGCAGTATCGATCATTGTGCTTCCTCCTGGAATTGCGGCCAGTGTAGCGCGCCGGGAGGGGCGAAGCAAGGCAGGGCGGCGAAACTCAGGCTTCAGGCGTCTCCGCACGGATTCAGCCAGGGCAAAAGCGCCTCGAGGCTGATCGGCTTGACCAGCACTCCGTCCATGCCGCTTGCCAGGCACTGCTCATGTTCCACGCGTCCGCTGTGGGCGGTAAGGGCCACGATTGTGATGGACTCTCCAGGCATGGGACTCTGCCGGCGGATGCGTTGCGCCGTCTCGGGACCGCTCAGGCCAGGCATCTCCACATCGAGGAGGATGAGGTCGTAGTTGGCGTCGACAAGTGCCTCCAATGCTTCCTCGCCGCTCTCAACCACGGTGGCTGCGTATCCGGCCTGCCTGAGGATCCTTTCGGTCAGACGCCGGTTCAGCTCATCGTCGTCGGCCATGAGGACTCGACGCGAAGGGGGAGCGACGTTTTCGGAAGAGGGGTGGGGGACTATGCTTTTGCAACCCATTGGAAACCTCGTGCAGAGCGGTTCTGGTGAGGAAGCCGTGCTGCCGGATCGGCTTGCCTTGGGATGGTCGGGCGGACCGCGGAGCCCGCCCGGATCGATGCGACGATTACTGCTGCGGAGCAGGTGCGGCTTTGGCCTTGCGGGCCTGGGCCTTTTCGCGGGCCTTGCCGCGCGCGGCCATGAAGTCTTCCTTGGTCAGGTAGCCCTTGTTCTGGGTGTCCAGCTTGTCGAAGCGCGCAGTGGCGCGTTTCTGGGCAGCGGCCAGAAACTCCTCTTTGGTGACCTTTCCATCGGCGTTGGCGTCCAGCATCTTGAAGCCTTTCTCCCCGGTGGGTGCAGGAGCCGCTTCGTCGGCGACAGGGGCGGGGGCGGCAGCCGGAGCCTGCGCCAGGGCCAGACCGGACATGCCTGCCGTCAGGGCCAGCGCGAACACGAAGGCGATAATGCGTTTCATAGTCTACTCCTTGAATAATTAATACGCTATGAACCTTGTCCAGATTCGAACACTAGCGCATGGCCACACGCGATTTCAAGAAGAAGTAGACCACCACGATGATGGTCACCACGGGAGAGACCCAGTGGGGGATGGGCGCCCCGAAGGCGTCCAGCACCATGATCGACCCAAGGAACAGCACCGAGTACATGGCGCCGTTCTTCAGGTAGAGGTATTTCTTGATGGTTTCGACGTTTCGCAAGGTGAGTTCGCGCACCACATAGGCTCCCAGGCCGTTGCCCAGCAGGATCAGCGGCACTGAAAGCGTGAAGGCGAAGGCTCCCAGCACGCCGTCGATGGAAAAGGTGGCGTCGATGACCTCGAGATAGAGGATCTTGGCGATGTCCGAGCGGTGCGAGGTCATCAGTTCGCGCTCGCTCTGTTCTGCGTTCTGCTTGAAGCCGTGGGTGATGAAGAAGGCCGTGGAGCCCACCACGGCACCGAAGGCCATTCCAGGATTGACCTTGAGCGAGTACCAGACCACCACGGTGAGTATGAGCGAAGCCACGGCGTAGAACCACACCCCCTGGCGCATGAGGAAGCGCTCGCCGGGAAG
Organism: Acidobacteriota bacterium; assembly: GCA_046566965.1. Lineage (GTDB taxonomy): Bacteria > Desulfobacterota > Desulfovibrionia > Desulfovibrionales > Desulfovibrionaceae > Fundidesulfovibrio. The sequence goes on from JBKICU010000015.1 coordinate 2,998, forward strand.
GCCGTAGTTCTTCTCCTCCAGGAATACCCAGTGGAAGAACAGGAACACCAGGAAGATGCCGCCGCCCATGAGCAGCGGCGGCGACGCCAGGCTGATGGCCTCCATGACCTTGGGGTCGGAGGAGAACGTGGCGGTCAGGGCATCGATGGGACCAAGCCCCGGCGTGACCACCCACACGATGAACCACGGCAGCAGGCCGCGTACCGCGAACACCGCGATCAGGATGCCCCACACCAGGAACCAGCGCCGGTACTTGGGGCGCATGGTGGAAAGAACCTCGGCGTTTATTATCGCGTTGTCGATGGAGCTTATGGTCTCGAACAGGCACAGGCCGACGATTGTCAGCGACGCGGAGAATATGTCCATGGCAGGCCAGCTAACGTAATTGAAAGGTTAGGACAAGAGCGCCGAAAGAGCGTCGTGTTCCAGCAGGATCTTCACCCCGATGCCGATCAGCGTCACCCCGCCCACGATCTCGGCGTAGCGGCTGACGGCGCTGACGTGCCCGGCCATGCAGCCGATGCGCACGCCAAGCGCCGTGATGGCGAAGCAGACCACGCCGATCACCGCAGACGGGAACCAGATAGGCTCGTTCAGCACCGAAAAGGACAGGCCCACGGCCAGGGCGTCAATGCTGGTGGCCACGGCCAGCAGGATGAGCTGAAAGCCCCTGGTTGGATCCTTGGGGGGGCACTGGTCGTCGGTGTCCTCGCTTCGAAGGGCCTCGAAGATCATCTTGCCGCCCACCAGGGCCAACAGGCCGAACGCGGCCCAGTGGTCGTAGGACTCGATGTAGTCGCGCACCGTGAGCCCGAGCGCCCACCCGGCCACGGGCATGGCCGCCTGGAACACGCCGAAGGCCAGGGCCATGCGCAGCGTCTGGGAGGCGCGCGCCTGGCGCAGGCAGATGCCGGTGGCCAGGGCCACGGCGAAGGCGTCCATGGCCAGGGCCACGGCTATGGCCAGAAGGGTCGGGAAAGGCATGGGGAATCCTTGAGGGGACTGCTTTGGGTCATACGCCCGCGAGACGGCAAAGCTACCAGCAGGGGGCGTGATGGGCAAGCCTCCCGCGCAGCCAGGCCAGCATGAGCCCGGCCCGGCATGCCTGGAAGAACGGCGCAGGCACGCACGATACTCGCCTCGGATCAGGCCGCACCGCGCCATCCGGAGCCGGATGCGTGGACGTCAGCCCCCGGAAAGCCGTCGCGCCCGCCCGGCAGCCGGTTGCTGCCTGAAGGCGGGCGCGATGAGCAGTGCTTGTGTCTGCCCTGCCTGAAGCCAGGCGGGAATCCAATCGGCTTTGACCGTCGGCCCCCGGAGTTTTTCCCGGCGTGGCCTGCTTAACGACAGGCGCCGTGCCAGGCGACCAGGCTGAAGGGGATGTAGTTGTTGTCGGGGTCCTCGGCGTAGCGGACGCCCAGCGGAGAACCCTCCTCGGCGTGGCGGATGCAGTTGGGCGAACCCTTGAAGTAGGTGCAATCGTTGTTGTTGCACACGAGGATCTCTCCCCAGCCGGACTCGGGAGGCCCGATCCAGGGATCGAGGGCGACGCCGCAGTGCGGGCAGCAGCGGGTATCGGACATGTCGGACTCCTTGAAATCGATGATTGGCGCGCGGAACGGCCGCGTCAGTGATGTATGCACGAACTCCCGGGTGTCAAGACGTCCCGGCCCGTCCGGCCTGTTCGGCCGGGCGGGCTGGGCGTGTGGAAACACGGCCGCCGGAGGCAGCTAGGGGATGATGGGGTTCAGGTTGTCCCGCACCCAGTAGAGCAGCGTGTACTTCTTGGACATCTCCTCAACCAGGGTGGTCAGCACGGCCTTGTCCGGGTCCTGGATGCGGATGAACACGTCGCGGTGTCCCTCGTCGGCGTGGGAGAAGGAGGTCAGGACGCTGATGACGCGGGCTTCGTAGGTCTTCAGGTCGTCAAGCACGGCCTTGAGCGAACCGGGGGCGTTGGGCAGGCTGAAAGCCAGCTGCACGCCGCCCTCGGTGACGCCGGTGATCTGGACCAGCACCTTGAAGACGTCGGAATCGGTGATGATGCCGACCACCTTCAGGTTCTCGTCCACCACGGGCAGGCCGCCGAAGTTGTTGTTCATCATGAGCACGGCGGCTTTTTCCACGGTCTCCGAGGGTTTGACCGCCAGGGGGGTCTTGGTCATGATGTCTTTGACCTTGATCTCGGAGAGCAGGTAATAGAGCTCGTGCATGTCCAGCGAGGTGGCCTTGGAGGGCGAAGCCTCCTTGAGGTCGCGGTCGGACACGATGCCCAGAAGCCGACCGGAATCATCCACCACGGGAATCCTGCTGATCTTGTGCTCGCGCATGAGCTTGGAGGCCTTCATCATGGAGGTCTCGGGGCCCACGGTGATCACTTCCTTGGTCATCCAGTCGCGTATAAGCATGAGCTGTCTCCTTTCATGCAACTAGGCTCGCCATTTGGACAACATAGCAGAAGGCGGTCGGCGTGGGCAACGCCTCCGGGGCGGTAGGAATTGTATTTTTTTGCCTTTTCGTCATTCTTTTTGAGCGAGTGTTCCGCCAGCGGGAATGGCCGCCAAGAAGCGGCGTCGGGGCGGGTTGCAGCCGGGGATACGCGCAGCTCGTCAAAAAGACGGGCACGCCGGGAACTGCCAGATTTGCAGTTTGCCTTTGTATTTGAAGAGCACGAAATTGCAGGGGTACTCGGTTTTCCCGTCGGCTGAGACATACGAGATGACGTATGCATCGCACGCGCCCAGCAAATCCACTGCATTGCCCGGATTTCGTTCAAAGAACCCCTTTGCGGACCAATAGTCCACAAATAGACGCTGATAAAGCCAGCTCGTCTTGTCCTCGAGCTTCTTCCTGACCTCCTCGCGGGTGTAGGGGTCATTGGGAGTGGCCACACCATGCTCCATGAAAGCCATCAGGGCTTCGACATCCTGCGTGATGATGGCTGCTCTCAACTTCTCGCCAAACGCGATCAATTCAGCTCCACTGGCCTTTTCCGTGACCTGCCCGGAATCGCCCTCTGTTTCCGGATTTGAGGCGGCCTCGCTCGCGCAAAGAACGAGCGAGGCCTGTGCTGAAAGCGTGAGAACAATTAAAGCAATGAGCAGACGCTTTATCATTCAAGCCTCATGGGAAGGTGATCCTTCGTATGCCTTAAGAGAAGGGACGCCATGAACACTCGCCCTCGTCAAAAATACGGGCAAACGGGAAATTCCCCTATATAAATCTTGCCGTTCTTTTTGTAGACAAGGAAAGAGCAGTCATACTTCTCCCTTCCGTCAGATGAGGCATATGACACCACATAATATGCCCCTGACCCTGACAAAGAGACAACTGTCTTTTTGTTCCTCTGAAAGAACGCATTTGCCGACCCAATGCCAACAAAAAAACGTTTGTATACCCAACTCGCCTTGTCGTCCAACTTCTTGTATATGTCGTTTTTACTATAAAAGTCGTTTGGCCCTCCAGCACCATATTTCAGGTACTTTTTCAATCCCTTTACGTCCTCATTTAGAATGAGTCGCCTTAAGTTCTCGCCAAAGTCGATGAGTTCGGACTCGGTTGCAATGTCTCCGGCAAGTTCCTCCGCGTCGCTTTCAAGGTCAATGTCCGAATGAGCATCGCCAGTTTGCGCGAACGAAGACGAAGCCCAAAATACTGCAAATACGATGAGCACATACCGGATCATTCGCGTCTCCATGGAATATATGCCTCCGGGTTGATCTTATTCCCCGTCTTTGGATCGTGCACTTCAAAGTGAAGATGAGGCCCCGTAGTAGCACCGCTTAGGTCCGTATTTCCCACGGGATCTCCCTTGCGAACTCGTTGTCCCGGCTGGACGGAAGGTGCCGTGTGCCCATAAACCCCTCGCATCCCGTCGTCGAAGTCCACGACCACATGATTTCCGAGGTTTTTCTCCGTGCCGGTGCTTTTGACCGAGCCATCACTCACGGCCACTACTGGGCCATTCTTCCTGTTTTTGATATCGACAGCACGATGAGGCTTCTCAATATGCTCTTTTGGATGGATACGATGCAAATTATATCCTGAGTCTGGCGGGGTTTCTCCATCGGCCGGACGCATTCGGCTCCTCTTTGCTTCAGGGTCTATACCCTTGTCAAACTCCCACTGGCGTCGCTGCTCCTCAATACTTTTTTGCTGATCTCCGGCCTGCTTGCCGCCGCCTTGGTCCGTTTTGGGCGCATCGGCTGAAGGTGCCTCGGCATTATTTCCCTGCTGGTTCGCGGACGCCTCGTAGGATTCGATCATTGGTTTCCCGCTTTTGACCTGCATGACCGGGGCTTTAGTCCCGGTATCAAGCGGAGAAATGGCGGGTTTACCCGCCGTCGCGGACGATTCGAACGAGTTCACGAACTTGATCGCCGACGGCCCTACTGGGTCCGATGCGCCCGCCGGAACTGGCTGCCCTGCGCCCCAGCCGCCGATGCCGCTTCCCGGCGTTTCGGACGGACTTGAATTGACGCCACTGTCTGCACTCGATGACGAGCCGAACCCGCTGAAGAGGGAGTCGAAGAAGCCCATTAGCGCCCTCCCGCGTTTCCGGCCTCTTCGGGATCGTCCGGCATGGTCAGTTCGAGGTAGCGCATCAGGTCACCCTCTTCAGCCCTGCCCGACTTCACCTTGGACACCAGCGCATCAAGGTCGGCCCGGCGCTTGGCCTCGCGCAGGGAGTCGAGGGAGCGGAGGCGACGACCAAACCTACTACACTGTTCAGTGTGTCTTGACAGGTGCGCCCTCGGCAGGCAATTACCAAGGCGGTGCAGCGGTCCTATTCGGCCACTGCCACAATCGCTCGTCGATTCGAGGGTATGGAGGACGTACGTGCGCACGTTTCATTTACTCGCGATGGTCGCCTGCCTCATGATGACCGCTGCGTCGTCGGCCCAGGCAGCCGAACAGGAAAAGGTGCTCACAACAGAGCAAGCTCTGGCTACCGTCGAAGAGTACCGTTTATCAACTCTTGATTATTTCGACTCTATACAACAGCCAGTTGAAATGTTGAAAGCGTCTTTAGCGAGCAAAATTCTCTCTGACACGGATGCCTATTACTCCGCTCTCGTCCTCTCTGACGTGAGTCATGCTTCTTTTTGCGTCACATCTATCTATGCAGCTAACAAATTTTATGAGGCAAAGATTGCTTTCAATGGTCTTCATGCTGAAGGCCTAGCGTATGACGATGGGTATCAATCACAGGCAGCGCTGCAAATAGAGCATGCATCGAAGAATATCTTTTCGCACCTTAAGTTCATATCTAACACGGAATGCAAAAAACACATTGAGGCAATTTCAATATTTGTATCTCGGATTTCAACAGCTACAGCATCATGTGTCAACAGGTTAATATCGCAGCAACATTACAATAGCTTTGCAAACAACTTGCCTCGATACAAGGCTTTTTCCGAAAAGATCGAACCCAATATTTCTTTAATTCAGCCTGATTTAAACAGTGAAATTTCCCAGATGAGCAACACGCTCTCTCCTGACGGAGCAAATAAAGACAAATTTTCTAAGTTTTTACAATTTTACTACCTAATGAACGATGTGGAAAGCTACGCATTGCTACTTTTTTCGCTGCGAGATCTTTATGGAGCATTGGACTTGGTAGAACAACTCAATGCAATTCCTCCTGCAAGAATTAGCAAGAATTTTTTGCGCGAAATTATTAAGACATATGACGACGACGTCACACAGCTAAACGACAAGACACGAGAGGATTGCAACAAAGATGAAATGAAATACCTTCATGCCGAATGCAGAAAGCTGCTGGAAGTGATGGAAAAGATCGACTCCACTCGAAAAATGCTCTTTGAAGGCATGAGCGGGAATTGACCAGGGTCCCTGCGGGCCATGGCCAATTCCCGCGACCTGTCACTCTTGCCCGTGGTATTTTCTCCCCGCCGACTGCATCGGTTCGACCAAGAGCTTTCTCACTGGGTAGACCACCGGGGCGGTGGCATAGGCCGCACCAGTGCCCAGCGCCTCCCCGACTCCGAATTTGCTCATGAGCGGGTGGTTTGCGGTGGGAGGCTGATACCCGCTGGAGCCTAACAAGTCGTTGAAGCCCTTTGCCGCTCCATGAGCCATGCCCAACCAAAACATGTCAGGCGGAGCATTGGGGTCAATGGGACCTGCGCCCTGAAACTTGGGTATATCGGTCACAGGACTCATGAGAATATCCGTTGCCTGAGAGAGGCCAGGAACCATGTTCTTGGAAACATCCTTCACCGCAAAAGGGATTGCCGTTCCGACCCTGCCCAGATAGTTCCCGGCGTGATACCAGTCAGTAGTTGCATCAAGGAACGTTGATGGCTTTATTCCCGAATTATAGCCTATCTGGTGCCCACCTTCGTAAAGAATGCCATGGGCAACCCCCTGCATGAATCCTTCATCTCCGTTCGGTCCTCCTGGCTTCCCTGCGTTGGCACCTGAATTTTCAGCGGTGACAACCCCCTCCCGGACCACCATCTTTCGGAACCCACTTGGCATGAGCGCCTTGGCCCCCAACTCACCGGCTTTTTCCGCCCCGGACGATACAGCCGTGCTTGCATCTGTGGGAACAGATTGCATTGTTTCAGACCGCGTCTCTTCTTTAAACGTATTTACTGCTCCAGCCTGTAACGAGTCGAGCACCGTCATCTGCTTTTGCGGTCGTGTGCCTGCGACCTCCGATTGAGCCTGCTCATATCCCTTAATGAATGCTTCGCCCTTCATGGGATTATTGGAAATTGCCGTGCCTTTCCCCAACTTGAACGCGTCGGACTTCCCAGCCGCCCCGCCCGACTCAAAGATATTGACGAACTTGATGGGCGACGGCTCCAACAGGTATGGTGCGTTCGCCGTGCTTTGCTGGCTGGCTTTCAGCTTCGCCGCATTGGCCAGAGACGGGACCGAGTTGCTTGAAACTGCCGACCGAACCCCGAAGCCGGTCGGAGATGATCCCGGACCCCTTTTTTCCATATTCTGGTTGAGTGGGCTCTCTGAATTGGTCATGTTGCCCAGGTCCTGCATGGATGCGTCGTTATTCACGATCTCAGCCGCAGTGTCAGTGCTGATTTCGTTAGAGCCGGACGTGGTAGCCTCGGACCCGAACTGAACAGGGATCGCCCCTTCAGTATCGATATAGAAACTGTTCTCACCGCCCATTAGCGCCCTCCCGCGTTTCCGGCCTCTTCGGGGATCGTCCGGCATGGTCAGTTCGAGGTAGCGCATCAGGTCACCCTCTTCAGCCCTGCCCGACTTCACCTTGGACACCAGCGCGTCGAGGTCGGCCCGGCGCTTGGCCTCGCGTCCGTCGGACCGCTCATGATCGTGATTGGCTTTGGTCTTGGCGTGCGCGGACTTTCGCCGGTGCTTGCGGTGCTCCACCTCCCGCGCCCATTCGCGCATCTCCTCGTACAGTTCCAGGAACTTGGCCGGGTCGTCATGCGTGCCCTTCTTGACCAGGTATTCCGCAGTGTCCGGGAGGATTTCCAGCATATGTTCGAGCATGCTCCAGGCGGTCTCGAAAAGCGGATCGTGCGCGCGAAGCATGGCCAACAGCCGTTCGGAGTTCTTCCTCCCCTGCGCTTTGACCTGACGCTCGTACTCGTGAGGATCGAGGCGGCGCAGGCTCTCCCAGAGCGCGCGCCGCATGCGGTGTTCGTGTTGCTCCTCACCGCGCAGGCCGTCGCAGGCCCCCTGACCGTCGAGCATCAGCCGCATGGCGGTGTTCCCCTTGAGCGTTTTGAGGATGTCCGCGAAGTGCGGGTACTGGGGAAGTCCAGAAGCGTCACCGCCCAATTGATGCGAAAAAGAATACATACGATCTTCTCCATGTGTCGCCCGTCTCGTTCGAGCTGGCTGGCGTTAGCCAGGAACCCGAGACGCACGGCGCGCCCCAGGTGCAAGGCAATGGGGATTGTTGTATTCATAAAAGAATTTTTGTCAATGTATAAATTCTAATTTGCATATGCCACACCTCGTCTGAAACGAGAGCCCTCCAACCCACGCCCCTGCCCGAACTTGCCCTCAGGCCCCGCCCGCGTTATTGTTTCCGGTAGCGCCCGCCGCAGGGCGGCCAAGCCTTGAAACCCCAACCCAACACTCCATGCCCAAAATTTCCCCGCTTTCCCTGGACAGGCTCCGTGCCGTGTGCCCTCCCGACGCCATACCCTACGCCGACAGCACCGAGATACCGCAGGGCGGAGCCTCCATGGCCGAGCTCCAGCCGCGCGCCCTCTCCGCGCTGGAACTCGGCCTCACGCTCACCGGCCGCGAGTACAACATCTACCTCGCGGGCGACCCCTACCTTGGGCGCACCTATTTCCTGAAGAGCTTCCTGACCCCGGTGGCCGCCAACGCCCCCACCCCGCCGGACATCGTCTACGTGCACAACTTCGACGACCAGGACCGCCCCCAGGCCCTGCTGCTGCCGGCAGGACAGGGCCGCGTGCTCAAGGCCGACCTGGCCAAGGCCGTCACCGGCATCCGCGAGGAGATCCCCACCCGCTTCGAGCAGGAGGGCCATATCGCCAAGCGCCAGGTGCTGGTTCGCGATTTCCAGTCCGCCCGCGAGGACCTCTTCGCCGAAATGGAGGAGCGCGCCCAGGAGCAGGGCTTCAACCTGGACGTGGACGAACAGGGCGGCCTGACCCTCTACCCTCTGGTGGAAGGCAAGGTGGTCAGCGACGAGGACTACGAGCGCATGGACCCCGAGACCCGCAAGGATCTGAAGGCCCAGGGCGACCAGATCATGACCGACATGGGCGGCTACCTGCGCACCCTCTCCGCCGAGGACCGCGCCTACCGCGACCGCGAGAAGAAGCTGGACCAGGAAACCGCCGCCGAGGTGGCCGACTACCATCTGGCCGGGCTGCTGACGGCCTTCGAGGCCCACCCCGAGGCCGTGGCTTTCATGAACCGGGTGCGCCAGGACATCATCGAGAACTACGAAGGCTTCCTGGCCAAGGAAGCCCCCCCGGCCATGCCCCCCGGCCAGCCCGACCAGGGAACCAGCGCCGACGCCCTGGAAGAGCGCTACGAAGTGAACCTCTTCGTGGACAACTCCAAGAGCGAGGGCGCGCCGGTCATCATCGAGGACCACCCCAACCACCACAACCTGCTGGGCTGCGTGGAGCGCGAATCCGACTTCGGCGCGCTCTACACCGACCACACTCTCATCAAGCCGGGTTCCCTGCACAAGGCCCTGGGCGGGTATCTCGTCCTGCGCATCGACGACCTGGCCCACGGCGGCCAGGCCTGGGAGGGCCTCCTGCGCGCGCTGCGCTCCGGCCTGTGCCGCATCGAGGACCCCACCGAGGGCGAGCAGGTGCGCACCCGCACCATCGAGCCCCAGCCCCTGCCGCTTACCGCCAAGGTCATCCTGGTGGGCTCGGACGAGGCCTACGAGATGCTGCTCTACGGCGACGAGCGCTTCCAGAAGCTCTTCAAGTTGAAAGCCCACCTGCAGGATCATGTGCCCCGCACCCCGGAGAACGAACTTCGCCTGCTGGGCTTTTTGGGCCGCATCATCGCCGAGGCCCGCCTCAAGCCTTTCAGCCGCGAGGCCCTGGCCGCGCTGGTGGAGCAGGCCTCGACCCTGTGCGACGACCAGTCGCGCCTGACGCTTCGCCTGCCGCTTCTGCGCGAACTCATGTGCGAGGCCTCGGCCCTGGCCACCCTGCGGGGCAAGTCCCTGGTGGACGGCGAAGTGCTGCGCAGCGCCCGCGACGCCCGCATGTTCCGGGCCAACCTCCTGGAGGAGGAGTTCATCGCCGAGTACGACCGGGAGATGATCAAGGTGGCCACCACGGGCAACGCCGTGGGCCGGGCCAACGGGTTGTCCGTGCGCATGTACGGCGACTTCGCCTTCGGCCTGCCGCACCAGATCGCCTCCACCGTGGGCGTGGGGCACGGCGGCATCCTGGACCTGGAGCGCGAGGCCGAGCTTGGCGGCCCCATCCACACCAAGGGCATGATGATCCTGAAAAGCTACCTGGTCAGCCAGTTCGCCCAGGACAAGCCCGTGGTGCTCACCGGCAGCCTGTGCTTCGAGCAGAGCTACGCCGAGGTGGAGGGCGATTCGGCCTCTGGCGCGGAACTGGCCGCGCTTCTCTCGGCGCTGTCCGGCGCGCCCATCGACTTGTCCTTCGCCTTCACCGGCGCGGTGAGCTCCTCCGGGGCCATCCTGGCGGTCGGCGGGGTGAACCAGAAGATCGAAGGCTTCTTCGAGGTCTGCCGCCGCCGGGGACTCACCGGCAACCAGGGCGTCATGATCCCCAAGGACAACGTGGTGAACCTGATGCTCAAGGAGGAAGTGGTGCAGGCCGTGGCTGACGGCAAGTTCCGCATCTACCCCCTGGAGACCATCGAGCAGGCCATGGAGATACTCACCGGCCTGCCCGCCGGGCAGCGCGGCCCGGACGGCAAATACCCCGAGGGCACGCTGTTTCGGCTGGTGGACGACAGGCTGGCGGCGCTGGCCTCGCTGGCCTTCAAGTGGGCCGGAGTCGGCCGTATCCCTTTCGAACCGTGAGGCGATAATGTCCAAAGCCTGGATCACCGAAAAGCTGCCCGAGTTCGTGCGCGACATGATGCGCGACTTCTGCCTCTCCGCCGACATCCTGGAGAGCCAGTTCACCATGTTCGACCAGGCCAACCAGGTCTCCTTCGAGGTGCTGCACGACCTGGTGGGCGAGGAGATGAACAAGGGCCTGCTGTGGCGCCTGAAGGACACGGCCCACCACCTGTTCAGAAACGACTCCAAGCCCGGCCTTTCGGGTCAGTTCCTGGACTGGTCCATCGGCTACGTCTTCCACGAGACCATGAAGCTCAAGGAAGACGCCTACCAGCAGCAGAACTACGGCCCGTGGTTCCGCGAGCTCATGGACCGCGAGCTGCCCGAGGCCGAGCACCTCATCTCCCGCGAGCTGTTCCAGGTGGTGCTCCAGACCAACGAGTCCATCCGGCGCGAGATCGCGCGGGTGCGCTTCTTCTTCTCCCAGTGCAGAAAGCTCATGCTGGTGTATCTTACCGACCAGGGCGAGAACCCGCTTTTGGGCCGGTTCCTGTTCGAGCAGAACGCCCTGGTGCGCAAGATCTTCAGCCAGGACTACGACGCCCTGCTCTGCGCCATCTACGGCGACTGCCCGGAGCTCATGTACATCATGGCCTCCCAGAGCCTGCGCCAGGGCGGCTGGATGACCCACGCCCAGGAGGCCGTGGAGCTGGCCCTGGCGGCCAGTCCCGCCAATCCCCGCGTGTTGCGGGAAAAACAAATCGTTGATACCTGGACGCAGAGAATCAAGGCCTGATGCCGCTCGCCAGCTTTCCAGCGCCGCTTCCCCCAAGGAGGATATCCCGGTCATGACCCTCATGCATCTGAACCGCACCACGCCCCGCCTGCGCCTGGACAACAGGGAAAATCCCGAACTGTACCGCGAGCTTTTTCCCTACACCAAGGTGAGCCGCGTCCCCTTCGACGACACCATCGTCATGCCGCGCCCGGCCGAGCGGATGTTCATAACCGACACCACCTTCCGCGACGGCCAGCAGGCCAGGCCGCCCTACACGGTCAAGCAGATCGCGCACATCTTCAGCCTGCTGCACAAGCTGGGCGGGCACTCCGGGCTCATCCGGGCCAGCGAGTTCTTCCTCTATTCCGACAAGGACCGCCGCGCCGTGGAAGCCTGCCAGAACATGGACTTCCGCTTTCCCGAAGTCACCGGCTGGATCCGCGCCAACAAAAACGACCTGAAGCTGGTCAAGTCCATGGGCCTCAAAGAGACCGGCATGCTCACCTCGGTCTCGGACTACCACATCCACCTGAAGCTGAACAAAGACCGCGCCGCCGCCATGGCCGACTACCTCGAAGTGGTGGACCAGGCCCTGGAGTGGGGCATCATCCCCCGCTGCCACTTCGAGGACCTGACCCGCGCCGACATCTACGGCTTCTGCCTGCCTTTCGCCCAGGCCCTCATGGAGCGCTCCCGCCAGGCGGGCATCCCCGTGAAGATCCGCCTGTGCGACACCATGGGCTACGGCGTGCCCTATCCCGGCGCGGCCCTGCCCCGCAGCGTGGCCAAGCTTGTGCGCGCCTTCACCGACGAGGCCCAGGTGCCCGGCGAATGGCTGGAATGGCACGGCCACAACGACTTCCACAAGGTGCTCATAAACGCCTCCACGGCCTGGCTGTCCGGCTGCTCCGGAGCCAACTGCACCCTGCTGGGTTTCGGCGAACGCACGGGCAACGCCCCCCTGGAAGCCATGATCATCGAGTACATCTCGCTCACCGGCGAGGACGACGCGGCCAACACGCCGGTCATCTCGGAGATCGTGCGCTACTTCGAGGAGGAGCTGGAGTACAACGTCCCGGCCAACTACCCCTTCGCCGGACGCGACTTCAACGCCACCTCCGCGGGCATCCACGTGGACGGGCTGGCCAAGAACGAAGAGATCTACAACATCTTCGACACCACCAAGATCCTGGGCCGCCCCGTGCCCATCATCATCACCGACAAGTCGGGCAAGGCGGGCGTCAGCTACTGGATCAACACCTCCCTGGAGCTTGCGGGCGACGACCAGGTGGACAAGCGCCACCCCGCCGTGGACAAGATCTACAAGCGCATCATGGAAGCCTACGAGGCCGGGCGCAACACCTCCTTCTCCAACCAGGAGATGAAGGCCCTGGTGAAGCGCTACATGCCGGAGCTGTTCGTCTCCGAGTTCGACCACCTGAAGAACCTGGCCCATACCCTGGCCGCCCAGCTCATCCTCAAGCTTTCCGAGGAGATGTGCATCCGCCAGCTCATCAGCGAAGACGCCATGTACTGCATGGAGCGCTTCCTGGGCGAGTACCCCTTCATCCAGTTCATGTACCTGACCGACACCGAGGGCAGGATCGTGGCCCGCAAGGTCTCCGACCCGGCGGACCGGCCCAAGTTCGCCTCCATGACCGTTGGCGTGGACCAGTCCGACCGCGAGTGGTTCCAGCGGCCCATGCAGAACGGCAAGCTGCACATCACCGACTTCTACACCTCGGCGTTCACCGGCAAACTCTGCCTGACGGTGTCCCTGCCCGTGGCCAACGAACGCGACGAGATAACGGGCGTGCTCGGCGCGGACATCCGCTTCGAAGAGCTGCTCAAGCGCCAGGGCGACCTGGAGTATGCGAACGATCTGGGCACGATGGACCGATAATCCGCTGGCCTGGCCGCTGGCCTTCATGGGGGTGATCCTGGCGGCATCGGCGGCCGGGTTCGCCCACCTGGAAGCCCAGACCCAGGCCGAGCCGGTGAGCTTCTTCGAGGGGCTGTGGTGGGCCGTGGTCACGCTGTTCACCGTGGGCTACGGAGACTTCGCCCCCAAGACCGTGTCCGGCAGGCTGCTGGGCATGGGGGTCATGGCCTCGGGCATCGGCATCGTGTCGATGGTCACGGCCACCGTGGCCTCGGCCATGGTGGAGCGGCGCAACAAGAAACGACGGGGGCTTCTGCCGGTGAGCGCGCAAGGTCATGTCCTCATCCTGGGCTGGAACGCCCACGGGGCGCTCCTGGTGGAGCGGCTCAGGCGCATGCGGGAGTTCGCCCGCGCGCCCTTCGTGCTGGCCGCCGACATGGACCCCGCCCGTTTCGAGGAAATCGCCGCCGCCCTGGACCTGGGTTCCGACCTGAACTTCGTGCGCGGCGACACCAGCCTGCGCAGCACCCTGGAGCGGGCCAACCCCGCCCGGGCGCGCCTGATCTACATCCTCCCCAGCGAGGACGTCCCGGCCGAAGAGGCCGACAACCGCAGCGTGCTCACCGCGCTCACCGTGCGCGACCTGGCCCCCCACGTCACCCTGTACGCCGAAGCCCTGCGCGAACAGAGCCGCGACCACCTGCTGCGGGCCGGCGTCACCACCGCCCTGGGCCGCGAGGAACTGGCCGGAAAGGCCATGGCCTTCCTGGCCGTGCATCCCGTGATGCACGACGTTCTCCAGGCCCTGCTGACGGCCAGCGCCACAGGGGCGGGGCAGCTCGCGAGCGCGCCCGGTGCATCCGGAGAATCTGGCGGCGGGCTGCGCTACCGCCCCCTGACCCAGGCCGAAAAGGCCGCCGGGTGGCCCGACGTGGTGCGCAACAGCCTTCAGGGCACCGGGCAGCTGCCGCTTGGCGTGTGCCGACTGCCCCGCGAACTGAAGCTCGAAGACGTTCTGGACGCGTCCCAGGCGCTCGATTCCTACATCATGGAACTCTTCCAGGCCGCAGGCCGCAGCGACTCTCTGGGCAGCCAGGAACCGCGCGTGGTGCTCAATCCCGGTCCGGGCGTGGATCTCGCCGGGTTCGACGGGGTCGTGTCCCTGGACAACCAGTCATGAGCACAATACGCCTCGAATCCATCAGCCTTTTCGCGCACCTGACTCCAGAGGAACGCGAACTGGTGCGCCCCATCTTTTCCGAGCGCGGCTATTCCGCCAATTCGCGTGTGATCACCGAGAACGAAACCGGCAGCGAGATGTTCGTCCTGGTTGCAGGCACGGTGCGCATCGTGAAGACCATGCTCCTGCCGGGCCTCGATTCCGCCGCCCTGGCCGTGAAGGACCCGAGCAAGGTCCTGGCCACGCTCACCGGCGAGACGCACCCCGTGTTCGGCGAAATGGGCCTGGTGTCGGACAGCCCCCGCTCGGCCACGGTGGAAACCCTTGAGAATTCGTCGTTTCTGGTCACGGACCGGGAGCGCTTCTTCGGGCTGGTGGAGCAGGAACCGCGCCTGGGAGCGCGCCTGCTGGCCGCGCTGTGCGAACGCATGGCCGGGATGGTGCGCTCCTCCAACGCCGAGGTCATGAAGCTGACCACGGCCCTGGCCCTTATCCTTTCCGGCAGGCGGTGATCCATGACGACCGCGGGCGACACGACCCTGACGCACGCCCTCCTGGCCAAGGCCCTGGGCGTCACCGTGACCACCATCAAAAGCTACCGCCGCAAGTTCCCTGAATTCTTCCGTACCGCAAGTCTCGGCAAGCCCATCCGCTTCCCGGCGGAGGTGCTGGAACTGTGCAGGCGCATCCGCCACCACTTCAAGCGGGGGCTCTCCGTGGAGGAGACGCGCAAGCGCCTGGCCCAGGAATTCGAGGCCGTGGCCCAAGCGCCCGAAGAGGCGACAGCGCCGCAGCCTGCGCCGGAACAGGGGAACGCCTCGGCACAACGCATCGAGGACCTGCTGGAAGGGTTGTTCGACCTGCAGAACCGCACCCATTCGCTCATGGCAGAGCTTCTGGCCAAGCTGGATACCGTGGCCGATCGGTTGGGACAGCCGCAACCCGCCGCAGGGCAAACAGTCCGCGCTGCACGGCCCGCGCCTTCCGGGAGAATTCAGCGGGCCATGGACGACACAACCCGGGCGGGCCTGGTCCGGCCAGGATCAGCGCCACGCCGGGATGACCCCGCGCCCGCAGCAGGCGCGAACGCGGCTTCCCCGGTATCGCTGGCGTCATCTTCGGCGCAGGCCGGGCACTCCGGCGCAGGGACCGGGACAGCCCGTGAGGGCGACCCGGAGCAGGCCGATCAGGCCAATGGCCTGCGTCCTCCGGCGCAGTTTCTGGGCATGCCCGTGGTGGTGCTTTCCTCCGGCGGCGATTTCCTGGGTGTCACCAACGTCACGGGCCGTCCCTTCACCCTGGAGCAGTTCGAGGCCTTCCTGGTAGGCCGCGCCAGGGCCGAAGGCGGGTTTTCCGCCGCCTGGGTCCGCCAGGGCCAGCAATGGACGCTTCGCCTGGAAGGCACGCACGACGGGCAGGACGAGGCCCGCGAACACCATTTCCTCCAGGCCGTCACTCCCAGGGGCAACACCGTGGCCCGGTTCGCGTCCCTGTCCGTGAACGGCAAGCCCGCCTCGGACGCGGAACTCCAGACCTTCCTGCGCCAGGTGAAGGATTCCCTGGCCTCATGAGCACCCTGGCTGCCCGGCCGGCCCTGACGCCTGCCGATCTCGCCCTGGAGCGCCGCAAGCTGGCGGCTCAGTCCTTCATCGCCGACGCTCGGCGCGGACTCGAGGCCATGCGTGAGGCATTGGAGCCGGCCACCGGCAGCGGTTCGCTGGAAGCCATCTCCCCACGCAACGCGGTGCTGGATGCAATCCTCGGCCTGGACGCCTTGTTGCGTGGCGATGACGAATCACCATCAAATCGTACTACGGAACGTAAACACGGCTTGTGGGCGGGACGATTCACCGGGTCCCGCACCCGTCCGACCGTGCTTCGTTCTCCTGCGCTCACGGCCTGGACGGATCTGGAGTCGCTGCAACGCTTCAGGCGCGCGGCAATTCGGGACCTGGACAGGCTGGAACGGGAACTTGCGAAGCGCCAGGCCCGCCAGTGGCACTCCGGAGCGGATGAGAACAGGCAGCGCGCCATGCGCCGGGAATGCCTGCGCTGGGGCGCATGCCTCGGGCTGGCCGTCGTGCTGCTGGCAGGGTGGTGGGGTTGGCAGCGATCGCGCCAGGAAGCGACGCTGATCCGGCTGAACAGCGCCAGAGTGGAGACCGCGGCTCAGGCGGTCCGGCTCATCAGCATGGCCGGAGGGCTGGCGCAAAAGACCCGGGGCAGGCCCCTGGCGGATATTGTCCCGGACATGTCCGGGCCCTGTGCGGGCATCGACGTTCAGAAAACCATGCCCGACCATCCCTGCCGCGCGGCCTGGGCAATGGCCAGCCACGCCATATTCCGGGCGGCCGTGCCTCCTCCCGGCAGGCCGTTGGATGCGCCCAGCGAGGTTTTCTCCGACCCGTGGGGCGCGCCTTACGTGCTGCTGATTCCGGAATCCGGACCGCCCCGCCCACCTCACGTGGTCAGCGCCGGTCCGGACGGGTTCATCGGCACCGGGGACGACGTGTCGGCGGACATCCCGGCCTGGAGCCCTAGTCAGCCGAATTGAACGTCCCGCAGTTCTCGCAGGAAAAGCCGTAGAACCGCGCCTCGCCGTCCACAACCTCCACTTCCACATGGTTCATGTGTCCGCACTTCTCGCACTGCAAGAGTGCGATTCCCGCGTTGGGGTCGTACATGCATTCCTCGCCCCGGATGATCACGGTCTCGGTGAAATCGTCCATGTCCATGTCCACGGCAACCTCCTGTGGTTCTGGCTCCATAGTACCCGAGAATCCGGAAGCAGCGCAACGGGCCTGATCTGTTCCTGTGGCGCCGTTTGAAAACAAGTAATTGTTTTTCAAAGAAGAAAATCAGCGGATTTCTGAAGACAAACAAGCGGGCAGGGTACCGGGCGAGGCTTAGAGGAAGAAGCGCGCAGCGGCCACCAGCCCCATGCCTGCCAGCACCGGGCCGAAGAAGCCTTTTGTGCGCCAGGCCAGAAAACCCGTGAGCAGCGCCGCCCACAGGAACACGTTGTCCGCCGTGACGCGAAGTTTCCCGCCGGACAGCAGCACCGACTGCACCAGCAGCGCCCCCAGCACCGCCGGGGGAACAACGGAGAGGAAGCGCCGCAACGGCTCGGGCATGGCACGCGTGGAGAAAAACAACGCGGGGATGAGCCGGGGCAGGTAGGTGACGCCAGCCATGCCCAGGACGGTCAGGAAGATGGTGGTCTGGTCCATGTGATGTCCGGGTGAGGTTCCGGGGCGCTTCAGGCCGTTTTGGGCCTGGCCCAGGGGGTCATGGCCGCGATGGCCGCCGCCAGGATGGCCCCGGCCAGGGTGGCGTAGGCAGCGGCCGGAGTCTGGGACAGAATCAGGGCGAAGGCGCTGCCCAGCACCGCCGCCAGCACGTGCGCCTTGGACAGGAGCTGTCCGACCAGCAGCACCGCGAACATGGCGGGCAGCGCGAAATCGAGCCCCAGGGGTTTGACGTCCGGCACGAACCCGCCAGCCACCGCGCCGGCGATGCCGCCGGTTATCCAGGCCGCATGGGCCATGGCGTTTATGGCCAGGGTCTTGCCGGGGGAGTTCTTGCGGTTGTGGAAGCGCGTGGCGTGCAGGGCGAAGGTCTCGTCGGTCAGTTCCGAGCAGAAACGCGCGATGCGCCGGGTGGGCCAGCCCGCAAGATGCGGCGAGAGCGCGGCCGAAAACAGCACGTGGCGCAGGTTCACGATCAAAGTGGTGGCGATCACCGAGATGGGGGGCGCCCCCGCGCCGATCATCTCCACGCCGATCAGCTGGGCGGACCCTGCATACACCAGGAGCGACATGGCGCCGGTGTTGGCCAGCGACATACCGGCCTTCACGGCCAGCACCCCGTAGGCAAAGCCCACGGGCAGATATCCCAGGATGATGGGCAGGGCCTGGCTGAACGCGGAGGCTTCCGGGTGAGCTCTCGGGCGCGCGTTGACGCCTGAAGCGGACGAGGGATTCTGCGGCATCGGGGGTGGCTACATCCAGGGCGGGCAGAGGTCAAGACATGCCGGCTGGCGCGCCGGACCGGTTTGCGCTACGAATGCAGTCCATGAATACCGCCGAAAACGCCCTCCGTCCCGGCAGCCCCGGATACGTCGTCACCACCTGCACCCGGGATTGCCCCAGTTGCTGCGGCCTGCTGGCCAAGGTGGATGCGGGCCGCCTCACGGCCATCCAGGGAAACCCGGAGCACCCCCTGAACCGGGGCGGCTGCTGCGCCAAGATGAAGGACTTCGTCCGGCGCGTGTACAGCCCCGAGCGGGTTCTCCACCCCATGCGCCGCACGGCGTCGGGCTGGGTGCGCATCGGTTGGGACGAGGCCCTGGATGAAGTGGCCGAACGCCTGAAAGCGGTCGTCGCCCAGTCCGGCCCGGAAGCCGTGCTGCACTACCAGGGCTACGGCGAACGCACGGCGCTCAAGCTTCTGAACGGACGCTTCTTCGCCCACCTGGGCGGCGCGACCGGACTGCACGGCTCCCTGTGCAGCGGCACGGCCTACGCCGCCATGAGCCGCGACTTCGGCGAGCGCATCTCCCATGATCCCCTGGACCACCTGAACAGCCGCACCGTGATCCTCTGGGGTAGAAATCCCGTGGCAACCCAGTTCAACCTGACCCGCGTCCTGGCCTCCGTGCGCAAACAGGGGGGCCAGGCGTGGCTGGTGGACCCGGCGGCCACGGAAAGTCTGGCCCTGTGCGACCGGCACATCCAAAGCGCGCCAGGAGCGGACCTGCACCTGGCCCTGGGCGCGGCCCGCGTGGTGCTGGAGAACGGCTGGCTGGACGAAAATTTCATTGAACAGCGCACCCTTGGTTTCGACGCTTATCGGCAACTTGTCTTTTCGCGCAGCCTGGAAGCGTACGCCCGGTTGGCCGGAGTGCCCAGGCAGGATCTAGTCGATCTGGCCGAGCGCCTCTGCCGGGAAAAGCCGGCCGCAATTCTGCTGGGCTGGGGCATGCACCGCTATGTGGAAGCCCATCTGGCCGTTCGCGCCGTGGACGCCCTGGCCGCCATCACCGGGAACATCGGCATCCCCGGCGGCGGCGTGAGCCAGGGGTTCGAGGAATACGGCCCCTACGACCACTCGGTCTGGGGCGCGGACCTGCACCCGCCCAGGCGGAGCCTCCTGTTGCCGCACATCGCCCGCGAGATCACCGAGGCCACGGACCCGCCCGTGCGCATGGCCGTTATCAGCGCGGCCAACCCGGTATGCATGGCCCCGGACTCGGACGCCGTGGCCAAGGCCATCGCCTCCCGCGAGTTCGTGGCGTACCTGGGGCACTTCCTGGACGACACGGCCCGGCTGGCGGACATCTTCCTGCCCTGCGCCACCTTCCTGGAACAGGACGACGTGGTGGCCGCCTACGGGCACAATTATCTGGGACCGGTGAACAAGGCCATCGACCCGCCCGGACAGTGCCGCTCCCAGTTCGACATCTACCAGGACCTCGCCCGCCGCTTTCCCTTCGCGGACGAGTACGTCAAGCCCCTGGAGGAGTGGCTTGAGATCATCTGCCGCCCGTTCCTGGACAAGGGCTTCACCCTGGCAGAGCTGCGCCGCGGCCCGCTGCGCGATCCGGACGCGCCCATGGTCCCCTGGCAGGACGGCATATTCCGTACGCAGTCCGGGCGCTTCGAGTTTCTGGACGAGGCCCACGGCTTCCGGGAAGGACAGGACGAATACCCGTTGGCGCTCTTGACCACGGGCAGCCCCAGGCATTTGTGCTCGGAGCTGACCCTGGCCGAGCACGACCCATTGCCCGAAGCCCGCATCCACCCGGACACCGGCAGGCGTTTCGGGCTGGAAGACGCCGCCGAGGCCTGGCTGGAGAACGGGCTGGGCCGGGTGAAGGTGCAGGTGCGCTTCGATCCCCGCCAGCGCCCGGACGTCTGTTTGTGCCGCCGGGGCGGCTGGGTGGCGGCAGGGCACGGGCTGAACCGGATCATCGCCGCGCGCGTGAGCGCGATGGGCAACGGGACGCCCTATTACCAGACCCGCGTCGCCATAAAGCCCATGGACGCCTGAGGCGGCGCTTGGCGACCCGCGTCGCCCCCCTGATCCCTCCTCGCGGCCTCCCGGTTGACACGGCGCAAGCCGGGAACTAGCTACAGCGTGCTTATGCAACGTCCTTCAGGAGGCCACATGCTCCCAATTCCGGTTACGGTCCTGACCGGCTACCTCGGCGCGGGCAAGACCACGCTTTTGAACCGCATCCTCACCGAAAACCACGGCAAACGCTATGCGGTCATCGTCAACGAGTTCGGCGAAGCGGGCATCGACAACCAGCTGGTGGCCCACTCGGACGAGGAAATCTTCGAGATGAACAACGGCTGCATCTGCTGCACCGTGCGCGGCGACCTTATCCGCATGGTCAACGGCCTGATCCGCCGCAAGGGCGACCTGGACGCCATCCTCATCGAGACCACGGGCCTTGCCGACCCCGCCCCGGTGATCCAGACCTTCTTCCTGGACCAGGAGACCAAGTCCAACACCAGCCTGGACGCCGTGGTCACCGTGGTGGACGCCCGCCACTTCGAGCAGCAGCTTGAAAGCAGCCAGCAGGTGCGCGAACAGGTGGTTTTCGCCGACGCCATACTGCTCAACAAGACCGACCTGGTGGACGAGGCCGGGGTTGCCAAAGCCCGCGAGGCCATCCGCCGCCTGAACCCGCGCGCCGAGATCATGGCCTCCAGCCGTTGCGACGTGCCCCTGGACAAGGTGCTGAACCGCCGCTCCTTCGACCTTGCGCGTCTTCTGGAAATAGAGCCGGACCTTCTGGACGATGGCGCTCACGAACACACCCACGACTCGGTGACCTCGGTGTCCCTGGTCAGCGACAAGCCCGTGGACTTCGAGAAGTTCAAGGCCTGGATCGGCGAATACCTGAACGGCCACGGCCAGAAGGTCATGCGCAGCAAGGGAATCCTCAACCTGCCCGGCGAGCGGCAGCGCCTGGTGTTCCAGGGGGTTCACATGATGGTGGAAATGGGCTTCGGCCAGCCCTGGAAGGATGAAGAAAAGCGCACCAGCACCGTGGTGTTCATCGGGCGCGAACTGGACCGTCTTGCATTGCAGATCGCGTTCCGCGCCTGCCTGGCGGCCTCATGAGCGCGCCCGTTCTTCTTTCGCCCGGCCTGTGGCAGTGGGAACTGGGGAGCTTTCCCGAACGCGCCGCGTTCTCTCGCGACGGCTCGAAAATGGCCTTCGCCCTGGGCGACGGCCGCATCGCGATCATCGACCTGCCGGGCGGCGAACCGCGCTACGTCCAGATGCACCAGGGCTCCTGCCTGTGCCTGGGCGCGCATCCCGCGGGCGGCTGGATCTCAGGCGGCGACGACGGCCGCCTCATGTACTGCTCGGGCGAGGGAGTGCCCACCGAGGTGGTCCAGGCCCCCGGCCAATGGCTGGAGCATATGGCGACCTCGCCGGACGGACGGGCCATGGCCGTGTCCGCCGGGCGCGAGGTGATCGTCCTGGACCTGGAGGCCGGGTCCATGGCCGAATTCGGGCCGCACCCGTCCACCGTGACCGGCCTGGCCTTGAGCCCCACCGGCGCGGTTCTGGCCGCCACCCACGCCGGAGGCGTCACCCTGTGGGACATGGAACAGCCCGGCGAGCCCGTGAAGCTGGCCCTGGCTGGTTTGAGCCTCGCGCCGTCCTTCTCGCCGGACTGCGCCTACCTGGCCTGCGGGCATCAGGAAAATTCCATCCACATCATCAACCTGGAGACACGCACCGTGTTCGGTCTGGCCGGGCTCCCGGCCAAGCCGGGGCAACTGGGCTGGACCCACGACGGACGCCATCTGCTGCACTCCGGAACCAAGGCCGTGATCTGCTGGCCCGTGCCCGAGTGCTTCCAGCCCGACCCCACCCCCGTGGCCTTCGCCGTGCAGCAGGAGGCCCGCATGACCGCCCTGGCCACCAATCCGCGCATCCCCTTCGCGGCCTGCGGCTTCGAGGACGGCACGCTGCTCCTGGCGGAGTTCAAGCGCTTCACGGCCTATCCCCTGGACGCCGAACTCGGCAGCCCGGTATCGGCCCTGGCCTGGAGCGGGCAGGGCGTGCACCTGGCCTGCGGCATGCAGGATGGCAGGGCCGTACTGCTGGACCTGGGCGAACTTCTGGCCAACGGCTGATTTTCACCTCTTGGAGACCACCATGCGCATCATCATGCTGCTCGCGATTCTTCTGACTTCGGCTTCCGGCCCCTGCTGGGCCTCCGGGGAATTCGACGCCGTCAAGGCCCGCCTCGTATCCGACGGAGCCTCCCAGCCCGAGGTGAACGCCGTGTTCTCGCGCCCGGACGTGCGCTTCACGTCCGATCCCATGGGCAGAAAGCTCCTGGAGATGTACACCGCCAAGTACGGTTCGGACGTGGTGCGCGAACTCCAGACGCGCCTTGCCGCCCTGGGCTACTTCTTCGGCCCGGCAAGCGGTCGCCCGGACTTCGTGTTCCGAAACGGCGTGCGCGCCTTCCAGAAGGACCACGGCCTGGCCTCCGACGGGCGCCCCACGCTTGATCTGCTCACCCTGGCCCGCCAGGAGCGGGCCTTGGCCTCGCCCGAGACCCAGAAGACCTTGAAGGAAATGGCCGCCAAAGGCCCGCCGGACATGTACGAAGTCATCATCCAGCCCGAGCGCCTGGCCGAGGCCAAGGCCTTCCTGGACGCCAACGGCCCGGTGCTGGAAGAGGTGCGTAAGCGCTACGGCGTGCCCCCCACGGTCACGGTGGGGCTTTTGACGGTCGAGACCCGTACCGGCAAGTTCCTGGGCGACAACCTGGCTGTCAACAATCTGGCCAGCATGGCCGCGTCCTCCTCCACGGCCAAGGTCATGGGCGTGTTCGCGGGCGAGAACGTCACCCCTGAGCGCCGCGCCTGGCTGGACGCCAAGGCCGCCGAAAAGGCCGCCTGGGCCTACACGGAATTGAAAGCCCTGTTCCGCTACGCCAGGGAGAACCGGCTGGACATTGCAGCCATGCCCGGCTCCATCTACGGAGCCATCGGAGTCAGCCAGTTCATGCCCACGAGCCTCCTGCGCTTCGGCATGGACGGCGACGGCGACGGCAAGGTGGACATCTTCAACGTGCGCGACGCCGTGAACTCCATGGGCAACTACCTGCGAAACCACGGCTTCACCGGCAATCTGGAGGACGAAGCCACCCTGCGCGAGTCCCTGTTCCGCTACAACCATTCCCAGACCTATGTGAACACCATCATGGCCGTGTCGCACTTCCTGAAGGGCGGTCCGGCGCAGCCGTAGCGTCGTCGAAGCACGCTCCGGACTCCTGCCTCGTGGCAGGCCTGTGCCGCCTGCCCCGACATCCCTGTTGTTTCAGCGCCCCGCAGCCCGACCCCGCTGTGGGGCGCTTCTTCGACTATTCCCGAAGAATCCCTCGAACTTCCGGAAATATCCGATACTGCCTGCCATTCCTCACAAAAAAGAAGGGAGACAGGTATTGTTTTCGGGCGGTCAGGACGGTTACTGTTCTGATATGGGACGTTCCCGCTTTCCGGGAAACCCATTTTTTACCCGGCGGCAGCATGATCAAGCGCATCCCCCTGGAAAGCCTGAAGCCTGGCATGTTCGTCAGCTCTTTCGATCTGTCCTGGTTCAAGCATCCCTACATCTCCAGCAAGCTCGGGGTGGTGCGCAACCAAAGCCTCATCGATGAACTGAAGCGCCTGGGGGTGAGCCATGTGGACGTGGACACCAGCAGGCATCGTCCCGCAGCCCGGGAGTCCCGGGACGACACACCCCCCTCCCCCGCGCGGTCCAAGCAGGTCAGGATTCCCGTCTGCCCTCCCCCCTCGGACCCGGAACGCACCGTCCGTTACGCCCGCAAGCTGTTCGACCAGGCCATGGTCGTCACCAAGGCCATCATGGACGGGGCCATCCGCAAGCAGGCCCTGGACATCGAGGCCGTACGCCCGCTCATGGCGCGGCTCATCGACTCGGTGAACCGGAACGAGAACGTGCTTCACGTGATGATTTCCCTCAAATCCCACGACAACTACACGTTCACCCACAGCCTGAACCTGGCAGTTCTTGGCGTGCTGCTGGGCAACTCCATGGGCATGGACAGCCAGGAGATGGAGAGCCTGGGTCTGGCGGGAATCCTGCACGACGTGGGCAAGTGCCTGGTGCCGCGCGAGCTGATCGCCAAGCCCGGTCCGCTGACCGCCGCCGAGTTCGAAGCCGTGAAGCGGCACCCCGTCCTGGCCTGCGAGTATCTGGCCGACCAGCCGGGCATCAGCGAAACCGTGCTGCGGGCCGTCCACGAGCACCACGAACGTCAGGACGGCGAGGGATATCCCCGAGGCCTGTCCGGAAGCGCCATCCATCCTTTCAGCTCCATCATCAGTGTGGTGGACGTCTACGACGCCCTGACCTCCAGGCGCGCGTACCGCGGCCCGGTGTCGCCCCACATGGCGCTTCGCACCCTGTTCAACATGCGCGGCAAGGCCTTCCCTGCCGACATTGTGGACTGCTTCATCAAGCGTCTTGGCGTGTATCCTCCCTTCAGCGTGGTTCAGCTGCGCAACGGATGCTACGCGCTGGTGATGCGTCAGACGCCCGGCAAGCCGCTGTACCCCGAAGTGATGGTCTTCTGCGACCGCGACAAGCGACCTGTGGCCAAAAGGCGCGTGGACACCTGGCGGCTCTGCGGGGAGCTGGCGCGAAAGGAATTCGAGATTGAACGGCCCGTGGACTGGAGCGAAATGCCCCTGCCGAACGTGGTCGGGATCGCCTGAGGCGCGCCGTGGACTTCGCCTTACCCATGCACCCGGAACAGGTCTGATATTCCCATGCCACCGCTCACACCCGGATTTCGTGCCGCGCCGGGTTTGCGGCCCGCCCGGCGCCTGCACGCTCCGGGCGGCTTCGGCCCTTACGGGAGGCGGGCATGGCGGTCCTGAAGACCATCCCTGTCGACCTGCTGCGGCCCGGCATGTACGTCGCCCGGTTCGACCTGTCCTGGTTCAGGCATCCGTTCCTCAGCTCCCGCCTGGGAATGCTCAAAGACGCCGAGCTGCCAGCCTACCTGCGCTCGCTTGGCGTGACCCGCGTGGAGATCGACCTGGACCGGGGACTGGACGTGGATCTCGGCCCCGTGCCGGATTCCTCCGCCAATCCGCAACCGGCCGAAGAACCCGAACCGCCCCAGCCGCCCTTCGAATTCTCCCCGGCGGACGTCCCTCCCCCGACGGACAGCGCGCGCACCCTCCGCTTCGCAAAGCGCTTCTTCAGCCAGTCCATGGACTGCACCAGGCGCGTCATGGCCGGAGCCCACTCCGGGAAGCCCGTGGCCCTGGACGAAGCCAAGCTCATCATCGGCAGGCTGATCGCCACGGTGGAGTCCAACCGCAGCGTTGTCCGCCTGCTGGCCGTGCTCAAGGCCTACGACGAATACACCTACACCCACTGCCTGAACGTGGCCGCCATGGGCGTCCTGTTCGGCAAGCACCTCGGGCTTGCCGGAAAGCAGCTGGAGACCCTGGGGCTGGCGGGCCTCCTGCACGACGTGGGCAAGTGCCTGCTGCCCAGCGAGATCGTGAACAAGCCGGGCAAGCTCACCGAGGAAGAGTTCACTGTGATGAAGCAGCACACGGTGCTGGGCTTCGACTACATCAAGGACCAGCCAGGCGTTCCCGCCCCGGTGGCCCTCGGGGTGCTGGAGCACCACGAACGCCAGGACGGCTCGGGCTACCCCCGCGAGATCGCCGGGCGCGAGATCGCCGGAGTGTCGCGCATCCTGTCGGTGCTGGACGTGTACGACGCCCTGACCAGCCACCGGGTATACCGCCCGCCCATGAGCCCGCACCTGGCCCTGCGCACCCTCTTCGCCCAGCGCGGGACCGCGTTCCCCGAGGCCCTCCTGAACCGCTTCATCACCTGCGTGGGCGTATATCCCCCCGGCAGCGTGGTGCAGCTCAGGAACGGCTGCTTTGCCGTGGTCACCAGCTACGACGAGCGCACCCCCCTTCACCCCAGCATGACCATCTTCAAGGGGCCGGACGGACGCCCGGTGCGGCCGCGCCGCGTGGAGACCCTGCGCCTTCGCCAGGAGCCCTCCGGGTCCGGCTACGAAATCGCCCGGCACGTGGAGCCATCCGAGGTGGCCCCGCCCGCCGCCTCCTTCTGGCGCTGAAGCAGATTCGTTGAGCCGCGCTGTTGCCAAGAATCCCCGGGCGGGGGTACAGGGGCGAGACCCAGCCACAGCATTGGAGCAAGGATGCCCACACTGCAGGATGCCGCACGATTCGTGAAACGTTACGTCCAGATGCCTTCCTGCTGTCCCTGGCGGGAACGCCTGAGCCGCAAGACCTTCAAGGCCGACATGCTGGCCGGGCTGACAGGCGCCGTGATCGTGCTGCCCCAGGCCGTGGCCTTCGCGCTGATCGCCGGGCTTCCGCCGGAATACGGCCTGTACTCGGCCATCGTGCCCACTGCCCTTGCCGCGCTGTTCGGCTCCAGCCACCATCTGATCTCCGGGCCGACCACCGCAATCTCCATCGTTGTCTTCGCCAACCTCTCGACCCTGGCCGAACCCTTCTCGCCCCGCTACATCGACCTGGCCCTGCTGCTCACCTTCATGACCGGACTTTTCCAGCTGGCCCTGGGCATGGCCAGGATGGGCGGGCTCATAAACTTCGTGTCCCAGGCGGTGATGACCGGATTCACGGCCGGAGCGGCCGTGCTCATCGCGCTGGGTCAGATGGGGCATTTTCTGGGGGTGGCCTTGCCCAAAGGGTCCGTTGGAGCGCTGCTGGGCGCGCTGCCCGGTGCAGTGGCCAGAGCGGACCCCGCATCCGTGGCCGTGGGCGGTGTGGCGCTGGGCGTGGCGCTGTTCTTCAGACGATTCTATCCGCGCCTGCCCGGGCTTCTGGCCGCCATGGCCGCCTCCAGTCTCCTGGCCTGGCTCCTGGGCGGAGAAAAGGCCGGGCTCAGGATGGCCGGAGCGCTCCCGGGAGGTCTTCCGCCCCTGTCCTGGCCGCTGGCCGAGGTTTCTTCGCTCGGCTCCCTGGTGCCCGGCGCCCTGGCCGTATCCATGCTGGGACTGGCCGAGGCCGTGAGCATCGCGCGCGCCGTGGCCGCAACCACCGGCCAGCGCCTGGACAACAACCAGGAGTTCATCGGCCAGGGCCTCTCCAACCTGTTCGGCAGCTTCTTCTCGTCCTACGCGTCGTCGGGCTCCTTCACCCGAACCGGAGTGAACCTCCAGGCCGGAGCCAGAACGCCCATGGCCGCGGTGTTCTCGGCCGCAGCCGTGGCCCTGGCAGGCATGCTCCTGGCCCCGCTCACGGCGCACCTGCCCATGGCGGGCATCGCCGGGCTCCTGCTGGTGGTGGCCGGGGGGCTCATCCACATGCGGGACATCGAGCGCATCGTGCGCACCAGCGGGCAGGAGTCGCTGGTCATGGGCATCACCGCCATCTCCTGCCTGGCCGTCAACCTGGAGTTCGCCCTGTTCGCCGGGGTCATGATCTCGCTGCTCTTCTACCTGAACCGCACCTCCCACCCGCACTTCATCACCCTGGCCCCGGCATCCGACGGCCGCAAGCGCCACCTGGTGAACATCGAGCGCACCCGCCTGCCGGAATGCCCCCAGGTGAAGATCCTGCGCCTGGACGGATCCATCTTTTTCGGCGCGGTGAACCACATCGCGGAGGAGATGCACTCCATCATGGAGCAGTCGCCGCAAAAACACGTGATCCTGGTGGCCAGCGGGGTGAATTTCATCGACGTGACCGGCTGCCAGATGGTCTTCCAACAGGAGACCTCGCTTGGCAAGGAAGGGCGCAGGCTCTACCTGTGTTCGCTCAAGCAGGAGGTGCTGGACACCCTTCGCCGGGGCGGATGCATGCAGGGTCTTGGCCGCGATTCGGTGTTCGGCAGCAAATCCGAGGCGCTTCGCGCTGTGTTGAAAAACATCGACTATTCCATCTGTTGCCGCTGCGAAGTGAAGGTCTTCAAGGAATGCGCATCCATCACGGACGGGTTCTGCGCGCTGGACTAGCCCCGCCCCCTGTGGCATCCAAAGGCCGCAAGACGCCCGGATGCCGCCAGATGCCTAGAGGTGACACGCCATGAACGCTTTTCAAGCCCTCGCAGCCCCCCCCCTTTTCGCCCGCCAGCCGGTCTTCACGGCGGACCTGGGCCTCTACGGCCACGAACTGCTCTACCGGCAGGCGCTGGCCTCCACCCAGGCCGTGTTCGCGGACCTGGATGCGGCCACCCTCACCGTGGTGGCCGGGGCCTTCCAGTGGCAGCCCGGCGACCTGGCCGGCAGCCAGAAAATCCTGGTGAACTTCGGACGCCGCACCATCCTGGACAAGGCCCCCTACGCCCTGCCCGCCGGGCGCACCGTGGTCCAGGTGGACGAGAACGTGCTGCTGGACGACGCCCTGCTCGCCGAACTGAAGGCCCTCAAGGCCGACGGCTACCTCATCGCCGTGAATGCCTTCAAGGCCCGGCCCGAAGCCGCGCAGCTCCTCGAACTGGCGGACATGGCCGTCATCGACCTGCTGGGCAATTCCACGGAAGAGACGCAAGCGCTTCTAAAGCCCCTGGCCGTGCACGGGGTTTTGCCCCTGGCCAAGAAGGTGGAGGACGCGCAGGCCTTCGCCCTGGCCAAGAAACTCGGGTTCAAGCTGTTCCAGGGGTATTTCTTCAAGCGTCCCGAGGTGGTGGCAGGACGAAGGCTCGCCTCGAACGAGACCGCCCGGCTGCGGCTTCTGCGCGCCACCCAGTCCGACCATCCCGATCCTGAGGCCCTGGGCGAGGCGATTCGCACCGACGTATCGCTCAGCTATCGACTGCTTTCCTATCTCAACTCGCCCCTGCACGGGCAGAGCATGACCACTCTGTCCATTCCCAGGGCCATCATGGTGCTGGGTTGGACCCAACTGCGCCATTGGCTGCGGGTCATCGCCCTGACCGACCTCTCGCCCTCGGCCAAGTCCGAAGAGCTGTCCTTTTTGTCGCTCACCAGGGCCAAGTTCTTCGAGCTCACCGCCCAGGGCCTGGGGCTGTCCGCCGCCGAGACAGAAAGCCTGTTCACCCTGGGGCTCTTCTCCCTGCTGGACACCATGCTCCAGGCTCCCATGGAGGAGATTCTGGCCAAACTGCCCCTGGACGACGCCGTGAGCGCCGCGCTGCTGAAAAAGTCCGGGGGCTACTCGCGCTGGCTGGACATGGCCGTGAGCTTCGAGCAGGGCGAATGGCCGGAGCTCGAACGAATCCTCAAGGAGCTGGACATACCGGACGAACTGGTGGCCGCAAGCTACGCCATGGCCATGGAATTCGCCGTGTCCTTCAAGAAGATGGGCGCGTAAGGCGGCGTATCCGCGCGAGCACCGGCGGGTGGGTGTAGTGCAGCCACACCGTGAGCCGGTGCGGGGTCAGGTTGGAGAGATTGGCCCGGCTGAGGGTTTTGAGCGCCGAGGCCAGGGCCTGCGCGCCGCCGTCCGGCAGGGTTGCGGCGGCGTAGGCGTCGGCCTGGTACTCGAAGCGGCGCGACCAGGCGTTGGCCAGAACCCCCAGCGCCAGGGCCAGCGGCTGATAGGCCAGCCCGAAGAGCACCAGCCCCGCGTGCGCCGAGGGCGCACCCACTCCGAATGCCTCCTGCAGCCCGGCGCTGCCCAGAAAGACCTGCAACACCCACAGCACCAGCCCCATCTTGGCCACAGCCAGCACGAAGCCCATGCGGATGTGCCCCAGTCGTGCATGCCCCATCTCATGGGCCAGTACGGACAGGACCTCTTTCGTGGACATTTTGTCTATCAAAGTGTCATACAGGCTGATGCGCTTGCGCTTGCCGATGCCCGTGAAAAAGGCGTTGGCCTTGGCCGAGCGCTTGGACCCGTCCATGACGAACACACCGTCCAGGCTGAACCCCTGGCCTGTGGCGTAGCCTTCGATGGCGCTTCTCAGCTCCCCCTGGGGCAGCGGCTCGAAACGGTTGAACAACGGCAGGATCCACACCGGGGCCACCACCATCATCACGGCCGTGAAAGCCGTGATAGCGCCCCAGGCCGCCAGCCAGGCCCATTGGCCAAGCGTGCCGTAGGCCCAGAGCACGGTGGCCAGCAGCGCGCCCCCGAGCAGCACGCCGAGAGCCAGCCCCTTCAGGCGGTCCATGATGAACAGGCGCGGCGTGGTGGCGTTGAACCCGAAGCGCGTCTCCAGCACGAAGGTGTCGTAGATCTCGAAGGGCAGGTTGAGGACCCCCTGGGCCAGAGCCAGCGCGCCCACGTACAGAAGACCCGTGGACAGCTCGCCAAACCCCAAGGAGCGCGTCCAGGCGTCCAGCCAGCCAAGCCCCCCCAGCAGAACGAAGGCGCAGACCAGCAGCAGGTCCAGGCTTTCGCGCAGCCACTCCAGGCGCGCCCCGGCCCGCAGGTACTCCTGGGAGCGCCTGTACTCGGCCTCATCGAACGCATGGGCGAACTCGGCGGGCAGATAATCGGACAATGAGCGCACGTTCAGCCAGCGGGCCAGGCCGGTAACGGCGTAAGTCAGGACGAGCGCCCCAAGGACCAGGACGACGGGTGCGGTCAGATGCATGGATTCTCCTGCTCAACGGAAAAAGTCGCGCGATACCCGAAGGTAGCGCGCGACTTGCCGTGCTGTCGAGATGCGATGCGTGAGCCGGTCTCCGCTCGTCATAACAATGAACGGGTAATCCTGTCAGGATGGACCGTCCGCTGCCTTGCGTTCAAGTAGCCTGCGGGCAAAGGCATTGCCCTATTGCGGATTCCAAAGGGCGCAGCCCTTTGGCCGCCGGAGGCGTTCCCCTGCTTCGGTTCCCCGCTCTAGGGCCGGGGCGAGAGGATGTCCGGCGACACGTCGCGCACGGACTCGGTGCCCGTGAGCAGCATGGCCGAGACCAGCTCTCCCTGCATCTTCTTGAGAATCGCGGCCACGCCTTCCGCTCCGCCGCCGAAGGCTCCCACGGCCAGGGGACGCCCCACCAGCACCGCGTCCGCGCCCAACGCCAGGAGCTTCAGCACGTCCGCGCCGGTGCGCACGCCGCCGTCGGCCAGGATCACCGTGCGGCCCTTCACGGCCTGGGCGATGGCGGGCAGCACTTCGGCCGCGCCGGGGGTGTGGTCCAGCACGCGCCCGCCGTGGTTGGAGACCACGATGGCCGCAGCGCCGGCGCCCACGGCCAGCTGGGCCTCGTCGGGGGTCATGACGCCCTTCACGATGAAGGGCAGGCTGGTGGAGGCCGTCAGTTCCTTGAGCTCCACGAAGGTCTTGGGTCCCACGGGCTGGCCCTTGAGGGCCATGGTCACCAGGCCCGCGCCGTCGATGTCCATGCCCACGGCGATGGAACCGGCAGCCTCGGCGTCGCGGATGAGGGGGAGAACCTTGTCCTGGGCGCGGGGCTTGATGAAGGGCACGCCCTTGCCGCCGGCAGCCGAGATGGCCTTCAGGCCGCCCTGGTACATGGCGGGGTCGGCCCCGTCGCCGCACATGCCTATGGTTCCGGCCGCGAGGGCTCCGGAAATGATCATCTCCGAGAACACGTCCTCGGCTATCTTTCCGCCCATGTTGTAGACCACGCCGGTCATGGGCGCGGCCAGGATGGGCATGGACAGGGCCTGCCCGAACAGGGTCATGGAGGTGTCGGCCTGCTTGACCCCGTGGATGGTGCGCATGTTCAGCCGCCAGGCCTTGAGCGCCTCCAGGTTCGCGCCGAACGCGGAACCGGAACCGGCCCCGCCCATGCCTGGCACCTCGCCCGCGCACACGCGGCCGTCGCACACCGGGCACACCCGGCAGTATCCCTTCATGTCCTCGCGGGCTTTCTTGCGCAATGCGGCCATATCCATGTCTCGAACCTCCTGTGATTATTCGTCTTGTCAGTTACTTCTCAATGCATCGGGACGTTGGCGGCGGGTTTCTTGCGCCCGCGCAGGATGAACACTCCCGGAATGCACAGCAGGCACACCATGCCCAAAAGCCGGAAATTGTCCAGATAGGCCATGAGCGCCGCCTGCTGGGACAAGATACCCTGGAGCACGGTCATGGCCTGCTGCTTGGCCTGGGCGGGGTTGCCCATCTGGGAGAGCCCGGCCACAAGGCTCTGGTAGTATTCCTGGAACCGCGGATTGTACTGGTTCATGTTCCCGGCCAGCAGGGTCTGGTGGGTCTGGGCTCCGCGCGAGATCATGGTGGTCACGATGGAGATGCCGACGCCGCCGCCGATGTTTCGCATCAGGTTGAAGATGCCCGAGGCGTTGCCCATCTGCTCCACCGGAAGGCCGCCCATGGCCGTGGTGGTCAGCGGCACGAAGATGAGCCCCAGCGACAGCCCCATGATCACGTTGGGCCAGGCGATGTGCCCGCGCGTGATGTCCAGGTTGATGCCCGCGAAGTGAAACGATATCGCCGCCAGGATCACGAAGCCGATGCCGATCAGGATGCGGCTGTCCACTTTGCCGATCAGCCTGCCCACGATCATCATGGAGATGATGGCCCCGATGCCGCGCGGGCTGAGCGCCAGGCCGCTGTCCAGGGCCGAATAGCCCATGAGGTTCTGCAGAAACAACGGTTGCAGGGTGATGGTGGCGTAGAGCACCATGCCAAGAAGGGTCATCATGGCCGTGCCCGTGGCGAAGTTGGCGTTTTTCAGCACCCGCAGGTTCACGATGGGATGTTTGGCCCGAAGCTCCCAGAACACGAAGATCGCCAGAGATACCACGCAGACCACGCTGAACCAGGTGATCCAGGCCGTCTCGAACCAGTCCTCCTGCTGCCCCTTGTCCAGCACCACCTGAAGCGCGGCCAGCCCCACGGTCATGAGGGCGAAGCCCACGTAATCCACGGAACTGCTGCGCTTTCTGGCCTCCAGCAGGTACGGCGGGTCCTCCACGAAGGCCTGGCACATGAACAGCGCCATGATGCCGATGGGCAGGTTGATGTAGAACATCCAGCGCCAGGAGTAGTTGTCGGTAATCCAGCCGCCGAGCGTCGGCCCGATGATGGGCGCCACCACCACGCCCATGCCGAAGATGGCCATGGCCACGCCGCGCTTTTCGGGCGGGGCGCTCTCCATGAGGATGGACTGGGACAGAGGCTGCAAGGCTCCGCCAGCAGCGCCCTGGAGGATGCGCGCGATGATCAGCATGGGCATGCTGGTGGCCGCGCCGCACCAGGCCGAGGCCAGGGTGAAGAGCACCACGCAGGACAGCAGGAAGCGCTTGCGCCCCATGCGGATGGCCAGCCAGCCGGTCATGGGCAGGACGATGGCGTTGGCCACCAGGTAGCTGGTGAGCACCCAGGTGGCCTCGTCCTGGGTTGAGGAAAGCGTCCCGGCCATCTGCGGCAGGGCCACGTTGGCCATGGTGGTGTCCAGCACTTCCATGATGGTGGGCAGCATGACCGACATGGCGATGATTCCAAGGCCATGGGACGGTCTCCAGGGCGCCTGAACGGGAGTTGCCTGGCTCATGGGCTCAGCGCACCCGCACCCTGGGCACCACGGACATGCCCGGCGCGAGATGCAGCCCGGCATCGGCAGGGCGCGACTCGAACACGATCTTCACCGGCACGCGCTGCACCACCTTCACATAGTTGCCCGAGGCGTTCTGTGGCGGCAGCAGGGCGAAGGCAGCCCCGGTCCCGGCCTGGATGCTCTCCAGGCGGCCCTTGAACTCGTGATCGGGATAGGCGTCCACGGTGATGTCCACGTTCTGGCCGGGGCGCATGCCCTTGAGCTGGGTCTCCTTGAAGTTGGCCACCACCCACAGTTCGTCCTGCACCAGGCTCAAAAGCGGCTGGCCCACCTGCACGTAGTCGCCCGGTTCCACGGACTTCTTGGTGACCAGCCCGTCCACCGGCGCAGCCACTGTCGCATAGACCAGATTCAGGCGCGCCTGCTCCAGCGCCGCCTTGAACTTCTCCACGCCCGCCTGGGCGGTCTGGATCTGGGTGGCGGACAGGGCGGCCTGGGCCTCGGCTGCGGAGACGCGCTTGCGCGCGGCCTGCTGGGCCGCTGCCGTGGTGCGCGAGAGGGTGTCCGCGTTGTCGCGGGCCTGCTGGGACACCGCGCCGCTGTGCACCAGCTGGTTGTAGCGGGAGAGGTCCGTGGCGGCGTTGGAGGCCTGGGCCGTGGCCGAGGCCGCGTCCGCGCCGGCCTGTTCCACGGCGGCCAGGGCGGCGGCGTGGGCCGAGCGGGACTCCTGGAGCTTCTGCTCCGCCTCGTTCAGGTCGGCCTGGGCCTGATCCAGCTTGGATTGGAAGGTCGCCGGGTCCAGGTGCACCAGCAACTCGCCCGCGCGCACCTTCTGGTTGTCGCCAACGCGCACCTCCAGCACGCGCCCGGCCACCTGGGCGGACACGGCGGTGACGTGCCCGGCGATGAAGGCGTCGTCGGTGGTTTCGAACGCCCGGGACTGCCACCACACGGAGCCGCCATAGACCAGCGCCGCAAGCGCCAGCGCCACGGCCAGCGCGCCCCGCTTGCGGCCGCGCCTGCGCGGCGCGGCCGCCGGGGGCGGGTCAAGGGTCTGCTTGGTATTTTCGTTTGTCATTTCAGCCATAAACCTACGTCTATTCCTCCGAGCACTTGCCCACGTCGAGACGGACCTTGGCCAGAAGCGCCATGAGCGTCTTGAGTTCCGATTCGTCCAGCCGCGACATCACGGCAGTCTGGTGCACGAACAGATCCGGCAGCACCTCGTCCAGGATCTTCTGGCCATCGGGCAGCATCTCGATGCGCACCACGCGGCGGTCCGAAGGGTCCTCGACCCGCTGGATCAACCCGTCGCGCACCATGCCCGAGAGCACCGCCGACACCGTGGGGGTGGTCACGCCGGCAAGCTCGGCCAGCTTGCACACCGGTATGGGGTCTTCCTGGCGGCTCAGCAGGCCGAGGATCATGAATCTGCCGTAGGAGAGGCCCTGTTTGGCGAGATTCCGCTCCACGCAATGATGCAGGATTGTCCCGGTACGCAGGACATGCAGATAGGCCTCGGTAATCTGGATGTCCATGGTGGGGTAGCGCTCGGCCTTTTCCAGAAGCGTCTGGTAACTTGGCATTTCCTTGAGGATCATACGTCCCTCCCTAATTGATCGGCGACTAATAATTAGGCGGCTAACCGTTGTAAAGTGAAATTCGTGTCACATCCGAAAATCCTACCATGAGGCGGGGTATATGGATACTGGCCGCTAACCATCGGATCCTTTCCGATGGTTAGCGGCCACGATTGATTTTGAAGTCGTTGAAGCTTCGGATGGTTGCGCCCGGTGTTCCTGCGTGCGGAGTCACAGGCGGCCGAGCCTGCTTCGTTGCGGACGCGGCTGTACAGCCCGAGCAAGGGGCGAAGAGGGGGAATGACCCCGAAAGACGAGGGAAGAGCGAGGAGTCCGAAGAAAGAACTAGAAGCCGTGCTCCAGGGGCGGATTCACCAGCGCGTCGGCCGGGGGGAGTGCCGCGGGCATGCCCGTCGACATGACGTGCACCTTGCGTCCGATCACCTGGATGCGCCCCGTGGCCAGCCACTGCACGGCCTGGGGCAGGATGCGGTGTTCCATGGCCAGGATGCGCTCGCCCAACGTCTGCCCGTCATCATAAGGATAGGCGGGCACTGCTGCCTGGATGACCACTTCGCCGTGGTCCATGAGTTCGTCCACGAAGTGCACGGTGCAGCCCGCCAGGGTGACGCCGTAGTCCGCGGCGTCGCGCTGTCCGTGCACGCCGGGAAAGCTCGGCAGCAGCGCCGGGTGGATGTTCAGCACCCGGCCAGCGAAGGCCTGCAGAAACTCGGAGCTCAGCATGCGCATGAACCCCGCCAGCACCACGGCCTCGGCTCCGGCTTCCCGGATGGCCCGGATCATGGCCCGGTCGAAATCCACACGGTCGGCGTAGTCCTTGTGGGGGATGCACAGCGCGGGAATCCCGTGCTTTTTGGCGCGCTCCAGGCCGTAGGCGTCGGGCTTGTTGGAGAGCACCAGGGCGATGCGCGCCTCCAAGGCCCCGGACTCGACGCGGTCGATCAGGGCCTGGAGGTTGGAGCCGGAACCCGACACCAGAACGGCGATGGGCAGGGCCACGTCTAGGCCTTGCCGCCCGAATCCGCCAGAGCCTTGGCCAGGGCCGGGATGGTGTAGCTCTCGGGCTGGATGTCCGGCTTGAATCCGTGCTTCTCAAGCGTGGCCGCCGTGATGGGGCCGATGCAGGCGATTTTCAGCTTGTGGCGAAGCGGCGCTACGCGCGCGGCGGGAACCATCTGGAAGAAATTGTCCACCGTGGAGGAGCTGGTGAAGGTGAGGTAGTTGATCTCCCCTTCCTCGATGGCCGCCACGATCTCGTCGGGGTCCTGCTCGGCCAGTTTCGTCTCGTACACGGGCAGGACTTCCACCTGCGCTCCTGCGCGCTTGAGCTCCTCGGGCAGCACCTCGCGGGCTTCGCGGGCGCGCGGGATCAGCACCTTCTTGCCGCCGATCTGCAGCGCAAGCAGGCCTTCAACCACGGATTCGGCGATGTACTTGTCGGGCACGAAGTCCGCCCGGATGCCGCGCTCGGCCAGGGCCTGGGCCGTGGCAGGCCCGATGGCCGCGACCTTCAGGCCCGCGAAGGCGCGCGCGTCCTTTTCCATGGCGGCCATCTCGTGCCAGAAATACTTGACGCCGTTCACCGAGGTGAAGATCACCCAGTCGAAGCAGTCCAGACGGCCCACCGCCTCGCGCACGGGCGAGGTGTCGGCCAGGGGGACCACGTCGATGGTGGGGAACTCCCAGGTGCAGGCGCCCATGTCCGAGAGCTGGCGCACCAGATCGCTGGCCTGCTCGCGCGAGCGGGTGACCACCACGCCCTTGCCCAGCAGGGGCCGCTGTTCGAACCAGTTGAGCTTGTCGTGCAGCTGCACCACCTCGCCCACAACCAGCAGCGAAGGGGCCTTGAAGCCCTGGCGCTTGGCCTCTTCAGGAATCTCCGCCAGGGTGGAGACCATGGAACGGTGGCGGCAGGTGGTTCCCCAGCGCACCAGGGCGGCAGGGGTCTCGGGGGAGCGTCCGCCCTCGATCAGCCTGCGGGAGATGTCGGCCAGGTTCTTCACGCCCATGAAGAACACCAGGGTGGACGCGGCCTGGGCCAGCGCGGGCCAGTTGTGGGCCGACTCGTCCTTGGTGGGGTCCTCGTGGCCGGTGATGAAGCTCACGGAGGAGGCGAACTTGCGGTGGGTGATGGGGATGCCCGCGTAGGCCGGGGCGGCCACGGCGCTGGTCACGCCGGGAATCACCTCGAAGGTCAGCCCTTCTTCCAGGAGCTCCTCGGCTTCTTCCGCGCCGCGCCCGAACACGTAGGGGTCGCCGCCCTTGAGACGGGCCACGACCTTGCCCTCCTTGGCCTTGGCCACCAGGAGCTTGTTGATGTCGCCCTGGGGCAGGGTGTGGTCCCCGCCCTTCTTGCCCACGTAGATGACCTCGGCGTCCGGGCGGCGGTAGTCCAGGAAGCTCTTGTTGGCCAGATAGTCGTAGATCAACACGTCGGCGGTTTCCAGGACGTGCTTGGCCTTGACGGTCAAGAGGCCCGGATCGCCGGGACCGGCTCCGATGAGATAAACGTTGGGCATGTGTGCGTCAGCCTTGGGTGCGTTGGCGGTTGGAGTCCTGCTCGAAGACGGTCTTGGCCGTGGCCAGGGCGTTGAGCGATGCCGGGAATCCGGCGTATCCGGCGATCTGCATGAGCACCTCCGCGATTTCCTCGCGGGTGATGCCGATGTTCAGGGCGTTCTGCACGTGCGCGGCCAGCTGCGGCTGGGCATGGCCCAGGGCGGCGATGGCCGCGAGCGTCACCAGCATGCGCTCGCGAAGGGGCAGGGCCGGGCGCGCGTAGACGTCGCCGAAGAAGCCCTGGATGATCGCGGTCATGTCCGGGGCCACTCCGTCGAACAGGGTGCGCAAAAGCTCTTCGTTGCCGGGGTTGAGACGGGCCAGGATTTCCCGGCCCCTCTCGATACGGTCGTCGTCCACGCGGGGCTATTCCTCGCGCAGGCAGCTGTTGATGGTCACGGGGTCCACGGGAACGTCGTCGTGGAAGCCGGCGCGGCGGGTGCGCACCTTCTTGATCTTGTTGACCACGTCCATGCCGTCCACCACCTTGCCGAACACGCAGTAGCCCCAGCCCTCGGGGGTCTTGGCCTTGTGGTCCAGGAAGTGGTTGTCGTTCACGTTGATGAAGAACTGGGCGGTGGCGCTGTGGGGGTCCATGGTGCGGGCCATGGCCAGGGTGCCGGTCAGGTTCTGCAGGCCGTTGTCGGCCTCGTTGATGACAGGCGCGTTGGTCGGCTTTTCCTTCATGGTGACGTTCATGCCGCCGCCCTGAATCATGAAGTTGTCGATGACCCGGTGGAAGATGGTGCCTTCGTAGAAGCCGTCGTCCACGTATTTCAGGAAGTTGGCCACGGTCGCGGGGGCCTTGTCGGGGAACAGCTCGATGGTGATCAGCCCCATGGAGGTTTCCATAAGAACCATATGTACGCTCCTTGCCTGTCAGTTCGGTGTGCGGGCGGTCTACCGCACATCCGGTTCGGAGTCCATCCCCGCGTGACAGCGGGGCAGTGTGCGGTCGCAAATTGCGAAAAATGTAAATTATGCTAGATTTTCTCCCGGCCCGTGCTAGAATCGAATCAGATTCGCACCTGACAAGGAGACAAACATGACCAAGTCCACCTGGGAAAAAGTATTCGAGTACGCCTCCATGCCCGTGCACGGAACGCTGTCGCGCAAGCTGCGCAAGGGCATCAAGATCCAGATCAACGAGGGCAAAGTCTACGAACTCGCCACCTTGTTTCTGGGCGAAGAGTTCCTGCGCGTCACCGAGAAGAACGGCAAGGAGTCCGTGAACACCTACTACGGCTGGGAAAAGCTGACCTGCGTGCGCACCATCGGCGAGACCGAGGAATAGCGCACCCCGGGTTGCGTTTTCTGTGAAAAGAGGAGTCCGGGACGATTACCGGCCTCCTCTTCTCTTTCCTCCCGCATGCTTCATCCCCCGGCACACGCCTCTCCCGGCATGCCCCGGCGCGAAGCGCACCGGGCGTCCAGAGGGCGAACCCCTTTGGCCGCCGGAGGTACTCTTGCATCGCCCCTCTCGAACTCCCGCCTGCGCGCCCGGCATCCGTCCACACGGAAAACGCGCCCAACCACAGCGGGTCTCAAGGACTCGCTGCACACCCTCTCGCCGCACGCCAGCCTGAAACTCCGGGCCTAGGCCTTAAGCGACCGTCACGTCCTTGCACAAGTACACGTCCTGGATGGCGTTCAACAGCTTCACGCCCTCGGGCATGGGCCGCTGGAAGGCCTTGCGCCCGGAAATGAGCCCCATGCCGCCCGCGCGCTTGTTGATGACGGCGGTCTTCACCGCCTCCAGCATGTCCGACTCGCCTTCGGACGGCCCGCCGGAATTTATGAGCCCCATGCGCCCGGCGTAGCAGTTCAGCACCTGATAGCGGCAGAGGTCGATGGGGTGGTCGGTGGTAAGCTCCGAGTAGACGCGCTTGTCGGTCTTGCCGAACTTGATGGCGTTGTATCCGCCGTTGTTCACGGGCAGCTTCTGCTTGATGATGTCGGCCTGGATGGTCACGCCCAGGTGGTTGGCCTGCCCGGTGAGGTCCGCCGAGGCGTGGTAGTCCACGCCGTCCTTCACGAAAGCCGTGTTTCGCGTGTAGCACCACAGGATGGTGGCCATGCCCAGTTCGTGCGCGCGCCTAAAGGCCTTGGACACTTCCTGGATCTGGCGGGTGGACTCGGGCGCGCCGAAGTAGATGGTGGCCCCCACGGCCACGCAGCCCATGTCGAAGGCCTGCTCCACCGAGGCGAACATCACCTGGTCGGGCACGGCGGGCAGGGAGAGCAGCTCGTTGTGGTTCAGCTTCAGGATGAAGGGGATCTTGTGGGCATACTTGCGCGACACCGCCCCCAGAACGCCCAGGGTGGAGGCCACTGCGTTGCATCCTGCCTCCAGGGCCAGCTTCACGATGTTCTCGGGATCGAAATAGATGGGATTGGGTGCGAAGGAGGCCCCGGCGGAGTGCTCGATGCCCTGGTCCACGGGCAGGATGGACATGTAGCCGGTATGCGAAAGCCTGCCCGCGCTGTAAAGAGCCTGAAGGCTTCGTAGCACCGGGACGGATCGGTCGGTCTGGGCGTAGATGCGGTCCACCATGTCCGGGCCGGGCAGATGCAGGTGCTCCTTGGCCACGGTGGTGCAGGTGTGTTCCAGCAGGGATTTGGCTTGGTCACCCAGCAGTTTGGCGATGGCGTCGATCATGGGGCTCTCCTGATTTGGATTTCACCCCCAGCTATACCGACAGCGCCACACCCCAGCAACGAAAATCGCGCCTAGACCCGGCAATCCTCGCAGGTGCCGTCCAGCCTGACCACCACCTGTTCAACCCCCGGCACGTCCGCGCCCACGCGCACCGCGTCCGGGTCCAGGCACAGAAGCCGCCTGCATCGCTGGCAGAAAAAATGATGATGCTGCGGATGTCCCGGCCCGGCGGCGCAGTAGCGCACCGAGCCGTCTCCGGCCTCATGGCGGCTGATCAATCCATGCTCCGCAAGCGATTCGAGCGTCCGGTACAGCGTCACCTTGTCCATGGGCCCCTCCCAGCGGATGGCCGCCAGCAGCGCCTGGGGCGAGAGCGCCTCCCGGAAGGCCAGCACCGCCCCCAGCACCCGCACGCGTTGCGCCGTTGCCTTCAGGCCGCTCCGGGCCAGCAACTCCCTGGGATCACACCGCGAGCACATCAGGACCTCCCGCGCGCCGCGCACTGGTCCACGAAGAACCAGACCGTGGCCACCGCGATGATGCTGGCCCCGCTGGTCAGGTCGAAGCCGTACGAGAGCGCCAGCCCGGCCAGGCAGAACAGCGCGGAATACATTCCCGCCGTTGCCATCATCGCGCCAAGCGACCGGCAGCGCCGCTCGGCCAGGGACGGCGGGATGGTCAGAAGCGCGATCACCAGAATAAGCCCCACCACCCGGATGATCATCACGATGGACACCGCGATCATGGCCAGCATGGCCAGGTGCAGCGCACGCACCGGAACGCCGCGAAGCCCCGCGAACTCCGGGTCGAAGCTCATGGCCATGAAGCCCCGGTAATAGAGCGTCACCACCGCCAGCAGCACCGCGTCCAGCCCGGCCATGATCCACAGGTCCGACACCGGCACCGCCAGTATCGATCCGAAAAGAAAACTCATCAAATCCGTGTTGTAGCCGTGGGTCAGGTCCATGAGAATGATGCCGAAGGCCATGCCCGCCGCCCAGAGCACGCCCACCACCGTGTCCGCCCGCTCGCGCCGCCCGAAGGTGACCGCGGCCATCACCGCCGCCACGCCCAGGCTGAAGGCGATGGTGACCGGCAGCACCGGCAGCCCCAGGAAAAACGCCAGACCCACGCCGCCATACGCCGCGTGCGAGATGCCGCCCGCCACGAACACCACCCGGTTCACCACCACCAAACTGCCGATGACGCCGCAGGCGATGCTGGCCAGAAGTCCCGCCAGCAGGGCCTGGCGCATGAAATCGAAGCTCAGCGCTTCCATTATTGCTTCCATCATGACTTCTTCCCGCAGGAACACGTCCCGTCCTCGTGCGCGGCCAGCACTCTGTGCGGCATGGCGTGCGCGATGAGCTCCACCGGGCAGCCGTGCGGTCCGCACTGGTACATCATGCCGAACATCTCCGGGGTTATCTCCGGGCGCGGATGGAAATGCACCGTGCGGTTCACGCAGGCCACCGAGGTGACGTGGCGCGAGATCACCGACACGTCGTGGCTCACAAGTACCACGGTCAACGTCCTTGCCAATTCTCCCAACAGCTCCTGGAGCGACGCCCGCCCCTCCGGATCCACGCTGGCCGTGGGCTCGTCCAGCAGCAGAAGCTCCGGGTCGCAGGCCAGGGCGCGCGCGATGAACACCCGCTGGCGCTGCCCGCCGGACAAATCCGACAAAGCCTTGTCCGCCACGTGTTTCACGCCCACCCGCTCCAGGCACTCCAGCGCCTTGTCGCGGTCCGCGCGCGGCCACCACGGCCAGTACGAACGCGGAGTCAGCCTGCCCAGCAGCACCGTCTGCATCACGCTTATGGGAAACGCACGCCCCGTGGCCGTGAACTGCGGCATGTACCCCACGCGGCGCGAAGCCTCGCCCGGCGACTGCCCCAGCACCCGCACTGTTCCCGAATCAGGCGCCAGAAGACCCAGCAGCAGCTTCAGGAGCGTGGTCTTGCCGCCGCCGTTGGGGCCGAGCACCGCCAGGTACTCGCCGCGCGGGATGCTCAGGTTCACGCCCGTGAGCGCCGGGGAGCCGTTGTAGCCGCAGGTTACGGCCTCGAATTCTATTGCGGGTTCGTTCATGTGATCTCTTTTCGTTCGCTTCCTGCCGGAGCTTCTGGGGCGGAGCTTTTTGCCGGAGATTTCGGGGCTTCGCTTTTTGCCGGAGATTTCGGGGCTTCGCCCCGGCCCCACCAGGGCTCCGCCCTGGACCCGCCAGGGGGATGATCCCCCTGGACCCTCAGTGGGCTTCGCGTATAATGGCGCTCCGTCTCCCTGTCCTGCTACTCTAATGCCCTGAAGCGCGCAAAGCCGCGCTTCACTGAATAATTCCTGAACTCGCCGTGTCGCCACCGGCAGGGGCTGGGTGCTGTCACGGCCGGGTTCTGGCGGGCGGGCGACGAATCGTCTTCAAATC
Source organism: Acidobacteriota bacterium (assembly GCA_046566965.1). Taxonomy (GTDB): domain Bacteria; phylum Desulfobacterota; class Desulfovibrionia; order Desulfovibrionales; family Desulfovibrionaceae; genus Fundidesulfovibrio. The sequence goes on from JBKICU010000015.1 coordinate 46,087, forward strand.
GGTTCTAGCCCGCCCGCCAGGACACGGACGGGACAACACCCAGCCCTTGTTCACCTGCCCAACTCAAGCCATTCGCGCCCGACGCGAAGCGGAAAGCCGGGTGCAGGGGAGGCTTCTCCCCTGCCGGGTCCAGGGCAGAGCCCTGGCGGGTCTGGCCGGAGCCCAGCACTGGTTCCTGGGGCGGAGCCCCAGCCTCTCCTCCCTCTTACTTCAGCGCGTCCGCCAGCGCCTTGGCAACGGCGAGCATGTTGGCGTTCCAGTCCGGCGCGAGGTCGTCGGCGGGCACGAGCTTGGCCCCGATGGCGTCGGCCAGGGTCTGGGCGGTCTTGCGGGAGAACTGCGGCTGCACGAAGATGGCCTTGGCCTTGGTTTCCTTGGCGTGCTTGATCAGCTCCTTGAGCTTTCTCGGGCTTGGTTCCTTGCCGCCGGACTCGATGGCGACCTCTTTCAGGCCGTATTCGCGTGCGAAGTAGGCCCAGGCGGGGTGAAACACGATGAACTCCGCTCCGGCGGGAACGCCTGTCAGCAGGGCGCGGATCTTCGAGTCCAGGTCGGCAAGTTCCGCCACAAAGGCCTTGAGGTTGGTGTTGTACACCTGCGCGTTCTCGGGATCGGCCTTGCCCAGGGCGCGCGCCATGGTCTCGGCCTGGATTTTCAGCAGGGACGGGGCGGTCCAGGTGTGGGGATCCAGCTCCAGTTCGTCGTGCTTGTCCTTGGCGTGCTTGTCGTGGTCATCGTGATGCTCGGTCATGGGCATGAGCTCGATGCCTTCCAACGTGTTGACCACCGTCATGCCGGGGTTGGTCTTTGCGAGCTTTGGCAGCCAGGTGTGCTCGAATTCCACGCCCTGGGCGAAGTACAGCTTGGCCTTGGCTGCCTGGCCCATCTGGCTTGGCTTGGGTTCGAAGGTATGAGCGTCCGCTCCGGGCGCGACCATCACGCTCACTTCCACCAGCGGTCCCGCCAGTTTTTCCAGCACGTATTTCTGCGGCGCAACGCTGACCATCACGGGCAAGGGCCCGGCCAGCGCCGGAACCGCCCACAGGATGAGAACAAGAGCCAGAGCGGCTTGAACGCGTTTCATGCGGATCTCCTGATCGTCGATGTTGGGCTGTGATGCAACTTGGTTGCACTGATGTCAACGGAAAATCGTGTTGACAGTAACACGTAGCGCAAATACTTGTGACGCACCGGCTATCTCATTGGAGTGACGGTCAAACTTTCCGCTTCAGGGCGGCCAGGGCCAGGATTCGACACCGGCCGGGCGGCTGGAGCCTTGCTGCGAACCTCTTCGCGGGCGTTGCGCTCGTGAGGCGAAAAAAAGCCGGATGTTGACGCGATGCACATTTCCGAAGGCGTTTTATCCGCTCCCGTTCTGGCGGGCGGAGCCGTGCTGGCCGTGGCCGGGCTGGCTCTGGGGCTCAGGAAGCTCGAGGGCGAGGCCCTGGTGCGCACCGGCGTCCTCTCTGCCGCCTTTTTCGCCGCGAGCCTGGTGCATCTGCCCATAGGCCCTGCCAGCATCCATCTGGTGCTCTCGGGCCTGATGGGGGCCATGCTCGGGTTCGCAGCCTTTCCCGCAATCTTCGTGGGGCTGCTGCTCCAGGCGCTGCTGTTCCAGTTCGGCGGCCTCACCGTGCTCGGCGTCAACGCCGTGGTCATGGGCCTGCCTGCCGTGGTCTGCGGGGTTGCCGCCCGGCCCCTGCTGGCTCGCACCGGTCCGGCCTTCGCCCTGGGCGCGTTCGCCTGCGGCGCGCTTTCCATCCTGGGGAGCCTGCTCCTTCTGTATCTGGCCCTGGTGCTCTCCGGCGACGCCCTGTCCGTGTTCGCCGGGCTGTTCTTCTGGGCGCACCTGGCGCTCATGGGCATCGAGGGGGCCATCACCCTGGTCATCCTGGGATTTCTCAAGCGCATGCGCCCGGAGTTCTTTTGAGCAGCCAGTGCACGCAGGACGCCCCGGCCGGGCTGGACCCGCGCTCGCGCCTGCTGTGCGCCCTGGGGCTGTGCGTGGCCGTGGCCGTATGCCGCTCCTGGCCCGCCGCCCTGGCCGGACTCGGCTTCGGCGCGGCCTGCCTGCCCCTGAGCTCCGGGCAGTGGGGGAGGCTTGCGCGCCGTCTGGCCCTGGTGAACGTGTTCTTTCTCGGGCTTGCGGCCACCGTGCCCCTGGCAGTTCCGGGCGATGCGCTCCTGCGCCTCGGGCCTCTGGCCTTCACCCGCGAGGGCTTCCTGCTGGCCCTGCACATGACCGCCAAAGGCAACGCCATCTTCCTGATCTTCTGGGGGCTGGTGCAGCCGCTCTCCCCGCCGCGCCTGGGGTCCGCCCTGTCGGCGCTGGGCGTGCCGGACAAGCTCTGCCTCATCCTGTCGCTCACCTTCCGCTATCTGGACCTCATGCGCCACGAGTGGGACCGGCTGGTCACGGCTGCACGACTTCGCGGCTTCACTCCCGGCACGTCGCGCCGGGCATGGAGCACATACGGGCTGATGCTGGCGCTTCTCTTCATGCGCGCCATGGACAAATCAGCCGCCATCCATCAGGCCATGATCTGCCGGGGCTTCGACGGGCGCTTCAGGAGCCTGGGCGGCCTGCGCTGGCGTACGGCGGACACGGCGCTCGGGGTCGCGGCCCTGGCCGGCATCGTGCTGGTGGCCGTTCTGGAAAGGGGGAGCGCATGACGCTGGTGGAACTGGAAGGGCTCAGCTGCGGCTATCAGGACCGCGTGGTGCTGGCCGATTTGAATCTTCGCCTGGACGAAGGCCAGCGCCTGGGGCTGGCCGGGCATACCGGCAGCGGCAAGACCACCCTGCTGAAGGCCATCATGGGGCTGGTGACGCCAACCGGCGGCACGGTGCGCATCCTTGGCAGCGAGTGCCGCAAGAACGGCGATTTCACCCAGGCCCGGCGCGTGCTCGGGTATCTGTTCCAGAACTCCGACGACCAGCTCTTCTGCCCCACGGTGCTGGAAGACGTGGCCTTCGGGCCGCTGAACCTGGGCGCGCCGCAGAAGGAGGCCCGCGCCGTGGCCCTGGAGTGCCTGTCCATGGTCGGGCTGTGCGGGTTCGAGGATCGCCTGACGCACAGGCTTTCCGGCGGCGAAAAGCGTCTGGCGTCGCTGGCCGGAGTACTGGCCATGCGCCCCAAGGCGCTCCTGCTGGATGAGCCCACCACAGGCCTGGACCCGGAAAGCAAGGCCCGCGTGGCCGAAGTGCTTCGCGGGCTGGACCTGGCGCTTTTGGTGGTGTCGCACGAGTGGGATTTCCTGACCCAGGTGGCCAACCGCTACTATACGCTCTCCCACGGGCACCTGCACGAGGCCGCCGAAGCCCCGCACCTGCACCATCACGTGCATAGTTTGGGCGACTTTCCGCACAGTCACGATTAGCCTGCCACAATCAGAAGAGGGAGAGGCAGGAATATGCCTCCGGCAGCCAAAGGAACAAGTTCCTTTGGAATCCTCTATAGCTTCGCGTCGTGCCTGGAACGCTGCAGAGAGCATGATGGAAAAGGCCCCCGCATGGATTCGGGGGCCTTTGTGTATCGGCGATTCCGGAGAGTCGCCGCCGGGGAGGCACAGGGGAGGCGGAGCGACGCCCGTTACTGCGGCCCAGAACCTGGGGGCGGACCGCCGGGAGGGCCGGGAGGAGGACTGCCGGAAGGACCTGTCGGAGGTCCGAAGATAAGGCCGAGTCCCGGCGGTGGCGGAGGGGGTCCATCCTGCGGCCCCTGCTGCATCCGCTTGCGGAAGTCGCGCATGCGCTGGGCGATGGCGTCCTGCTTGCGCGCCTGCTCTTCTGAAAGGAACTGGCGCACGCGGGCCAGGTATTCTTCGAAGATGGCCTCTTCCTGCTCCTGGATGGGACGGCGAAGCTGATCGATCTTGCCGATCATCTCCGCGATGACGGGTTCGATATCCTTTCTCTGCGCGTCGCTCAGCTTCAGATCGTGGCTCATGCGCTCCATGATGAAGCCCACCGGGCCTTTGCCTTCCAAATGCTTGAACGGGCCGCCGCGCAGCACCCGGAACGCCTCCATGCCGAATGCGCCGACCACGCCGCCGGTGAGAAAAATCACCAGGGCTATCAGAAGTCCTTTTCCCCTGCTCATGCTCATGGGAACTCCTACAGGACCAGCCACTGCGTGACGGGGGAATCGGTCATGACCGAAGCCAACAGGTGCTGGCTGGAGCTGTCCTGGCCGGTAAGCGCCACCACCGCCAGCACGGCGGCCGCTGCCCAGCCTGAATACAGGATGGGCCTGGCCACGCTGCGCAACACGTCCCACAGGGACACCTCGCGGCTCGCTTCCATGATCCTGGCCATGACCCTGCTCTCGAAGCCAGGCATCGCGCCGGAACGTGTTCCAGGTTCAAATGCCATTTCCAACAGTTCGTCGAGGCGTTGCAAATCCTTTTGCGTGCTCATGCTTGTCTCCCTTTCCCGACCTCGTCGTGCATGATCGCGGCCATCTTCTTCCTGGCACGGTGCAGCCGGACCTTCACCTTCTCCACGCTCCAGCCGAGCATCACGGCAATTTCGGCTACTTCGTGCTCTTTTGCGTAATACAATCCGACGGCCATTCTGTCATCAGGCTTGAGCTGTCCCAGCAGCCAGGACACCACGGAGCTGGCTTCCCGCCGGCGCATGAAATCGTCGTGCCTGCGCCGCGCATCTTCGCCCATGAAGGCTTCCAGCCAGTCCTGTTCGCCTTCGCCGCCCAGGTCCATGGATACTTCGCGCCTGCCCGAGACGTCGCGCCAGTACCGGATCGCCCGACGAAGCGCCATGGATGACAGCCAGGCCCGGAACGAGTCCGGCTCCCGCAGTTGCGAGAGCTTCTCGAACGCCTTGACGAAGGCGTCCTGTGCGGCCTCCGGCACCTCGGAAACGGGCAGGTGCCGCCTGAGCAGGTTGAACAGATAATCCTGATGCCGCCGGACCAGCACGGCAAACGCTTCGGTCCGGCCGTCCAGCACCAGCCGGACGGCCTGGGCGTCGCTCATGGCGTCGCCATCCTGAGTTCGTCTGTCCTTGTTCATGCAACTCCCGGCCATGCCGGAGGACTCCCCTCCTCCTTGGCGGCCGTATGCAGCCACAACGCCGCTTCTATCGAAATAACAGATCCCGGAGCGGGCGGTGATGTCCATCATGTCCGCATCGATCCGGTTCTGACAAGCCTTCAGCGCGAGTTCGAGGCACTCGAGCTGTTCCTGACGCACCGGTCGGCCGAAGGCCGCCGCGCGCCCTGTCCCCGTTTCGCCGCGACCGGCGACAGTCCCGCGACCATGGCGTCCCCGCCCGGAAGCCCTCTGCCGGCTGGACCACGCATCCTGAATCTCCATCCCGGTTGTCCGATGCGGTAGGTGTTCGCGTGGCGTGTGTCCCCTGCCGACTCCTTCTAGAGAAGCGGCGAGGGGGCGGGGTTACACTCCGGTTTGAAGTGCGCAAACAAAACCGCCCGGCTGGGGAAGCCGGGCGGTTTCGGTGGGGTGAGTCGGGGTATGGTGAGGGATGTACTAGTGGAAGATCCGTATGCCTATCTGGAAGACCGCCACCGCCAGGACAAAAGCCAGCACGGTGTTGAAGGTCATGGCGAAGGCCGCCCACTTGTATGAGCCGGTCTCCTTGCCGATGGCCACCACCGTGGGGAAGCAGGGCGAGTAGAGCAGGATGAACACCATGAGCGCCAGGCCAGCCGCCAGGCTCATGCCCTCGGCGGTGAGCATCTCGGCCAGGGGAGTCGCCTCGTCGGCTTCCACTTCGCCCAGGGAGTATGCCGTTCCCAGGGTGGAGATGATGACTTCCTTGGCCGCGAATCCGCCAACCAGGGCTATGTTCATGCGCCAGTCGAACCCTGCCAGCTTGGACACGGGCTCAAGCAGCGTGCCCAGCCTGCCGGCCACGGACATGGCCAGGGCCTCGGCGGACTGCTTCTTTTCGAGCTCCTCGAGCTGGGCTTTCAGGTCGTCCAGGGGCGTGGCGGCTTCAGCCTTCTCGGCTGCTTCGGGAGCGTCGCCAGCCTCGGGAGCGGCGGCTTCCTCAGCCTTGTCGTCGGCAGTGGCCGCGGCTCCCGCATCGGCGGTCTGGGTCGCTTCGGCTGCTTCCTTGCCGGGCTCGGCGGCGGCTTCGGCTCCGGCCTCGGGAGCCTCCAGCGCCTCGATCTGCGCGGTGATGGCGGCCTTCTGGGCCTCGTAGGCGGCTTCCCTGTCCTCGGGCAGGCCCGGGAAGGTCATGGCGGCCCACACGATCACGGACACGGCCAGGATCACGGAACCGGCCTTCTTGATGTACTGCCAGCTGCGCTCCCAGGTGTGGATCAAAAGCCCGCGCAGGGTGGGCAGGCGGTAGGGGGGCAGCTCCATGACGAAGGGGGTGGACTCGCCGCGCACCACGGTGGCGCGCAGGATCGAGGAGACGCCAAGGGCCATGACCCAGCCCAGGAGCGTCATGCCGAACAGGGTCAGGGCCTGGTTGTCCGGGAAGAAGACCCCGGCCAGCAGGATGAACACCGGCAGCTTGGCGCCGCAGGTCATGAACGGGGCGGTGAGGATGGTGGCGATGCGCTCCTTGGGGCTGCGCAACGTCCGGCTGGCCATGACGCCGGGCACGGCGCAGCCGCCGCCGATGCCGCCGGAGATGATGAAAGGCATCACCGAGCAGCCGTGCAGGCCGAACAGGCGGAACACCCGGTCCAGCATGTAGGCGATGCGGGCCATGTAGCCCGAGTCCTCCAGGAAGGCGATCATCAGGAAGATGAGCATGACCAGGGGCAGAAAGCCCATGACGCCGCCCACGCCAGCGATGACGCCGTCCACCAGCAGGGAGCGCAGCAGGCCGTCCGGCATGGCTTCCTTCACGGCCTCGCCGCACCAGGCGAACAGCGCCTGAAGCCATTCCATGGGGAATTTACCCAGGGAGAAGGTGATCTGGTACACCAGGAACAGCACCGCCAGCATGAGGATGGGTCCCAGCAGCTTGTGGGTGAGCACGGTGTCCAGCTTGTCCGAGGCGTCCAGGCGTCCGTGCAGGTCGTCGCGGGTGACCACGCCGCCCTTGAGCACCGAGGCGATGAATCCGTAGCGGAAATCGGCGATGATGGCTTCGGGGTAGGTGCCGAGCGTGGCGCGCAGGTGGGCGGCCACTTCCTCGGCGCGCCCTTCCAGCCAGGCGGCCAGTTCCGGATCGGCGGTGCGGCCCTGCTCCCGGATCTGGTCGTCGCTCTCCAGATACTTGAGAGCCACCCAGCGGGCCGGATAGCGGTTGGCCAGGAAGGACTTGGCCAGGATGCGCGCGGTCATCTCCGTGAGGGCGGGGTCCAGGTCCGGTCCGTAGGAGATGTCCACGGGCTTCCAGCGTCCCTGGCGCTCCGCAGCCAGCCTGGCGGCGGCGGCGGCCAGTTCCTCAACGCCGGAGCCCTTGCGGGCCACCAGCTCCACCACGGGGCAGTCCAGCACCTTGGAGAGGCGCCTGGAGTCCACCTTCATGCCCATCTTGCGGGCCTCGTCCATCATGTTCAGGCCGAGCACCACCGGGATGCCCAGTTCCAACAGCTGCACCGCAAGGTACAGGTTGCGCTCGAGGGATCCGGCGTTCAGGACGTCCACCACCGCCTGGGGGCGCTCGTCCACCAGGAAGTCGCGCGCCACGAGCTCTTCGGCGGAATAGGCCGTGAGGGAGTAGGTTCCGGGCAGGTCCACCAGGTTGAGGACGGCCTCGTCGGTGCGGAACTGGCCGACCTTCTTCTCCACGGTGATGCCGGGGTAGTTGCCCACGTGGACGCGCGCGCCGGTCATGGCGTTGAACAGGGTGGATTTGCCCGCGTTGGGGTTTCCCGCCAGGGCGATGGTGTAGGTGGGCAGGGTGGCCTGCCCGGAGCGGGCCGGGTTCTGTTTCGAAGCGCTGTGCTGGGTCTGGGTACTCACGTCTTAAGCCTCCGAGGGCATAACCTGGATGAAGTCGGCCTCGTTGTTGCGAAGCGACAGGGTGAAGCCTTTCAGGCGGATAGCCACGGGATCCTTGAGGGGCGCGCGCCCCACGATCTCGATCTGCGCTCCGGGCACGAGGCCCATGTCGCGGATGCGGCGGCCGAGTTCTCCCTCGGCGTTGATGCGTTCGATGCTGGCCCGCTGGCCGACCTTGAGCGATCGCAGCGACTGAGGCGCGGTGGTGGGATGTGTCATGCCTTCTCCGAGAGTGATAGTCATTTTCAATACGGGTATTTTAAAAAAAATCAGGATTTCCGGCCGCAACCGCAATCGCTGAAGTTCTTGATCTCGGTCTGTCCGCCGCCGCAGCACCCGCCGGAACTGCCGCAACCGCAGGACGACCCGCCCTTGCGCATGATGCGCCGCACCATGTAGCCCACGGCCAGGATGACCAGGGCCGCGACGATGATCTTCTCAAGCATCGTTAAACTCCTTGAGTACACTTGTGGGAGCTCGTCGGAGACGAATCCTTCCGCTCGAGGCAGCTCAGACCTGGGCCACCATGACCCTGTCGGCCAGGCCCGATCCCAGGCAGATGTCCTCCCCGCGAACGGACAGGCGGCAGCAGTCGCCCCCTTCCCGCACTTCCGCCTCCACGCCCGGGGTCAGCCCCAGGTCGCACAGTCGGCAGCGGCAGCGGCGGTCGTCACAGAGCTCGATGATGCGCACCTTGCTTCCGCGAGGACATTCGCTCAGGGGAACCATGTTGCCTCCTTGTTCGCGTAGTACGCGCCAGGGATAATGCAATTGAAATTCATTGTCAACAGCGGGAGGGAAGATTCCCGTTCTTCGGCGATCAGGTCTCGGCGATCAAGGCTACGCTCGTCCGGGTTTCAGGCCAGCTCGAAGCTGGCGATGCAATCCAGCAGGGTTTCGCGTTCCACCGGTTTCACCAGATACCCCGAGGCGTTGCCCTGGAAAAAGGCGTTGCACACGCTGCCGTGGTCGTTGTGGGCGGTTATCATGAGCACCCTGACGTCCTGCCCCTTGGGAACGCACAGGGTCTTCTCCATCTCCCGGATGGCGCGCAAGGCCTCCAGCCCGTCCATGACAGGCATCTGGATATCCAGAAGTATCAGCCTGTAGGGATCGCCGTCCTTGTGGGCCATCTGGAACGCTTCCACGGCCTCCTGCCCGTTGACCACCACATCCGCCGGATGAATGTCGCGCAAGTAACGCTGCAACAGCAAACGGTTGGATACTTCATCCTCGACGATCAATACGCGCATGAATTCACCTGTTTTGCCGGATCTGGATATCCTGACGATTTTGTATGGAGTACAACTTGAAATGTCAAACAAGAGGCGCGTCGCTCTCCTTCGACTGGAACAGCGCCTCCCCGGACGTGAGCAGGCGCTCGAGCGCCGCGTCGGACAGCCGCAGGCGCTCGCGCAGGCGGTCCAGTTCGCGTCCGGGATCGAACAGGGGGTAGTCGCTGCCGAAAAGAACCATTTCGGGCGAATGGCGGTCCAGGATGGCCCGCAGCAGGGCGTCGTCCAGGTAGGGGAGACTGGAGGAGGTGTCCAGGTAGACGTCGGTCCCGGCCAGATGCTCGAGCGCCTCGGCCCAGTGCAGGTAGCCGCCCAGGTGGGCCGCGATGATGCACAGGCCAGGGAAGTCCTTCCGGATGGCCTTGAGCTTGGCCGGGCAGGAGGGGTTTTCGTGGGGCGGCAGGCGGTCGCCCACGTGGAACAGTGCGGTGAACCGGCCCTGCATGGCCTCCAGGACGGGCCGCAGGGCCGGGTCGTCCAGGCGGAAGCCCTGGAAGTCGGCGTGGATCTTGATGCCCCTGATGCCCGCGCGTTCCAGGCGTGAGAATTCCGCCTCGAAGTCCTTGAAGCCGGGATGGATGGTGCCGAAGGGGATCAGCCGGGGCTCAGCGCGGGCAAGTTCGATGGACCAGTTGTTGGCAGGGACGACCTGGGCCGGAGCCGTGGCCGCCGCGTGCACTGCCGCGCGCTCGATGCCGGCCGCGTCCAGCCGCTCGAGCAGGTCCTCCACGCGGCCCGTGCCCACCGGCGTTATGCCGTAATGGTCTGTGAGCTGTTTGAGAACCTTGGCGGCGATCTTGGGATGAAAGGCGTGGGTGTGGATGTCCAGGGTCACTTCAGACAGGTTTCCTTCAGCCAGCCCGGCAAGGGCATCGGCTTTCCGCCCGTGTCCACGCAGGCGTGCTGCGTGGAACCCAGGCACAGGAGGCGGGATTGCTCCGGCGGGCCGTACACCTGGTAGGAGAAGGTCACGGAGGCGCGTCCCCACTGGCTTATGCCCGCGCACACCACCACGTGCTCGTCGTAGCGGGCCGGAGCGAGGTAGCGCACGTTCATCTCGCGCACCGGCAGCATCACGCCGCGCCGTTCGACCTCGGCGTAGGAGAGGTCCCGCTCGCGCAGGAACTGGCCGCGCGCGCGTTCGAACCAGTGGGGGTAGTTGCCGTAGTACACCACGCCCATGGCGTCGGTCTCGCCGTAGGAGACGTACAGCTCGAAGCGGGTATGCACTTCAGGGAAAGGCTCGCCGGGACGGATCACAGCCCCCCCGCCTTCCTGATGGCCCAGGCCAGCAGTTCATGGCCGGGGTCCAGCAGCAGGCCGGAAGCCTTGGCCTGGGCTTCGCTGAAGTGCTGCGCCCCGGTCGCTCCGGTCGCCCCGGTCGGGCCTTCCGGTCCGATGCCCGCGCCCCAGAGCAGGAACGGGACCGGATCGTCCACGTGGGTGCGTTTGGACACGGGGGTCAGGTGGTCGCAGGTGATGAGGAACACCGCGTCCGGGAAGGCCTCCCTGAGGGGGCTGACCACGCGCGAATCGAACCGGGCCACGGCCTCGGCCTTGCCCGGGGCGTCGCCGCCGTGGCCGCACTCGTCCGGGCCTTCCAGGTGCACGAAGACCATGTCCCCGCCGCCCTTCAGGTATTCCACGGCTGCGTCAACCTTGCCCTCGTAGTTGGTGTCCAGGAGCCCGGTTGCTCCCTCCACCTCGAGAACGTCCATGCCTGCCGCGCGGCCCAGCCCCTTGATGAGGTCCACGGCGGAGATGACCGCGCCCTTCAGGCCGAAATTGTCCGCAAACGACGGGAGCGTAAGCGCCCTGCCCTGCCCCCAGGGCCAGATGGCGTTGGCCTTGGTGGGGTTGTCGGAATCCTCAAGCAGCCGAGCGGCGCAGCGGGTCAGGCTCCAGAGCAGGGGAATGGAGCGGTAGGCCTCGATGTCCTGGGCGATGGGCTGGTCGGTGATGTCGTGGGGGGGGCGGATGGCCAGCCTGGCCTCCGGGTTGTCCGCCGCGTCGCGCTGCACCAGCAGGTGCCGGTACTGCACGCCGGGGAACAGCCGGAAGGGGGCGAACATGTCGGAGCAGCGGGCGCACATGTCGTCCAGGCGCCGGATGAGCGGCGTTGATTCTTCGGTGGTGATGTGGCCCGAGGAGTAGTCCAGCATGACGCCGTCCGAGGCGTACTTGCTGACGCTGACCAGGTTGCAGCGCCAGACCAGGTCGTTCTCGCCGAGTTCCAGTCCCTGGGCCGCGGCCTCGATGGGTCCGCGCCCGGTGTGGTGTTTGGCAGGATCGAAGCCCAGGAGCGCCATGTTGGCCACGTCCGAACCCGGGGGCATCCCGGCGGGGATGGTGCGCGCCAGGCCCAGCACGCCCTGGCGGGCCATGGCGTCCATCACCGGGGTCTGGGCGGCCTCCATGGCGGTGCGGCCGTCAAGCTCGCCGGGCCAGCCTCCCATGCCGTCGGCAACCAGAAACAGGAATTTGCGTCTCATGTGCTTTACTCCCAGGCAAAGGCTGGTGGCTCATTTACGAAAAAATGTCAAAACCGGCCCGCCTGGAACCAAACCCGCGACCGCCCTTCTCCTATTTGGATATCCACAGGGCGGCCCCCTCCAGCTTGCGCAGGAGCGTCAGGCTGATGGAGCCGAAGATGTTGCGCAGGGCGTCCGGCCTGCCCCCCGAGCGCCCCACGGCCACGGCGGCGAATTCGCCCGCCTGGGCCTGCTTGAGGATGAGGTCCGCCGGATCCTTGGAGGATTTGACCAGTATGTCGATGCGCTCGTCCTCGATGCCGTTCTCCTTCAACGCCGCGATGGCTCCGGCCATGATGTGCTCGATGCTCTGGCCCTCGGGCAGGCTCTGGGCGCGGTTGTGGAACACGGTCACGGAGTGCTCGGGTTCGTTGCGCAGGATGTACCCCACGTGGTCGGCCACGCGCAGGCTCTGTTCGGAGCCGTCCACGCACAGCAGCACGTTCTTGCGGTGCCGCATGGGATTGCGGCACACCCACAGCGGAAAGCTGATGGATTCCCAGAGCATGCGGTGAGTGACGGAGTCGTCGAAGATCTCGTCGAACCAGGACAGGCCCCTGCGGCCGAGCACCACCGCGTCGTAAAGACCGCGTTCGGCCTCTGCCGCGATGTCCTTGACGGTGCCGTACTTGGCCGGAGCGGAGCGCATCTCGATCCTGTCGCCCGGAAAGCCCATGTCCAGGAGCCAGTCCCTGGCCGTGGTCAGGGTCTGGGGAGGAGTGCGGCAGGCGTGGCCGAAGCTCGAGGCCTGTCCGGGCGCGCAGAAGGTGGCGCTGGAGTCGAAGGGTTCCGTACCTGGTCGCGCCGTGACGTAGAAGAGCGTCAGGCGCACCAGGTCGCGCCTGCTGAAAAAGCCGAAGACGTATCGCAGCCCGAAAAGGGCGTTGATGTCCTCGGAAATGGTCACCAGCAGGTGTTTTTCAAGGGTCTCCTGGGCCATGTGGGCTCAGTCCTGCCAGTGGATGCATTCCACGGGACAGGTGTCCATGGCTTCCTGGATGCATTCCTCGGCGCCGGTGGAGCCGGGGGTGACCTCGGCCTTGCCTTCGGCGTTCATCTGGAAGGCTTCCTCGCAGACCTGCACGCACGATTCACACCCGATGCATTCGTCCTGATCCACGTAAGCTTGAGGCATGGCGTCTCTCCCTGGTTTATTGGACACTCGGGCGAAAATTCGCCCATGACCGCAAGATAAAGCGGATGGCGCGGGAAAAGTCAAGCCGGGCGAAACAGACGGATGGAAATGCGGGCTGGTCAGGGGGCGGTCTTCAGCATGTTGTACAGGATCTCCTTGCCGTCCACCCGGTAACGCCCAAGCGCCACTTTGCGCTTTATCTCGGCCACGCGCAAAGCCCTCTCCTCGGGCGTTTCCGAGGGGGCGTCGACGTATTCGCCGTTTGGATGTGCGTTGTCGGGGGTCATCGTGGTCACCTTGCTCCTGCCTGCTGACAAGATGATTATCGGCAGACCCTGCGGAGGCTTTAGCGGGGGTTTTTGGAAAAGCTCCCCCCGGAATGGCTCAACAAGCTGATATTTCGTAATTTAAAGCAGTTCTCAATATTTATGAGTTCTTCAAACCGAATGGATCGCGCGGAAGCGCACGCTCTTGATATGCGGGCCGGTTCGCGTATTCCAGACGGGCCTGCCCGGTGCTGCACGTCGACGTCCGGGTTTCACAGTCGGTCACGCGCGCCCGAGCCCGTCGAGCATCCCTCGCGACGCCGGACAGCGCCGGACCGGCGCACCGTTTGGACAGCCTTATCCCTCGATGCGGTTCTGGATGAAGGCCAGGGTTTTTTCCGGCAGCGCCCTGGGCGTGGACTCGTCGCCGAGTTCCGCCAGGTCCTCGGTGATGGTCAGCATGAGGTCGGTGAAGCGGGTCTGGTTGCGCAGGCGTTCGCGGGTGTCCTGGCTGAACCAGGCCTCCTTGAGCAGTTCACCGGCGTGGTGATGGATCATCAGCGCGATGGGCTTGGGCATGGCGGTATAGAACGAGAGCATGCTGGTCTTCATCTCGTCGATGCTGTCCAGAAATTCCTTGAACTGCATGGTCTGGCGCTCTTCCTCGAGGCGTATCCGCTTGCACTCCTCCTTGAAGCGGATTTCCATCTTGTCCAGGGACTGCTTGAGCTCCAGCTGGGCCACCGCCCTGTCGTGCCTGAGTTTGTCCAGTTCCGGCAGGTTGGCCTGCTGCCACTGCGCCGATTCCGTCTTGACCGTGTAGAATATCCTGGAAATGAATCTGCCTAGGTTTTCCGAGATGGCCATATTCAAGCTCCCGCTGGAGAAATTTGTCGAGTTCAATGGACACGCGCTCCCTGTCCGCCCTGGAGAGCAGCGCGTGCACGGCGTAGAGATCCGAGAAGTCCAGCTTGGACACGGACTGCTTCACGAACAATATCGCCTGATGATACGTGCCCAGTTCGATGACCGCCCGCATTCCGGCCAGTTGGTCCTTCACCAGGGCTGCGAATTCCTTCATGTTCCCGCGCTGGCGCGACACCGCAAGCGACTCCCGGTTCTCACGGCCCTTCTGCCTGATCCGCGCGGCCTTCCTCTCGTATTTGCCGGACCGCCTCGCGAGCTTCCACTCTCTCTTGTGGGTGAAGAAGACGAGCACCAGCGCGGCCGCCAGAAACACCCCGTACACCAGGGCGGCGGGAACGACGAAAAGGATCGGGACGATGTCGGAGAGTTCCATGCTCATGGCCGTGCAAATCCGGTTCAGGGGAGGAAGTTCGGCAGCCTTGGCTCGCGTGGGGAGGATGCGGGCGGAGCGTTCGCGACAAGACGAAACGAGTGCCGGTCCCCCGGGCTGCTGCCCGGTTCGGTTCCTGTTCCGACCCGACTAATTGAACCCCTGGAACCCGTCAAGCCGGGCAGCATTCCCCGCAGGCCCGCGCCTGTTTCAAGGGAAGCCGGACGATGAACCGCGACCCTTTTCCAGGCGAGGATTCCACCTCGATGATCCCCTGGTGGTTCGAGGTGACGATGAAATAGGACACGGACAACCCGAGACCGGTGCCCACGCCCACGGGTTTGGTGGTGAAGAAGGGTTCGAACACGCGCTTGCGGGTTTGCTCGTCCATGCCCGGACCGTTGTCGATCACCTCGATGCGCACCATGTCGTCTTCCAGGGCCGTTTTCAGGCGTATGACCGGCCGGAACTCGTTGCCCGGCCACCCGCTGGCGGCCTGGGCGGCATTGCGCAGGAGATTCAGCACCACCTGTTCCAGCTCCCCTGCCGCACACTCCACCAGGGGAACTCCGGGGTCGTATTCGCGCTCGATCCGGATGAGGCGGAAATCGTACTTCTTCCTGAGGTCGTAGTCCTGGCCGGCCAGTTCCACCGCCTGGTCCAGCAGGACGGCGATGTCCGCTCCCGTGGTCCGGGCGTCGTTCTTGCGGGCGAATTCGAGCATGCTCCCCACGATGCGGGCCGCCCTGCATCCGGCCTCCCGGATGCAGTCCAGCGAGGCGAGGATCTCGCGCTTCTCCATGAAGCTGCGAACCGCCTCGAAGGAGCATCCCGACTCCTGCGCGGCCAGGGCGTTGGCCTCGATGTCCTCGGTGAGCCTGCGCTTCATGACCTGCACGTTCTGCAATATCCCGCCCAGGGGATTGTTGATCTCATGGGCCATGCCCGCAGCCAGCCCGCCCACGCTCAGCATCTTCTCCGTCTGGACCATCAGTTCGCGCATGCGCTTGTTCTCGGTGAAGTCTATGCCGATGCCTGTGAAGTAGTTCCTGCCCTCCAGGACCAGGGGCACGCCCGTGAAGTAGTACAGGCGCTTGCTGCCGTCCTTGTTGCGCAGGTTCCCTTCCGCCTCCGAATAGCCGTCCACGGCGATCTTCTCCACGGCGGCCTGGATCTTGGCGATCTCTCCGGGATCGTCTTTGTACCAGTCCTGCAGGGTCATCCCGGAGAGTTCCTCGGAGGTGTAGCCGGTCAGTTCCTCGTGCTTTCTGTTCCAGCGCACCAGCCTGCCCTGCTCGTCGTACATGTAGAGGAGTCCGGGGACGCTGTTCATGAGCGCCTCCGTGAAGGCCTTTTCCCGCAGGATCTCGTCCTGGACCTGCTTGCGGTCCGAAATGTCCCTGGCCGTCACCAGCACCCTGTCCTGATCGCCCATGCGCGCCGCCCGCAGCGACACCTCCACCCAGAACAGCCCGCCGTCCTTTCTTCTGGCATGCCACTCGAAATGCTGGGGAATGCCCAGAAGGGCCGACCGGATGCGGGCATAGGCGTGATCCGCGTCATAGGGCGCGATTCCCGAGCTCATCCTGCCCACGTCCAGCCCCAGGACCTCCTCGCGGGTGTAGCCGTAGGTTTCGCACACCCGCTCGTTCACATCCAGGACGGCCCCGGTGCGGGCGTCGTGAACGAAAATGCATTCGTTGATGGAATCGAATATGGTCCTGAACTTTTCCTCGCTCTGCCTGAGCCGCTCCCGGTCCTCCCGCTGTCCGGTAACGTCCCGGGCGATGGCGTAGGCCAGACCTTCCTCCGGGGCGGGGGTGGAGACCCAGCTCAGCCAGCGGACGGAGCCGTCCTTGCAGATGTAGCGGTTTTCGAACTGCAGGACCGTTTCGCCCTTCGCCAGCTTCTCCTTGAGCGCGTCCAGCGTCGGACCCACGTCCTCGGGATGGATGAAGTCCAGAAAGGGCCTGCCTGTCAGCTCCTGTTCGGAGTATCCCAGCTCCCTGGAAAAGGACGGATTGACCAGGACGAAGGTCGCCCTGGCTATGTCTGCGATGCAGACCATGTCCAGGGAGAGATTGAACAGCGTGTTGAAGGCCGCGGCCCCGGGCTTTTGGCGTACCAGGTCCTGCCCGGAGGGGATCTGGATTCCGGGAACCCCTGCCCCGCCTGCTTCGCCCGCGGAGTGTTCCCCCTTCCTGTCTCGGTCGTTCATGCCTTCTCCGTACTTCATATCCTGTGGGTTGCCGGGAATCCTGCTTCAGCCCATCAATCGAAACGGTCCGCACGCCTACGTTGCGCCCGAAAACCAAGTCAATCATTCCCGCTTGCCATGGTATGCGTAAACACGAAAGAACGCCGGAAACATCACCCTGGCATCGCCTTGCCATGAAATATTTCTGCTGGAAGATTATTCGCGATCATGTAAAGATCATCTGCATGGCGATTCTGTTCTTAGCGCATGCATTTACAGTGGCGCTCGTCCTGGTCCGCCGTGTGCTTCCGCGAAACTTCGGTCAATTCCTGATTGGGGCGGCCACGCTGCCGGTCCTTTTCCTTTGCTGGGAAACGGCGGTTTCCGCAAGCGGCGCGCCGCAGGCCCGCATCGGGGTGCTGGCCAACTGGGGCGTGGAAAAATGCGCCGAGGATTGGAATCCCATGATCCTGGCCCTCAGGCAGGCGCTGCCCGGCGTGGACTTCACCCTCGTTCCCCTGCCGTTCGAGGCGGTGGAAGAGGCCGTGGCCGGCGCGCGCATCGATTTTGCCGTGGTCAACCCGGCCATCTACGTCAATCTGGAAGTCACACACGACGTCATCCGTATCGCCACGTTCATAAACCAGGCCGTCGGGCGGACCGCCTCCAGGTTCGGAGGGGTATTCTTCACCCGGGCAGACAGGCAGGACATCCGCTCCTTCGACCAGATCAGGGGAAAGCGCCTGGCGGCCACGGCGCCAAGTTCCCTGGGCGGCTGGCTCATGGGTTCTTACACCTTGCAGCAGAACGGCCTGGACCCCGGAAAGGACCTGGCCGAGCTTCAGTTCCACGATGCCCATGACCAGGTGATCCGCTCCGTGCTCGACGGAAGCGCCGACGTGGGCACTGCCCGCACGGACACCCTGGAACGCATGGAGGCCTCGGGAAAGCTGAACCTCTCGGACCTGCGGATACTGACTCCCGCGGGGTTCAGGCCCGATCCCACCTTCCCCTTCCTCCACAGCACCAGACTTGTGCCGGAATGGCCCTTCGCCAAGCTCAGCCACACCTCGGAATCCCTGGCGAAATCGGTGGCGGCCGCACTGCTTTTGATGGAGACGCAAGGGAGCCAATGGACGGTGCCGCTTCCCTACGAATCCATCCACGAGATCATGCGTTCACTCAAGGTGGCTCCCTACGAGCAGTTCGGCCAGGTGTCGGTGGGGGATTTCATCCTCCAGCACTCGAGGCTGGTCATGGCCATGGCCGGCATGCTCCTGGCGCTCCTGGTGCTGGTGGCATATTTCCGGTCGCTCAACCGGCGTCTCCAGGCCGCGCTGCACAAGGTGCGCGAAGCGGAGATCGAGCTCACCAGGCAGGCCAACACCGACGGGCTCACGGGCCTGTGCAACCGCAAGTGGTTCAACGAGGTCATCGAAACCGAGATCTGCCGTGCGTTGCGCTACGAGCGGCCCCTGGCCATGATCCTCATGGACCTGGACCACTTCAAGGCCATCAACGACAAGTACGGCCATCCCGTGGGCGACGACGTGCTCATCGCCGTGGCGGACAGGATAAGGACCAGCGTGCGCCGAGGCGACGTGGCGGCCAGAGTCGGCGGCGAGGAGTTCGCGGTCCTGCTTCCGGAGACAGGCATCCTGGCCGCGGCGCTCATGGCCGAGCGCATACGGGCCGAGATAGCCGCGTCGGTCCTGGCCCGGTCCGGAAACAACCCCGTGGGCTGCACCGTGAGCATCGGCGTGGCCGACGTGTGCCCGTCCATCCAGAATCATTCGGCGCTGTACACGGCGGTGGACGAGGCCCTGTATCAGGCAAAACGCCTGGGCAGGAACCGCGTGGAGAAATCCCATGCCTGCGCCTGGAGCGCGGGCGCGGGCACTGGCGGAGCCGGTTAGGCGGGCAGGCGGAACAACGGCAGGCGGATGGTGAAGGTGGTTCCCTGTCCGGGGGTGGAATCCACGAGGATCGTGCCGTGATGGTTCTGGGTGATGATGAAGTAGCTCACCGAGAGGCCAAGCCCCGTGCCCTCGCCCTGCATCTTGGTGGTGAAGAACGGGTCGAACACGCGTTTTCTGACGGACTCGTCCATGCCGGGGCCGTTGTCGCTTATCTCGATGACCGCGTAGGCGTCCTCGCGCTTCAATGACACGGCCAGGGCCGGGCCTTGGACGTGGGCCATGGCCTGGGCGGCGTTCTTGACGATGTTCAGCACCACCTGCTCCAGCTCCTGGGCCGAGCAGGGCACCGGCGGCAGGGTGGGGTCGTAGAGCCTGGTGATGCGCATCCGGCGGAAGTCGTACTTGCGGTTCAGGTCGTAGTCGCTCTCGGCCAGTTCCAGGGCCGCATCCACCACCTCGGACAGGTTCTGCCCCTCGTGGGTGGGCTTGCTGAGCCGGGAGAACTTGAGCATGTTGGCCACGATGCGCGCCGCGCGCTCGCCTGCCGAACGCATGCCCTCAAGTATTTCGGGAATGTCGCGCGCCTTCAGGTAGACCTCCAGCGCGGCCAGGTCTATCCCGGCCTCCCTGGCGGCCGCGTCGTTGGCCCTCAGGCTGTTGCTCAGCCTGCGTTGCACGCTCTGGGCGCTCTGAAGCACACCGGCCAGGGGGTTGTTGATCTCATGCGCCATCCCTGCTGCCAGACTGCCGAGCGACACCATCTTTTCCGTCTGGATAAGCACTTCCTCCAACTGGGCACGCTGGGTCACGTCGTCCACCCGGATGACCACACCCCCACCCTGTTCGGCCAGCAGGGGATACACCACAAGCTCCGCCGTGATCTCCCCGCCGACAACCGGCAAGGTCAGTCGTTGGCTGGCCACGGGTTTCCGCTCTTCCAGGGCGCGTTGCACCATGTCCTGGTACCGGACCAGGGGAGCGAAGACCTCGCCCAGGGTGCGGCCCACCGCCTGCTCGGCGCTCATGCCGGTCAGGTTCGCGGCCATGGAGTTGAAATGGGTGACCACAGTCTCGCCGGACAAACCGATGACCGCCGAGGGCATGGAGTCGATGATGTTGCGAAGCGCGGCCCGGGTGGCCCGCACCTGTTTTTCCGCTTCTTCGCGCCGTTCGATCTCCTTGATGAGGGCCTCGTTTGCGGTCTTCAGTTCCTCGACCGAGCCCAGCAGGTTGACGCGCATGGTTTCCAGTGCGCCGCTCAGCTGGTCCATCTCGTCCGGCTCGCGGTCCTTGGGCCGGATGCGCTCCAGCACCAGAGGCCGTTCCAGCCCGGTCACGGTCAGTCCTGCGGCGTAGGCGGCCATGCGGCGCAAATGCCTTCCCACCAGCGAATAGAAGATGAACAGAAGCGCCGCGCCCAGAACAAGTGTCCGGGCCGTTTCCAGGGACACGGCCAGCAGGGCGTCCCGCCAGAGCCTGTCCAGGCCCTTGTCCAGGCCCAGCACAACCCGCAGGTTCCCAAGGTGACGCTTTTCCCCGCGCATCTCGTACTGGAGGGGGTAGATCCGCTCCAGCCTGCGCGTACTGGCCACCTCGCCCAGGGAAGCCACCACGGCGGTCCCGTCACCCACCTCCACCATTTCCACGTCGGGAATCTGGCGCAGCCCCTCCAACTGCAACTGCAGGGACTTCTGGTCCAGGTTCCACAGGCCGTTGGCCAGGCTTGGCAGGTTCACCTCGCCTATTTCCTGGAACTGGCGTTCCTTTTCGGCAAGGTAATCGCGATGCTTGGCATAGAGAAGAAGGGAGGACATGGCCAGGGACACGGCCAGGGAAAAGACCAGCACCCAGGCCGCCAGCCGGAAGGCCAGGCCCCGGAAGAAAGGAATGGGAGTGACGACCACGTCAGCAGTTCCCTGTCCGGGAAACGCGGAGGGAACGCACGCGTCCCCACAAGGGTATCGCTTCCCTCCCTGCAGCCGGAGCGGAACAAATTGCCACGGCTTCCTCCTTCACGATGGACAGAACCGGCATTGAGATAAACGTATCCGAAACGTTTGGCGCAGAGGATACGCCGTGCCCTGTTATCCTCGGTCGGCCGGAATGGGAAGAGCCAATCAATGGGGAGAAGGCATGCTCCAATATTTCATGTGCGGCATTCTTCGCTCGAACCTCCGGACGCATGGCCGGTTGTGCTGTATGCGTTCGGGATGCCGGCCCGGCCCGCCGGACGAAGACCTGAATCGTTCCGCATGAACGGTCAGCGCTAGGAGAGATGAGGCGCCCAACGAACAGCCCGCCAGCACCCAAGCCGGCTCAGGGGCAGACGCATATCGTACGCGTATCGATAAGCAGAAAGCGCTGTCGTACTGCAGGAAACAGGCAGGAGACCGTCTGGCCAGCGCATGCTCCAGGATCACTCGGAACCTTTATGCTTTTTCGCCCGCCTGAACGGCCTCCCCGGCCTTCCTGCCCACGTTTTCCAGGTGTTCGCGCATGGCCAGGCGGCATGCGTCAGGATTCCCATCCTCCAGGGCCTTCAGGATGCGCGCGTGGTCCTGAAGCGAGGCTTCCAGGCGCCCGCCGCTGAGCAGCGGAGCGGCTCTGCTTTCTCCGGACAGATCGTGGAGCACGGCCGCCATCTCCCAGACCACCTCGTTGCCGGTGGCCCTGGCCAGGGCCATGTGGAATTTCGCGTCCAACTCCGCGAACTCCCCCGGCGCTGCGGCCTGCTGGCGTTCGAAGAGCCTGCGCAGGCGCGCCATGTCCTCCCCGGTGCGCCGCGCCGCCGCCAGCGCCGCAACACCGGGTTCAACGACCATTCTGAATTCCACCACTTCCCGGATGCGTTCCGGATTGGCCAGGAGCATCCGTTCGAAATACGAGGTCAGGTACCTGTCATCCAGCATACAGCCGCCCAAAACGATTTAGTCGAGTTTTTCCATGGGGTAGGCGGTGTCGCGCCCGGGCACGCGCATGATCACCTTGCCGTCCGCCACCGAGAAGATCACGCCGTCAACGCCCGAGGTCATGGTGTCCCCGTCGATGGTGAAGGAGGCCCAGCCCTTGAAGGAATTCTTCCTGCGCGAGTCGTAGTTGTAGTACACGGCGTACTTGTCGCCGACCTTCACCAGCCAGTACTGGAAGAGCCAGGGCTTGGAAAGATCTGGAGGCGTGTACCTGCGCCAGTGGCCCATGAACAGCGGATTGGGGGCCTTGACCACCGTGGCGTAGGTGGTTGGGGTGCCGGCCACGTCGGACTGGGAGATCCCCATGGACGTGACGCAGGCGGTGAGCAACAGAACAACCGACAGCAAGGAACAAGCGAGCGCTGATCGAAGCATGACGGCCTCCTTGGAAGGGCGTTGCCGGGTAAGGGGCACCGGGATTTTGTCCGGAGTTTACATCGTGGCGGCCACGCGCGCCAGAACTATCGCATTTTCGCAGGGGCAAAAAGAAGGGGGAGCCATGAGCCCCCCCTTGTGGTTCAGAACTTGTCGGCTGTCCTACTGCGAGACGATCTTGTCCTGCGCTTCGGTCAGCAGGAACTCGCCCTTCTCGATCTTGCTTTTAAGCTCCTGGGCTATCTCCAGGGACAAGGCGTAGCTGGTGAGCGGCACGGTGCGGATGGTCTGGCCGTTCACCGTGATCTCGCCGGATTTGAGCTCCTCGAAGTTAGGCTGGGCCAGCACGTTGTTCACCCCGTTGGGGTAGTCGTGCCCGTAGTCGCGCACGGGCATGGTGATGTCCGCGTCGGCAACGCCCGTGAACCAGGCCATCTCTTCGTCCAGGATGGGGATGGGGATGCCCACGCCCACGTTCAGAGAGCAGCCGTAGCCCAGGATGGACACGCCGCGCACCCACTTGGGGCTCATGCCCTTCAGGTCGCCCTTGAGCATGAGGGTTCCGGCGGCGGTCAGTGGGATGCCGCGCTCGTTGCGGGCGGGCTTGGCATTGTGCTGCGTGCCCGCGCCGATCACCCAGCCCGTGCCGCCGCCCAGCCAGATCTTGGTGCCCATGCCGATGGTGCGCAGGAACGGGTCGTTGAAGAGCGGGGAGAGCTGGCCCGCCGTGGCGTAGTTGGCATTCCGCATGCCGGGCTTGAGCGGCCCCATGTAGGTGTAGATCACACGGCTGCCGGTGTTCACGGCCACGTTGTAGCTCTGGTAGCAGTTGCGCGGGTTCAGAAGCTCGGCGTGCTTGAGGTCGGCCAGGGTCACGGACTTGTCCAGCTCGCGCCGGGGGTAGCAGTCCGTGCCGTAGGCGCTGCATTTCAGGCGCACGGCCTTGCCGCGCAAGAGGTCCTCGATGACGTGCCCGCCGCCGTAGAGGAAGCGCCCGGGGTACACCTTGTTGAGCGGGTCGTCCTCGCGGGGCTCGGTGCAGCCGATGTAGGCGTCCACGGCGGCCAGGCCCGCATAGCAGGGCACGCCCCCGAGCGACACCTGGGACGCCTTGATGGTGGGCGGCTCCTGCCCGAAGTTGAAGAGCATCCCCGAGGAGCACATGGGCGAGAAGGTTCCCGTGGTGACCACGTCCACGTCCTTGGCCGCAGCGGTCTTGCCCTTGCGGCGGACTTCCTCGACCATCTCCTCGGCGGTGAGGATGACGGCTTTGCCCTTTCTGATGCGCTCGTTGATGTCCTGAATGGTCTTTATCTGAGCCATGGCTTGTCGGCCTCCTGAAGTCAAAAGAGGGGGCATCATGGACAAAAATTCGTAGGAAGGCAATGGGGGCGGCCTTTTGGCCGCCCCCAGTTTGTGGTTAGTCAACCCAAATCGGGAAGGGACGCTTCCTTGCCCTGATGATCTCGCCCGTAACAGGGTGGCGATACCACCAGCGGAAGATCAGGCGTTTTCCATTCTTAGGGGTGACCTCGGGTGAATCCTGCGCTTTCACAAGGCAGTCCTTCCGAGGATTTTCTTGACAGAAAAGCCGAATCGTCTCTATTCGAGATTCATACAATTGTCTCCGGCTAGTCCGGCAAGCCGGTTCCTCCTCGGACCCGGTTTGGTTTTCTGGTCCCCTTTGCGTTGGCGCGCAAAGGGGACCTTTCTATATTTCTAATCCAAATTGTCGACACTCTTTTGTTCAATTTACGATTGTTATCTTCGGGATACGCCGCCATCACCATCTACGTCAGTTAGTCAATGATGCACAAAAGCCACCTCTCAAAAAAGAAAATAATAGCACAACATATTAGCATTTTACGGATTTATGGTGATATCCTTACGAAATTATTAACTTAATTTCATTAATTTATTTTAATTAAGTTATTTCAACATATTACAAGAATACTCTTTTCTTCACTTTCTGAGTATTCTGCTGAACCTTTCAAATTATGCTCAAAGAACAACTCCGCCGCCACCTCGCGCAGACCACCCCGGAATCGGAACTGGCCCGCTGGTTCGATCCCCTGGAACTGCACCCCCTGCCCGACACCCTGGAAATCGTGGTGGAGTTTCCGCACGCCTTTTTCGGCCAATGGTTCGACTCCCAGGTCAAGGATACCTTCGAGAAGCAGGTCAGCCTGTACCTCGGGCCAGGCTACGTGCTGCGCTACCGAAACCGCCTGGGCGCAGCCCTGGGCCAGGCGGCCCAGCCCGTGGAGTTCACCGCCTCCAGCATCGACTTCCCGTTCGGGCACGAATTCACCTTCGAACAATTCATCACCAACCAGAAGAACCTTTTCCCCCTGGCCACGGCGCGCGAAGTGGCCAAGACCCGCGAAGTGAAGTTCAACCCCCTGGTCATCCAGGGTGAGCAGGGCACCGGCAAGACCCACCTGCTGCGTTGCATGGCCAACGAGATAAGCAAACACCAGGACAAGAACTTCATCTTCATGGGCACCGTGGACGAACTGGCCGAACTGTACCAGTCCGGCCCCCAGGACAACACGTTCCCGGTCAGGAGCCATCTCAGCGGCTTCCACTCTTTTTTCCTGGACGACCTGCACCGCCTGGGCGACTACCCGCTGCTTGGAAGGGAGCTCCTGACCCTGTTCAACACTTTCCACGACGGCAAGCGCCAGATGGTATTCTCCTCCTGCGTGCAGCTTTCCTCCTGCGAGGGCATCCCCCAGGACCTCAAGTCGCGCCTGGACAGCGGCCTCATGGTGCAACTGGCCAAGCCCGACCTGGACGTGCGCCTGAAGTACGTCCAGGACCACTGCCTGCGCAAAAAGATCAGCCTGTCCAAGGCCCAGATGCTCACCCTGGCCCAGCGCCACCACGATTTCCGAAGCCTGCACGGACTGATGAACAAGTTCCGGGCGTTTCGGGAGCTGCTCAAAAAGGACATATCCGAAGCCATCTTCGAGAACATCCTGGGCCGCAGCCAGGACGAACAGACCGCCAGGACCACTCCCCAGGTCATCCTTGAACAGGTGGCCAAGCGCTTCAACCTGGACGTGAAGGCCATCCTCGGAAGCAAACGCCACAAGCAGGTGGTTCTTGCCAGGCAGGTGGCCATGCTGCTCTGCCGGGAGGAACTGGGCCTGTCCTTTCCGGCCCTGGGCAAGCTCTTTGGCGGCAAGGACCACTCCACCGTGCTGTACGCCGTCAATAAAATCAAACAAATTCAAAATGATAGCAACGATATGAAAGAGTTAGTGATGACGCTGCGCAAAAACTGCCGTTTAGGAGGGCAATAGAAGCCAGGATTGCTTCCGGCTGCTCCCTCCGTTCGTTCCCTAAACGAAAGTCTCCCCTAACTTTTCATATTATTTCCATACGATACATAAGTCACGAACAAGAGCACCCCCTCTACTAGGACAACAAGAAATCATATTCTAATCGTATTGGAGTCTAAGAGCCTCGTTCCTTTCTTCAGGCCAGAGCGCAGCCCGCACGGGCAAAGCCGCACCAAGCGCCAAAGGCATTGGCCATCAAGCCCGCAGGCCGCGCCATTGCTGGCTTTCGCGGCCCTTGCCCTTTGCCGTTTTTTCCGTATAGTCCCCCGGTCACGCTGACATCACAAAGACATCCCCGACCATCGACGCACACCGCCCAAGGAGACGACCACATGTACGTGAAGGTCACCAGGAACGATATTATCGAAGGCCTCCAGAAATCGGCCAACATCATCCCGGCCAAGACCGGAGCGGCCTTTCTGCGCACCATATGGCTCTCTGCCGAGAACGGCTCGCTTCGCATCATGTCCACGGACTCCTCCCTGGAATTCGTCGGCAAATATCGCGCCGAGGTCCTGGAACAGGGCCTGTGCGGCGTGCAGGGACGTTCCTTCTTCGATCTGGTCCGCAAACTCCCGGCAGGCGAGATCCAGCTGAAGCTGGACGCGTCCAGCCAGACGCTCCTGGTCACGCAGGCCGGACGCCACTACAAGCTGCCCACCAGCGAGAAGAGCTGGTTCCAGCCCTTCGCCGAATTCCCCCAGGGCGAACACGTGATGTGGAGCGGCGATTTCCTGCAGGAGCTCATCGACCGGGTGTTCTTCTGCGTCTCCGACGAGGACA
This sequence comes from Acidobacteriota bacterium, assembly GCA_046566965.1. GTDB lineage: Bacteria > Desulfobacterota > Desulfovibrionia > Desulfovibrionales > Desulfovibrionaceae > Fundidesulfovibrio. The sequence goes on from JBKICU010000015.1 coordinate 72,156, forward strand.
CCATGGAGGCCATGGCCTGCATGTACCTGCGCGCCCTGGAGGACAAGGTCGAGGTCTGCGGCCTGAACGGCCACCAGTTCGCCATGGCCGGATTCATGAACGACGACATCCGGGCCATGATCCCCGCCGAGGGCATCCTGATCCAGAAGAAGTACGTGCTGGAGCTCAAGAAGTGGCTCACCACGGACGAGATCGAGCTGGCCATCAGCCAGAAGCGCCTGTTCTTCCGCACCCAGGACCAGCGCGAGAGCTTCAGCCTGCCCCTGTCGTACTACCAGTACCCGGACTACAAGAACTTCGTGGGCAAGCTTTCCTCGCCCGAGGCTTCCGAACTGTCCGCCGGGAAGGGCGAGCTGTCCGAAGCACTGGACCGCATCTCCATCTTCAACACCGACAACAACCGCTGCACCTATTTCCAGCTGGACACGCCCGGACAGCTCACCCTGCAGTCGCAGGGCAATGACACCGGCGCGGCCACCGAATCCATGGACGCCCAGTACGCCGGGGAACTGAAGAAGATCGCCTTCCCCACCCGCGACCTGCTGGAAATCCTCGGACACTTCAATTCCACCACGGTCCGCTTCACCATGACCGGCGCCGAGGGTCCCTGCGGCATCACCGGAGAGGACGACGCCGACTACCTGGTCATCATCATGCCCATGAAGATCGTGGAAGAGACGTATTATAGCGAGGAAGCCTCCGCATGACCCAGTCTTCGACGCCTCAGTCTTACAACGCCGATTCCATAACCGTCCTGGAGGGCCTTTCGGCAGTCCGGAAGCGCCCGGCCATGTACATCGGCTCCACGGACGTGCGCGGCCTGCATCACCTGGTCTACGAAGTGGTGGACAACTCCATCGACGAAGCCATGGCAGGCTACTGCGACCGTATCCGCATCATCATCCACCTGGACAACTCGGTCACCATTTCCGACAACGGGCGCGGCATCCCCGTGGACCTGCACCCCAAGGAAGGCCGCCCGGCAGTGGAAGTGGTCATGACCGTGCTGCACGCCGGCGGCAAGTTCGACAACGACGCCTATAAAGTCTCCGGCGGCCTGCACGGCGTGGGCGTCTCCTGCGTGAACGCCCTGTCCGAGTACCTGGAAGTGACCATCAAGCGCGACGGCAAGCGCTACCGGCAGCGCTACGAGCGCGGCATCCCGGTCACCCCGGTGAACGAGATCGGCGTGGCCGAAGGCACGGGAACCACCGTGCGCTTCATGCCGGACGAGACCATCTTCGAGACCGCCGACTTCATCCACGCCACCCTGGCCAAGCGCTTCGAGGAACTGGCCTACCTGAACTCAGGCCTGACCCTGGAATTCAAGGACGAGCGCACCCAGGAAGAGCAGGTCTACAGCTACGAGGGCGGCATCCGCCGCTTCGTGCAGGACCTGAACCAGGGCGACATGGGCGTCCACGAGATCGTCTCCGGCGCTGGCACCGTGGACAGCACCATCGTGGAGTTCGCGCTGCAGTACAACGCGGGCTACAAGGAGCAGATGCTCACCTTCGTCAACAACATCCGCACCCAGGAAGGCGGCACGCACCTGGCCGGATTCAAGACTGCCCTGACCAGGGCCATCAACAACTACATCGAGAAATCCGGGCTCATTAAGAAGCTCAAGCAGAAGCTGACCGGCGACGACGTGCGCGAAGGCCTCACCGCGGTTCTCTCGGTCAAGATTCCCCAGCCCCAGTTCGAGGGCCAGACCAAGACCAAGCTCGGCAACTCCGAGGTGGCCGGCCAGGTGGCCAAGGTGTGCGGCGACGTGCTGAACACCTACTTCGAGGAGCACCCCAAGGACGCCAAGCTCATCGTGGACAAGTCCGTGGACGCGGCCCGCGCCCGCGAGGCGGCCCGCAAAGCCAAGGATCTCGTGCGCCGCAAGGGCGCCCTGTCCGACAACTCGCTGCCCGGCAAGCTGGCCGACTGCCAGTCCAAGAGCCCCGAGGAATCCGAACTGTTCATCGTCGAGGGCGACTCGGCAGGCGGCTCCGCCAAGCAGGGGCGCGACCCCAAGTTCCAGGCCATCCTGCCCCTTCGCGGCAAGATCCTGAACGTGGAGAAGACCCGCTTCGACAAGATGCTCGGCAACAAGGAAATCAGGGCGCTGATCACGGCCATGGGCCCGGGCATCGGCCAGGACGACGTGGATCTGGCCAAGCTGCGCTACCACAAGATCGTCATCATGACCGACGCCGACGTGGACGGAGCGCACATCCGCACCCTGCTTTTGACCTTCTTCTACCGCCAGTACCAGGAGCTCATCGACCGGGGCTACCTGTACATCGCCCAGCCCCCCCTGTACCGGGTGCACAAGGGCGACTGGGAACGCTTCATCAAGGACGACAAGGAACTCTCCGAGTTCCTGCTGTCGCGCGTCACCGAGGATCTTTCCGTCACCGGCGAGAACGGCCAGTCCTTCGACAACGGCCCCCTGCGCGAGATGCTCCTGAAGATCCAGACCCTTCAGGGCCGCTTCCAGGAAGCCCAAGGGTACGGCATCCCCGAACCCCTGCTGTGGTGCTTCCTGAACGCCCCCAAGCGCATCCTGCCCGCCGACTTCGAGGGCGAGGGCCTTGCCGCGCTCCAGGAACACCTGAAGGGCAGCGAGTACTCCCTGACCCTGGATGTGGAAGAGGACGAGATCGAGCGACGCGCCTACGCGGTGTTCGTCAGCCGCAACGGCGTGAAGACCCGGCTCGGCCTGGAGTTCTTCGCCGCCCGCGTGTACCGCCAGTGCTGGACCGCCCTGGACGAGCTGCGCACCGCCTTCGGCGTGGGCGCGGCCCAGGTGGCGGAACTCAGCGCCGCCCCGGCGGGCAGCGCGGACCGCTTCGTCATGACCCGCAAAGAGGTCAAGACGGAGGTCACCGGCATTTTCGAGCTGCTCCAGACCGTGCTGGACGAGGCCCACAAGGGCCTGAACATCCAGCGCTACAAGGGTCTTGGCGAGATGAACCCCATCCAGCTCTGGGAGACCACCATGAACCCGGACAAGCGCACCTTCCTGCGCGTGTCCATCGAGGACGTGGCCCAGGCCGACGAGCACTTCTCGGACCTCATGGGCGACAACGTGGTCAAGCGGCGCGAATTCATCGAACGAAACGCCCTGAACGTCCGGGAGCTGGACATCTAGGTGGGGTTTTTGACGAAGAACAGCCTCCGGCGGCCAAAGGGCTTCGCCCTCTGGACTCCCATACGGGGTGTCCGGGCTCTTCGTCTGTGCTTCCACACTGTGTATAAACGCGATTAATTATACGGGATTCCAAAGGGACTTGTCCCTTTGGCCGCCGGAGGCTTTCTTCCGGCGAACCTCCCTGCTCACTACACGAGGCATCACGTGCTCGACCAGAACGCAGACGACAAGAAGAACCAGATCACCATCGAAGACGAGCTCCAGAAATCCTACCTGGAGTACTCCCTGTCCGTCATCGTGGGCCGCGCCATCCCGGACGTGCGCGACGGGCTCAAACCCGTGCACAGGCGCGTGCTGTTCGCCATGCACGAGCTGTCCAACTCCTGGAACCGGCCCTACAAGAAGTCCGCCCGCATCGTCGGCGACGTGATCGGCAAATACCATCCGCACGGCGACCAGTCCGTGTATGACGCCCTGGTGCGCATGGCCCAGGAATTCTCCATGCGCGACCCCCTGGTGGACGGACAGGGCAACTTCGGCTCCATCGACGGCGACGCCGCTGCGGCCATGCGTTACACCGAAGTGCGCATGTCCCGCCTGACCGGCGAGTTCCTGGCCGACATCGAGAAGGAAACCGTCGATTTCCGCCCCAACTACGACAACTCCATGCAGGAGCCCTCGGTCCTGCCCACCAAGGTGCCCAACCTGCTGCTGAACGGCAGCACCGGCATCGCGGTCGGCATGGCCACCAACATTCCTCCCCACAACCTGGGCGAGCTGTGCGACGCGCTCCTGCACATCATCGACGAACCCGAGTGCACCGTCGATTCGGTCATTGCGCGTGTCGCAGGCCCGGATTTCCCGACCTACGGCGCGATTTTCGGCGGCCAGGGGCTCCTGGACGCCTACCGCACCGGCCGCGGCTCCATCAAGATGCGCGGCAAGGTGGAGGTCGAGCAGTTCAGGAAGGACAAGGAGCTCGTGGTCATCCGCGAGATTCCCTACGCCCTGAACAAGTCGAGCCTGGTGGAGAAGATCGCCCAGCTGGTCAACGAGAAGAAGATCGACGGCGTGGTCGACCTGCGCGACGAGTCCGACCGCAAGGGCATCCGCATCGTGCTGGAGCTCAAGCGCGGAACCATCCCCGACATCGTCATCAACAGCCTGTACAAGTTCACGCCTCTTGAGACCTCGTTCGGCATCAACATGCTGGTGGTTGCCTCCAACCGCCCGGCGCTTCTGAACCTGAAGCAGATGCTGGAGCACTTCCTGGACCACCGCAAGGAAGTAATCATCCGCCGCTCGCGCTACGACCTGCGCAAGTCCGAAGAGCGCGCCCACATCCTGGAAGGCCTGCGCATCGCCCTGGACAACATCGATGAAGTCGTCCGCCTGATCCGCGCCTCCAAGACTCCCCAGGAAGCCAAGGAACGCCTGATGGAGCGCTTCGAGCTATCGGAGCGCCAGTCCCAGGCCATCCTGGACATGCGCCTGCAGCGCCTGACCAACCTGGAGCGCGAGAAACTGCTGGAAGAGTATGCGGCCCTCATGAAGTTCATCGAGTACCTGCGCTCCATCCTGGAGAGCGAGGTGGTGCTGCTTGGGGTTGTGCGCGACGAAGTCGTCGAGCTTAAAGAGAAGTTCGCCACGCCGCGCCGCACCGAGATTCTCAAGAGCCTGGAAGGCATCGACATCGAGGACCTCATCCCCGACGAAAACGTGGTCATCACCTTGTCGCGCCGGGGCTACATCAAGCGCACGCCGCTGGACACCTACCAGCAGCAGCGCAGGGGCGGAAAGGGTATAGCTGGCGTGCATACTTCTGGCGAGGACTTCATCCAGAGCTTCTGCATCACCACCAACCACCAGTATCTGCTGCTGTTCACCAACCTCGGCAAGATGCACCAGCTGAAGGTGCACCAGATCCCCGAGGGTTCGCGCACCGCCAAGGGCCAGCACATCGCCAACCTGCTGCCCATGGACAAGGACGAGTTCATCACCACGGCCCTGACCATCCGCGAGTTCTCGCCCGAGCGGTACTTCCTGTTCGTCACCCGCCGGGGCATGGTCAAGCGCACCGCCCTGGACCTGTACAAGAACGTGCGCTCCGGTGGCATCCGCGCGGTGCTCCTGAACGAGCACGACGAGCTTCTGGACGTGAAGGAGGTCCCGGCCAACGCGGAGATCCTGCTGGCCACGGAGCTTGGCCTGGGCATCCGCTTCAACGTGGGCGACGTGCGCCCCATGGGCCGCAGCACCGCCGGCGTGAAGGGCATCGCCCTGGGCGAGCGCGACCGCGTGGCCTCGGGCGTTGTCTTCGGCGACCCGGAACGCACCCAGGTGCTCACCGTATCCGCAAACGGCTTCGGCAAACGCTCCGACGTGGACCTGTACCGCCTGCAGAGCCGCAGCGGAAAGGGCGTCATCAACATGAAGGTGACCACCAAGACCGGCCACGTCATCGGCGCGACCTCGGTAAGCGAGACCGACGACATCCTGCTGTTGACCTCGGCCAACAAGATCATCCGCACTCCGGTGGGCTCGGTGCGCAACGTGGGCCGCGCCGCCCAGGGCGTCACCCTTGTGGCCATGGAGGACGGGGACCAGGTGGTCGGATTCGACGTGGTGGAGGGCGCGAGCACCGAAGGCGACGCCACCGCCACGGGCGAGGAGAGCTAGCCGGGCCACTCGTACCTGCGGGATTCGGCATGGAACAGAGCCGACTCTCCCGACGCGTTTCTGCCGGCCGGCGCCTCACGTGCACGTACCAGGCAGATTGTTGCCCGGCAGCAATCTGCCTGTTTTTTTCCGTGGCCGGGCATCGTTTGCGTGTCCCTCGCGCGAGCCGGGATTTCGTGGGGTTTGTTCAGAACGTGGAAACCCGGCTTGCCCGAACCATTCAACGTCATGTAATCCGGCCAGGCGCACCCGTCAGGCAGGCAAAAACAGCAAGGCAGCCGCAATGGCCCGTAAACTGCTCTTAATCGCATTTGCAGGCGCCGCCGGGACCTTGGCCCGGTTTTGGCTCTCAGGAGCGGTCTACAGGCTTCTGGGGACGGACTTTCCCTGGGGCACCTGGGCCGTGAACGTTCTGGGTTGTCTTCTGTTCGGCCTGGTTTGGGTGCTCTCCGACGAGCGCTTCGCCATAAGCGGCGAAACCCGCCTGATCGTGCTGGTGGGCTTCATGGGCGCGTTCACCACGTTTTCCACGTATGTGTTCGAATCGGCGCAGCTGGCCACCGGCGGCGAGTGGCTGCGCATGTCGCTCAATCTGCTCGGACAGAACGTCGCGGGGTTCGCGGCCTTCCTGCTGGGCGTTTTCCTGGGGAGGGTACTCTAATGGCCTGGGAAGCTCTGGAGCGGCTTCGCGTGTACACCGACGAATCGGACACCATCGACGGACGCAGCGCCTTTTCGAGGATCGTCGAGGCCGCGCATGAGCACGGCCTGGCCGGAGCCACGGTGTTTCGCGGCATGATGGGCTACGGCGGCAACAGCCGCATCCACACGGCACGCCTTCTGGAACTCTCCAGCGATCTTCCGGTCCTTGTGGAGATCATCGACACGGCTGAGCGCATCGAGGAATTCTGCGCCGTGGCGCTTCCCATGCTGAAAAAGGGACTCATGACCCGCGAACCTGTCACGGCACACCGGCCCGTGAAGCGCAACGACGAATCGGTCGGGTAGGGGAGGGGTCAACGATTCCCGGACTGTCCGCATTGCGTCCTGAAGGCGATCTTCATGGCCAGTATGGCCAGGGTCAGGCACAGGCTCACGCAGTTGGCTGCAACCACGGACACCGAACCGATGAGCGCCCCGTACACCACCCACATGGCGATGCCTGCGCACAGAAGCAGGTACATCCGAAGCGATATGTCCTCAACCGAGCGCGAACGGTAGGTGCGCAGCACCTGGGGAATGAACGAGCAGGTGGTCATGCACCCGGCCGCAAGTCCCAGAACCTCGATCATGTAAGCGTCCATCCCTGCTCCTTGCCTGCTGCTTCGTCCAACCCTTTGACAGCCGCCCCGGCCTCAAGCATGATCGGTCCATGCTGCCAACACACCTGCACTTCCCCATCCATCACGGCACGCGCGTCCAACTGGGCGTAACCGGAAGCATCGCCGCCTACAAGGCCCTCGAACTCTTGCGCATGTTCGGCGAACTGGAACTGCTGGTTGGGGTGAGCCTTACCCAGGCCGCGTCCCGTTTCGTCACGCCGTTGGCCTTCGAGTCCCTGGGCGCGCAGCACGTCTACACGTCCATGTGGGACGGCGAAGACAGCTCTTTCGGTCATTTGGAGCCCGCCCAGGAAGCCCGCTGCATGGTGATTGCGCCTGCTACGGCCAACACCATCGCCAAACTTGCATACGGCCTGGCCGACGAGATTCTTTCCGCCCAGGCCCTGGCCTTCCAGGGTCCCATGATTCTTGCCCCGGCCATGAACCCCCGGCTGTGGGACGCTCCGGCCACCCAGGCCAACCTGGAGACGCTGCGCTCGCGCGGCGTGCAGGTGGTCGGCCCCGGAAGCGGAGCCATGGCCTGCGGCGAAACGGGCAAGGGCAGGCTTGCGCCGCTGGAAGCCATCGTGGCCCAGGTGCTCAAGGCCCTCACGCCACAGGACATGGCCGGTACCCGCGTCATGGTGTCGCTTGGCCCCACGCGCGAATACTTCGACCCGGCCCGCTACTGGTCCAACCCCTCAACGGGGCTCATGGGCGGCTGCCTGGCCATGGCCGCCTGGCTTCGCGGCGCCACGGTCACGGTGGTGCACGGTCCGGTGGACCTGTGGTTCCCCTGCGATGTGGCGCGCGTGCCGGTGCAGACCGCCCGCGAGATGTTCGCGGCCTGCACCGCCCTGTGGCCCGAGCAGGACCTGGGCCTGATGACCGCGGCGGTGTCCGATTTCTCGCCGGTTCCCCACGGCAGCCAGAAATTCAAGAAAAGCAGTCTCACCGACGGGCCCATCCAGATCGAATTTCAGACCAACCCGGACATCCTGAAGACCCTGGGGCAGAGCAAGGCCCAGAATCAGAAGCTCCTGGGTTTCTGCGCCGAGACGGACAATCTGGCGGAATACGCGGCCCAGAAGCTTTCGGCCAAGAACTGCGACCTGATGGTGGCCAATTCCATAGCAGCTCCAGGCAGCGGTTTCGCGTCGGCCACCAACCAGGTCTACGTGGTGGATGCGGTGGGCCGCTCCGAGCAGTGGCCTCAGTTGACCAAACCCGAGGTGGCCTGGAGGCTGCTGGAATGGATCACGCATCTTTTGCCCTGAAGCAGCATCTGCTGGTGCTGCATCAGGCGGGCATCCGGCATCTGCTCCCCGGGGCGGCTCCGGAAGCTGTTTCGGCTCCGGTCTGCGCCAATCATCCCGCAACGGACGCTGCGACCGGTGCGGGCAAAAGCGCCGATTGCGAACCTGCAGGGGATTCGGTGCTGAACCGGCACCCCTGGGCAGGGTTTTTGGAGAAGTTTCCCCAAGGCGCACGATCCCTGTGGACCTATGAGGGTCTGGGACAGGACCTCACCGGCCAGCCTTCCGCCGAACGCAGGCGCATTTTGGGGAGGATTCTGGCCGCGGTGCGCCTTCCCAAGGGATTCGTTGGTTTTTTCCCCTACTGCCTGCCGTCAGGCAGTTCCCTGGCCCTGCATCTGGACGTTTTCCAGGAGGCTCTGTCGCGCCTGAACCCCACCAGTGTCGTGTTGTTCCGTGATCCTCCGGCGCATTCATCATCCCAGCCCTTGAACGGATTGGAGGTGGATGTTCTGCTTCAGTATCCTTCTCTGGAGTCGTTTTCACGCATGAACGACACCGAATTGCAGGCTGTGGCAGAGACGCTGCGTACTACAATTTTCCAAGGTCCTTGATGCTCTGTCTTGACAAGACGCGACCGGGCTCAGTACCAGCAATAAATTTCCACGAACCACCATCGATTCTGAAGAATTCACAAAGGCACTTTCATGAAATTCCTGGTCACTGGCGCAGCCGGATTCATCGGCTTTCATCTCTCCAAGCGTTTGCTCGAGATGGGTCACACGGTTGTCGGCCTGGACAATCTCAATGATTATTATTCCGTGGCCCTCAAAAAGGACCGCCTGAAAGTCCTTCAGCGAAACGACCAGTTCACCTTCTTCAAGATCGACCTCGCGGACCGCGAGGACATGGAATCCCTGTTCGCCAACAACCAGTTCACCCATGTGGTGAACATGGCGGCCCAGGCCGGGGTCCGTTACAGCCTGGAAAACCCCATGGCCTACGTGCAGTCCAACATCGTCGGGTTCACCAACCTCCTGGAGGGCTGCCGCCATGGGGGAGTGTCCCATCTGGTCTACGCCTCTTCCAGTTCCGTGTACGGCCTGAACACCAACATGCCTTTTTCGGTTCATTCCAACGTGGACCATCCCATCAGCCTGTACGCGGCGTCCAAGAAGTCCAACGAGCTCATGGCCCACGCCTACAGCCACCTCTACGGGCTGCCCTGCACCGGGCTTCGCTTCTTCACGGTATACGGGCCGTGGGGCAGGCCGGACATGGCCCTGTTCCTGTTCACCAAGGCCATAGTGGAGGACCGTCCCATCCAGGTCTTCAACAACGGCAAGATGCGCCGCGACTTCACCTACATCGACGACATCGTTGAAGGGGTGGTGCGCTCCCTCATGCGTATCCCGGAGCCCAATCCCGATTGGAACGGCCAGTCGCCCGATCCAGGCTCCAGCCCGGCTCCGTACCGCATCTACAACATCGGCAACAACGACTCGGTGGAACTCTCGGTGTACATCGAGGCTCTGGAAAAGGCCCTTGGCAAGACCGCCAGGAAGATCATGCTTCCCATGCAGCCCGGAGACGTGCCCGCCACCTATGCCGACGTTTCCGATCTGATGCACGATGTGGGTTTCAAGCCGACCACCCCCATCCAATACGGGATTGAACGCTTTATTTCCTGGTACAAGGATTACTATCGGGTATAACGGCCTTGACAGTGTCTCACACCTTACATAGTAACGCCTTGAAATTGAACTTCAACAAAGTCACCTTAAGGGTATACGGAGATGGATTTCCGCGCCTTAAAAGCATCAATGGACGAGGCATTTCAGAGCATCCTTGAGATTCTTCAGGATGGACAGGTTCCCGAGGAACAACTTGTCAATAAGTTTTCCAGGCTCTGCACTCAACTTCACGTCCAGGCAGGAGACGATTGGGCAGGCGAAGCTGAAGATTTCGCCCATCTGGCCAACCAGCTTCTTCAGGCGGTCAAGAAGGGGAAACGCGAGGACGCCATACGTCTGGTCGATTCCCTCCAGGACGCCCAGGATTACTGCCACCGGACCTACAAATCCTAGAGTGTTTCACGTGAAACAGTCCGGGACGAACCAGGGGAATGTCCTATGGCCCGTTGTATCGTAGTCGCCAACCAGAAGGGCGGGGTGGGCAAGACCACCACGGCCGTGAATCTGGCGGCGGCTCTGGCCGTGATGGAAAAAAAAACTCTGCTGATCGACTGCGATCCGCAGGGTAACGCGTCCAGCGGCCTGGGCATCTACCAGGATCAGGTCACGGAAAATCTCTATTCCGTTCTGTATGAGCCGGGCAACGCAAGCAAGGCCATCTACGAGACCTCGCTTCCGTTCCTGCAGGTGTTGCCGTCAACATCCGACCTGGTGGCAGCGGACATCGAGCTGGTGGACAAGCAGGGCCGGGAAAATTATCTGCGAGAAGTCGTCTCCACTCTGAACGACTCCTACGAGTTCATTCTGTTGGACTGCCCCCCCTCTCTGGGGCTGGTCACGCTGAACGCCCTGTGCGCGGCCACGGAGCTTCTGGTGCCCCTGCAGTGCGAATACTACGCCCTGGAAGGCATCGCCCAGCTGCTCAAGACCTACGACCTGGTGCGCAAGCGTTTCAACTCGCGCCTTTTGCTGCTGGGCGTGGTCCTGACCATGTACGACGGACGCAACAAGCTGAACCGTCACGTCAAGCGCGAGATCCGGCGCTGCTTCCCCAAGCATCATTTCGAGACGCTCATCCCGCGCAACGTGCGGGTGTCCGAAGCGCCCAGCTACGGCCAGTCGGTCATCGGCTACGATGTGAAGTCCAAGGGGGCTGAAGCGTATCTGGGCCTGGCCAGGGAAGTGCTGTGCCGCATGCCGTTGTAACGGCGCGGTTGAGAAAAGAAAGGAAGGCAGGAGCCATGCGGCTCCTGCCTTTTATTTTTCCAGAAAGGGGCGGCACTCCACGTCGACGTGCTTCTTGAAGTGCTTCTTGATGATGCGGGAGCGGCAGCCCAGGCATTCGAAGTTGACCAGCCCGCCCAGTGTGGCGGAACGCAGACGGAACTTGCGGGGTTCGTCCTTCTGCCAGTCCGGCGACTGGGATCCGCAAGCTTCGCAGTGGACGTCCGTGGGCATGGGGTATTGCCAGTCCCAGTACTGGGCCAGCATTTCCCAATCCTTTATGGGCTCTGCCGGTTCCTTTTTGAGTTGGGGGGAAAGCTCCTCCAGGGCCTTGTCGAATGTGTCGGACACGGCGGACTCGACCTTGGCCCAAAGTTGCGGGCTTATCCAGATTCCCAGGATGTTCTTGTCCTGGTCGTAAACCGGTTGGAAGTGGGTTTTCTCGGCGTTCAAGTAGGTCCTCCGGGGAAAATAGGATGCTAAACCGCCTGTGGCGGTTGCCTTCGTAACACGCTTGAGGGTAAGGAGTTCAGGAGTGATGTCAAGCAGTCTGCCTGTAGGACGGGAGGGAGCCAGGATGGCCGGAGCAAAAGGTTTGGGTCGGGGATTGGATGTTCTGCTGAAAGGCATGGCCGTGGGCAAGGAACATCCGGAAGTGATCCTGGTGCGCCTCGAGGACGTGAAGCCGAACCCAAGACAGCCGCGCCTCGAATTCGACCCGCAGGCGCTGGACGACCTGGCCAGTTCCATCAGGGAGCAGGGCGTCCTCCAGCCCATCATGATCCGCCCTATGTCCGGCGTGAGCCACGGCTATGAGCTGGTGGCCGGTGAGCGCCGCCTGCGCGCCAGCAAGCTGGCCGGGCTGGACGAGATACCGGCCATCGTGCGCGAGGTCACGGACGAGCAGAGTCTGGCTCTGGCGCTTATCGAAAACCTCCAGCGCGAAAACCTGAACGCCCTGGAAGAAGCCAAGGGCTTCGACCAGCTGCTCAACTCCTTTTCCCTCAGCCAGGAGGCCCTGGCCCAGCGCGTGGGCAAGAGCCGCTCCGCCGTGGCCAACAGCCTGCGCCTGCTCCAGCTTCCAGGCCCCATCCAGGAAAGCCTGTTCGCCGACGCCATCAGCGCGGGCCACGCCCGGGCGCTTCTGGCCGTGTCCGATGCGGTCGCCCAGGAAGAGTTGTGGAAGCGGATCACCAGGCAGGGACTTTCGGTGCGCGACACCGAAGAACTGGCCAGCTACTGGAAAGAGCACGGCAGCCTGCCGGAAGGACCCGCAATCTTCCGGGGTTCGGACCAGGACCCCGTGGAACCTGCACGCAGCGGCGAACCCCGCCGAAAAAGGCCTTCCCAGCCCGAGGAGCTGACCCGTCTGGCTGCGCGCTTGCGCGACAGGTTCCAGGCCAACGTGAAGCTCGGCGGCGATACGGGCCGGGGCAAGATCACCTTTTCCTACTCCTCGCGCGAGGAGTTGAAGGCCCTCCTGGAAGAGTGGGGCGTGGGCGATGCCTAGCGCGCCGCCCTCGGCGCGGGACTTCGAAGGCGCCGTGGAGCGCCTTTGCGGAGTCGGCGTGCTGGTGGTCGGCGACGTGATGCTGGACCACTACCTCTCCGGAGACGCCGAACGCATCTCTCCGGAGGCTCCGGTGCCGGTGGTGCACGTGCGCGAGGAGCGCCATCTGCTGGGCGGCGCGGGAAACGTGGCCCGCAACATTGCCGCCCTGGGCGGCAGGCCGCAGCTTGTCAGCGTGGTCGGCGCGGACGATCCGGGGCGCATGCTCGGGGAGCTTCTGTCCCGCGAAAAGCTCACCGGGCACCTGCTGGTGGAAAAGAACCGCACCACGACCATCAAGACCCGCATCATTGCCAGAAACCAGCAGATGATCCGGGTGGACCGCGAGGAATCGCGCCAGCTGGCCGGCCACAGCCTGGAGGCGCTGGATTCGCTTTTGCGCCGCGTAGCCCGGGGAATCCGAGTAATTGTTGTGTCGGACTACGGCAAAGGTGTGGTATGCAAGGCGGTCATGGACACGCTTCGGACTTTGCAGGCCGGGGAGGACGGCGAGCAGCCGCGCCTGGTGCTGGTGGACCCCAAGGTGGTCAACGCGCCGCTGTACTCCGGAGCGGATCTGGTGACGCCAAACGCCAAGGAAGCGTGCGAGATTTCCGGGGTGGCCGCCACAGGACGCGAGGGCGTCATCAAGGCCGGTCTTGCCCTGTTCAAGAAGCTTCGATGCCGCCAGGCCTGCATCACCCTGGGGGCTGAAGGCATGGCCGTTTTCGAGAGGCCCGGCGCGGTGCTGCATGTGCCCACCGTGGCCCGCAATGTTTTTGACGTCACCGGCGCGGGAGATACGGTCATTTCCGTGCTGGCCCTGGCCTTGGGCGCGGGATTCAGCCTGCCCCAGGCCAGCATCCTGGCCAACCATGCGGCCGGAATAGTGGTGGGGCAGGTGGGTACGGCGGTGGCCACCCCCGAGGCCCTCAGGGCCGCACTGCTCAAGGACCCGGTCCCGAATATAGAAACCTGGCTCGACATTGAATGAGGTGAGCGTCCCATGCCCGACGAAAAGCAGACAGCCTGGACCGCCACGAAAGACCCTGCCACTGGCGCGGCCACCATCGAGGGAGAGGTGGACTTCACCAATTCCCAGGATGTGCGGCAGTGGCTGAAGAATTTCTGCGAGGAATCACAGGGCGAGGTGAAGCTCGATCTGTCGAAATTATCCTACATAGACAGCTCAGGGCTGGCCATACTGATCGAAATCCGCAAGCACCTGAAGGGACTGAACCGCACCATCACCATCGTGGCCGTTTCCGGGCAGGTGCATAAGCTGTTCACGCTGACCCAGATCGGGGAACTTTTTGGGATCTGAGATCGCCACACGGGGGGAGGGCCGATGAACCGGCCTGCGCGCCAGCACGGCGGATGGAGTATCCACCGGTGCCTGTCCATGGCGTTTCCCGGGATTCCGAGGGGTTTCTGACCAATGGGCAAGGACTTCGAACAGTTTGTCTGGCTGGTGAACCGGCTGCTTGGGTGCGCCAGACGTCCATTCACCGGCAAACCCTACATGAGCTGGCAGACATGGAGCCATTTCGCCTGGGTCGGCGCGGATTCCCTGCCCATCGTCGGGGTCATCGCATCCTGCACGGGCATCATCCTGGCCATTCAGGCTGCGGCGCAGCTGGAAAAGGTCGGGGCCATGTCCTACGTGGCCAACCTGGTGGGCGTGAGCATCATTGCTGAGCTCGGTCCGCTGCTCACGGCGCTCATACTCTCCGGTCGCGCCGGGGCGGCCTTTACCGCAGAAATCGCCACCATGAAAATCTCTCAGGAAGTGGACGCCCTGGAGGTCATGGGCCTGGATTCGGTGCGCTACCTGGTGTGGCCCAAGTGCGTGGCCATGATGCTCATGTCGCCGCTTCTGGCGCTGTGGGCCGATTTCACGGGAGTCCTGTCCGGGGGGATCTTTTCGGTCCTGGTACTGGGGCTCTCGGCCCAGGGCTACTACGAGCAGACCGCCAGCTTCATTTCTCTTCGAATATTCTTTTCCGGGCTGGTCAAAAGCTTCGCCTTCGGCCTGGCAATCACTCTCATCGGCTGCTGGCAGGGATTCCTGGCCAAGGAGGGCGCTTTGGACGTGGGCAGGCGCACCACCCGGTCCGTGGTGCAGTCCATCTTCATGATCGTGCTGCTGGACCTGTTCTTCACCGGCCTCACCTACGTGGCGCGCTGACATGAGCCTGAACTGGACCACCAACCATGAGGCTCCGGAAATCCGCCTGGAAGGTGTTTCGGTAGGGTATTCGGAGCACAAGGTCCTGAGCGACATCGACGCCGTTCTGCCAAGCGGCCAGATAAGCGTCATCCTGGGAGGATCGGGCGGGGGCAAATCCACGCTTCTGAAGACCATCCTGGGCCTGTTGCCCCCATCCCAGGGGCGGGTGCTGCTGGGCGATTCCGACCTGTACGCCCTGTCAGGGGACGAGTTGCGCGAGATACGCCGCCGCATGGGCGTCCTGTTCCAGGACGGAGCGCTCCTGGGCTCCATTCCCCTGGGCGAAAACATTGCGCTGCCCATGCGCGAACACACCATGCTGGACGAGAGCATCATCGAGACCATCGTCAACATCAAGCTGGGCCTGGTGGGCCTGGACGAGTTCATGGATTACTTCCCCAACCAGCTCTCGGGCGGCATGAGAAAGCGTGCGGGACTGGCACGGGCGCTGGCTCTGGATCCGCGCGTGCTGCTCTGCGACGAGCCAACCTCGGGCCTGGATCCCATCACGGCCGCCGACCTTGACCAGCTCATTCTCGAGCTCAAGGAAGCCTTCGGGATGACCATCGTGGTGGTCTCTCACGATCTGCAAAGCGTTTTCACCATTGCCGATCATGTGGTAGTGCTGAACCAGGGCACAATGGTTTACCAGGGCGGACAGGACGGCCTGAAGGCCAGCCAGGATGAATTTCTGAAGCAGTTCCTCAACCGCGAGCCGACGCGAAAGAAACAACCAAACGGCAACCTGGCCTGACGGCTGCACCGGGCGGGCAGGGTCCCATAATAAGGACGCAAGCGTGTTTTCCAAGACTGCACACGTGAAGGACACCGTGAAGGCCAGCATCGCTCTGGCCCTGTGCCTGGCCATCCTTGGAACGTTCGTGGTGATCCTGGGCGGATACCGCTTCTGGGAGGACCTGGTCCTCTACAATATCCACTTCAAGAACGTGAAGGACCTGTCCACGGGAAGGCCGGTGAAGTACAGCGGTCTGGATGTGGGGCGAATCCTGTCCATCGGCGTCGATCCCGAAGACGCCCGCCTTATCCGCGTGGTGATCGGGCTGAACAATCCTGTGGAGATGCGCAAGGGCGTGGTCGCCAGAATCGCCCAGAAGGGCCTGGTGGGCGACTATTACGTATTCCTGGAGCCCCAGGGCACCCTGGGGGAGCTGTTGCCGCCCGGATCGTTCATCGAATCGGTGGAAACCCTGGACATGTCGCAGTTGGCGGGCATGGCGGGCCAGATTCTCATGGAGCTGAGACCGCGTCTGGAACGCATCGCCGCGAGCCTGGAGTCGCTGTTCACCAGCGAGAATTCGGCCCGCATAGCGGAACTGCTGGAACGTGCCCCCCATCTGGTGAGCGACCTTCAGGCCGCCGTGGAGCAGGTGCGCAGGGACTTCGGCAAGCTGGCGGGAAGCGGCCAGCAGGCGGCGGACAACGCGGCGCGCACCCTGAAGAGCATGGAACAGGCCGTTGATACCCTCAGGCGCGAGCTTGAGAAGACCCTGGCCGACATCAGGGGCGAGGTGAAGCAGGTCGGCGCGCTCACGGACACCGTGCACAAGGCCGTGCGCCACGATCAGGCCCAGCTCGAGGACATCCTGGCCAACGTGGAACGGTTGAGCTCGGATCTGAAGCACCTGGCATCCCGGCTGCGCGAGAGGCCCTGGGAAGTCGTCAACAAACCCACGGAGCGCAAATGACCCATATGAAGTATACCACGGCGGCCCTGCTGCCACTGGCCCTGGCCGCGGGCGCGATTCTGGGAGGATGCCTGGGCAGGCCCGGACCGGTCGAGGAATATCTGCGGGTTGGCGGCGGGGACGCGCCATGTGCCAGGGAAATGCAGACGGGCAAGGCCCGCGTGGCCGTGGCCCTTCGCCAGGTCAAGTCCGCCGACGCCCTGGACCGCCAGGCCGTGATGCTGGCGCGGGGTCGGGTCATGTCTCCGAGCCTGCGTTGGTACTGGGAGGCCTCGCCCAGCCGGCTGGCCGAGCAGGCCCTGGTGCGTGCCGTGAACTGCACCCCCGGACTGGCCGCGATCTGGCCGGTGCGCTCCAGCACCGAGGCCCCCATGAGCATGACCGTCACCCTGACCTCGTTTGAGGTGCAGGAGCAGCCTCCGGTGATGAACGCTGCCATGGACTGCCAGGTTTGGGACGCTTCCGGTACAAAAATGCTGTCCGCACAGAGCTTTGCCGTGCAGGTGCCCGTCCGGGCCCTGGACGCTCCGTCCATCGCCGAGGCAGGCAGCAAGGCGCTTTCAGGGCTCACCGGGGAGGCGGCCCAATGGGTGGCTTCTCTGGCCGTGGCGGGAGCAGCCGGAGTGTCGGGAAAATGATCGCGGCCATCGCGTACGTGGCCGAAGAGCGCATCCGCGCGGCAGCCGAGCGGGGTGAATTCAGGAACCTGCCTGGAGCCGGCAAGCCCCTGGACCTGGAGGCCGACGCCAACATCCCGCCGGAGCTGCGCATGGCCTACACGCTTCTGAAGAACGGCGGGTACCTGGACGGCGGCCGGGAGCAGGACAACGCGGATACAGTCCTGGAGAGGCGACTGGACAGTCTGGAGGCGATGCTTGGCCAAAACCCGGCGGAGCGGCTGAAGCTCAGGCAGATGCTCAAGCTCCAGGTGATGGAACATCGCGCCAGGCGAAACACGGGCAAGGAACTCGCCCTGGAAGGGGACGAGAGGTATTACGGCAAGGTCGTGGAGCGCATTTCAGTTACGGGAAAGGAGGGGATATGAGCTGCGAGGGAAAGACGGGGGTGGGCCGCTGCAACGACGAAGTCCTCAAAGAGCAGTTTCCCTACCTCAAACGGGGAGAGGCTGGCGAATTCATCATTCCAGCCCAGAACATCGACGACTTCGTCAGCAGGTACCAGGCGCTTTCGGACAATGACGACCACCTGGAACGGCTTCGCCAGTACCGTGAGGGCGGGAAGCGCATGAAGCTTTCCGAAGTCGATGATTAAACGCGCACTTCTCGGGGCCTGCCTTTTGGCTGCGCTCGCTTGGAACGCCGTCGCACTGGCGCAGAACTGCGACAGACCGGGAAGCGTCTCCGACATGACCGAATGCGCCACCCTTCGTCTTCGGGCAGCGGAGCGCGAGATGGCCAGCTTCTACGGCATGCTTCTGGACTCCGAGGACAAGGAGTTCGCCAAAGCCGTGCGGGAAGCTCAGGAAGCCTGGATGCGCTGGCGCGAGGCCGAGGCCAGACTTGTGGAGCGTACCGTCAACGATCCGGGGCTGGTGCTGTACACCCGCCGAACCCAGGAAGCCCAGATGACCGAGGACCGGGTGAAGGACCTGCGGAGTCTGGCCGGAAACTGATGCGCCACCTGCGTGTACGACCGACAGCCCCATTCTTAAGCGGAGGAAGTCGCCCTCCGGCGGCGCGGGAGAAGGTCGTCTGTTTGCGCCGCCTTCCAGGCTGACGGAGCTGCATCGGCATCAGACGCGCCTCACGAGTATCCATCCAATCTGTCTGGCTTGTGATCCCAGGCCCTTCCTGCCATCCCGCCGCTTGCAGAGTCTTCCGAACCATCCCGTTGCGTGCAGTTCTTCAAGTATCGCGGCGCGGAAGCGCCGCAGAGTCACAAGAAATCCTCAAGTATCTCTCCAGGCACGTTCAAGTGGTACTTCAACCACCGGAAAATCCAGGTGAAACAATGAGCGAGGGCCGTGCGGCGAAGATGAAGCTCTTCGCCGCACGGCCCTGTCCCCTAAAGAATAACTTGAAACAACTGGAACGTAATACGATCCGATTACGAATTTTTCTTCCAGACTCCGCCGTAGAAGAACTCGCGCAGCAGGCTCTGGTCGTCCCAGCCGGCCAGGATCTCCCGCGTGAAGCCCAGGGACTCGATGATCTCGCCCTGGCGCTCGTTCTCGTCGCGGGTCATGGTGCAGGTCATGTATACCAACAGCCCCCCGACCGGGAGCTTGTCCGCGCAGCCATGGATGATGGCGCGCTGGATACCCGCCAGATTGGCGATGTCCGCCGGGGTGCGCTTCCATTTGGCGTCCGGGCGGCGTGACAGCACGCCCAGTCCGGAGCAGGGCGCGTCCACCAGGATGGTCGCCGGGGCCTCGCGGAAACTGGCCGTGGCGGCGTTGGTCAGAAAGGCCGGGATCTGCGGCAGGTGCAGTCGCTTCATTTCGTTTCTCAGACCGCGCAGCCTGCGGGCGTTCACGTCGGAAGCCCAGACGCGCTCATGGCCCTGCTCCAGCAGCACGGCGGTCTTGCCGCCGCGCCCGGCGCAGGAATCCCAGATGGGCTCCGGCCAGTTGACGCTGTCCAGGCGGCGCATGATGTCGCCCACGGCCACGCTCTGGCGGCTCAAGAGCCCCTCATTTTCGCCGGAAACCAGGTCAGGAAGCACGGCAGAGGCCTTGGCCGGGTCATAGGCCAGAAACGGCGGATACTCGGCGTAGGCCACGCCAGGCTGCGAAACCAGGTAGTCGTAGGCGGGACGGGCGCGCTCGTGCAGGGCGTTGACGCGTACGCCGGTCAGGGGCGGCAGCAGCTGGGTTTCCAGCAGGTCATGGGTGCGGCGGTCGCCGTAGTCGCGAAGCCACAGGCGCACCAGCCATTCCGGACAGGAATACCAGATGGAAAGAGCCTGGGCGCGCGACGTGCTGCCGTGCTCGTAAAAGGCGCGGTTCTGTGCGTCCTGCCCAAGATCCTGGATGCGCCGAAGCACCGCGTTGGCCACGTTGGCCGAGGCCTGCCCAAGGCGGGATTTCACCGCTTCCACGGCCCAGGACAGCGTGGCGTGGGGCGGGATGCCGCCCAGGTGCGTCAGCTCGAAGGCGGCCAGGCCAAGCACCCGCAGGATAAGGGGATGGGTGCGCTCCGGCTTGGCGAGGTGGCGCCGAACCAGATGATCCATGCGGCCCTTGAAGCGCAGGTAGCCGTAGGCAAGCTCGGTGGCCAGGCCCTTGTCGCGTGGATCGTGAAGGACGCGCAGGGCGTTGTCCAGCGCGGGCTGGATGTCCTGGCCGGGTTTGCCGCTGATGGGGAGCGCCTGTTCGATGGCCGTGAGTGCTGCCACACGTGCGGCGGGGATGGCCTGCGTGGCGGAAGGGGACTGATCGGTCTGGGAAGTATTCATGGAAACCTGGCCTGGCCTTGCAGGAAGCGCTGCAAGTGCCCGGGCGCGAACGTTGAAGGGTGGAGCGGACGGCCGGTCGGACAGCGGTCGTTTGGCCGTAAAGGCGTCGAGGCTTCGGCAGTCGAAGCTCCAGCGCGTGAAGCATGGTACAGGTTCTGGAATCCGAGGGGCCATGCAGGTGCATGTGCCGCCCAGCGGACAGGAACCCGTCAGTTGATCGTCGCGCCGGGTTGCCCTTCGGAAACACCCTGCTCGCGCATGCGTGGGATGCGCGGCACGATGACCACAGGCGCAGCCTCCATGCGCAGGAAGTAGCGCAGGGCGATCTCCATCTGCTCGAGAGGGACCAGTGTGTCCAGACACGGACCGTGAGGGCGCTCGTTCAGGATGCCGTACACCGGGAGGGGGTAGGTGTCCTGGATGCCGCTGGACAGGTCGCGCTCGCAGGCCACCGCCAGGATCAGTTTGGGGCGCTTCTGCACCACGATGCGCCGGGCGATGGTGCCGCCCGTGGCGATGGCCATGTGCACGCCGTAGGCCTCGGACAGGGCCAGCAGCCCGGCCACGGGACATTTGCCGCACCGGGTGCAGTTGTTGATGTCGTAGGTCAGGCGCACGCCGCAGCGGCTGGACTGCAGGCAATGGGGCAGAAGCAGCAGGATCTCGTGGGGCTTGTAGTCGCGGCCCCTGCCCAGCACCAGTTCGTTGTTGACCTTGATGAAGGAGTTGCGAACGCGCTCTTTCGAGATGCCGAACAGGCGCGCCAGAATGATCATGAGCGGCAAAAACAGCTTGATGGTCACGCCGCGCAGGCGGTTGGTGAAGGGCAGGGCCCGCCCGGCGGCAACGGAAAGGGCCAGGCCGAGGCTGGCCCAGCCGACCACGGCGATGATGCAGGCAACCACAACACCCCATATGGCCGACGCCCAGGGGTGGATGGAACCGAG
The DNA here is from genome assembly GCA_046566965.1 of Acidobacteriota bacterium. Lineage (GTDB taxonomy): Bacteria > Desulfobacterota > Desulfovibrionia > Desulfovibrionales > Desulfovibrionaceae > Fundidesulfovibrio. Next base: position 93,325 of record JBKICU010000015.1, read on the forward strand.
CCCGATGGTGGGCACGATCCACAACAGCGCCAACATGCCGCACACCACCAGGGAGGATGCGGAGATCAGCCCGATGAACAGGCGCTTGCGCGAAGACTCGACAGCTTCCATAGTTGGGGTCAACCTAATCGCTTTGTGCGGAAATGCAATATGAGCCGGTGAACCGGAGCGTCAGCGTCGGAAAGGCCGGCAGCGGATCAGGCCAGCAGGTCTTCGGGAGCGGGACACACCAGGGGGATGCCGCAGTCGATTTTGTTCAGGTAGCCGCAGGCGAAGGCCGTGGCGTCCATGGTTTTCTTGCCCGCAGGCTGCACCGATGGAATATGATAGGTTCCATCGGCGCAGGCTATGACAAGCCGTCCCGAAACAAGCCCGCAGACGCGTCCTGGAGGCATGTCCGTCACTTCGCCCTGCACGTAGCAACCAGGATGCGCCAGGAGGCGAATATGGCGATTTTCGCCTGGAACGGGCAGGTTGAAGTAGGCACCCGGCCTGGGAGACATGGCCCGGATGTGGTTGTGCACGTCCTTTACGGGACGGTCCCAGCGGATGAGGGTGTCGTCCTTGGTGATCTTGGCCGCGTAGGTGGCAAGGGCGTCGTCCTGGGGTGTAGGCGAAACGGGACCGGCGGCCAGGAGGGTAAGAGCCTCGATGGCCATGTCCGCGCCGAGGCTGGCCAGGCGGTCGTGCAGTTCTCCGGCGGTCTCGTCCGGCCCGATGGGGATGGACCGCATGAGGAGCATGGGGCCGGTGTCCATGCCGCGCTCCATGCGCATGATGGTGATGCCGGTCTCGGTGTCTCCGTTCTCGATGCAGCGCTGGATGGGCGCGGCGCCACGGTAGCGCGGCAGCAGCGACCCGTGCACGTTCCAGGGGCCAAGCCTGGGGATGTCCAGCACGGATTGGGGCAGGATGAGCCCGTAGGCCGCCACCAGCAGCACGTCTGGCGCAAGCGCGGCCAGATCGGCCACGTCGGCCGGGTCCTTGAAGTTCAGGGGCTGGAACACGGGCAGGCCGTGCTCCAGGGCCAGGCGCTTGACGGGCGAGGGCGTGCACTTGTGCCCGCGCCCGCAGGGGCGGTCGGGCTGGGTGTACACGCCAACGACCTCGAACGGGCCGCCTGCTTCGGTTCCGGGAGAGCCCAGGACCTTCGAAAGCGTCGCCGCCGCGAAGTCCGGCGTGCCCATGAAGACGATTCTCAAGAGTCCTGTTTCCTGGCTTTCAGCCGCTTCTTGATCTTGTTGTCGTAGAGGGCGCGCTTCAGGCGGCTGATGTGGTCGATGAACAGCACGCCGTCCAGATGGTCGATCTCGTGCTGCAGGCACACTGCCAGTATGCCATCGGCAGGGATTTCCACATCCTTGCCGTCCAGATCCCTGGCCTTGACCACCACCTTTTCGGATCGCTTCACCTTGGCGCGCAGCTGCACCACGGACAGGCAGCCTTCCTCGTCCTCCACCTCACCCTCGCGCGAGACGATGACCGGATTCACCAGGAACATGAGCTCGGTGCGCTCGTCAGGGCCGGACACGTCCACGGCTATCAGGCGGCAGCATTCGCCCACCTGGGGCGCGGCCAGACCGATGCCGCGATGCTCGTACATGGCTTCGGCCATGTCCTTGGCAAGCTCCTTGAGTTCCGGAGTGATCTCGGTGATCTCCTGCGCACGCTTGCTCAGGATGGGATCGGGATATTTCAGGATGGGACGGGGCATGGTCTCTTAGCTTTCCTTGGCCGCGCTTTCCCGCAGCTTGATGCCAAGCTCGCGCAGCTGCTTGGAGGCGACGGCGCTGGGAGCCTCGGTCATGAGGCAGGTGGCCTTCTGGGTTTTGGGGAACGCGATGACGTCGCGGATGGACTTGGCTCCGGCCATGAGCATGATGAGGCGGTCCAGGCCGAAGGCGATGCCGCCGTGCGGGGGCGCGCCGTACTGGAGGGCGTTCAGCAGGAAGCTGAACTTCTCCTCGGCCTCGCGCGCGTCGATGCCGAGCGCCTCGAACATGGCGGACTGCTTGTCCAGGGTGTGGTTGCGGATGGAGCCGCCGCCGATCTCGCTGCCGTTCAGCACCAGGTCGTAGGCGCGCGCCAGGGCAGCGCCCGGGTCGGACTTCAGGACTTCCAGGTGTCCGTCCTTGGGCGAGGTGAAGGGGTGGTGCTTGGCCACCCAGCGCTTGTCCTCGGGGGAGTATTCCAGCAGCGGGAAGTCGGTCACCCACAGGGGCGCGAACACGCTCTCGTCGATGAGGCCCAGGCGCTCGCCAAGCTGCACGCGCAGATAGCCCAGGGCGTTGTTCACCATGTCGGACGCGCCGGCCTGGAAGAACACGATGTCGCCCACCTGAAGCTGGAGGCGCTCGGCCAGGGCGGCGCGCTCCTCATCGGAGAAGAACTTGGCGATGGGCGACTGCCACTCGTTCTCGCGGATCTTGATCCAGGCCAGACCCTGCGCGCCGTAGATCTTCACGAACTCGGTGAGCTCGTCGATCTCCTTGCGGGTCATGGTCTCGCCGCCGGGAACGCGCAACCCCTTGACCAGCTCCGCCTTGGCGAACACGCGCAGCTCGCAGCCGCGCACGATGTCCGAGACGTCGGCAAGCTTCAGGCCGAAGCGCACGTCGGGCTTGTCCAGGCCGTAGTCGCGCATGGCGTCGTCGTAGGTCATGCGGGGGAAGGGCGTGGGCAGCTCCTTGTCCAGGCATTCGCGGAACAGGGTGCGGATCATGGTCTCGGCCATTTCCATCACCTGCTCTTCGTCCACGAAGCTCATCTCGATATCGATCTGGGTGAACTCGGGCTGGCGGTCGGCGCGCAGGTCCTCGTCGCGGAAGCATTTGACGATCTGGTAGTAGCGCTCCATGCCGGCCACCATGAGCAGCTGCTTGAACAGCTGGGGCGACTGGGGCAGCGCGAAGAACTCGCCCTGGTTGACGCGGCTGGGCACCAGAAAATCGCGCGCGCCCTCGGGCGTGGACTTGGTGAGCATGGGCGTCTCCACTTCCAGGAAGCCCAGGGAGTCCAGATAGCGGCGCACGGACTGGGCCGCCTTGGAGCGCAGAATGAAGTTCTGGGCGAGCTTGGGGCGGCGAAGGTCCAGATAGCGGTACTTCAGGCGAAGCGCCTCGCCCGCGTCGATGCGGTCCTCGATGGTGAAAGGCGGGGTCTTGGAGGTGTTCAGGAGCTTCCAGTCGTTGACCACCACTTCGATCTCGCCGGTGACCATGTTGGGGTTGGCCATGCCTTCGGGGCGCGGGCGCACCGTGCCGCGGATGGCCAGTACGTACTCGGAGCGCACCACGTGGGCGCGTTCGTGCGCGGCCGGGGCGTGGTCCGGGCTGAAGACCACCTGGGTCAGGCCCTCGCGGTCGCGCAGGTCCACGAAGATGAGGCCGCCGTGGTCGCGGCGGAACTGCACCCAGCCCATGATGCACACGTCCGCGCCGATGTCGGCGGCGGTCAGCTTGGAGCAGGTGTGGGTGCGGCGCCAGTCTCCCAGGGGATCGGCGGCGCGGGGTGCCTCGTCAGCGGAAAGAATAGGGTCCATGAAACGTATGCTCCGGTGGTTACTTGCGAAGATGGTCCAGGAGGGAGTCCTGGCTAACGGTGTCCTGGGTTCCGGCGGTCATGTCCTTGACCACGATGGTCCCGGCCTCGAGTTCAGAGTCGCCCAGGATCAGGCAGAAGCGTGCGCCGGATTTTCCGGCCTGGCGCATCTGGGACTTGGCGGATTTGGCGGCCAGGGCGCATTCGCCGGTCATGCCGGAAGCGCGAAGCTTCTGGGTGAGCAGGAGTCCTGCGTGCAGCCCGGCCTCGCCCAGCACCGCCAGATAGAAGTCGGGGGCTTCGGGGGCGCACTCGCCCATGAGCATGGCCAGGCGCTCCATGCCGCAGGCGAAGCCCACTCCGGGAAGGTCCGGTCCGCCCAGGGTCTTCACCAGTCCGTCGTAGCGGCCTCCGCCTGCCACGGCCGACTGCGCGCCGATCTTGCCCGAGGTCACCTCGAAGGTCGTGCGTACATAGTAATCAAGGCCGCGCACAAGTCGAGGGTTCAGCGCGTAGTTCAGGCCGCCCGCGTCCAGAAGGCCTGTGACGGCGGAGAAATGGTCGCGGCAGGACTGGCACTGGTAGTCCGAGATCTTGGGCGCAGAGCGGGTCAGCTCCTTGCAGGCCGGGACCTTGCAGTCCAGCACGCGCAGGGGGTTGGTCAGCTTGCGGCGCAGGCAGTCCTCGCAGAGCTGGCCGCCGTCGAAGCCCTTGAAGTATTCGTTCAGGGCGTCGTTGTAGGCGGGACGGCAATCTGGCGCGGAGCACCCGAGCGAGTTGAGCTCGAAGGTCAGGTCCTGAAGGCCGAGCTCGGTCAGGAACTGGGCCAGCATGAAGAGCATCTCGGCGTCCAGGTACGGCGAGGGGGACCCGAAGGCCTCCACGTCGATCTGGTGGAACTGGCGCATGCGGCCCTTCTGGGGGCGCTCGTAGCGGAACATCGGCCCGGCGCAGTAGAGCTTGGAGAGCTCCTCCTGGGCGTGCAGGCCGTTTTCCACATAGGCGCGCACCACGCCCGCCGTGGCCTCGGGGCGCATGGTCAGGGAGCGGCCCTTGCGGTCCGGGAAGGTGTACATCTCCTTCTGGACCACGTCCGTCTCCTCGCCGATGGAGCGCGAGAACAGTTCCGTGCGCTCAAGGATGGGCAGGCGCACTTCCTTGTAGCCGTATTGGGCGAAAACACGCTTGGCGGTCTGCTCCAGGCGGTCGTAAACCTGGGCATCGCGAGGCAGTATGTCCGCGAAACCTTTGATTTTCTGGATTTTTTCCATAGATGTTCCTTCAGCGCCGAAGCGCCTCGCAAACAGGGGCTGTTAGCCCCAACACCTCGACTTGTCAAAAACTCTTTGAGGGCTGGACGCCCGCGAAAGCGGCCAGGGGCGTAAGCGGAGGCTCGGTGGTGAGGTCCACGGACAGTGCGCAGTACGCTCCGACCGGTATGGGCAGAATCAATCGGCCAAGCCCCCAAAGGGGGAATCCGTCCTGCCAGGTCCAGGTCGGGCCTGGGAGCACGCAGCCCTCGTGCACCGGGGCCGAACCCACCGCGCGGCGGATCAGCCACCGCATGCCCCAGGGTGTGAACCACCTGGCCTGGCTCAGGAGTTTGTGGTCTTTGGCCGCAAATCGATACAGCGAGAAGCGGTTCACGTACCCCACGATCACCCCGCGCCGGGCCACGCGCGCGGCTTCTGCCAACACGCGCAGCGGATCCTCGACGAACTCCAGCAGGGTCAGGATGGCCACGTAGTCGTAGCTGTCCGTGTCGTAGGGCAGGTGAGCGGCGTCGCCCAGGTTGAAGTCGGCCAGGTTGCCCAGGCGCTCTCTCGCGGCTTCCAGCATCACAGGAGACTTGTCGAAGCCGGTCACGTCGAAGCCTGCCCGGTGGAAGAACTCCAGGAAAATGCCGGGACCGCAACCCACCTCAAGGAGCGTGCGGGAACGCCTGGGCCAGCCAGCGGTCACCCACTCCAGAAGGCGGCACTCCTGCGCCAGGGCGTAGGCCCCGCGGGGAGTCGCCAGCCAGCGCTCGTAGCGCTCGAGGTCGTGTCGGTCCCAGAGCATGATTCTTCCTTGGTCGGATCGTCTGAAAAATACTAGCACGGGCAGTGTTTCACGAAAAGGGAAATGGATGACTCCGGTAGGGCTGAGCCTTTGCCGCAGCACTCCGGGGTGCTTCACCTTGCCCTGGCCAGGTGCAAGCACTCGCCCTGCCGCAATCTGCGTGGTGTGCACCAGCATCGTCGGGCATGCGTCACGCTGAGGCTGCTTTGCCCAGGACCCGCCCGATCCGGGCAGGCAATCCGGGCGCAGCATGCGGGAGGTATTGCGTTGGTCGCGTCAAATATGAGAACGACTTACAGTCGATGCGCTTCCAAACCATCGAGTCAGGTCTGCGGCCAGCGTGGAGCGCAGCCCAAAGGCCGATCCGGATGCGTGCGTGTTCGTCCGTCGTGTCGGCAAGGCCGCGCGCCGGGAAGGGGATCGGCATCAGGAAGTCCCTTGAGCAGAGTCGGAGCCGTGTGACGCACCCACGAAAACGTCCCAACCGGTTCAGGTCGCCAGGTATGGAAAAAGACAAGATCAAGATACTTATCGCCAACAGGTCGTCCGCAGTGCGTTCCGCCATGAGAAACTCGCTGGCGGCCCACGGGTACTCGTCCATCCTGAGCGTGGACAGCGGCAAGCGTATGCTTGAATTGTTGCGGGATCAGAGGGTGTCGCTGGCGATCATAGACTCCGAGCTCGGTGACATGGACGGACTGGAAGCCGCAACGTTATTGAGGGATTCAAGCACGTTCGGCGATGTGCCGTTGGTATATTGCTCTCGGAAAGCCGGAGTCGAAAACAATTCAGACGCTCTTGCGCTCGGGTTGGAGGCGCTGCTGATCAAGCCGTTCACCGCGCAGGTATTCGTCGAGGTGGTTGTCCCGGTTCTGGACAGGATTCATGGCGAGGGCCCTGTACCGGCGGAAGAGCCCCAGGCCGGGCGGGAATGTCCTGAATCCGAGTGTTGCGACGGGGAGCAGAAGGACGATCCCTGCGCGGCAGACAGGGAAGCCTTCAAGGGCCTGAGCGTGCTTGCGGTGGACGACTCGGCAAGCATGCTTCACGTTTTGAGGGACTATCTGGCGAGGATGGGCTTTACGAACGTCATTGCTGCGAAAAACGGGGAGGAGGCCTGGGCAATCCTGAAGCGGGGGCAACAATTCGATCTGATCATCTCGGATTGGAGAATGCCCCACATGTCCGGGATCGAACTCCTGGTCAACGTGAGGAAAAGTCCGGGCAATGCATCGATCCCTTTCGTGCTGGTGACCAGCGAGGCCAATACGGACAGCATCCTGATGGCCGGCAAGCACAGCGCCACGGGTTACATCGTCAAGCCCTTCGGTTTCGCGGAATTCACGAAAACAATCCGGCAGATCTTTGCCGGAAAAACAGGCCGGTAGTTCCTGGCAGCGTCACTTCCGGTGAAGACCCGGCAGGTCCGCAGGAGGATCATCCATGCGTTCTCTGGTTTTGTTTCTGGCAGTGGCGGCCTTCCCCGTGGCGTGCCTCGGGCAATCTCTTGGCCCCGATACGTACTTTTCCAGCACTGCGGCCGCGTTGCAGGCGCTCATGCTCCTGCCGCAGCCGCCAGCACCGGGCACCGCTGCGCAAGCCGCGAACGTGCAGATCCTGAACACCGTCATGAATACGGCCACGCCGCAAATGGTGGCCCAGGCCCAGGCGGACGCCGTCCCCTCGGTCTTCGACTTCTCCACCGTGCTGGGCGCGGATTTCACCGCCCGGAATCTTCCGGCCACGAACAGCTTCTTCCAGAAAGTCACCATCAACACCCAGAACGCCAACGACACCCTCAAGAACATCTACAACAGCCAGGGGCCGGTCAGCGCCGCGTCCTACCCCAGCAGCCACGCCCTGCTGGGACTCGTCGACGGCGTGCTGCTCGGCGAAATGCTCCCGGAAAAGAAAGGGCCGCTCGTGACTTTCGGGGTCCAGTACGGCCTGAACCGGCTGATCCTGGGGCAGCACTGGCCCACCGACGTTTCCGCCGCCCAGATGGAGACCGGCATCTTCCTGCAAGACCTGTTTGCCAGCCCGCAATTCCAAATCGACTTCAACCAGGCCAGGGCAGAATTGCGCGCCCAGCAGGGGCTCAGGTAGCTGAAGCTGAGGCTGGGGCGCCGCCCCAGACCCCGGCGGGCTCCGCCCTGCACCCTATATGGACCCGGCTATAGGGTTCGCGTTTGGCGCGGGAGTGTTGAGGTCGGGAGGTGGCTGGGTGCTGTCCCGTCCGTGTCCTGGCGGGCGGGCTAGAACCGATTCGAAGACGATTCGTCGCTCGCCCGCCAGAACCCGGCCGTGACAGCACCCAGCCCCTGGCTATCGTCGAGCACGGGGATATAAGAAAAGAGCCCTGAAGCGCGGCTTTGCGCGTTTCAGGGCTTTCTTGCGGGATGACTGAAGCCTTTCGGGCCAGGACGCGAAGCGGAAAGCCGGGTGCAGGGGAGGCTTCTCCCCTGCCGGGTCCAGGGCAGAGCCCTGGTCTTCGCCTTTCTCATCTTTCTCTTCCCTTACGCGCCCTTCTTCTCCTGCTTTGCCCAGGAGTCCCTCAGTCCGACGCTCCTGTTGAACACCAGCCGGTCCGGGCCGTGGTCGCGGCGGTCGGCCACGAAGTAGCCCAGGCGCTCGAACTGGAAGAACTGTTCGGGTGCGGCCTGGGCGAGGCTTGGCTCCACCGGGCAGTTGGGCAGCACTTCCAGGGCGTTCGGGTTCACGTAGTCCTTGAAATCCTTGCCTTCTTCCACTGCCATGGGGTCGGGTTTGGTGAACAGGCGGTCGTAGAGGCGCACCTCGGCCCAGGCGGCGTGTTTCGCGCTCACCCAGTGGATGGTGCCCTTGACCTTGCGCCCGTCGTTGGACCAGCCGCCGCGCGTGGCCGGATCGTAGGTGCAGCGGATTTCGGTCACGTCGCCGGTTTCGGGGTCCTTCACCACGTCGGTGCAGGTGACGTAATAGGCGTGGCGCAGGCGCACTTCCTTGCCGGGGGAGAGGCGGTGGTAGCCCTTGGGCGGCACTTCGCGGAAGTCGTCCTGCTCGATGTACAGCTCGCGCGAGAAGGGGATCTGGCGCGTGCCGAGCTCGGGCTTTTCCGTGTGGTTGGGGCACTCGAAGATTTCTTCCTGGCCCTCGGGATAGTTGGTGATGACCACCTTCACGGGGCGCAGCACGGCCAGGGCGCGGGGAGCACGATCGTTCAGGTCCTCGCGCAGGCAGGCTTCCAGCATCTCGATTTCCACGGTGTTGGCGGCGCGGGCCACGCCGATGCGCTCCGCGAAGAGGCGGATGGACTCGGGCGTGTAGCCGCGGCGGCGAAGACCCTGGATGGTGGGCATGCGCGGGTCGTCCCAGCCGGTGACGTGCCCCTCGCTGACCAGCTGGATCAGGCGGCGCTTGCTGACCACCACGTAGGTCAGGTTCAGGCGCGCGAACTCGTACTGGCGCGGGCGCGAGGGCACGGGCAGGTTGTCCAGCACCCAGTCGTAGAGCTCACGGTTGTTCTCGAACTCCAGGGTGCAGATGGAGTGGGTGATGTGCTCCAGCGCGTCCGAGATGCAGTGGGTGAAGTCGTACATCGGGTAGATGCACCAGGCGTCGCCGGTGCGGTGGTGATGGGCATGGCGGATGCGGTACAGGGTTGGGTCGCGCATCACGATGTTGGGCGAGGCCATGTCGATCTTGGCTCGAAGGACGCGCGCGCCGTCCGGGAAGTCGCCCGCGCGCATGCGCCGGAAGAGCTCCAGGTTCTCGTCGATGGAGCGGTTGCGGTAAGGGCTGTCGATGCCGGGTTCGGTCAGGGTGCCGCGCGCCTCGCGGATCTGCTCGGCGGTCTGGTCGTCCACGTAGGCCAGGCCCCGCTGGATGAGCATCTCGGCGTATTCGTAGAGCTTCTCGAAGTAGTCGGACGCGAAATACATGCGGTCGTCCCAGGAGAAGCCCAGCCAGTTGACGTCGGCCTGGATGGAATCGACGTATTCCTGTTCCTCCTTGGAGGGGTTGGTGTCGTCGAAGCGCAGGTTGCAGGTGCCGCCGAACTGCTTGGCGATGCCGAAGTTGAGGCAGATGGACTTGGCGTGGCCGACGTGGAGGTAGCCGTTGGGCTCGGGAGGAAAGCGTGTGGCCACGGAGGCGTGCCTGCCGCTTTTCAGGTCCTCGTCGACGATGGTGCGCAGAAAGTCCAGGTGCTCTTTGACGGTATCGCTCATGATGAATCCTTTTCCCAATGTTGGCGAACCAGCCAGGAATAGGGAAAAAGCCGCGAACGGTCAAACAGGCCGGGCAGGCCCGCAGCCGCCAGGGCGAAGTATGAGTCTCAATCCGGCCCGGGCCATACCGGTCCGGTCTGGATGTGCAAAATGGGGGATGAGAGGCCGACAGAAGCGTACCCGGACAGGACGGATGGGGCCTGGCCGGGTACGGCTTGGAAGCAATGCGGGAGCAGCCGGAAGCGCATGGGAGCTCCCGAACCGGTACGCTCGACCGGCTGGCCGGACGTCCGGGCTCATGAGGCTGTAGCGGCTTCTTCCTCGTTAGTCGTTCCTGGGAAGCTGGTCCGTGCCGTGGGTTTCGTACACGGCTTTCTGGGCCTGCTTGAACTCGTCCACGGTGAAGTCGAAGCCGTTCTCGCGCAGGTACGCCCAGTTGGCGGCGGCGTCCTGGCATTCGTTCACCCTGGCGCGAAACTCGGGGTCCAGGCGCATGCGTTCCATGTATGCAGTGGCGGATTCAATACTCACGGGTACGACCCTCCTTGGTGAGGCTTGCCTGAAAGAGTAAGCAATTTGGCAAAAATGGCAAGTCAAGCTGGCTCGCATTTCAATGATCAGAATTCTTGACGATTAAATCGGCAATGAATAGACCAAGCCTATGCATATAACCATGGAGCAACGCATCCAGATCGAGGCCTCGATCAGGGACAAATACCGCAAGGTGGCAGCCGGATCCGCGGGGCAGTTCAGATACCCCACGGGCCAGGCCGGGCTTGACGGCCAGGGCTACGCACCCCAGTGGCTCGAGCGCCTGCCGCCAGCGGTGCGCGAGTGCTTCTGCGGAGTGGGCAATCCCTTCTCCATGGGCCTTCCCGCCGCGGGGCAGGGGGTGCTGGACGTGGGCTGCGGCTGCGGCGTGGACACGCTGGTGGCCGCGGGGCTGGTGGATGAGGCAGGACGCGCCGTGGGCCTGGAGATGTCGCCCGACATGCTGGCCACGGCCCGCCTGAATGCCCAGGCCTCTGGCGCGCAGAACGCCGAATTCGTGGAAGGCTCCGCCGAGAAGTTGCCCTTCGAGGACGCCAGCTTCGACCTGGTGATCTCAAGCGGAGTGTACAACCTGGTGATCGACAAGCAGGCGGCCCTGGCCGAGGCTTTCCGGGTGCTGAGGCCCGGAGGGAGGCTCCAGGTGGCCGACCAGATGCTCACAGGGCCGGCGTCCATGTCGCCGGGGGAGGCCGTGGCCTCCTGGTTCACCTGACAGGGCGGCGCCATACCGGGAACGGAGTTCCTGGAAATGCTGACGGCGGCGGGATTCGTGAACGCGGCCAACCACGGCGAGACGGGCTTCAAGAGTTCCCCCGTGACCATGGGGATGCACTTCAGCGCGCAAAAGCCCATTTACGTTTAGCGATTCCGAACAACATGAGCATGTTGTTCAACCCATGCGGTTGCGTTTTATCACCAGCTGCGTGCTTGCAGGATGGTTCGTGCGAAGTGGCTCGTTAGTTGACGATTTCTCGCCGCCGGACCTGCTCCCGGCCAGCAGCCACGCCCCCATGAGCGCAGTGAACGGAGCCACCAGCACCAGCCCGAAGCTGCCGACCACGGTGTTCAGCACCTCGGCGGCCACGTGGTTCATGTTGAACACGTTGGCCATGGGCACGCCCTGGGCCATGAACACCATGTAAAGCGCCATGGAACCGCCGGAGTAGGCCAGCAGCAGCGTGGTGGTCATGGTTCCCACCACCACGCGCCCCACGCGCAATCCGGAAAGAAAGAGCTTCCAGAACCCGATGCCGGGATGGTGCGAGGAAACCTCCTCCATGCTGGCGGCCACGTCCATGGCCAGGTCCATCACTGCGCCGCTTGAGCCCAGAAACACCGTGGCCAGGAAGATCCGGGTCAGGTTCAGGTGCGGGTAGCCCGAATAGAAGAGCGTCTCGGCGTAGGCCTTCACCGAGCCGTGCAGATGAAACCCTTCCGAGAAGCCCACGGCCATGGCGCAGGTGGCGGCCACTCCCAGGAGCGACCCCAGATACGCGGCAAGGGCCTTGCGGTTCACCCCGCCCACCAAAAACAGCACCGAGGCCATGAGCACGGCCAGCACGGCCAGGGTCACGCCGATGGGGTCGTAGTCCTTGAGAAACAAGGGGACCATGACTTTCCAGATGGCCAGCGCGGCGAACAGGAAGCTCAAAAGCGCCTTGAGCCCGGTCCATCCCGCGTAGGCCACCAGGAACAGCGCAAACAGCCCCATCACCCAGAGCTGGATGTCCAGGCGGTAGTAGTCCTGGGCCACGGCGTTGACCACGACGCCGTCCCGGACGGTGAGCGCCACCAGGGCGGTGTCCCCGGCCTTGAACTGCTTGTCCATCTCGAGCTTGCCAAGAAACAGGTTGTCCGCCGTGACCGTGACGCCCTTGAAGTGCCCTTCCAGCACCAGGGCCTGGACCCGCTGGTCGCCTTCCAGCACCACGCCGTATTGTCGCAGGTTGCTGTTGTCGGTTGCGGTAATCTCGGCCTTCACGGCCTGGGTGCCCGAGGGCAGGCGGTTTTCGAAGCCGGTGGGCAGGAACCAGAGCGAGACCGTCAGGACGGCGAAGGCCGCGGTGAGGATGATGTCCCTGCGGCGGGTGGCGGCTGCCTGGGGACCGGCTGGGCCGGGAATGCTGGTGTGTTCGCGCATGGGTGTGAAAGCGGGGCGCGCCGCATGCGGAGCGCCCCGATGGAGTGACAGGTTGCTGGCTGGGTGCGAGAGGTAGCCAGGTAGGAGAGCCTCCGGCGGCCAAAGGGCTTACGCCTTTGGAATCCCGTATAGTCATTGAGAATGTGCGTTACATTGCCACGCGCCATGTTCTGGAGAGAACGCAAGCCGCTCAGTTCGAGGCCAGCTTCCTGGCCGGGTCCACGATGGCCATGAGCCGCCTGGCCAGCTCGGTGTTGTCGTAATAGCCCTCGAAGGCCTTGGCTCCGGTTCCCATGGCCGAGGTCATCACCGGCATGCCCGTGTGGGAATAGGTGGTCCAGGCCAGTCCGGCCTTGGCGTCAAGAATCCGGGTCAGGGTGACGGTCAGGGGTTCGTACTCGCCGTAGCGCAGATAGTCGGCGGGGTCCTTGGACTTCTCGCCCTCGCCGGACAGGGAGCGCTTGAAGGCGTCCTGCACCATGGCCAGCTCATACTCCTTGAGGTGCATGCCGTAGGGATCGGCGGGGGAGGTGATGTCCTCGTTGGGCTGGGGGGATTTCTTCATCGCTTCCAGGTCGGCTGCGGTGGGGATCGTCAGGCCGAAGCCTTCCGTGATGAGCGCGGCCAGATCGGCCAGGTTGGCTTTATCTGCCGGAGTGTTCTTCTTGTATTCCTTCAGTTTGTTGGAGAAGGCCAGGAAGGAGAGCTTCTGGTTCTTCAGGTAGGAATAGTAGTTGCCGTATTTGGTTCCGGCAAAGCCGAGGCTCATGCCGCCGCATTCGTGATCGCCGGTGACCACGATCAGGGTCTCGTCCGGGTGCTTGCCGGCGAATTCCACGGCCTGGGCCACGGCTTCGTCAAGGGCCAGGACGTCCTTGATGGAGGACACGGCGTCGTTGGCGTGGCAGGCCCAATCCACCTTGCCGCCTTCGATCATCATGAAGAATCCCTTGGGGTTGTCCAGGAGTTCGATGCCCTTGGCCGTGAACTGCGCCAGGGTGACTTCCTGGGCCTGATCGACGTCGATGGCGTAGGGCATGGCCTTGTCGGCGTCCAGCACGGGGTTCATGGCCAGAACCTTCTGTCCGGGCTTGAGGGCCAGGATGTCCTCGCGCGTGTTCAGCACCGTGTAGCCCCTGGACTTGAAGTTCTCCATGGCGTTTGGCTTGTCGCCTTCTTTCTTGGACTTCTTGCCTTCGGGGTCCTTGAAGCCGCCGCCCGCGAAGTAGTCGAAGCCGGAGTCCGCGGCCTGCAGGGATATTTCGTAGTAGTTGTTGCGGCTTGGCTGGTGGGCGTAGAAGCAGGCCGGAGTGGCGTGGTCCAGGGACACGGTGGATACGATGCCGACCTTCATGCCCTTCTGCCTGGCCATTTCGGCCACGGTGGGTACGGGTTTCTTTTCGCCGTCCACGCCGATTGCGCCGTTGTAGGTCTTCACGCCGCTGGCCAGGGCCACGCCTGCCGCGCCTGAGTCGGTGATGATGGAGTTCAGCGAATAGGTGGTGGTCGCTCCCTGGACCGGGAAGGAACTCATGGCGAGCTTGACCAGGCCGGGCCTGTCCAGGCCTTTCTCCGCGGCCAGGTAGTACTCGGCGGCGGTGCGCTGGGCCTGGGCCAGGCCGTCGCCGATGAAAAAGAAGACGTACTTGGCGGGTTTGTCTGCCGCGGACACGGCGGTCGCCTGCACCGCGAAGAGCACGGCCAGGGCGAGCCACAGATACAGGGTAAGGCGGCGGGTGTACGGTTTTGCCAGGAGCATTGGTTTCCCTCCGGATGTATGGATTATGTCATCCCGCATCGTATGGCCCGGGTCGCGTTACGGATTGAGCGCGCGCAGGCGTCGGTTGGTTGAATTCCGGCCAGCCTCCCTTGCCCCGTCCCGGCTTGACACTCGCGCGCGCCGCGAGCAAGGTAGAAACATCGAAATCCCCTTTCCGTCCGCCGGGGCCCGGCAGCGCGGGCGGAGCTACACGGAGGCGCATGATGCATGAAATGACCGCTCAAGGCATGACCCGTAGGGAATTCGGCGGGCTTGCGGCGGCGACCGTTACGGTGGCGGCGGCTGGCGCGCTTGGTTTCCTTTCACCTCAACCTGCTCACGCACAAGGATCGCCCATGTTTCCGATGCCCCCGCTGCCCTACGCCGAAGATGCCCTGGAACCTGTGATTTCCGCCAAAACCCTGTCGTTCCACTACGGAAAGCACACAAAAACCTATTACGACACCATGAACAAGGCCCTGGAGGGCAAGCATGCCGAAGGGATGACCCTGGAAAAGGTATTCCTGGACGCCGCCAAGGACCCTTCGGCCACCGCCCTGTTCAATAACTCCGCCCAGGCCTGGAACCATACGTTCTACTTCGCGGGCCTGAAGAAAGGCGGGGGCGGCAAGCCCACCGGCAAGGTGGGCGACGCCCTGAACGCCGCGTTCGGCAGCTACGACGGATTCGTGAAGGCCGTGAGTGAGGCCGGCACCACCCAGTTCGGCAGCGGCTGGGCCTGGCTGGTTTCTGACGGCGGAAAGCTCAAGGTGGTGAAGACGCCCAACGCCATGAACCCCATGGTGGACGGCCAGAAGCCGCTTTGGACCGTGGACGTCTGGGAGCACGCCTATTACCTGGACTACCAGAACCGCCGGGCCGACTACCTGAAGGAAGTGCTGGAAAAGCTGGTGAACTGGGAGTTCGTGGCCAAGAACATGGGATAGAGGCGTTGCCTGTGACGACCTGACCGCGTCGTCACAGGGCTGGGGCCATGGCGTGGGCTTGCCTGGTTCGTTTCGGAAGTGCACGCGAGGAAAGAAAACGGGCGGGGGGCGTATCAAGCTCCGGTCCGTTTCCTGGAAAGCGTGCGTCCCATGCGGACCGAAGACCCTCGCACCATGGAGCCCGTCACCGCAGACCCGCCAGGGTGTCCAGAGGGCGGAGCCCTTTGGCCGCCGGAGGCTTTCTTTCACGCCTCCCCTCCCGCTCAAAAAGCAATCTGCCGGGGACCGACGCACCATGCGTCCGTCCCCGGCAGTCTTGTTCCGGCATGCAATTCGCCAAACCTAGCTGATCTTCTCCAGCAGCTTGATCTCCGTGGACTGGGCCAGCGGCCCGAGCTTCTCCCGCATGGCCAGCAGATGCGGTGTACCCAGGTGCGCGTCCAGAAGCTGCTTGCTTTCCCAGGTCTCGTAGAACAGGAACACCCCCGGCTGGTCGGCGCTGCGGTGCAGGTCGTACAGCAGGCAGCCCTTGTCCCGGCGCGAAGGCTCGACCAGCCCTGTCAGCAGCGCTTCCACATCCTTCTCGCATCCGGGCTTGGCCACGATGGTGGCCACCACGGTCAGATTCGCCATGTTCTCGGCTCCTCGATGGTTCGCGTTCGGTCCGTAGCCCCGTTCAGGCTATTTCTCGCCGACATGATTCAGGGCGGGGTAATCGGCCAAGTTGGGCTTCACGCTGCGGCCCAGCCAGTCGATGGCGCGGCCCAGGTGGTTCATGTTGCGCATGGCCTCCTCGTCGCCGCTCACTTCTCCGGGGTTCAGGCCGTAGCCGATGTTCCAGTAGATGGAGCCGGGAACCAGCATGCCAGACATCAGGTACATGTGGTTGATGGTATCGAAGGCATGCGTCGCGCCGCCGCGCCGCACGGCCACCACGGCCGCGCCGATCTTGCCCGCCAGCAGCGAGCCGTTGGCGATGGACACAAGCCCGGAGCGGTCCAGCAGCGCCTTCAATTCGGCTGTGACGTCCGTGAAGTAGGTGGGCGTGCCCATGATTATCGCATCGGCCGCGTACATCTGCTCCAGGCAGTCGTTGGCCACGTCGTTCTTCACGGCGCACTGGCGGTCTTTGTTTTCGAAGCACTTGTAGCAGGCGATGCAGCCCCGGATCTTGGCCGCGCCCAGCTGGATGAAGGAGGTTTCCCACCCTGCGGCCTCCAGGGGTTTCAGGGCCTCGCGCAGCATGATTTCCGTATTGCCGCCCTTGCGGGGGCTGCCGTTGATGGCGACTGCCTTCATGATCCTTCCTCCCGTGATCGGTTTATGAGCCCTTGACGAGCCCTCATGCAGGGTCCTATGCAGTGAACAGCCCTTCTGTGCAAGTACTGTCTGAAATGTGCCATACTGACAAAATGTATAGCGTGGAGCGATACCGTGATCACCCCCTGCAAGACCAAGGAATTGAACGGGAAAACCTACCGCTGCTTCTTCGAGCTTACCCTCCAGATAATGGGCGGAAAGTGGAAGCCGATCATCCTCTACCATCTGGCCACCGAGGGTGTCATGCGTTTCAGCGACCTGCGCCGCAGCATCGGCGGGGTGACGGAGCGCATGCTGGCCCGGCAGTTGCGAGAGCTGGAGGCCGACGCGGTGATTCATCGCGAGGTGTACCGGGAGGTGCCGCCGCGCGTTGAGTATTCGCTGACAAAGCTCGGTGACGGGCTTGTGCCGATATTGAAGGAACTTCGCGACTGGGGCGCGGCCTACGAGCAGAGCATGGGCGGCGCGGAGCTGTACGCCGGGGAAGGGTACGAGCCCTCGCTGGAGCAGGAGTGCGGCAAGGCCAAGAGCGCGTGAGATTGGCGGGAGAGGCTAGTGTCGCGATTTTGAAAAACATGAATATGTTTTTCAAAATTAAAATAAATGGTTTTGGCTATTTGTCTTGAAAATCCGTATGGGCGGATTTTGAGGACGCAACACGAGATGAGAGTGGGGGAGGGCGACGTGTAAGAAGCCTCCGGCGGGCAAAGGGCTTCGCCCTCTGCACACCCTTACCGCTTCGCGTCGCTCCGGTTCAAGAGACGTATTCCAGGCTGGCTCCCGTTGGAGCCGGAGATTTCGCGGGCGGAGACGCCGAGCCGTCTCCGCCCGTGATTGAGGCATGCTCGAAAGTCGTCTAGCCCTTCTTGAGCTTCTTCCCCACGTTCCAGCAGCCGCCCAGCACCGGCCCCAGGCCGTAGTAGGACAGCGTCCCCATGTCGAAGAGCAGGGGTCGAACCTTGGCCGGGTCCATGTGGCCCTTTTCGGTCAGCACGCTCTCGTCCGCCCAGGTCTTCACGATCTCGCCGATGAACACCTCATGCGCAGGAAAGTCCACCACCTGGTGCAAACGGCACTCCATGCACACCGGGCACTGCGCGATGAGCGGCGCGTGCCGGAGCTCGCCGCTGAACAGCTCGAACAGCGTGGATTTGTCCGTCTTCTTGCCGGAGACTATGCCCACGTAGTCGGTCTCCGCCATCAGGGCCTCCGATGGGATGTTCACGCTGAACTCCCGGTGCTCGCGGATGCCCGGCCCGGTATAATGGGATTTGTTTATGCCCACGGATATGTACTGCGGCTGGCCGTGGTTCATGATGCCCACGTGGGCCACGGCCAGGAAGTTGGGGCGTCCGTTCACAATTGCGCCCACGATGGTGGTCAGGGAGGGATACATGGCGTTGGCAGGGCCGAGATCCTTCTTCATGGGGGTCTCCTGTGTTTTTTGTTGCGTGTGCATGCAAGTGAAGCGGGTAAAAAAAGGGGCCTCAGGACTGGTCCAAAATCTGGCAGGACTGATGGATGACGCGGGTCAGGTCCGTGCCGGTGTCCTCGCCCAGAACGTCGGAGTAGCGCCGATGCAGGGATTTCCAGGCGGCGGCGATGGGGGCGCTCATGTCCTTTCCCTGGGCCGTGGGATGGAAATGGGCCGACTTGCCTTGGGAGCGGCGCTCCACCAGGCCACGGCGCACCAGTCCGTCCGCCAGGCGGCTCACCGTGGAAGGAGCCAGATGCAGCCGCGCGGCCAGCTCCGTGGGGGTGATGCCCGGCGACTCCAGGGTCAGCATGAGCAAAAAAGCCTGGGACGGCGACAGGCCCACGGGCGCAAAAGCTTCTTCAGCAAGGTGCGTGATGGTGCGCGCCAGGGCGTTCGCCGTGAAGTACAGGCAGTTTTCGAGCAGGGTCTTGGAGTCGGCCATGGCGTGATTTTGATGTTTGCACATGCAAATGTCAAGCGGGGTTTCTAGCGGGGTATCTGCCGGGTTGCTGTCTGAGCGTCGGGAAGGCCGGACGTTGGCCCGGACCGCCGGGTGTGCCCTCTGGCAGACGTCGGACCTCGGAAAAGTCCGGGAAACAGTCCTGCCGCTCGCCAGCTCTCGGGCCGCAGGCACGGGGCGGGGAGATTGCGGAATGGGCGTCATGATGGGCCGTGCGCGCCCAGCCTGGGCGCGCACGGCAGGAGATCGGCCTAGATTTCCAGGGGCGCGCCGGTGTCGCACCGGCAGCCGCCCGTTGCCGTGGCGTGGCGGGCCAGCACTTCCTTCAGGCACGCGCCCAGGCGGGTGATGCCTTCCTCGATGCGCTCGGGCGTGGAGTTGGAGAAGTTCAGGCGGAAGGCGTTGTCCGTGCCGTCCACGTAGAAGGGCAGGCCCGGAACGAAGGCCACCTTGCGCTCGATGGCCTTGGCGAAGACCTCCTCGGCGCTCACGCCCTTGGGCAGCTCACCCCACAGGAACATGCCGCCCTCGGGCTCGGTGCAGCGCACCTCTTCCGGGAACTCGCGCTTGATCACGTCCACCATCAGGTCGCGCCGCTCGCCGTAGGCCTTGCGGATCACTGCGATATGGGCGTCCAGGTCGTTGGTCTCCAGGAACCGGTGCAGCACGCGCTGGGCGAAGATGGAGGTGTGCAGGTCCGAGGCCTGCTTGGCGGTCACCAGGGCGTGGAACAGGTCCGGCCCGGCCGCTATCCAGCCCACGCGCATGCCGGGGCTTGCGATCTTGGAGAAGCTGCCCATGAGCGCGGCCTTGTCCGACCCCATGAAGGCTCTGATGGGCGGCACGTCCTGGCCCTTGAAGCGCAGTTCGCCGTAGGGATTGTCCTCCAGAAGGACACTGTCGCTCTCCTCCATCAGCCGGGCCACTTCGCGGCGGGTGTCCGCGTCGTAGGTTGCCCCGGAAGGGTTCTGGAAACTGGGGACGGTGTAGAATATTTTCGGGCGCTGCTTCAGGCGCTGGGCCAGCTGGTCCAGGTCCACGCCGCCGGGCACCAGGTCCGCAGTGAGAAACTGCGCGCCCATGAGCGAAAAGGCCTGGATGGCGCCCAGATAGCCGGGGCGCTCGATCAGCACCTCGTCGCCCACGTCCAGCATCACCTTGGCCATGAGGTCCAGACCCTGCTGGGACCCGGTGGTGATGAGGATCTGTTCCATGGGGATGTCCAGGCCCCAGGTCTCCTTGTAGCGCCGGGAGATGAACTCGCGCAGGGGCGGGTGTCCCTCGGTGATGGAGTACTGGAGCGCCTGGGGGCCGCAGTCTGCCAGCACTTCGGCGGCGGCCTTGGCGAAGGCCTGGGCCGGGAAGTGGTCGGGGCTGGGAAGCCCGCCCGCGAAGGATATGACCTCGGGATTCTGGGTGACTTTCAGGATTTCTCGGATATAGGAGCGGCGAACGCCGGACATTCTGGAGCTGAAACGCACGAGTGGCCTCCGGGTGTCGAGTGTGTGGCGATGGACGTGTGGCTGTATATGTGCTGGAGTGTAGGCCAGGTACGCCGCGTCCGCAACCGCAAGGACGACGGGTCGGGTCTCCCGGCAAGGATGTGCGGGGGCTGTTCATGCAGGGCCGGGTCCGTCACAAGACGGGTTCCGGCCAGTCTCGGGCGTTACGGGGCAGCCCCGCACGCCGACGGAGCGGGGCAGAGGCCTTCCCGGCATGGAACATCCGGCTGCCGGAAATTCATGAACGAAAGTTTACGTTGACTCGCGATGCCGGGGCTTTATCTAGTTTTTTCCAGCGCCAGCTTCGAGTCCGGTTCGGGCCAGACGTCAGGTCCGCCTGCTGGCGCATGCAGTCCTCCAGGAACGTGCACTCTTATGAAAAAAAAACCGTTTTCCATTTCCCTCATCCTGTTGTCCTTGTGGGCCACGCTGCTGGCCGCAGGGTGCGACTCCGCGCCATACACCGAGCGCAAGCGGCTCATCGTCATCCCGGAGAGCCAGGAGAGGGCCATGGGTGCGCAGGCGGCCCGCCAGATATTGGGCACGGAGAAGCTCTCGCGCAATCAGGCCCAGATCGAGGCCGTGAAGCGCGTCGGCGCACGGGTGGCCGCCGCCAGCGGCGAGAAGGGCATGCAGTGGGAATTCCACGTCATCGACAACGATTCCGTGCCCAACGCCTTCTGCCTGCCCGGCGGGAAGATCTTCGTGTATTCCGGGCTCTTCAAGTACGTGCAGGACGACGCCCAGCTGGCCACGGTCATGGCTCACGAGGTGGCCCACGCCCTGGCCCGGCATGGCGCGGAGCGGGCCACCATGGAACTGGGCGCGCAGATCGGGGGAGCTGTGTTGAGTTTCGTGCTCAGCGAGGAGGACCCGCGTCTGGTGCAGATAGCGTCCCAGGTGTGGGGCTTCGGAGCGAGCCTTGGGGTTATGCTGCCGTACAGCCGCAAGCACGAACACGAGGCCGACGCCATCGGGCTGCACCTGATGGCCAAGGCAGGGTACGACATGTCCGCTGCGGTGCGCTTCTGGGACAACATGCGCAAGAATCCCCAGACGCCCCGGACGCTGGCCTTTCTCTCCACGCATCCCACGGACGAGAAACGCATCGATCGCATCAAAAAGACCATCGCGGACATACAGGCCGGGCAGACACCGGCCTGATCCCCGTCCGCCTCGTTGCCGCGGGTTCAACCGGGAAGCCGGGCCGGGAGGCTACGCTTCGCTTTGCCCGTCTCCGACTGGCTCCTCGCCCGGATGGCCCAGGGGGAGGCGGACGATGAAGCGCGCCCCCCGTCCGGGAGAGGACTCCACGGTCATGTCGCCGCCGTGGTTCTGGGTGATGATGAAGTAGCTCACCGAGAGACCGAGTCCGGTTCCCAGCCCCGGCGACTTGGTGGTGAAGAACGGCTCGAACACGCGCTTGCGGATGGCCTCGTCCATGCCGGGTCCGTTGTCCTCGACCTCCAGGCGGGCGAAGCCGTGCGAGGACGACAGTCGCAGCACGATGCGCGGGGCCTGGTCCACGGGCGGCTGTACGGCCAGGGCCTGGGCCGCGTTCTTGATGAGGTTCAGGACCACCTGTTCGATCTCGGTCTTGGTGCAGCCCGCGATGACGGGTTCGGCCGGGAAGTCCCGCACGATTTCGATGCGGCGGAAATCGTACTTGCGCTTGAGGTCATAGTCGTTGGAGGCCAGTTCCAGGGCCTTTTCGATGAGTTCCGCCAGATCCGCCGGGGCCACCGTGGATTCGCTGCGGCGGCTGAATTCCAGCATGTTGGATACGATGTGCGCGGCGCGCGTTCCGGCGTCCTGGATGGCGTCCAGGAATTTGGGAATCTCGCGTAGGGCCAGGTAGCGCCCGATGGACTCCAGCGGGCATCCGGCCTCGCGGGCGTCCCTGGAATTGCCGGGAAGCTCGGAGAACAGCCGGCGCTTCACGATCTGCACGCTCTGCAGGATGCCGCCCAGAGGATTGTTGATCTCATGGGCCATGCCTGCGGCCAACCCGCCCACGCTCATCATTTTTTCGGTCTGAAGGACCAGCTCTTCCATGCGCACCCGTTCGGTGACGTCGTCAAGGCGGATGACCGCACCGCGCGCCTGGCCGTCGGCCAGCAGGGGGAACACCTGGAGGTCGATGAGCTTTTGATCCCCGGATACGGACACCTTGATCCGATGCAGTTGCACGGGCCGTTCCTGGGAAAGCGCGGAGGCGATGGGGTCCAGGTAGTTTTCGAGCGGTGGGAAGGCCTGGGCCAGGGGCAGGCCCACGGATTGTGCCCCCACTGCATCCGCAGCGCCCATCATCTGGGCTGCGGCGCTGTTCAGATAGGCCACGGCGGCGTTCGCGTCCACGCCGATAACCGGGGAAGGCATGGAGTCCAGGACGTGCTGCATGACCGCCCTGGCGTGTTCCAGGGCTTCCTGGGTCCGGATGCGCTCGGTGGTGTCGGTGAAGACCGTGGCGAAATGGCCGGGCCAGGGAGAGAAGGCCGACACGTGGAAGTGTTTGGCCATGGGCTCGAAGAACACCTCGAAGGACGTGGGCGTGCCGCTGGAGGCCACCTTGGAGAAGGTGTCCAGGAGCGGGGCCTCACCGGCGCCGTACAGGCGCGAGGCCAGCTCCCCGATTGCCCGGGAGCTCGTTATGCCCAGGATGGACTCGTAGGCCGGGTTCACGCCAAGCACGCGGTAGTCGGATGCCTCACCGGAGGGGCCGGTGACGATCTCGTTCAGGCTCACGCCCTCGGTCATGGATTCGAAGAGCGTTCGGAACTTGCGCTCGCTCTGGCGCAGGTTCTCTTCGGCGTGATGGCGTTCCGTGACGTCCAGGCTGACCGTGAGCACGCTTGCGGGCTCATCGCCCGGGCCCGGCAGGGGCAGGCGGTTGGTGGCGAACAGGCGCAGCCCGGCAAAGGGGCTGTCGAAGGCTTCGGATTCGCAGAAGCGGGGTTGCCCTGTGCGCAACACTTCCTGTTCCTCAGCCTGCGCGGACGCCGCCCAGATTGCGGGCGAGCCGAGCTCCGCATCGGTGGAACCGGGCAGGTCGCCGGCCGGGCGGCCCAGCAGACGCCCCAGGGCGGGGTTGGCCAGGACGTAGCGCCCATGGGCGTCCTTGATCGAGATGGGAAGCGGAATGTTGTCGATGAGCAGCTTCTGCAGGCCGTGCTGGCGGTCCAGCTGGTCGTAGAGCCTGGCCAGGTCGGCCCCGGTGGCGTTCAGGGTCTTGGCCAGGAGTCCGATCTCGTCGTCGCGGTCCAGGACCAGGGCCTTGCCGAGGTCGCGGGAGTCCTTGATCTGGGCGACGTGCCGGGTGATGCGCGAAAGCGGGTTCAGCACGAACAGTTGCAGCAGCAGGATGCTTGCGCCAAACGACAGCGCTCCGGCCAGCCCCACCAGTCCCAGGGCCATGTGCATGGAGCGGTTGAAGGCCAGGGCGTCGGTGTGCGGATGCACCACGGTGAGCAGAAGCGCAGGAATTCCGAGAAAATCCGGGTACAGGCAGTGTACGGTGAGCGATTCGCTGGTCTCGGACCCCACGAAGGCGTCCTTCCCGGCGCGCATGGCCTCCCTGGCCTTGTCGCTCAAAAGGGCGGGAGCCTTGGCGAGAGGAACCAGGGAGAATTGCAGGCGCAGCTGCTGGGCGAGCTGCTCCACCAGCTTGCCGTCCAGGAAGCGCCCGGCCAGGAGCGTCCCGCGCGAGGGACCCCAGCCCAGGGAGTTGAGCACTGGCTGGTAGCTTATGAGCATGGGACCCAGCGGAGTATTGAGCACCCCCTTGCCCTGGTTCCTGGCCCCTGCCCCCGCGCCAGCGCCCGGACGTTTTATCTCGTCGGGCAGGTCCTTCAGCAGGGTATCCAGGGGGATGGCCTCGCGGGTGTTCAGGTCGAAGGCGCCGGCCGCCAGGAGCTTGCCCGCCGGGTCGTACAGGGCAATGAGGTTGAGGCCAGCGCTCCGCAGCGCCTCCCAGGAGAAGGTGTCCGAGCCAAGCAGCTTGTCGCGGTCCTCCGCGAAGCGGTAGGTGACGTCCGACACGCTCTTGAAGCGCAGGGCGGAGTCCAGGTGCGCCAGTTCATTGTCCAGGCCGCTGGTCGCGCGGCCCAGGTCGTGGAAGGCCTGCTCCTGGTCCAGGCGCGCGAATCCCTCCAGCCCCAGGTAGCGCACGGCGGCCCAACCGGCCACAAGCGTCACCAGCGACGTGGCGAACAGGACCAGGACCACGGTCCGTTTGATGGACAGTCCGGCGTACATGTTTCGCCTTTACCGTCCCTTCCGGGAAAACCGGGACCGGGTCATTGGTCCAGCCGGACGACGTCGCCGTTTCG
This sequence comes from Acidobacteriota bacterium, assembly GCA_046566965.1. Lineage (GTDB taxonomy): Bacteria > Desulfobacterota > Desulfovibrionia > Desulfovibrionales > Desulfovibrionaceae > Fundidesulfovibrio. Next base: position 117,619 of record JBKICU010000015.1, read on the forward strand.
CCAGACGCCCATGGACAGGTTTTCGACCTTGTAGAGCTCGTGCCGTTCACGGCTGAAGGGGCGCTCGAACACCTGGCTCACTCCCTGGAAGCGTTCGATGTGTTCCAGGGCGTCGCGTATGGCCGGTCCCTGGTCCGAGCCTGCCTCGTTCATGGCCTGGAGCACCAGTCTGGTCCCCTCGTAGGCCGCCTCCACGAATTTGAAGGGGTAGTAGCCCTGATGGCGGTATTTGGCGCGAACGATGGCGTCGATCTCGCGCGATTTGGGGCTGTCCTGGGCCGAGGAGCCGAGAACGCCGGTGAGGCCGTTGGACAGGCGGTCGGGCAGTTCCTTGATGGGATGCAGGAAGAACGGATACTGCCCGATGAGGCGCGGCTTGAAGCCCACGGCGTCCGCGCCGCGCACGAAGTTGGCGACCTCCCTGCCCAGGCTCAGCACGGCCACGGCGTCCACCGGGGTCTTTTCCAGCTCGCGGATTTTTCCGGTCATGTCCAGCTCGCCCAGGTCGAATTCGACCACGGCGACGGGTTTGAGCCCGCGTTCGGCCATGAGTTCGGTCAGGTCCTGCCTGGCAAGCTGGCCGTAGGGGGTGGTGTCGCAGGCGATGGCCAGGCGCGGGAAGCGCGGCGCGGCCCAGTCCAGCAGTTTTCTTATCTGCTCGCGGTCGGGCAGGGTGGCCCGGAAGATGTAATTCTGCGGCGCGTCGCTATAGAGAGTGGTCAGCTTGGTGGCCGAAGCGGTGAGCAGCATGAGGGGTTTTCTGGCCTCCTGCATGATGGGGATCATGGCCAGGGCGTTGCCGCTGTTGGCCGGCCCGAGCACTGCGGACACGTTCTCCCGGCCGATGAGCTGGCGGACGTTCGCTGCGGCCTTCTGGGGGTTGGTCTCGTCATCCAGGATCACGGCCTGCACGGGCCGTCCACCCACGCCCCCGGAGGCGTTGGCCTCGGCCACGGCTATTTCCACCCCCCATAGGAGATACTGGCCGATGTCGGCGGCAGCACCTGTCAGGGGAATGTTCACTCCAATCCGTGCGACTTCCCCCGGGAAGCCCAGCGTAGGCGAACCCAGAAGAAGGGCCAGCAGGGCGATTGCGCGCAAACTCATGACTGACTGCTCCTTTACAGGGGATGCATGGATGGCCTCGAGGATGCTGCAGGGCACATATTCCCTGTTGCGTGGAGAATCCGCAAGTTCGAAATGGCGGCTTTCATCCGGATGGCGATCCTCACAGGATGGGCGAGAGAAGCCGGGCCAGCCGTACGGCGGCTTTAAACCCGAACCAACGGTTCTCGTACTCCGAGGCCGTGGCCGGGATGCATCCGGCGAAATCCTCCAGGAGCATGGTCTCCACCTGCGAGGCGAACTTCGCGTCGACCACGGCCATGGTCAGCTCGAAATTGAGCCGGAAGGACCGGTTGTCGCAGTTGGCGGTGCCCACCGTGGCCAGCCGGTCGTCCACGAGCATCACCTTCTGGTGCAGGAAGCCCGGCATGAAGCGCAGGAATTTGATCCCGAGTTTCTCCAGTTCGGGAAAATACGAGAAGGACGCCAGGTAAACCAACGTGTGGTCGGGCTTTTCCGGCAGCATGACCCGGACGTCCACCCCGCGAAGCGCGGCGAGCTGAAGCGCAGTGGTGACTTCCCGGTCCGGCACGAAATAGGGGCTTACGATCCACAGGCGCGTCCGTGCGGCTTCAACCAGTTGTAGGAAGGTCAGGGTGTAGGTCTCCACAGTGTCGGCCGGGCCGCTGGGAATGGCCAGCATGGGCAAGCCCGCGCCCGTGAACTGCCGGGGCGGCGCGGGCTGCCAGTTGAGGTCCGGCAGCTCGTGGGTGGCCCAGTACCAGTCCTCGGCGAAGCTCAACTGCACAGTGGAAACCACCGGGCCGTCGCAGCGCAGGTGGGTGTCGCGCCACAATCCGAAACGGGAGCTTTGCCTCATGTACTCGTCGCCCACGTTGTGGCCGCCCACGAAGGCGGTGTTGCCGTCCACCACCACGATCTTGCGGTGATTGCGGAAATTCAGCTGGAAGGGGTTGCGCCAGCCCTTGGTGGTGTTGAACGGGTGCGCTCTGACGCCGGAATCCCGCAGTTCCCCCAGGTAGGGCTCGGGAAGGGTATGGCAGCCGATCTCGTCGTAGAGGAGCATCACCCGCACGCCCTGGCGGGCCTTGGCCGCGAGGCGGTCCTTGAGTTCCTGCCCGATGGCGTCGTCGTGGATGATGAAGAACTGCACCAGGATGTAGTCCGTGGCGCGGGCGATTTCGGCGAAGATGGCCTCGAAGGTGGCCGGTCCGTTTTTCAGCAGCTCCGCGTGGTTGCCGCTGGTGAAGGGCATGCCTGCCAGGCGCTCCAGAACGGACAAGGTGCCCTCGAGCCCGGGGCTCAGGTCGGAAAGCTCCACCCGGTTGCGCTCCAGTTCGTGGCGCAGGGTCTCGATTTCGTTTGAGCCCTCCCGCCGCGCCGTGACGTAGCCGTGGAACCGGTCGCGACCGAAGATCCAGTACAGGGGCACGGCAGCGTAGGGAATCACCAGCATGGACATGACCCAGGCGATGGCTCCCTGCGAGGAGCGGGCCGACAACAGCGCGTGCACCGCCGAGAACGCCCCCGCCGCATGGAACAGAGCCAGGAAGGTCAGGAAGGTGTGTTCCAGGGTCATGAACAGGGGGTGATCGGCCAACGTCGCGCCTCCAGGGGATCGTGCCCGTTGACATAGCAGGCACGTGCCCTGTTTGCCATGGGAAAAGCTCCTGTCGCTCACTGGCCGGGCAATGTCTCATATCGGTTTCGCGGCAGAAGAAGATTGAATCGGGGCATGCCTCGGGGTATTGGGTCGCCAGACCCGCGTGCGGGTGCAGCGGCCAAGACCCCAATCATATCCCCCGGCATGCAAGGGGCGGCAAGGACATCACCGCGCCCGGCCACCGCGCCGGCTCAGAACCTCTTTCGTTCGAGACACGCCATCATGCTGCAAAACCGCTCCCTGTCCGGCCTGCTGGCCGCCACCTTCGCATTCGTCTGCTGGGGCCTTCTGCCCCTGTACTGGAAAGCCCTGGCCGCGGTGTCCGCCCAGGAGATCATCTGCCACCGCATCGTGTGGTCCCTGGCCTGCACGGGCCTGCTGCTGGTATTTCAGGGCCGCCTGGCCGAAGTGCGCAAGGCCCTGCGCACCCGCAGGGACATGCTGCTTCTGGCGGCCAGCAGCAGCCTGATCGGCATGAACTGGTTTTTGTACATCTGGGCGGTCAACGCCGGGCACGTGCTGGAGGCCAGCCTGGGCTACTACCTGAATCCCCTGGTGAACGTGGCACTTGGACGCATGGTCTTCGGGGACAAGCTGCACCGACCCCAGGCCATCGCCGTGGGCCTGGCGGCCACGGGGGTCGCGGTGCAGCTTCTCTCGCAGGGGCGCCTGCCCTGGATCGCCCTGTGCCTGGCGGTGAGCTTCGGGCTGTACGGCATGGTCCGCAAGCTCATGACCGTGGAATCCCTGCCGGGACTCTTCCTGGAGACCATGATGCTGGCCGGGCCTGCGGCGGGCTATCTGCTGTGGCTGGCGATGCAGGGGCTCGGAGGAATGGGCCACCTGGGCTTCGGGACGGACGCGCTGCTCATGGGAGCCGGGTTGGTGACCACGGTGCCGCTCCTGGCCTTCGCCTTCGGGGCCAGGCAGATCACCATGACCACCCTGGGGGTGCTTCAGTACCTCGGACCCACGGGCATGTTCCTGCTGGGCGCGCTGGTCTACGGCGAACCCTTCGGGCTCGCTCAGGCCGTGACCTTCGGGTTCATCTGGGCGGGGGTGATCCTGTACACTGCGGACGGCGTCCTGCGGCTGCGGGGCATCACGCTCGGGGCGCGACCGGCCGGACGCTGAGGGGAGCAATCGGGCGTTGGCTCCGCAGGTTGGAGTTATCAAACACTGTTTTGATGGAAACTACTGCTCCCTTCTCAGGGGCAGCCGGACCGTGAAGCGCGACCCCTTGCCCGGCCAGGACTCCACCGAGAGGGTTCCCTGGTGGTTGTTGGCCACGATGAAATAGGACACGGACAGCCCGAGTCCCGTTCCTTCGCCCACGGGCTTGGTGGTGAAGAAGGGCTCGAATATCTTGCGGGTGAGCTCCTCGTCCATGCCGCTGCCGTTGTCCTCCACCTCGACCACGGCCATGTCCCCGTCCCTGCGGGTGCGCAGGGTGATGAGCGGCGCGGGCTGGTCGGCCATGGCGTGGGCGGCGTTGCCCAGCAGGTTCATGAACACCTGCTGGATCTGCGGCCCGGAGCAGGGCACCTCCGGCAGATCCGGGTCGTATTCCCGGACGATGCGGATGTTTCTGAAGTCGAATTTCTTTTTCAGGTCGTAGTCGGTGGAGCAGAGTTCCACGGACTTGTCCAGCAGCTCTCCCAGGTTGTTCGGGGCGTTGTGGGACGTGGTCCTGCGGCTGAACTCGAGCATGCTGGAAACGATGTGGGCCGCCCTGACTCCCGCATCGTGCACGGCCATGAGCGAATCCAGAATCTCGCGGTCCCTGGCGTAGCGCGCGACGGCAGCGAATTCGCATCCCGCCTCGCGAGCGGCTTCCACGTTCAAAGGCAGGTCCTGCGTCAGCCTTCGCACCACCACCTGCACGTTCTGAAGGATGCCGCTCAGGGGGTTGTTGATCTCGTGGGCCATCCCCGCCGCCAGCCCGCCCACGCTCATCATCTTCTCGGTCTGAACCATCACGTCCTGCATGCATTTGTTCTCGGTGATGTCGGTGTGGGTTCCGCTCATGCGCAGGGGCCTGCCTTCGAGGTCGCGTCGCACCACCTTGGCCTGGTCCAGGATCCATCGATACGTCCCGCTCTTGGATCGCATCCGGTATTCCGCGCGGTGCATGGGGGTGAGTCCGGCAAGATGGTCCTGGATGGATTTCACGGCGCGGCCCCGGTCCTCGGGATGGATGAGATCGGTCCACTGGTCGAGGCCCTGGTTGACCTCTTCCAGGGTGTAGCCGAGCATCTGCGCCCAGTACACATTGCGCTTGATCGTGTTGGACGCGATGTCCCAGTCCCAGAGGCCGAGCTGGCTTCCCTCCAGAACCGACTCGAGCCGTTCCTCGCTTTCGCGCAGGGCCTCGTCGGCCCGCTTTCGCTCGGTGATGTCCTCGAAGATGCCCAGCACCCCGGACACCGTGCCGGAATCGGCGTATAGGGGCAGCTTGCTGGTGTCCAGCCAGATGAGCTGGCCGTCGAAACGCGACAGCCGTTCGATGATGTGGAGTTTCGGCTGGTTGGAGGACATGACCTGGCGGTCGTCGGCGCGGTATGCGTCGGACTCCTCCTGGAGCCAGGGCAGGTCGTAGTCGTTCTTGCCCACGATGAGTGACGGATCGTCAAGGCCGGCAGCCATGGCGAAGGCCCGGTTGCACCCTTGGTACACGCTGTTCGTGTCCTTCCAGAAAATGGACTGGGGCACGGTGTTCAGGATTGTTTCCAGCACGCGGCGGTTCTCGCGCAGGGCTTCCTCGGCCTTTTCCCTTTCCCGGATGATGCGGGCCTGCTGCAGGTTCTGGTAGGCGGCCCGGGATATCTCGTTGGCCAGCAGGTACAGGGCGTTTGCCACCTTGGCGAACTGCTCCCGGGACATGATCGGCACCTCGTCGAGGGCAGCGCGGAAGTCCTGCGGGTCGGCGCCGATTTCCCGGCCATAGCTGAGCAGGGCTTCGTCGTCCTGGGTTCCGGTCCGAACCTGCCCGATCAGCCAGTTGGCCACATGGTTGCCGCCCACGGTGATGCTCACCCCGGCGTCCAGCAGCCCGCCGCTCAGGCAGGTCTGGATGGTAGGGCCGTCCGGTGTGCTGGCGCCCAGTGCCGCGTCGGAGGCGAAGCAGTTGGCGAGTCCCTTGGGCGTGGCTCGGATGATGTCGCGGCACAGGCGGCAGAAATTGCTGGGCCGGGTGATGGGCGTCCCGTCGGGATGGGTGATGAGCGAGGCCACCTGGCAGGCTTCGGCGAAAGCATCCTGGATTCGTTGAAGATAGGCAAGATCGAACAGGTCCGCGAACAAAACAGGGGGTAAGCCGTGAGAAGGATGGTCATTCATGGAAGAGCCTGTCGGAATGCTCCGCTTGAAACGCAGGCCTCAGGGAGATTGCAGTCGTTTTGCAGGGGCGCGTGGCTGAGATGCGTCCTCTGAGCCCGTGCGCCCGCGCGCGCTGGTGCATTTCATATGCCTGTTCAGCTGGCAGGACAACCATATCTCCGACCCCGGGAGCCTGAGCCCGGTCGGGTACGTGCACGGCAAAGGCTCCTGCACGGCAGCGCAGGAGCCTGGCGAAGTGTCGTGCCTGCAACAGCCGCATCAGGACCCGGAGCGCCGGATGATCTTGTAGCGGGGGTTGGGGTTCAATTCGGGGTTTACGGCCTGGGGTTGGACCTGGAGCTGCGCCGGGGACTGCGTCTGGCCCTGTATTCCCGGCCTGGCCTGGAGCTGGGCCTGCATCTGCGGCGCGGTCCGGGCCTGAAGCTGGGCTTCCTGCACGGGCTGGCCCTTGGCGGGGATCAGCAGGGGAGTCCCAGGGGTCAGGGCGTCCTTGGGGTTGGCCTTGTTGAAGCTGATGAGCTCCTGCACGCCCACGCCGGTCCTGTTGGCCACGGACTCCAGCGTGTCGCCGGAGCGCACGATGTAGAGCGTGCTCTGGCCTGAAGCCGGGGTCAGGTCCGCCTTGGACGGCGAGGCTGCCTGGGCGGTCATCACGCCGGATGCCGGGGCTTTTTTGCCGGGCGCGTTGTCTCCGGGGTATCCGCCCACGTCCAGGGAGCAGGCGGCCAGGGGCACCAGCACGGCCTTGCCCGCCACGGGACAGGCCTGCCCCTTGTTCACTTCCTGGAGCACGTTGGCCGGAACGCCGGTTTCGCGCGACAGGGTCCACCAGGTCTCGCCGCCTCGCGCCATGCGCGCGCCGCTGCCGGGCTTCTCGGCGTAGGCCAGGGCGGACTGGGCCAGCCGCTTGGGCACCCAGGCGGCGGTTGCGCGGTCCGGGGGGCTGACCTGGCGGCGGTAGGCCGGGTTCAGGGCATGGAACTGCTCCCAGGAGAGCCCCACGTGATGGGCCAGCCCGGCGAGGTCGGTCCCGGCGGGGATGCGCACTTCCTGGAGGTCCTTGGAGGCGCGCATGTCCGGGGCGTCAAAACCCAGGCGCTTGGCGTTCTTGGTTATTTTCAGCATGGCCAGGAATTTGGGCACGTAGTGTCGGGTCTCGTCCTTGATGGGGGCCGAGGACTTGGCCAGGCTGTTGAAGGTCTGCTTGCCGGAGGAGCTCATGGCGCGCGAGATCGCGCCTTCGCCCGCGTTGTATGCGGCCAGGGCCAGCTGCCAGTCGCCGAACTGGCCGTGCAGGGTCTTCAGGTAGCGCGCTGCGGCCACGGTGGACAGGTAGGGGTCGCGGCGCTCGTCCAGCCACCAGTCCACGGTCAGGCCGAAGCGGCGGGCGGTGGCGGGCATGAACTGCCACATGCCCACGGCTCCGGAGTGGGAAACCGCCAGCACGTTGTAGCCGGACTCGATGTAGGGCAGGGCCAGCAGGTCCTGGGGCAGGCGATGGCTGGCCAGCACGGCGCGCACGTATTCCAGGTGCGGCTCGCTGCGCAGCATCCAGCGGCTTACGGTGTCGCGCTTGTCGCGGGAGAAATACTGGAAGAAGAGGCGGACCTCTTCGGTTTCCTCGGGGCTCAGGTTGAAGGCGATGCCCGCCTTGGAATCAAGAGCCTGGCGTTCCGTCGGCGTCAGGGGACGTCCGCGGCTGTTCCTCAGGGCTTCGAGTTCTGTGATTTCCGGCTCCAGGTTGGATGAGGAGCGGTGGGACTGTTCGCGGGTCTGCACGGACGGCCCGGCGCATCCGGCCAGGAGCAGCAGGCAGAGCAGGGGAAGAAGCCGAATGTGCATGGTCGTACCCTCGTCCTTGAGGTTTGTTCCAAGGACAAAAGCAAAGGTCATGCCGTTACAGGTATTTCAGAGTGTTACGCTCCCGAAACAGGCGAGTCGGGCCGATCCGGTCCTGCTCCGTTGGAAATATGACGGAAAGCGAGGATTATCGGAAGCTTGGACGCTGCGCCTGAGGGTTTTCGGGAGTGTGCACATGTGAGCCTGCCGAACGGTGTGCTCGTGGAAGCCGGGTTTCGCGGCGGTCGCCTTGGACGCGTCCCTGAAAGACGTGGGTCTGATTCCCAGGGAAGAATCATGGGATCAGGAAAGCATAGATTTAAAAATTATTCATCAAAATAATGCAGAAATGTTTGCGCGCAGAGCAACTACGCGGCCCAGGTGGCGGACTTGCCGCGCAGGGGGGAGCACCAGGACAGGGCCAGTTCGTAGGCCTGGTTGATGGACTTCATCATTTCCTCATTGCCGCCCAGGTCCGGGTGATGGCGGCGGGCCTGCTTGCGGTAGGCGGTCCTGATGTCGTCGGGGGTGCAGGGATAGGCTACGCAGAGCAGGGCGCAGGCCTGGGTGAGGGTCATGCGCCCGCTGCCCAGGGGGGACTTGTGGTTGCGCTGGCGGTATTCCTGATAGCTGGAGCCGCCGCCGCTTCCGGTTGTCCGGTGACTTTGCTGGTGGCCCTTGTTCTGGCCCTGCTGTCCGCTCTGGCCGCCGGCCTGGGAGCCCGCGCGCTCCTGGCGGGAATGGCCGCCGAAGGAGTCGCGGCTTCCGGCGCGGCTGTCGGAACGGTCCCCGGAGGTGTTCTCCGAACGGGCCTCGCGCTGGGCGCGCCAGTCGCGGGAGGAGGGCTTCTGCTGCGCGCCGCCGGTGAAATTCGAGGAGGACGAGCTGGAATCCGTGCGCGTGCGCGAACTCCAGGAGAAGCCGTTTCCGGCCTGGCGGTCCTGCGCGGCCCTGGCTCCCGAAGCGCCTGTGCGGCCCGAGGTTCCGGCGTAGGCCTGGCCATTTGCCGAGCCTGCCGCGCTCGCGCCGGAAGCTCCGAAGTGCGTCTGGCGCCCCGCTGCGCCCGATGTCCCGGTTGCGCCTGAAGCCTTGGCTCCGGCGGAATGGAAACGCGCGCCTGCCGGGTCCGGGCCGGTGGACGCCCTGGTGCCGGTGGCGCCGGAAGAGGCGTGCGCATTCGCGCTTCCGGGGGATTTGCGGGTGTCGGCGCCGTTGGCGGTCGCGCGGGCGGTCTTGGCGCGTCCCGTTCCGGCGGCGGATTCGGCCCTGCGCCAGGCGCGGCCCGCGCTCTGGCAGGAGTTGCCCACGGTCTTCAGATTGTCGAGCACCCGGCGGAGGTGCAGGAGGATGTCCTGGAGGAGGTCCCTGGTGTCGGAGAGCCGTTTTTCCAGCGCGCCCCAGTCGGCGTCGGAGAAGCCTGTGGCGCGGTTCTTATGTTCGGTGGCTGGCTCTTGGCGGCGCTGCATCTTTTTTTTCGCCGCGGTCCAGACCGGGAGGGCGTACTTCGTGTCCGGCCGCCCAGCGCGACCCGGCGTCGTGTCCTGCCCGTGATGCTCTTCCCGGCCCCCATGCCTGCGGCGTGTCTACAATGGCCTACATCACCCGGGGGGAAATGGCAAGAAAACGGGGAATGACGCTTGGTCTCGAAATCACGGGGTTTTTGCCAATTGTTTCGTAAAAGGAAAAAGACCTTGAAAGCCTATGGGTCAGACGCTACTAGTCGAACTGACAGGCGGAGAGGGGATCCAGGCTAAAGCTTGGGTCCCTGTGAATTCTTTCGCCTCAATTTCATCTTCTGATGTCAAGGACCGGACATGAACTCCACCGACGCCGAAATCGCCAAGCCGTTCGTGCAGGCCGCCAAGCATGTGCTCTCCACCATGGCCATGCTCGACCCCACCCCCGGCAAGCCCTACGTGAAGAAGAACAACTCCGCCGCCGGGGACGTGTCCGCCATCGTGGGACTGACCGGCGACAAGCGCGGCAGTATTTCGCTGTCCTTCACCAAGAAATGCGCCGTGGCCATCGTGAAGAACATGCTGGGAGACGACGTGGGCGACATCATGCAGGACGCCAAGGACGCGGTGGGCGAGATCACCAACATGATCTCCGGCCAGGCCAGGGCAGGGCTCGCGCAGATGGGGCTGGCCATGCAGGCCTCCACCCCCACCATCATCTTCGGCGACAACCACACCATTTCCCACGTCACCTCCGGCCCGGTCATAGCCATCCCGTTCACCTCCCCCCAGGGCGATTTCACCGTCGAATTCTGCTTCGACTAGGACTGGCCCCATGCCGTCATCCTGGCTCGTCACCGTCCTGGGAACGGGTGCGTTCGCAGCTGCCGTGCTGCACACGTTCCTGGCCGGACAGGTGCTGAGGCTGGCCCGCAGGGGCGGTCCCCACCAGGGCTTGTGGCACCTGCTGGGCGAGGTGGAGGTGGTGTTCGGGTTCTGGGGCGCGGTATTCCTGACGCTTCTGGGTCTGTTCAGCGGACCCGGCGCGGCCGTGGCCTACATCGAGTCCGTTTCCTTCACCGAGCCCGCCTTCGTATTCGCCATCATGATCGTGGCCTCCACCAAGCCGGTGGTGTCCCTGGCCACCAGGATCATCGTGGGATTGGCCTCGCGGATGCCCCTGCCCATGGGCATGAGCATGTGCGTCACGGCGCTCACCGTGGGGCCGCTCCTGGGTTCGTTCATTACGGAACCGGCGGCCATGACGGTCACGGCCCTCATCCTCTACGCGGTCTTTTTCACGCAGCCCCTGCCGGACACCCTGAAATACGCCATGCTGGGCACGCTCTTCGTGAACATCTCCATCGGCGGCGTGCTGACCCATTTCGCGGCCCCGCCGGTCATCATGAGCGCGCCCAAATGGGGCTGGGGCCTGTGGCACATGTTCTCGAACTTCGGCTGGAAGGCGGCATTCGCCGTGGTGGTCAACGCGACGCTTTTGACCCTGGTGTTCTCCGGTCCGCTGAGGCGCATGAGCGTGCACATCCCCCCCGAGGCCCGCGAGGACATTCCAAACTGGATCAGCGTCGTGCATCTGGCCGCTCTGGCGGGGCTGGTGATGCTCCTGCACCATCCCGTGGCCTTCCTGGGGTTGTTCGTGGTGTTTCTGGGGTTCGTGGCCGCCTATGAGGAACACCAGTCCGAGCTGATGGTGCGCTCCAGCCTGCTGGTGGGGGTGTTTCTGGCCGGTTTGGTGATCCTGGGGCCGCCGCAGCGCTGGTGGGTTCAGTCGCTCCTTATGCGCATGGACGCCCTGGCCCTGTTCTACGGGTCCGTGGCCCTGACCGCCGTAACCGACAATGCCGCCCTGACCTACCTGGGAACCCTGGTGGAGAACCTCTCGGACCAGAGCAAGTTCTCTCTGCTGGCCGGGGCCGTCACCGGCGGCGGCCTGACCGTCATCGCCAACGCCCCCAACCCGGCGGGCTATTCCATCCTCAAGCACGGTTTCAGGGACGGGATAATTAATCCCCTGTGGCTCCTGGCCGGAGCGCTTTTCCCCACGGCGGTGGCCGCTGCCGCCTTCCTGCTTCTCACGCCCTGAATCCGCTTTTTCCGGATCAAGTGACGGAAAAGGGCCTGCGACGCACATCGCAGGCCCGTTCACCCTACAGCAGGAAATCCGTGGACAAAAAGCTCGAGCGCCTCTGGCGCAGGATGTCGGAGAGCAGGGCCTTGTTGCCGATGGTGCCCTTGGCCGCCACCAGGGTGCGGATGGAGAAGGAGCGCAAGGCGTCCGTCACCGAGAGCGTGCCCTCGGCGGAGTCCTTGCGCCCGGTGAAAGGGAATGTGTCCGGTCCGCGCTGGCACTGGCTGTTCAGGTTCACGCGACACACCTGGTTCACCATGGGATCGACGAGCTCCGCCACCTTCCCCGGGTCCGTGCCGAAGATGCTCATCTGCTGGCCGTAGCCGGAATTCATGATGGCCTGCACGGGCTCCTCCACGTCGGAGTAGGTCACCACCGGCACCACCGGCCCGAACTGCTCCTCGTGGAAGAGGCGCGCCGCCTCGGCCACGGGGTGAAGAAGCGCCGGGCGAAACAGCGACTGTGCGGTTTCCCCGCCGCCAGGATTGGCAACGGTTGCCCCATGCGTTTTGGCGTCCGCGATAATCTGCGTGAGATAGTCCGTCTTGCCGGGTTCGGGCAGGGGAGTGATTTTTACGCCTGTGTCCCAGGGCATGCCCAGGGGCAGCGCGGCCATGGCTTCGCCCAGGCGCTCGACGAGTTCCCCGGCGCGGCTTTCGTGCACGAACACGATCTTTATGGCCGTGCAGCGCTGCCCGTTGAACGATAAGCTACCGGCCAGCAACTCCTGCACGGTAAGCTCCATATCTGCGCTTTCCATGACGATTGCCGCGTTCTTGGCGTCCAGGCCCAGGATGCAGCGCAGGCGGTGCGGGTGGGGATGCTGGAGCCGAAGGGCGTCGGCGGCCTTGCTGGACCCGATGAAGGCCAGCACGCCGATCTTGCCGCTTTTCATGATCGGGCCGAGGATCCGCCGGTCGCCGTAGGCCACGTTCACCACGCCCGGCGGGAAGGATTCCAGGAAGGCCTGCGCCAGCGGCCCGTACAGGAGCTTGCCCATGCGCGGCGGCTTCACGATCACGGGGTTTCCCATGATGAGCGCGGGGATGAGCGTGGTGAAGGTCTCGTTCAGGGGATAGTTGAACGGCCCCATGCACAGCACGGGACCGAGCGGCGCGCGGCGTATCTGGGCGTAGATGCCCTTCTCGATGACGAAGCGCGAGGAAGCGCGGTCCAGATCCTTGAGGGCGTCCACGGTGTCGTGGATGTATTCCAGGGTGCGGTCGAATTCGGCGCGCGAGTCCGGCAGGGACTTGCAGATCTCCCACATCATCAGGCGAACGATCTCGTCGCGTTTTTCGGCCATGCGGTGCGCGAACTCCTCCACGCAGCGTATGCGCTCGTCCACGCGCATGGTGGGCCACAAGCCGCGCCCGTGGTTCCAGGCCCGACTGGCGGCGTCCACGGCGGCCAGCGCGGCAGGCTCGTCCAGCATGGGGCAGGCTCCGATGACGCGCGGGACCGGTCCGGCCCCAGTATCCACATGGATGGGCGAGGTGACGGTCTGCATCGCGCCCGTCCAGGGCTCAAGGCGTCCGTCCAGCAGCCAGCGGTCGATGACGACCTGGCCGGGAAGGTCGAATTCGGGGGATACCGGCCCGGTTGCCGTGTACAAGGAAGGAATATCGGCGACGGTGGTCATGGTGTGCTCCTGAGGCTCGTTTCCGGCGGCACCGCGGTTCAGCCTGGAACCCTCACAGGCCTTGCGTCACAGCGGCATTCTCCACCTTGCCGCGATTCACCACGCGCGGGCGAGCCTGTCAAGCCGGAAGCCCCCGGCCCATGCGGAGCACGGTCTCGAATTCCTCCCGTGTGACGGGCATCACCGAAAGCCTGGAGCCCTTGCGCAGGAGTTCCATCCCGGCCAGGGCCGGGACTCCGCGCATGGCCCCGAGCGGCACGGGAGCGGCGAATTTTTCCACGAAGCGCACGTCCACCGCGAACCACAGGGGCTTTTCGGGGGTGGATTTGGGATCGAAGTGCTGGTCGTCCGGGTTCCAAGCGGTCTCGTCGGGATATCCGGCCCGCACGATGCGGGCCACGCCGACGGCGGATGGATCAGTCACGCTATGGTAGAATAGCGCCTGGTCGCCTTCGGACATCTGATCGCGCAGGAAATTGCGTGCCTGGAAGTTGCGCACGCCGCTCCATTGGGTGGTCTGGTCCGGTTCGGCGGCAAGATCGTCTATGGAATAGCATCCGGGCTCTGTCTTCAGGAGCCAGTAGTGTGTTTCCATGTGGGTCCTCGGTTTGGTTTGTGTTCTCCCTCAGGGCGCGACCGGAGGCCGTGCAGGATCTCGGTAAGCGTAGCACGATACCACGGATGGGCGTACATTGTCGAGATGGTTGGAATTAATCGTCCAGGGCGCAGTCTGGCGCCCCGCAATCTGCCAGAAAACCGAAGCCCGGAGGGGGGGTACACGCAAAATCGACCGGAAGGCCGTGCAGCGTTTGACACAAAAGCCGTTTATCCATAGATACTGGGCTGAGCTGTACACTCTGGCAAAAAACAGGTGGGGTCATGCGAGTATTGATAGTCGAAGACGAGATATCCAACCGCCTCATTCTTACGGAGTGCCTGAGGGGGGTTCATAGAACTGATATGGCCGTAAACGGGCAGGAGGCTGTACTGGCATTTCAGTTGGCGCACATGGAGAACGATCCCTATCAGGTGATTCTGCTTGATATAGAGATGCCGGTGATGGATGGCCAGGAAACCCTGAAAACGATAAGGGAAATGGAGGCCGGGATGGGGATCAGGCCAGGTCAGGAGGTCAAGGTCCTCATAATCTCGGCTCACAGGGACCAGCAGAACGTCTTCGACGCCGTGTTCAAGGGGGGAGCCACTGACTATCTGGTGAAACCGGTGGACTGCGCGGCACTCCTGGAGTCCATCTCCAGCGCACTCAAGCGCAAAGCCTGAGGCGAACTCCGGTTCTCTGTCGCCCGACGCCACGCTCCGGGCAGGTGCCAAGAGGGGCGGGGCAGATCCGTCGTCCTCCAGCAGTACCTGCCGTGACATCAGCATCCCTGGCCGGTATGACTCATGAAGAAGGAATGGATAGAATATCTCCGGGCACTCTCCTGTCTGGCCGTGGTGGTGATTCACGTCACCGCGCCCTATTACGCGCAGTACGGAAAAGTGAGCACGTCTGATTGGTGGCTGGCCAACCTGCTGAATTCCTCCTCGCGCTTCGCCGTGCCCATGTTCGTCATGATATCGGGCTGCCTGCTTCTCGGCAGGCCTGTGGGGACCTTCGAGTTCTACCGGAAAAGAGCTTCCAGGCTTCTGCCGCCGTTTGTCTTCTGGAGCGTGGTCTATGTTGCCTACGCAAGCCTGTACGAACCCTCCTTCGTGGCCAGCTTTGCGTACGGCATGAAGCTGACGCTGCTCTCCGGGCAGGCGTATTACCATTTGTGGTATCTTTCGATGTACATCCTGCTCATGCTGTTCTTCCCGTTCCTCAACGGCTATCTGCTGGGGATAAAGCCGTCGCAGAGCGAGTTCATCGCCATGTTTGCCGTGTTCGCCCTTCTGATGCTGATGAGCCAGGCGGATTCGCTGCTCGGAGCGGTAAAAAACGTCCACCTGGGATGGTACGCGGTATTCCCCTGGTACTTCGCGTACCTGTTCATGGGCTACGTTCTGGACAGGCATGCTGCGTCCCTGCGGCTTGGCAATCTGGGCGTCATGGCGTCCATCGCCGGCCTGATTGCAGTCGGGGTCTGCCTGAACTGGATCGTGGCTGACAGGTTCGCTGCGTTTGGCGATCACTATGTGCTTATCAACAATGGGATTCTGGTCCTCTTGATAACATTGGCGATCTTTACCTTCTTCAAAAACAACGCGCATCGTTTCAGTCGCAACAGGCTGGTGTCGCTGGTGGCCGATGCGAGTTTCGGAATCTATCTCATCCATCCGCTGCTGGTCAGCCTGATGCGGAAGATTCCGGGATACTACGAGAACGGAGCGTTCTACATGCCGCTCTCGATACTTGTAGTGTTCTGCGGGTCCTGCGTCGTCATCGCATTGCTCAGAAATTTCAAGATTTTCCGGGCGCTGTGCTGAGAAAGGCCCTCTGCCGCCCCGCGTGGATTTCCGGCCGGGGATGGGCTAGGATAGGGGGATGAACGGAACGCAAACCAGAGACCACGCGCGCGGCAGCATTGCCCGGCTGCTCATCACCTGTCCGGACCGCCCCGGCATCGTGGCCGCAGTCAGCCAGTTCCTCTTCTCTCACGGAGCGAACATCACCCAGCTCGACCAGCATTCCACCGACCCTGAGGGCGGCAAGCTGTTCATGCGCCTGGAGTTCCAGACCCCGCACCTGGACCTGGGCCTGGAAGCCTTCGTCGCCGCGTTCCGCCAGGTGGTCGGCGCTCCGTTCGAGATGCAGTGGGCCATCCGCGAGGCGCTTCCGCTCAAGAGGCTGGCCCTTTTCGTCTCGCGCCACGAGCATTGCCTGATGGAGATCCTCTGGCGCTGGTCGCGGGGGGAGCTGCCCTGCGAGGTGGCCATGGTCATCAGCAACCATCCCGACCTGAGGGAGCAGGTGGAGCGCCTGGGTGCGCCCTTCCACTGCATACCCGTGCCTCCCATGGACGATCCGGGCAAGCTGGCCGCAGAGAACGCAGCGCTGGACCTGCTGGGGGGCAACGCCGACGCGGTGGTGCTCGCCCGCTACATGCAGATCCTCTCGCCGCAGTTCATCACCCGCTCCGCCGTGCCCATCATCAACATCCACCATTCGTTCCTGCCCGCGTTCGTGGGGGCCGACCCCTACCGCCAGGCCTTCGAGCGCGGAGTCAAGATCATCGGAGCCACCGCCCACTACGTCACTGCGGAGCTGGACGCAGGCCCCATCATCTCCCAGGATGTGGCCCACGTGTCCCACCGCCACGGCGTGGAGGACCTCAAGGAGCTGGGGCGCGACCTGGAGCGCCAGGTGCTGGCCAAGGCCGTGCGGGCGCACCTGGACGACCGCATCATCCTGGACGGCAACAAGACCGTGGTGTTCTAGCCGCGTACGGGATGCCCGTTCCTTAACCTCTGGTCATTCAGACCTCGTCCTCCTCCTGTTTCTCCTGCCACCGCCGCGCCACGCGCCGGCATTTCCCCAATACCCCATGATGGACAGATGTTCATGATCGGTCCATCATGGATTTTTGATCAACCATTTGAAATGTTGTGCTATTTTGTCGTGTGTCCGCTCGGGGTGCATTTATTGACCTGTGAGTTCACGTTGATTATCGGATTGATACAGATTTGAGCTGTCTTTGTGCATCACGAGCACTACCGCCAGACGCTGCCAATCATGATTCTTGTTTGATGACGGATTGCCTGGAGTGATGTCGTACTCGATTCGTTCTTTCGGCCGGGAAGCGTGGGAGAAACGAGACCGGAGGCATTCACGAAAGAGTGAGATGGATCAGTCATCGGCAACAATCATGTTAAAGTGCATTCATCCCGTTGGAGAAAACGAAATCATATCGAAAGGTGTCTTCATGAACGCTACGCCTGCCGGACTTCGCCACATATTGGAGGACCCCGCCGCCCTGGAGGTGTTCTCCGGGAAAAAACCCTGGATATTGGTCTTGGATTACGACGGAACCCTTGCTCCGTTCCGCCCGGAGCGCGAGCATGCCTATCCGTACGCAGGGATGCGCGACGTGCTGAACCGGTTGCCCGCAAGCGGACGAAGCCGGTTCATCCTGATCAGCGGCAGGGAGGCGGGGGTCGTGTCACGGCTGCTGAACATCCAACCGGAACCGGAAATCTGGGGGTGCCACGGCGCGCAGCGTCTCGCGCCGGGGCGCGATCCGCAACAGGCCGACCTGACGCCTGGGCAGAAGGCCGCCCTGGCCAGGGCGCGGTCCATGGTGGACGACGCGTCCCTTCTGGAGGTGAAAAGCTGCGGGGTGGCGATTCATTGGCGCGGCCTGCCCGATGAGGAGAGGCTCCGCCTCGAGGCCGGACTCCTTCCGGACCTGCGACCTCTGGCGGAAGAATCCGGGCTGGAGCTGCACTCCTTTGACGGAGGACTTGAACTGCGTCTGCCGGACATAAACAAAGGCGCGGTCATCGAGACGCTGCTTCAGGAAAACCCCGAAGCCCTGCTCTTCTACTTCGGGGACGACAAGACGGACGAGGACGCGTTCAAGGCCTTGAAAGGGCGCGGCATCGGCGTGCTGGTGAAGCCTGAGCCGCGCCCGACCAACGCCTCGTTCTGGGTCAGGCCGCCGCAGGAGCTGCTGACCCTGATCGGCCGCTTCGCCATACTCAATCCGCACAAGAGGAGGATGCAGCACGGAGCATGAGTCGGGCCTCTGACCGCTCCACTGCGAGCAGGATTTCCTCCCGGAGTGCGGGCCACCGTCTGAGTGCAGCAACGCGGAAAGGGGCGGCAGGCCCTGCGCCGTCTTTGTGGACAGGGGGTGGCCTTTGATTTAGTTCGGAGCAGGATTAGTGCGCTCTCGAACGTAAACTGCCAGGGGAATCATGGAAGAGAAACCGAAGGAGGCTCGGCAGCCTCTGGCTGATATCGACGACTCCCAGGCTGGCGAGTTGCCGTATCGCCGCTTGGCGTTGCTGGCTTCGGATTTCTGCCACAGCTGCGTCAAATCGGGTCTTGAAGGCTTCCGGCTGGTCTGGGTCGGAGGCGCCGTGGAAAGCGTGACCGGGCACACCCCCCAGGAGATGTACGCGCTTGGGTGCTGGTTGCCGCTGGTCCATCCGTCCGACCGCCTCCGCATGAGCATGCATCTGCGGGACCTGAAAGCGGGGGACAGCGGCGAGATGGAGTTCAGGTTGAACCACAAGGACGGCACGGTCCGCTGGGTTCGGGAAATCTACTGCTGCGATCAGGGGGACGGGCCGCAGGAATTGCGCCTGCACGGCTCCGTCCGGGACGTGACGGAGCGCAGGGCGCTGGACGAGGTGCTGACCGTGCTGGCCACCGGCGAGAGCGGATGCTCGGGCCAGGCGTTCTTCCAGTTCCTGGCCAGGTACCTGGCGGAAATCCTGTGCATGGAGTTTGTGTGCATCGACCGGCTGGAGGGTGACGGGCTCACTGCGCGGACCCTGGCGATCTATTGCGACGGGCACTTCGAGGACAACATCTCCTACGCCCTGAAAGACACGCCCTGCGCGGATGTGGTGGGCAAGGCCATCTGCTGCTTCCCCAGCGAGGTGAAGAGCCTGTTCCCCAAGGACGCCGTGCTTCAGGAGATGGCCGCGCAAAGCTACCTGGGCGTCACCCTTTGGGACGGCGCGGGGCGGCCCGCCGGACTGATCGCGGTGATCGGCAGGCGTCCCCTGAAAGACACCCGGCTCGCGGAAAACATCCTGCGCATGGTCGGCGTGCGGGCAAGCGGCGAGCTGGAACGGTTGCTGTCCGAGGAGGCCCTGGAGGCCTCACTTCGCGAGAAGGAAGTCCTGCTGCGGGAAATTCATCACCGCGTGAAGAACAATCTCCAGATCGTCTCCAGCCTTCTGAGCCTGCAGGAGGAGAGTGTGGAGGATCAGGAGGCGCTGGGGGTCCTGGCGGAAAGCCGGGGGCGGGTTACGTCCATGGCCCTCATTCACGACCAGCTCTACCGCTCGCGGGATTTCTGCGAGATCGACGCCCAGGACTACCTGCGTCAGTTCATACCCAGGCTGGTGTCGACCTATGCAGGCGGACGCGAGGTCACGCTTGTGCTCTCGCTGTGTCCTCTGCATCTGAGCCTGGACCAGGCCGTGCCCTTCGGGCTTATCGTGAACGAGCTGGTCACCAACGCCCTCAAGCATGGACTCGGGAGCCGGAGCCGGGGGGAACTGCGCCTGGACATGTCCATGGAGGATTCCACGGTGGCCATTGCCGTCGAGGACGATGGAAGCGGGCTGCCGCCGGACTTCGACCTTGCCCTGGTGACCTCCCTCGGGCTTCAGATCGTGATGATGCTGGTCAGCCAGCTGCACGGCCGCTTCACCGTGGAGCCGGGAGCTTCCGCGCGCTTCTGCCTGCGCTTCCCGGTGGCCGTCCAGGATGCGGCAGCCGCGAAAGAGTGCAGTGGAAGCGCGACCATGTGAAGGCCGGGCCAACGGTGCGGGGGGAGGGCAGCGCGCCGGGTCAGTCGTCCCGGCGGGCGAAATAGGTCTGGTCCTTGCCGCACGTGGGGCAGCACCAGTCGTGGGGCAGGTCGTCGCCGGAGGTGCCGGGCGCTACGCCGCCCTTGGCGTCGCCGCGTTTGGGGTCGTAGGTGTAGCCGCAGGTCAGGCACATGTAGCGCGCCATGGCGCGGTCTGCACGGGCCACGCGGCTTTCCGCCATGACCCGGACGATGGTAGTCTCGTTGCTCATTGGTGTTTTCCTCCGGTGCTCCTTGGTCTATAGCAAACCAATGCGCATCGCTTCAAGCTGGGCACTGTCCCGTCTCTTTCCGTATGTGGCCCCGTACCGCAACCGCTTCCTGCTGGGAATCGGCACCAACGCCCTGGCCCGCGCCTGCGACCTGATCCCCATGATCCTGGTGGGCAAGGCCGTGGACGCCATCAACGCCTCCAGGTCCGGGCTGATTCCGGGCCTGGACACCCTGCTGCTCTATGGCGGAGGGGTGCTGGCGTCCTTCGTGTTCCTGGCCGTGTTCCAGTCCGTGAGCGACTACTCCCTGGACTCCCTGGCCCAGAAGGTGCGCCACGACCTGCGAAACGCCCTGTACCGGCATCTCCAGCGCCAGGACATGCACTTCTTCGAGGAGCGACAAAGCGGCGACCTCCTGAACGTGGTCTCCTCCGACGTGGACAACCTGGAGAACTTCCTGGCCGACGCCACCACGTCCTCCATCCGGCTGGTCATCACCTTTGTGGGCACGTTTGCAGTGCTCTTCTGGATCGACTGGCGCCTGGCGCTTCTGCTGCTCGCGCCCATGCCCTTCGCCATCGCGGCGGTACGCACCTTCTCCACGCGCATCCGCCCCCGCTACCGCGAGGCGCGCGCCGCGGTTGGGCAGGTGGCGGCCATCATCGGCAACAACCTGCGCGGCATGGGTGTCATCCAGGCCTTCACCGCCGAAGAGGACCAGGCCCGGCGCGTGGACGCGCAGTCCGCACGCTACCGCGACGAGGCCATCGGCGCGGCCCTGGCCCGGGCGCGCTTCATCCCGGTGCTGTACACCGTGGCCGGGGCGGCCTTCGCGCTGCTGATCGCCGGAGGCGGGTGGCTGACGCTCTCGGGCAATGGGCCGACCCTGGGCGACTTCGCCACGTTCATCCTGCTGGCCATGCGCATGATCCTGCCGCTGTTCGTGTTCGGCATGCTCATCAACCAGTTCCAGCGCTCGGAAGCCTCCGCGCAGCGCATCTGGGGCGTCCTGTCCCTGGAGCCGGCCATAGCGGACAAGCCCGGAGCGGTGGCCCTGGAAGAGACGCCCCAGACCCTGCGCTTCGAGGACGTGCGCTTCGCCTACCCGGAGCGCGAACCGGTGCTGAACGGACTGAATCTGACCATGGAACGCGGCAAGGTGATCGGGGTGGTGGGGCCGACCGGAGCGGGCAAGTCCACGCTGGTGAAGCTCCTGCTGCGCCACCTGGACCCGCAGACCGGGCGCATAACGCTCAATGGGCGCGACCTGTCGGACTTCACCCTCATGAGCCTGCGCAAACGCATGGGCTACGTGTCCCAGGACGCCTTCCTGTTCGCGGGCAGCGCGGCCGAGAACATAAGCCTCGGCGCGCCGGACACCACGCCGGATCAGCTGGAAGAGGCCGCGCGCATCGCGGGCGCGCTGGAATTCATTCGGGAACTGCCCCAGGGCTTCGATACCCCCATCGGCGAGGGCGGGGTGAAGCTCTCCGGCGGGCAGCGCCAGCGCATCTCGCTTGCACGCGCGGTGTTGCGCCGCCCGGACATCCTGGTGCTGGACGAGGCCACCTCCGCCGTGGACACCCGCACCGAGGAGATCATCCAGCAGAACCTGCACGCCTTCCGGGGAGACCGCATGACCCTGGCCGTGGCGCACAGGCTGTCCACGGTGCGGCTGGCCGACGAGATCATCGTGGTGGTGGCGGGGGTCATCGTGGAGCGTGGCCGCCACGAGGATCTGCTGGCCCAGAAGGGCGTGTACTCGGGCCTGTGGGCCGTGCAGAGCGGGGAAGGGCGGGGGGAGTAGGCTCCCGGCACGAAAAAAGTGGACGAGCGCCGCTTGGCACTCGTCCTGTCTGAATCACTTCAGGCGGTTTACACCGCGCGAACGCTTACTGCTGCAACTTCCGATACTTGCACGTCTTCACCGGACAGGCCAAGTGCTCGCCGTGGGTCTTGGTGGTCTTCTTCACCAGCACGGGCGAGCCGCACTCCGGGCAGGGTTCCTTCACGGGCCAGTCCCACACTGCCATGTCGCAGTTGGGGTACTTGGAGCAGGAGTAGAACAGCTTGCCGAAGCGCGAGCTCTTCTCCACCAGTTCGCCGTCGCAGCCCTCGCGGGGGCAGGCCACGCCCGTGGTGAAGGGCTTGGTGTACTTGCACTTGGGGTAGCCCGAGCAGGCAATGAAGCGGCTGCCGGTGCGGGCCTTCTTCAGGTGCAGGTCCTTGCCGCACTCGGGGCAGGTGCCCACCACCTCGGGCGGAACTTCGGCGGGCTTCTCCGCGAAGGAGTACTTGCCCTCTTCGTCGCGGGTGAAGTTGGAGGTTGACTTGCACTCCGGGTAGCCCGAGCAGGCCAGGAACTCGCCGTTGCGCCCGAACTTCACCATCATGGGCTTGCCGCAGGTCGGGCAGAACAGGCCCGAGTCCAGCACCTGCTTTTCCATGTCCTTGCCGGCCTTTTCCAGGGCCGGGTAGAACCCCGCCGTGAACTCGGCCAGCAGCACGTGCCAGTCCTTCTGGCCGTCGGCCACCTTGTCCAGGGCCTCTTCCATGCCCGCGGTGAAGCCCACGTCCATGATTGTCTGGAAGTGCTCCGAGAGCTTGTCGGACACGATGGTGCCAAGCTCCGTGGGGGCGAAGTGCTTCTCTTCCATTCGGGTGTAGTCGCGGTCGATGAGCGTGGAGATGATGGCTGCGTAGGTGGATGGGCGTCCGATGCCCTTCTCTTCCAGCTCGCGCACCAGCGACGCTTCCGTGTAGCGCGGCGGCGGCTGGGTGAACTTCTGCTCCTTGCGGATCTCCAGGAGCTTCAGGATCTGGTCCTTGGCGAGCGGCGGCAGGGCCTTGGAGGCTCCGCCCTCTTCCTCCGTGTCCTGTCCGTAGACCTTCAGGTAGCCCGGGAAGATGAGCCGCTCGCCCTTGGCCTTGAATTCCGCTCCCGCGCATTCGATCACCGCCGCCGTGTCCCAGAACTTGGCCACGGCCATCTGCGAGGCCACGAAGCGTTCCCAGACCAGCTTGTAGACCTGGAACTGGTCCTTGGGCAGCAGCCCGGCCACGTCCTTGGGCGTGATGTTCACGTCGATGGGGCGGATGGCTTCGTGCGCATCCTGGGCTCCGGCCTTGGTCTTGAAGTGGCGGGCCTTGTCCGGATAGTAGTCCTGGCCCAGCGTCTCCACGATGTAGGTCTTGGCGGCGTCGCGCGCTTCGTCGGCGATGCGCGTGGAGTCGGTACGCATGTAGGTGATGAGCGCCGTGGTGCCGCGTTCGGCCAGCTCCACGCCCTCGTAGAGCTTCTGGGCCGCGCCCATGGTCTTCTTGGCCGCGTAGCCCAGGCGCTGGTTGGCGGCCTGCTGCAACGTGGAGGTGATGAAGGGCGGCGGCGGGGACTTCTTGCGTTCCTTCTCGGCCACGGAGGTGACCACGAAGGGCTGGCCCGTAAGCTGCGCGGACAAGGCCTCGGCGGCCTCGGCGCTGCCGATGTGGGCCTTCTTGCCCCCGACCTTGGCCAGTTCGGCCTCGAAGGGCGGTGGAGCCGAGCCCTCCAGGCGGGCGCGGAACAGCCAGTACTCTTCGGGCTTGAAGGCCAGGCGCTCCTTCTCGCGGTCCACCACGATCTTCAGCGCCACGGACTGCACGCGTCCGGCGCTGATGCCCTTGCGGACCTTTTTCCAGAGGAGCGGCGAAATCTTGTAGCCCACCAGACGGTCCAGGATGCGGCGCGCCTGCTGGGATTCGAAGAGCTTCTCGTTTATCGGGCGCGGGTGTTCAAGCGCTTCGCGCACGGCCTTGGCCGTGATCTCGTTGAACTGGATGCGCTCGATGTTGGAGTTGGTCTCCTTGAGGATCTCGGCGATGTGCCAGGCGATGGCCTCCCCTTCGCGGTCGGGGTCGGGGGCCAGGAAGATGGTCTTGGCCTTGCCCGCCACCTTGGTGAGCTGGTCCACCACCTTCTGTTTGCCGGGAATGACCCCGTATTGCGGCTCAAAGCCGTTGGCTTCGTCCACGCCCAGTTTCTTCTGGGGCAGATCGCGTACGTGACCGACCGAAGCTTCCACGTAGAATTTTTCTCCGAGGAACTTCTTGATGGTCTTTACCTTGGCCGGGGACTCGACAATTATGAGGTCTTTCGCCATGACAGGGCGGCTATAGCCATCGTCAAGCACTAAGGCAAGGGGGCAAGACCCCCGGCCACGCAAATTCAACACACGGAGGGCACACACGTGAACGCCACTCGTTTCGGCCATGTGGCCCTGATCGGACCCCCCAACGCGGGCAAGTCCACATTATTGAACGCACTTCTCGGGCAGAAGCTGGCCATCGTCAGCCCCAAGCCCCAGACCACCCGCAACCGCCTGGCGGGAATCCTGAACGTCGAGGACGCCCAGATCGTCCTTCTCGATACGCCCGGCGTGCACATCCCGCGCGGCTCGCGCCTGAACAGCCGCCTGGTGGAGGCCGCCTGGCACGCCCTGGCCGAGGCCCAGGCCATCGTCATCGTGCTGGATGCGATTTTTTATTCGAAAAAGCCCGACATGCTGGAAAACGACATCAAGCTGCTCTCGCGGCCCGTGGAGCGCTCCGGCCTGCCGGTGATCATCGCCCTCAACAAGACCGACGCCATGCCGGACATGCCCTCCCTGCTGCCGGTGATGGCGCGCCTTGGCGAAGCCTGGCCCGGCGCGGCCATCGTGCCGGTGTCGGCGCTGAAGAAAAAGGGCCTGGACGAACTCATAAAAGTGATGGTCTCGCATCTGCCCGAGGGCGCGGCATACTACCCCGAGGACCAGCTCTCCACCGCGCCCATGCGCTTTCTGGCCTCGGAGATCATCCGGGAGAAGCTCTTCCTGCAGCTCTCGCAGGAGCTGCCCTACAACACCGCCGTGGCCATCGAGCACTGGCAGGACACGGCCAAGGGCGCGCGCGTGAGCGCCGTGATCTACGTCTCGCGCGACCGCCACAAGGGCATGGTGATCGGCAAGGGCGGCGCGGTGCTCAAGGAAGTGGGCACCAAGGCCCGCCACGACATCATGGAGCTGACCGGCATGCCCGTGCACCTGGAGCTTTTCGTGAAGGTGCGCGAGGACTGGACCGAGGACGAGTTCTTCCTGAACGAACTGGGCGAGGAGCACGGGTCGTAAGGCTGGAGGATGCCTCCGGCGGCCAGGGGGAGAAGCCTCCCCCTGGACCCGGCTATCAGCTTCGCATCTGAATCCGACGACGTTGTCGATTCACGACGCGAAGCTACCTGAAAGTTTTTGAAGGAGAGTCCAGAGAGGAAACTTTTTTCAAAAAGTTTCCTCTCTGGCCGCCGGAGGCATCTCCCGTTCCCATCTTAGCTTTCCGTTCCTGTAACAGGACCGCCGCTTGCAAACCGTTTCAAAGCGGGCTACCAAGCCCGCTCATCACTTTTGTACATATCCCGCAATCGGGAACGCATAGGAGGCCGTCGATGTCCACTCCCAAACTGAAATTGGGAATCCCCAAGGGGTCTTTGCAGGAAGCCACGATCAAGCTGTTCGACAAGTCCGGCTGGAAGATCAAGGAGCATCACCGCAACTACTTCCCCGAGATCGACGACGACGAGATCACCTGTTCCATGTGCCGCGCCCAGGAAATGAGCCGTTACGTCGAGACCGGCCTTCTGGACTGCGGGCTCACCGGCAAGGACTGGATCCTGGAGAACGAGTCCGACGTGGAGATCGTGGCCGACCTGATCTACTCCAAGGTCAGCTCGCGTCCGGCCCGCTGGGTTCTGGCAGTTGCCGGGGACTCCCCCTTCAAGCGCCCCGAGGACCTTCAGGGCAAGCGCATTTCCACCGAGCTCACCGGCTACACCAAACGCTACTTCCAGCAGGCTGGCGTGGACGTCGACGTGGAGTTCTCCTGGGGCGCCACCGAGGCCAAGGTCGTCGAGGGACTGGCCGACGCCATCGTGGAAGTCACCGAGACCGGCACCACGATCAAGGCCCACGGCCTGCGTATCATCGCGGAAGTGCTGGTGACCAACACCCAGTTCATCGCCAACAAGAAGGCCTGGGCCGACCCCTGGAAGCGCCGCAAGATCGAGAACATGATCATGATGCTCCAGGGAGCGCT
>JBKICU010000016.1:0-65160 GCA_046566965.1 Acidobacteriota bacterium
TCCAAGGAGCTGGAGAACCTCACCGAGCGCGAGGGCGCGCGCGGCACCGACGAGGTGCTGGCCATCCACCGCAAGCTGCGTGAGCTGGACAAGAAGCTCGACGAGTACCTGGGCAACGCCACCCGCCGCCTGGACGTGCTGAAGACCTCCATCAGCCTGGAGGACCACGTCGCGGTCATCATGGGCTACTGGGACGAGCTGAACGACCCCTCCACCCATGCCGAGGCCGTGAAGCGCCGCATGGAAGTGAAGGCCCACGTGGCCGAGCGCGCCCAGTCCGTGGCGCACGAGCCGCTCATCATCGAGACCATCGAGAAGATCAAGGAGATGCGCGCCGAGATCGCCCGCCAGGTGGGCATCCAGCGCGACATGGAAGAAGTGCGCACCCTGCCCGGGCGCATCGCCAAGCAGCTGCGCTCGCGCGGCTACCGCACCGGCAAGGAGCTCTACGTCCAGACCCTGGCGCAGAACCTGTCGCTCTTCGCCATGGCCTTCTTCGGCAAGCCCATCATCTACCGTACGACCGACTTCAAATCCAACGAGTACCGCAACCTGGTCGGCGGCATGCTGTTCGAAAACTTCGAGGACAACCCCATGCTGGGTTACCGCGGCGTCTCGCGCAACATCCACGACTGGGAGATCGAGTCCTTCAAGCTGGCGCGCGGCATCTTCGGCGGCAAGAACCTCCAGATGATGCTGCCCTTCGTGCGCACCCTGGAAGAAGCCCGCTCCATGCGCCGCTACCTGTCGCGCGTGCACCGCATGCGCTCCGGCGAGGACGGCCTGAAGCTGCACCTCATGAGCGAGATCCCCTCCAACGCCATCCTGGCCAAGGAGTTCATCGCGGAGTTCGACGGCTTCTCCATCGGCTCCAACGACATGACCCAGATGGTGCTGGCCACCGACCGCGACAACCCGAGCCTCAAGCACATCTACGACGAGGAAGACCCCGCCGTGGTGTGGGCCATCCTGGTGACCATCTTCACCGGCCAGAAGATGGGCAAGAAGGTCGGCTTCTGCGGACAGGGCGTGTCCAACAGCCTCATCCTGCGCGGACTGGTGTCCATCGCTGGCATCGTCAGCGCCTCGGTGGTGCCCGACACCTACTACCAGACCAAGTTCGACATCGCCGCAGTCGAGGAACTGAACATCCCCGTGTCCGGCCTTGGCGGCTGGCTGAGCGAGCAGCACCTGAAGCGCCTGCACGAGATGCTCGTCTCCCACAAGTACGAGCACATCCTGAAGAAGTACAAGTCCTCCAAGGACCTGTCCGAATGGTACGAAGGCGAGCAGACCAGGCTCTCCACGCAACTGCGCGACCACCTGGACACCCCCAAGGAGAACTTCTACCGCCAGGAGCTGGAGAAGTTCCGCGCCGCGTTCCACAAGCCCGTGATCTACGCCGCCTGGAACTGGGAAGGCACCGTGGCCGACGCCCTGTACCACGCCGGTTTCGAGGACTGGCAGGAGCAGGCCAAGGCCCTGGAAGAGCAGCGCAAGAAGAAATGGTAAAGTGAGAATGACGCCGCAGGCGAGGGCCTGCGGCGATCATGAGAGAATAGACAGCAAAAAGGCGGCCCCGCGAGGGGCCGCCTTTTTTGCGCCATCGCAGTGCAGTACTTGTGATGGGCAGACATCCTGAACGACGCCCTAGGCACATTTGTCCACCTCATAAGGCGGCTTTCCCCTGGACGCGGCCCCGTCCGATGACCATACTCCCCCCATGTCGCGCACGCCTCTCACCCAACCCGATTTTCTCCCCATGACCCGCGCCGGGATGGACCGTCTCGGCTGGCACGAACTGGACATCCTGCTCGTCACCGGCGACGCCTACGTGGACCATCCCTCCTTCGGCGCGCCGCTCCTTGGCCGCTGGCTGGTGGAGCACGGCTACCGCGTGGGCATCGTGGCCCAGCCGCGCTGGGACGTCCCCGACGACGTGGCCGCCATGGGCCGTCCGCGCTTGTTCGCCGGGGTCACCGCCGGGGCGCTGGACTCCATGCTGGCCCACTATACGGCCTTCCGCAAGAAGCGTTCAGACGACGCCTACACACCCGGCGGCAAGGCCGGAAACCGCCCCAACCGGGCGGTGATCGCCTACACCAACGTCGTGCGCCGGGCCTTTCCGGGCATCCCGGTGATCCTGGGCGGCATCGAAGCCTCTTTGCGACGCGTGTCGCACTACGATTTCTGGTCGGATTCGCTCAGGCGCTCAGTCCTGTTCGACAGCAAGGCCACGGCCATCCTCTACGGCATGGCGGATCAGTCCATCATCGATTTGACCGAGGCCCTGGACGCTGCGCAGGCGGAGGGCGGGGACCTGCGCGCCGCCATGGCCTCGATTCCCGGCCTGGCCTTTGCCGGAAGATCCGAGGACCTCCCGCAGGACGCGGACGTGCTGGAGTTGCCGTCGCACGAGGCCATGCTGGCTGACCGCAAACTCCTGGTGCAGGCTACCAAGCTGCTGGAGCGCCATGTCCACCAGGATCGCCAGATAGCAGTGCAGCCGACCGGCGACCGCCTGCTCATCCTGACCCCGCCCGGTCCCGGACTGGACGGCCCAGGCCTGGACAGGCTCTACGCCTTGACGTTCTCGCGCCGGGCGCATCCGTCCTACACCGAGGCCATTCCGGCCACGGCCATGATCGCCACCAGCCTGAACACCCATCGGGGCTGCGCCGGAGGATGCTCCTTCTGCACCCTGGCCCTGCACCAGGGGCGGCGCATCCGCTCGCGCAGTCGGGCCTCGGTGCTGGCCGAAGCCAAGCGCATGGCCGCCCAGAAGGGATTCACCGGAAGCGTCAGCGACGTGGGCGGCCCCAGCGCCAACATGTGGGGCGGACAGTGCGCCGGGGACCCGTCCTCCTGCACGCGCCCGAGCTGCCTGACGCCGCGCATCTGCAAGCACTTCACGGTGGATCAGAAGGCGTTCGTGGACCTGTTGCGCGGCGTTTCCGGCCTGCCCGGCGTCAAGCATGTGCGGGTGGCCAGCGGCTGGCGCATGGACCTGGGGCTGGCCGACAAGACCGCGCTCGGCGCCATGATCCGCGAATTCACGGGCGGGCAGGCCAAGGTGGCCCCGGAGCACCGCTCCGAGCACGTGCTGCGCCTGATGCGAAAGCCGTCGTTTACGCTGTTCGAGGAGTTTCTGCGCCTGTTCTCGGACGAGTCCCGGAAGGCCGGGAAGGAGCAGTACGTGGTGCCCTATCTGCTGAGCGCCTTCCCCGGCTGCACCGTGGAGGACATGCGCGGCCTGTCCGACTGGCTGGCCGGAAAGGGCTGGAAGCCGAGCCAGGTGCAGTGCTTCATCCCGCTGCCCGGCACGGCCGCGGCGGCCATGTTCTTTGCCGGGACCGACATGGACGGAAAGCCCATCCATGTGGCCGCCACCGACGCCGAGCGTTTGCAGCAGCATGGCATCCTGTCGCCGTCCAGGCCCGAGACCCCCTATGGCGGGGATCGCCGCGAGGGGCGCGATCGGCGTGAAGCACGCACCGGGCGCGACGACGGGCGCGGTGGACGCACCGGACGGGCGGGGGATCAGCGCCAGACCCGGCGCACCTCCGCGCGCGGGCGGGGAGCCAGGGGGCCTGGAAAGTAAGGTCGGCAGCAGCTTCCCATCAGGTGGTTTCGCCTTCATCGCCTCGGGAATGCCCTACGCGTTCGAGGCGAGGTTTTCCGGACGTTGATCCGGAAAACACTGTGTTCGCGGTTCGATTGACGTCCCTCCTGGCCGGAGCAGGGTGGCGGGACGCGATCCGACATCTATTCTGTTTCATCTACCCAGCATAAATGATATTTCCAGGAGCCGGGACTCGTCTTCTGCGGGGTCAGGCGAGCCACCTCGTCGTCAGCACATGTGTTCCTTTTCGCCAGAATTGTTTTTTTGCGTTGCCATCCCTGAAAAGCGTGGTATGGGGATGACAGGCTTGTTTATTCCTGGCTGATTGAACCGACACGAGGAGGTTAGACATGCGCGAGTGGTTATCCCTACCTGTCGTCGACAATTCGAACGGAGAAGTCATCGGCATGATCCCGCCCAGGCAGTGGCTGGTGACCAACCTCGGCACCATCCAGCACTACGACGGTGCGGGCGGGTTCATCTTCGTGGATTCCAACGGCGTGGTGGCCGTGCACGGCGACGCCAGCCCCTGGGTTGAACTGGACGAAGCCCTGCGTTGGGGCTTCATGGAGCGGGACTATTCGGTAACGGCCATGGCGGTCTGATCAGGGCGCAGCGGCCCGCTGTTCAAGAGGCATCTCATGAGGACATTCGTCCGCAATACCGGCTGGTTCTTAACTCTGATAGCGGTGGGCTGCATCTGGCCGCTGGGGGGGGGCGCAATGGCTGTTACGGCGCAGGATCTCAAGCCCGGCTCCGGCGAAGCCGTGGCGACCTTCGCGGGCGGGTGTTTCTGGTGTACCGAGTCCGATTTCGAGAAAGTGCCAGGAGTTGTCCGGGTCATCTCCGGGTACAGCGGCGGCAAGGAACCAGACCCGACCTACAAGGAAGTCTCCTCCGGCGCCACGGGGCATCTGGAATCCATACAGGTGATCTTCGACCCGTCTCAAGTGAGCTATTCCCAGCTGGTGGAATTCCTCTGGAAGCATATCGACCCCACGGACGCGGGGGGGCAGTTCGTGGACAGGGGCAAACAGTACCGGTCAGCCATTTTCTATCACGACGACGAGCAACGCAGGGTTGCCGAGGAGTCCAGGGAACGGCTCGCCAAGTCCGGCGTGTTCGGCTCAAAGTCCATCGCCACGGAAATCCGGCCCTTCGAGTCGTTCTATCCCGCCGAGGACTACCACCAGGATTATTTCAAGAATAATCCCGTGCGCTACAACTACTACCGCTGGGGCTCCGGACGCGACCAGTTCCTGAAGAAGACCTGGGGCGATGCCGCCGCCGAGCCCGTGAACCCGGATCAGACTGCCGGGCGACCCCAGTCCGGCGGGCAGACAGGCGGCGCGGTTCCCCCCCCCAAGCCATTCGTAAAGCCCACCGACGCGCAGTTGAAGAGCATGCTCAACCCGCTCCAGTACAAAGTGACGCAGCACGAAGGGACCGAGCCTCCTTTCAACAACGCCTACAACGACAACAAACGTCCCGGCATATACGTTGATATCGTATCCGGCGAGCCGCTGTTCTCCTCGCTCCAGAAGTACGATTCCGGCACTGGCTGGCCGAGCTTCTATGCGCCCCTCGAGCCGGGCAACATCGTCAGCAAGGAGGACCGCTCGCTCTTCTCGGTGCGGGTCGAGGTGCGCTCAAAGCTTGCGGATTCGCACCTGGGTCACGTCTTCGACGACGGCCCCAAGCCCACGGGACTTCGCTACTGCATGAACTCTGCGGCGCTGCGCTTCATTCCCGTGGAAGACCTGGAGAAGGAAGGCTACGGTCAGTATGTCAAGCTGTTCAAATAAAAGGGATATCATGAAAGGGATCGTTCGCCTCTTCATACTTCTGGCATGTGTCGGCTTTGCGGGCTGGATCATGGACGCCAGGGCTGCGGCTTCCGGCACGGGAGCCGACGCCCAAGCGGGCCCGGCAACGGATTGGAGCTTCGATCCGCCGCACTGCTCGGTGATGTTCTTCGTCAAGCACGTTCTGGCCAAGGTTCCCGGGCGTTTCGACAGCTACACCGGCACGGTGCGCTTCGATCCCGCCAACCTGGGCGGCAGCTCCATCGACGTGAGCGTGGACATGGGCAGCGTGAACACCGGTATCGCCCAGCGCGACGAACACCTGAGGAGCCCGGACTTTTTCGACGCGGCCAGATATCCCCGCATGCGATTCGCCAGCCAGCGCATCATTTCCAAGGGAGGAAATGAATACGTGGCTGAAGGCGACCTGACCATCAAGGACGTGACCCGGCGCATCCAACTGCCCTTCACCTATCTTGGAACCAAACCCTCCCCCATGGAGCAGGGCAAGCAGATAGCCGGGTTCGAGGCGCATTTCTCCGTCAACATGCTGGAATATCACGTGGGCGACGGCAAGTTTCAGAAAATGGGGGCGCTGGGGGATATGGCGGACATCGTGATCAACCTGGAAATGGTTCGCTGAGCGCATTCTGTCCTGGCTGCTTTGCATGCCGTTTCGGGTGCTGAGCCGGTCGAAAGAATGCGGTCTTCTTGCGGATCGGAGTGCGAAGACGCCTGCAGGAATGCCGGCACGCATGGGAAAAACAAAGGCCGCCGGAATTGTTCCGACGGCCTTTGTTTTTTGTGTTGTGTGCAGAGTTATTTCTTCACGCGCTTGTATTCGACATAGCCCGCCCTGGGGTTCGGTCCGCCCGCGTTCAGGAAGTAGAAGGTGAAGGCGTCCGGACCTTCCATCTTGCCGATACGCACGGCGTCTGTGTGGCCTGCCATGTAGAACGTGACGTTGTCCTTGTCGATCACGCCGGAGAAGGTGTCCTTGCCGGGCGCTTTGCCGAACCACTCCACCGTTCCATGGAAGACCCTGCCCTTCTGGTCCGTGACGGTCAGCTTGGCCGAGGTGGGCTCGATGCTGATGAATCCCTGCTTGCTGTGGTGCAGGTGGCTCGGGCCTGCGCTCCAACTGCCGACAAGGTTGGGAATGTTGCCAGTCTGGGCGAGCGCGTTTGCTGCCAAGAGACCGGTGAGCAGAAGGGCGGTGACGATTGCCTTGATCATGGAAGCTCCTTGGCTGAAGGGGTGGATCGCTATCTTCTGCCCCAGACGCGCTGCCTGGTCAATCCGCCTCCAGCACCACCTTGCCCACGGCCTTGCCTGATGCCAGATAGTCCTGGGCCTGGGCGATTTCGCCGAAGCGGAAGCGGCGTTCCGCCAGCACCGGGCGCAGCTTGCCCGCCTCGGCCAGCGCAGCCGCCTGGGCCATGATCTCCCCATGGCGCTCGCGGCCCTGGCCCGTGACCAGCGGCAGGAGCATGAACACCACCGACAGGGTCAGTCCCTTGGCATGCAGTTGCGACAGGTCGTGGCTGGAGCGGGTGTTGGTGGAGACCACCGTGCCGTACAGGGCTGCTGCCTGGAAGGACGCATCCAGCGTGGCTCCGCCCACGGTGTCGAACACCACGTCGAAGCCGCGTCCTGCGGTCAGGCGCTGCACGGAGGCGGCGACGTCTTCCTCGCGGTAGTTGATGATGTCGTCCGCCCCGATCGATTCCGCAAGTTTCGCCTTTTCCGGCGACGATACCGTGGTGGCCACGCGCGCGCCGTGGGCCTTGGCCAGCTGTACGGCCACGTGGCCCACGCCGCCCGTTCCGGCGTGGATCAGGGCGTGCTGGCCGGGTTTCAGGCGCGCGCGGTCGAACAGGGCCTCCCAGGCGGTAATGGTCACCAGGGGGAGGGCAGCCGCCTCGGCCATGGACAGCCGGGCGGGCTTGCGGGCCAGCAGGCGCGCGTCGGCCAGCATGTATTCGGCCAACGCGCCCGGAATGTCGGCGATGCCCCCGGGGCAGCCGAACACCTCGTCGCCCGGTTTGAAGGCGGTGACGCCCTGGCCCACGGCCTCGACCACTCCGGCCACGTCCATTCCCATGACGGCGGGCGGTTTTGGCGCGAAGGGCGGCGCTAAGGAGCGCATCTTTATGTCCACCGGGTTGACGCTGGTGGCGGCCACCTTGATGAGCACGTGGCCGGGCTTGAGTTGAGGTTTTTCCACTTCGCCGGGGGCAAAGTCGGGGGTTGAACCAAATGACCTGAGTATCTGGGCTTTCATGGTTTTCTCCTGTCTGGAATTGGGATAGGTGCAGTCTTACCTGTCTAAAGCCCTTTGGGGAAATGAAAGCTCCTGCTTTCTTCCATAACCTCTTCTGCTGGATGTGCCATGCGTCTGCCTGACCTTGGAATCGATCTGTTGCGTACTTTCGTTGCCGTGGCCAGCGCGCACGGATTCACCGCCGCCGGGGAGCTCCTGGGGCTGACGCAATCCGCGGTCAGCCAGCAGGTGAAACGCCTGGAGGACCTGACCGGCTCGCGCCTGCTGTCGCGGACCAGCCGCACGCTGGCCTTCACTCCGGAGGGAGAGGCCCTGCTGGAATATGCCCACCGCATGCTGGAGCTGAACGACGAGGCGGTACGCAGGCTGCGGCGAGGCCAGGCGGGCGATACCCTGCGCCTTGGCGTGACGGAGGACTTCATCCAGGGCCAGTTGAGCGCGCTCCTGCGCATCCTGGCCGCAAAACTGCCCTCTGTGCGCCTTCAGGTGGCCACCGGTCTGTCCACAGGGCTCCTGAAACGCCTCGGGGACGGCGAACTGGATGTGGTGGTGGCCAAGCGTGAGGAGCGCAAGGCCCAGGGCGGGCAGGTGGTCTGGCGGGAGCGCCTGGCCTGGATAGCCGGTGAGGATTTCCTCCTTCCCGAAGACGGGCCGCTTCCCCTGGTGATGTTGCCTGCTCCGTGCAGCTACCGGACTGTGATGCTGAAGTCGCTCTCGAC
Source organism: Acidobacteriota bacterium (assembly GCA_046566965.1). GTDB lineage: Bacteria > Desulfobacterota > Desulfovibrionia > Desulfovibrionales > Desulfovibrionaceae > Fundidesulfovibrio. The sequence continues at coordinate 8,431 of JBKICU010000016.1, forward strand.
CTCGGGCTGGACCTGGGAGGAGGGGTGCACTGCGGGCAGCATTCCGGCGGTTCAGGCTGCGGTGGAGGCGGGGCTTGGCGTGTCCATCCTTGGGGCGAGCTTTCTGGGACCGGGGGTTCGCGAGCTCTCCCACAAACGCCTGCCGGCCCTGCCGCAATCCGAGATTGCCGTATTCGGGGCCGGTCTTCGCGACCCCGGCCAGGCCGCGATTCTGAAGGATGCCTTGCTTGATGTTCTGGGCGGTGCGGCGTCCGCCAGATAGGTCAGGGCCAAGCACCATCGCATTCGAGGACGCCTTCGGCGGCCAAAGGACAGGGGCCTTTGGTGTCCCGGTCTGTTGGCGGCTCATTCTCTGTGCGGATGGTTCTGACGGTGGCTGTCGCACGAGCTCAACAATTTTTCTCCAGGGGACCCGGCCGGATCGCAAGGCCTGACGCCCGGAACTGAAGAGGCCCCGCAGCGTGCGCTGCGGGGCCTCTTGATCGTTTACTGGAACTTGCTGGTGATGTTGTCTTTAATCCAGTGCGGGTCCCACCATTCGATGGGCTGGATCTCGATGCCGTGCAGGGCGATGCCGAAGTGCAGGTGGTCTCCGGCGGCCAGGCCAGTGGCGCCAGTGTTGCCGATTATGGTCCCGCGCTTCACTTCGTCGCCTTCCTTCACGCTTATCTGGCTCATGTGCGAGTAGATCGACTGAAGACCCCAACCGTGGTCGATGATCACGGCGTTGCCGTAGATGCCGAAGAATCCGGTGAAGATGACCTTGCCGTGGTTGGCGGCGGGAATCTGGGCGTTCTCCAGGGAGGCCAGATCCACGCCCAGGTGGGTTTCATCGTCGATCTTCTGGTTCTTGTACAAGTAGGAGCGGCCATCGCCGAAGCCCGCACGCGGGGCGGCGTTGGGCAGGCGCAGGAAGGGGCCTTCCCAAAGCATCCTGGGCGAGGTGTTCCTGGCGAACTCGTAAAGCTTGGCCACGTTTTCCTTGCGCAGGTCCCGGTTGACCTTGACGTAGATCTGCACGGGGTCCTTGATGTCGGGGTACATGGCCTCGAACTGGGGCATCTTGGACTGCAGGAAGTCGTCGCCGACGTTTATGCTGTCGTACTTGAACTTGGTCGGCTTGGCGTTGAAACGGAAGGAGATGGACCGCTCGTTCCCGGCTGCGTCCTCGGCGTAGAGCCTGGGCTGGAACTTGGTGATGTCCATGTTCCAGGGAAAGGCGAAGATGCAGGCGTAGTTGCCGGAATCGAGCTTGTAGCCGGGGAAGAAGAAGTCGCCCACCATCACGCCGGAGCGCTCCACGTCCTTGTTCACCTGGTAGACCACGCCGCAGGCGCCGCCCTGCTTGATGTGGTGCGCCTGGGACAGCACCGAGATCACCGGTGCGCGGTTGTCCAGGGTCATGGTCTTGGTGATGCGCGTAGTGTTGCCCGCGCCGAAGTTGAACACGGACTTGTCCGTGACCACCACCACCAGGTCAAACTGGCCTTCGCGCAGCCCGGCCTGATCCAGGGTGAACTTTTCCATCACCTCGCGCGGAGCGGGTTCCAGGTTCTTCTGGATGACGGTGGTCTCCTTCTGGGCCTGGAGCACCGAAATCTTGATGGATTTGACACCGGACGTAGGGTCAGAGGCCGTCACGGTGAACTCGCGCTTGCTTCCGGTGGCTGGGCGGTCCGGCGTGAGGACCACCTGGGGCGCGGTCATGTCCCTGGTGAAGAAATATGCGCCGACGCCCAGGCCGACGAGAATGAGGAGCAGAAGAACCGAGAGAAACTTGCCCATGCTGTGCCGTAATGATGTAAGTTGAGGTGTTGCGCCCCGTGAAAGCTGAAGGGGTGAGGCGCTGTTGGGGGAATCTACTAGCTTGGGCCGGGAAGGAGCACAAGTCCCGCGTGGAGAAAACCGTCACCGCTTTACGCATGTGGGCAAAAAGGATAAGAATCGAATATGCAGAAATTCTGTGAGGCTCATGTCGTGAAGATCGTTTTCATTGTCGTGATGGCGGCTATTCTGTTGCTTGGTTGCGAGAAGAAAAAAGACGTCCCGGCTTTGCGCCCGGTGCCCGTCCGGGTGGTCAAGGCCGAACTGCGCGACGCCCCGGTAACCGTGAGCGGAGTGGGAAACGTGGCCGCCGCCCGCACCGTGGCCGTGCAACCCCAGGTGACGGGCAAGCTTCAGTCCCTGCATTTCCAGGAAGGGACCCTGGTGCGCGAAGGGCAGTTGCTGGCCCGCATCGACCGCCAGCCCTTCGAGGCCAGGCTGACCGAGGCACTGGGCGCGCTGAACCGCGACTGGGCCAAGGCCGGGCAGGCCGGGCGCGATTATGTTCGCTACAAGGACCTTATTCGTCAGGAAGTGATCAGCCAGGACGAATTCGAGCAACGCCGCACGGAATTCGAGTCCGGCTGGCAGCAGGTCAAGGCCGACCAGGGCGCGGTGGAGACGGCGCGCATCAACCTGGAGTACTGCACCATCGTCTCGCCGGTCACCGGAGTCACGGGCTACCAGCAGGTCAAGCCCGGCAACACGGTCAGCGCCTACCAGTCCACCCTGGTGACCATCAACCAGGTCCAGCCCGTGCTGGTGCGCTTCTCGGTGAGCGAAGCGGAACTCGCCCTGGTACGCCGCTATTACGGCAAGGAAACCATCCCCACCCTGGTGCGCGTCCCCAAGGAGGAGCAGGAGCTCAAGGAACGCGGCCATCTGACGGCCATCGACAACGCCGTGGACCCGCAGACCGGAATGATCGTGCTCCAGGCCCAGTTCGAGAATCAGTCCCTGGCCTTGTGGCCCGGCCAGTTCGTGAATGTGGTGGCCACCCTGGCCGTGGAGAAGGGCCAGACCGTGATCCCCTACGACGCGGTCATGACCCGCCAGGACGGTTCCTTCGTGTTCGTGGTGACCGAAAAATCCACGGCGGAGCTTCGAAAGATCGTCACTGGGAGAAACGTGGGCAAGAGGGACATCGTCGTGCTGGAAGGGCTCGCTCCGGGCGAAACGGTGATCACGGACGGAGTCATCCAGGTGGCTCCGGGCGGCCCGGTGACGATCAGGCAGGAAGCAGGCCAGCAAGCGCCTGCTGCGGCTTCTGCATCGACCTCGGGGCAGGGCGCGTCCGGTAAGCCGCAATGACCGACATCTTCATCAAGCGCCCCATCGCCACGGCGCTCATCACCTTCGGCCTGATGTTCCTGGGGCTGACGGCCTACCGGTCCTTGCCGGTGTCCGAAATGCCCGCCATCGATTTTCCCACCATCCAGGTTTCCGCCAGCCTGCCTGGCGCGGACCCGGAGACCATGGCCTCCTCCGTGGCCACGCCCCTGGAGAAGCAACTGGCCACGATTTCCGGCATCACCTCCATGAACTCGGTGAACACCCTGGGCCAGACCAGCATCACCCTGCAGTTCGAGTTGAACCGCAACATCGACGGCGCGGGCTCCGACGTGCAGACCGCCATCTCGGCCGCCTCGGGCTATCTGCCGCCAAACCTGCCCAACCCGCCCACCTACCAGAAGGTGAACCCGGCGGACGTTCCGGTGCTGTACATCGGCATGCGCTCGGCCACACTGCCCCTTTACAAGCTGACGGAGTTCGCCAAAACCTTCGTGTCCCAGCGGATCTCCATGTCCTCGGGCGTGGCCCAGGTGCTCATCTTCGGCGACCAGACCTACTCCCCGCGCGTGCGCCTGGACCCCGACAAGCTGGCCGCCTACAACCTGTCCATCAATCAGGTGGCCGACGCCATCCAGGCCGAGAACGTGAACCTGCCCACGGGGTCGCTCTACGGACAGGTGAAGCTCTTCACCATCAAGGCCGGGGGCATGCTCATGAACGCCAAGCACTATCTGAACCAGATAGTCGCCTGGCGCGGCTCCAAACCCATACGCATAAGCGACGTGGGCACCGCCGTGAACTCGACGATCAACGACAAGAACGCCTCCTTCCACAACCAGCAGCCCTCCCTGACCATCGCGGTCAGACGCCAGCCCGGCACCAATACCATAAAAGTCGTGGACGACATCAAGGCCCTCCTGCCGTCCATCCAGGCAACTCTCCCACAGTCCGTGGAGTTCGAGGTCATGTTCGACCGCTCCCAGACCATCCGGGAATCCGTGGAGGACGTGAAGCTCACCATGGGGCTGGCCGTGGCCCTGGTGGTCGTGGTGGTGTTTTTGTTCCTGAAGAACGTCCGCGCCACGATCATCGCGAGCCTCGCGCTTCCGGCGGCGCTCATCGGCACGTTCGCGGTCATGAAGGAGATGGGGTTTTCCCTGGACAATCTCTCGCTCATGGCCCTCACCCTGGCCGTTGGGTTCATCGTGGACGACGCCATCGTCATGCTGGAAAACATCGTGCGCCACATGGAGATGGGCAAGCCGCCCATGATGGCCTCGCTCGAGGGCGCGCGCCAGATCGGCTTCACCATCGTGTCCATGACGCTTTCGCTGGCCGTGGTGTTCGTGCCCATCATGTTCATGGCTGGCATTCTGGGGCGCATCCTGAACGAACTGGCCGTCACCATCACCATCGCCATCCTGGTGTCCGGGTTCGTGACCCTTACCTTCACGCCCATGCTGTGCAGCCAGTTCCTGCGCCACGGAACGGTGGGCCACTCGGGCAAGGTGTTCTCGTTCATCGAGGGGCTCTACGAAAAGAGCCTGCGCCTCGTGCTGCGCTTCCGGTTCGTCACGCTCATGGCCAGCTTCGTCATCCTCGCGCTCACGCTGTGGCTCTTCACCAAGGTGCCAACCGGCTTCATCCCCACCACGGACACCGGCTTCATCTACGGGTATGCCCAGGCCGAGCAGAGCGCCTCCTTCGAGACCATGAAGACACGCCTGCTGGACATTTCCGGGCACATCTCACCCAACCCGAACGTGCACAAGGTGGTAGGCATCGTTGGCGTGGGCGGGCCCAACACCTCCATGAACAACGCCGCCTTCTTCACGCTGGTGAAACCCGCGTCCAAACGCAAGGACGACATCGACGCCGTGCTGAACCAGCTCCGGGGCGCGGTCTCCGGGGTGAGCAACCTGCGCGCCTTCATGTTCAATCCGCCCGCCATCCAGATCGGCGGGCGCAGCACGCGCGCGCTCTACCAGTTCACCATCCTCTCGCCCGAGGTGCAAAAGCTCTATGCGGCGGCGCGCGAAATGGAAGTGAAGATGCGCGAGCTGCCGCAACTTCGCGACGTGAACTCCGACATGCAGATCGACGGCCCTCAGGTGCGCCTGAACATCGACCGCGACAAGGCCGCCAGCTTCGGCATCTCGGCCAAGGCCATCGAGACCGCCCTGTGGTCGGCTTACGGCGCTCGCCAGGTCTCCAACGTCTACGCCACCACCGATACCTATCGCGTGATCGTCGAGGTTGAGCCGCGCTTCCAGACCGATCCGACAATGCTTTCCAAGCTCTACGTGCAGCCGGACCTTGAGAACAACAAAGACAAGAACAAGGACAAGCTGGTCCCTCTGGACAATCTGGTGCAGGTGGAAGAGGCCGTGGGGCCGATAACCGTGAACCACACCGGCCAGCTGACCAGCGTGACCATCTCCTTCAACACCGCGCCGGGCTATTCCCTGGGGCAGGCGGTCAGCGCCATCGAGGAACTGGCGGAAAAGCAGCTTCCCGGCGAGGTGAGCCACACCTTCGAGGGCCAGGCCACGGCTTTCAAGGAATCGGCCGCCAGCGTGCCGTTCCTGCTGCTCCTGGCCATCGTGGTCATCTACATCATTCTTGGCGTGTTGTACGAGAGCTTCATCCACCCCATCACCATTCTGTCCGGGCTGCCCTCGGCGGCGCTGGGCGGGCTGCTGACGTTGCTGATCTTCGGGCGCGAGCTGGACCTGTATGGCTTTGTGGGCATCATTATGCTGATAGGCATCGTGAAGAAGAACGCCATCATGGTCATCGACTTCGCCATCGAGAGCGAAAAGACCGGCAAGAGCGCCTACGATGCCGTCTTCGATGGCTGCCTCACGCGCTTTCGGCCCATCATGATGACCACCGTGGCCGCCATCGCGGGCATCATGCCCATCGCCATGGCCTATGGAGCGGGAGGCAATGCCCGTCAGCCCCTGGGGCTGGCCGTGGCCGGGGGGCTGGTGATCTCCCAGGTGGTGACGCTGTACCTGACGCCCGTGATGTATACGTATCTGGATGAATTGCAGAACTGGATGAAGCGCCGCTATGAGAGAAGCGAAGCGTAGCAGGGCAAGGGCGAGGATGACGATTTGCCCGGAGTACGCTGCATGATCTGTGGCGTCGTGATTGAATACAAGAGTCATGGTGTGCGTGCATATTGTAACGCTGCCTTCTGCTGGCAGGGCATGACATGATGGGCGATGGAGAAGCCTCCGGCGGCCAAAGGGACAAGTCCCTTTGGAATCCCCTGTGGGGTGTGTCGTGAACTCGTGATCAGCAAAATGTTTGTTTCTTATGCGGGGGCGACGTGCGCCTCGTTATTCGCTAAGTAACTCATACGAAAATCAGGTGTTGTCGTGAAAATATATGATGCTGCGGCCACTGCCGCCCTGTTGCCCTATGTCCCCTTGAGCGAGGAAATCGCGGATGTCCTGGTTGCCAAGAGCAGGGGGGAGCTTCACGCGCCCGAACGGCTGAGCCTGCCGTTGCCCGGGGGCGGGGTGCTTCTGGTGATGCCGGCCACGGACGGAGAGTTGGCCGTCACCAAGCTTATAACGGTGAGCCCGGGCAATCCCGCGCTTGGCCTGCCGCTCATCCAGGGCGAGGTGGACGTGATGCGCGCCGCCACCGGCGAGCGCCTGGGCCTCCTGGACGGCCCGGAGGTGACGGCCCGGCGTACGGCTGCGGCCTCGCTTTTGGCGGCGCAGCGCCTGGCGCCCGAGCCGCAGGGACCGCTTCTGGTGGTCGGGGCCGGAGTGCAGGCCCTGTCCCATGCAATGGCCTTCCATGCCGGTATGGGCCTGCGGGAGGTGTTCATCTGCGCGCGTGACGGCGCGAAGGCCCGGGCTTTGGCGGCGCGACTGCGCGAGGCGGGTGTTCCGGCAAGCAGTGTTGCACGGCCGGAGGACGTGCTGGAACGGGCCGCGCTCATAGTCACGGCCACCAACAGCCCCGACCCGGTCATTCCGGAATCGGTGCGTGAGGACGCCTTCATTGCGGCCATCGGTTCCTTCAGCCCGGAGCGTGCCGAAATCCCCCCGTCCCTGGTCCGGCGTTGCCGTCTGTTCACGGACAGCCTGGAGGGCGCGCGTACCGAAGCCGGAGATCTGGTCCTGGCCGGCGTGGATTGGGCGGACGTGACGCCGCTTGAGAACGTGCGGGGACGCCTCGATTTGACAGGTCCCGTACTGTACAAGGCCGTGGGGTGCGCGGCGTTCGATCTTGCCGCCGCGAGGCTGGCCTGCCTTGGGATGGTGTAGTTTGCGCGCAGATCGCTGCGCGCCGGGACGGGGGCGTGTGCTCCCTGTCCGGCTCTTCGTCGGGGATGGCTGGCATCCCGGCTACGGAGCCATGATTTGAAGGATGGGCTACTGCTTGCGCAGGATGATCTCTCTGTCCAGGCAGTTCCGTAGCGTCTTTGTGAGCGGCGCGAGGATGTACCTCCCGTAGAGCATGCCTGCCGCCATGAACAGCGCGAACAGCGCGGCGGACGCGGCGAAAATGCTCTCCTGGAACGGCCAGGGGGCAAGGCTTGCCGCTTTGGCGAGCGCATCGTGCACGGCCTGGTTGTTGTTGAAGACCCTCACCAGCAGGTAGTGGAAGAGATACACCGTGTATGTGGCCGTTCCCGCAAGCCGCAGTATGTTGCTCTTGAGCATGGGCAACAGCATCCCGGCGCTGAGGAAGAGAACGAAGAACAACATTCCGGCGGCATGCGTGGAGTACTCGAATCTCCCCTTGGCTACGATCTCCAGGTAAAGCGTCTGATAGAGGCCTGCCGCCGCGCCAATCGCCAGCGCGGCCAAGGCAGTCGCGAGCCCCAGCGCGTGTTTGTCCAGGAAGCGCCGCAGCATGAAGACCACCTCGGCCGCCAGAATCCCAGTCATGAAGAAACTGAACGCTATCGGCAGGAAACTCTCCCTGGCCAGCGCACCCTTCCAGTTGAAGAAGTAAAAGCAGAGAGCCCACACGGCAATGATGCCCAGCGTTCCGATTTTTGAATACAGGAACGGAATTGCGGGATATATCATGTACAGTATAAAGAGTACCGCCATGAACCAGAGCGTGTCGTTGTAGAAGTAGGTCTCGCGCGCTCTGGCCACGCCGAGCAGCAGGTAGTTGAGGTCGTGCTGTCCTGGCGTGTGTCCTAATAGGGTGATTGCCATCAGGAAAGCGGCCGTTGCCGCCAGTGCGTAGCCGAGATACACTCCGAAAAATCTGCCCGTAAAATAACTGCCCAGCGTGAATGTGTTCTTCGTGCGGCACGACAGCCACAGGCTGAGTCCGCTCAATGCGAAAAACGTGAAGTTCAGCGACCAATAGCTGAAGTTGAACATGAGAAAGTATTTGTCAACAGCCCATGTCTGCGCGGAAAGGCTGTTCTGGAAATGCTGGAAGTCGTCCGGCTGGAAAGGATACCCGGAGCCTTGCGTGAAATGGGCATAGAACCCCTTCATCTGCATGAAATGCCCCGTGGCGATCAGGAACATTGTGCAAATGCGGGCAAGGTCAATGCTTACGCTGAGTCTTGAAAGTATGGCGTCGCTCTTGGAATTTTGCATTGGATGTTGACTGACAGGGAGTCTTGTTGGCCGCAGTGCGGCAGTTGGGGCGGATGTCGCATCGGCTCCTCCGATCTAGCAACTCGGAGCTGTCGGGACAAGCGTTTGACAAGGGCTGTCCCCCTCGCTTATCGAACTTTTTTCAAATCAATCAAGGTATAACAACAGACATGAGCAACGAACCCAACAAGATCATTTACTCAATGATCAAGGTTTCCAAGTTTCACGACAAGAAACCTATCCTTTCGAACATCTCGCTGTCCTACTTCTACGGCGCGAAAATCGGCGTGCTGGGCATGAACGGCTCGGGCAAGTCCACTCTTCTGAAAATCCTGGCCGGTGTGGACAAGGACTTTCAGGGCGAGACCGTGCTCGCTCCCGGCTACACCATCGGCTATCTGGAGCAGGAGCCCCAGCTCGACGAGACCAAGACCGTCCGCGAAATCGTGGAAGAGGGCGTGGCAGAGACCATGGCCCTGGTGAAAGAGTTCGAGGAGATCAACGCCAGGTTCGCCGAGCCCATGGACGACGACGAGATGAACGCCCTCATCGAGCGCCAGGGCCAGGTGCAGGAGAAACTGGACGCCGTCAATGCCTGGGACATCGACTCCCGCCTGGACATGGCCATGGACGCCCTGCGCTGTCCTCCGCCCGACACCCTGGTCAAGGTCATCTCCGGCGGCGAGAAACGCCGCGTGGCCCTGTGCCGACTGCTGCTCAAGCAGCCCGACATCCTGCTCCTGGACGAGCCCACCAACCACCTGGACGCCGAGACCGTGGCCTGGCTCGAACACCACCTGCACACCTATCCCGGCACCATCATCGCCGTCACCCACGACCGCTACTTCCTGGACAACGTGGCGGGCTGGATCCTTGAGCTGGACCGAGGCCGGGGCATCCCCTGGAAGGGCAACTACTCCTCCTGGCTTGAGCAGAAGCAGGACCGCCTGAAGAACGAGGAAAAGGCCGAGGACGAGCGCCGCAAGACCCTGGAACGCGAGCTCGAGTGGATCAGGATGAACCCCAAGGGCCGCCACGCCAAGAGCAAGGCCCGCGTCAGCGCCTACGAGGCCCTGGCCGCCCAGGACGCCGACAAGGTCTCCAAGGACCTGGAAATCTTCATTCCCGCCGGTCCCCGCCTGGGCAACAAGGTCATCGAGATCGAGCACGTGTGCAAGGCCTTCGGCGACAACCTGCTGGTGGACGACCTCAACTTCATCGTCCCCCCCGGCGCGATCGTCGGCATCATCGGCCCCAACGGCGCGGGCAAGTCCACCCTGTTCAGGATGATAACCGGCGTTGAAAAGCCCGATTGCGGCGAGCTGAAGCTCGGCGAGACCGTGGTGCTGGCCCACGTGGACCAGTCCCGCGAGGCCTTGAAGCCCGACATGAGCGTCTGGGAGGCCATCAGCGAAGGCAAGGACACCATCCCCCTGGGCAAGCGCGAGGTGAACTCGCGCGCCTACGTGTCCCGCTTCGGCATGACCGGCCCCGATCAGCAGAAGAAGGTCGGCGTGCTTTCCGGCGGCGAAAGAAACCGCGTGTTTCTGGCCCGCATGCTGAAAAGCGGCGCCAACGTCATCCTCCTGGACGAACCCACCAACGACCTGGACGTGAACACCATGCGCGCCCTGGAAGACGCTCTGGTGAACTTCGCGGGCTGCGCCCTCATCATCAGCCACGACCGCTGGTTCCTGGACCGCGTGGCCACGCACATCCTGGCCTTCGAGGGCGACTCCAAGGCCGTGTGGTTCGACGGCAACTACTCCGAGTACGAGGCAGACAGGAAGGAACGCCTGGGCAAGGAGGCCGATCAGCCCCACAGGATCAAGTACCGCAAGTTCAGCCGCGCCTAGGAGCGGCGATTTCACAGGGAGTCTGGGGGCGCTGCCCCCAGGCCCTCGGCAGGGCTCTGCCCTGCACCCGCAAGGGCTCCGCCCTTGACCCGCCAGGGAGGAAGCCCTCCCTGGACCCGGCTTTCCGCTTCGCGTCGTGTGCGTGGGGTATTGCGTTTCAGTGCTGCGGCTGAAGGCTGTTCCGTTGGTCCTGGCGGGCGGGCTAGAACCGATTTGAAGACGATTCGTCGCCCGCCCGCCAGAACCCGACCGTGACAGCCTTCAGCCACAGCCGCTACACGTTCTGGCGCGTTGGGATGCGACGTTGCCGGGATGTATTTGCGAAGAGAGTCCACGGGGCGTATCTCTCCGCGTGTCCATCCCTCTGCGCAGTGTGCAGATAACTGCTGAGCGAACGAACACCGTTGCGAAGCGGAGAGGGTGTGCAGAGGGCGAAGCCCTTTGCCCGCCGGAGGCATATTCGTCTTTGCCTTTGCCCGCCGGAGGCATATTCGTCTTCTCTTCCCGGAGGTCTGCCAGTGCATGCCGACGATGACACCACTGCTCTCGCTGCCGCCGCGCTGGAGCACATCCGCCTCATGGCTGTCCACTACGGCCTCTGGTTCTCCGAAACCGTCCACCAGTTCGGGCTCGACAAGGCCCTTGCCGCAGAGAGCCGCGCTGGCGACCTGACCAGGGACATGGTCTTGAAACGCCTGTCCAACGCAACGAATCCCTTCGCGAATCTCAGCAATGAGCAACTTGAAACGCTTCTGGATACGCTCAGCAAGCTCTGGCTCGGCATGGACGGCGTGTGGTTCCAGGCCGTGGAATCCCTGGAGGGCATGGACGCAGCCAAGCGGGTGAACGACACCTGCTGGGCGCGCTTTGCCCCTTTGGAGGCCGTGCGCATAAAGGGCATGCTGAATCTGCCGGAGCAGGGTGGGCTTGGGGCGTTGGAAGAAGCCTTGAAGTGGCGCATGAACAGCCGCGTGAATGAAGTGGCAGTCACCCGGGAACCTGGGGCGCTGACGTTTCGCGTGCTCACCTGCCGGGTGCAGGCCGCCCGCCGCCGCAAGGGCCTGCGGGATTATCCGTGCAAATCCGCCGGAGTGACCGAATATCGGGGGTTTGCCCGGTACGTTGATGCGCGCATCCACACAGAGTGCCTGGCCTGTCCGCCGGACAATCTTGGCCCGGAGGAGTTCTGTTCCTGGCGCTTCACCCTGGAGAATGACCAGCCCGAAGGATAATGAGGCCGCAATGCTCGACAAGCTGTTGCAGTATACCCGCGCCATTTTCGAGGACCTGGACACCAAGGCCTTGCAGCGCCGTTTCCTGGAGGGGCTGCTGGCGGCCCAGAACGTGGAGCGCGGTTCGCTGTGGGTGAAGCGGGGCGACGTCATCGCCTGCATCGAGGCCGCAGGCGACCAGAGCGACCAGATTCTGGGCGTTGAAATCCCCGCCGACAAGCCGAGCGTGGTGGGCTGGGTGATCGGGAACGCCCGCATGACCATCGCCGAGCCAGTCAAGGACCCGCGCCACTGCAAGGAACTGGAACTGGGACTGGACGCCAAGAGCACGCTCATTCTGTGCTATCCGCTGGTGTTGCGAGACGGCACGGTCTACGGCGCGGTGGAGCTGATCGACACCTCGTCGCAGGGCAGCCGCCTCAACCTGCGCGCCGACTTTCTGGAACTGCTGGAACATCTGGTGGCCGTGGGAGGGATCGCGCTGGGGCAGGCGCTTGCGTTCGACAACCTTGGGCGCGAGTGCCGGGGGCTCAAGTCCGCGCTGGAGCGTTTCCGCGGCCAACCGCCGCTGGTGGGCCGCTCCCAGGTGGTACGAGATGCCTTCAAAAAGGCCTGCGCCTACGCCCGCACCGATTATCCCGTGCTCATCACCGGCGAGTCGGGCACCGGCAAGGAGCTGTTCGCCCAGGCCATCCATCAGGCCAGTCCACGAAAGGACAAGCCGTTTTTCGTGCAGAACTGCTCTGCCATTCCCGAAACTCTTCTGGAGAGCGAGCTGTTCGGCTACAAGAAGGGGGCCTTCACCGGCGCGGACCGCGACAAGGCCGGGCTGTTCGAGAACGCCGACGGCGGAACCGTCTTCCTGGACGAGATAGGCGACATGGCTCCGGCGCTCCAGGCCAAGATCCTGCGCCTCATCCAGAACAGCGAGGTTAAACCGTTGGGAGGGACGGCCACCCGGACCGTGGACGTACGCATTGTCTCGGCCACCAACAAGGATCTGAGCCGGGCCATCGAGAACGACGAATTCCGCGAGGATCTCTTTTACCGCCTGAACGTGCTGCCCTTGGAACTGCCGCCGCTTCGCGAGCGCGCCGAGGACATTCCCGAACTGCTGGACTACTTCATCCGTCGCGACTGCCTGCGCCTGGGCCTGCCCGCGAAGCGCATCGACGCCCCGGCTCGCGCCCGGCTCCAGGCATACGCCTGGAAGGGCAACATCCGGGAGATGGAGAACCTGGTGAAGTACATCCTCACCGTGACCGAGGGCGACGTCATCGAAGAGCGCGACCTGCCAGCCCATGTCGTTGGAGGTGAGAGCGCCCAGGGGCCTTATGTCAATTCCTTTCAGATGGCCCCCGCAACGGGCACGCTGCAGGATTCGCCGGAAGCTTCGGGTGCACCCGGCAATGGCAACGGCCTTTCCGGCATGACCTGGGAACAGTTGGAGCGCGCCTACACTCTGGAATTGCTGGATAAAAGCAAGTGGAACATCACCAAGGCCGCCGCAAGCGCCGGGGTGAACAGGTCCACCTTCGATTCCCGTCTGAAAAAACTGGGCATCACCAAGGATTGACGTCGATAGTTCGGCGAACGAAAAGAAAGTGTGTAACCTCTGTCCGCATCCGAAGGACTTCCTGATTACTGCCGTGGCCGGACCGCACGCAGCCATCACGAACAGACAAGGAGACACATATGAACTTCGCCAAACGCAGCATTTTCCCTTTTTCTTCCTTGGCAATGCCTTTGGCCCTGGCCGCCGTGCTTCTTACGGGCGGGTTGTCTTCGGACGCTCTGGCCTTCAAGCGCCAGTCCACGGTGACCGGATCGGGCGGCAAGACCGCAACCCATGAAGTGAACGCAAACCGTACCTCCACAGGGTACGAGCGTTCCTCCACCACGACCGGCCCCAACGGGAACACCACCTCCACCGAGTCCTCCGGCAATTTCGACAAGGCCACCAACACCTGGACCAAGAACAAGACGGTCACCGGTCCCGGCGGCAAGAGCAAGAGCTGGCAGAAGTCCACCACCATAACGAAGTAACGCATGCATTGGTCAAAGCCGGACGCGCTGTAGAAGCAGCCTGTCCGGCTTTGCCAGTTTCTTGCTCTGCGCACCAGAGAATGGGATCGGTCGATGCGTAGGGTGGCTAATCTCTTTGCGGGCGTCATTTTCGCTTGACAGAATATGCATTGTCATCGCAGAAATAAATCATAGGGGTCTGATGTCTCGACGTCTCCGGAATGGAACGTATATACGGGCACGCCGGAGCGTTGGAAGAGATCACGTGATGCGGACAAGCTGAAGAGGGTTGCGCTTCTTCCCAAATATCGGTCGGATTCATGCCGGGGACTATTGCGGTCGTACGCCGGTCGAAAGCAGTTCGCAGCCTCATTCCCCTGAATACTCGCGAAGAGAGAAAACCATGGAAGCCGATTTTGATGTCTTGTGCGCCATAGTGGCGATACCCTTGTGCCTCGTGCTCCTGGTTCTGCTGTCGCTAGGCGACTTGGGTGCGGCGTTGAAGTCCCGTCGATCCGGAGCGTGCGTCAGGCCGTAGGCCGTGATTTCAGGACCGCTCTTTGGCCAGTTCCTCGAAGATTTTCAGCGCAGCGGTGCCTCCCTGGCCCACTGCCGTGATGATCTGACGCACTCCGCCGGTCACGTCGCCTGCCGCATACACGTGGGGCACGTTGGTGCGCATGTTCGCGTCCACCACGATGGTGCCCTCCGGAGTGAGCGCGCAGCCCAGCCGGGCCGCCACTTCGGAGTTGGGGGTCTCTCCGATGGCGATGAATACGCCGTCCGTGGGGATTTCCTTCACCTCTCCTGTGGTCACTGACCGCGCCTTCACTGCCGTCACCTTCACGTCGCCCACTATCGCGTCCACCACGCTGTTCAGGTGCAAGGGGATGTTCTCCCGGTTGACGGAATCCACCAGGTGCTTTTCCGCCCGGAATTCGTCGCGCCGGTGTACCACGGCCACGTTCACGCCCAGGTTCTTCAGGTACAGCGCGTCGGTGAGCGCGGTGTTGCCGCCCCCCACCACAAGCACGGTGCGCCCCTTGTAGAGGTAGCCGTCGCAGGTGGCGCAATAGTTCACGCCGTGGCCGAAGTATTCGGTCTCGCCGGGTACCTCCAGCTTGCGCCACTTGGCCCCGGTGGCGATGAGCAGGATTTTGGCCTCGATGGCGATGGACGCGGTGCGCGCGGACACGCCGGAGACGCCCGCGCTCAGGCTGATGGGCTCCTCGGGGAGTATCTCGCAGTACTGCCGCGCCTGGGCCGCCATGACCTCCATGAGGGCCAAGCCAGGAATACTGGTGAAGCCGGGGTAGTTCTCGACGACCGGGGTCACGGACACCTGCCCGCCGATGGTTCCTTTCTCAAGGATGAGCGTCTTCATTCCCGCGCGACCGGCGTAGATCCCGGCTGTCAGACCGGCCGGGCCTGCGCCGAGGATCAGACAGTCCACGTGCACGGTTTCGCCTGGCTGGTGCTTGGGAGCCAGAAGCGCTGCCTGCATGTCCTTCAACTCGATCATTTCGGCCACGAAACGGCTTTCTGGTTCAAGGCCCAGTACGGTCAGCTTGTCGTTGAACACCGTGTGGGGAACGCTGCCCACGTTGAAGCGCTGAGCCAGTTCGACCATTTGTCCTGTTTCAATGCACCAGGCGCTCACCATATCCGGGCGCTCCACGGCGCACCGGAAGGCGTTGACCGCCTGGGGCGGGCAGTAGGGACAGGTGGGGGAGACAAACACCTTGACGGTGCGCTCCTCGGTCAGGGTTTGCAGCATGTCCCTGGAAGCCTGGGCCAGGCCGGAGTCGCGCTGGGAGACCATGAGCAGCGCGGCCAGGAAGCTGCGTCCTTCCTCGCCCATGGGCGCGCCCACGAACCGGATGCGGTAGCGCTCAGGTTCCAGAAGCACCGTGGGCGAATAGGTGACAGACAATTTGCGGGCGGTCTCGTCGCCGATTCGGTGCTGATGCAGGATGATCTTTTCGCTGACCTTCGACAGATCGGTGCTGAAGCGCGTGAGGTATTCGTTGAACACGTCTCCGCTTCCGGGCAGGGTGAAGATGTGCAGGTTCACCGGGTGCACCAGGTCCACGAAGAGGGCCTTAAGTTGCTCGCGGCTTTTTTCCGGCAGGAACCAGTCCTGTTCGGCGGGGGCATCGGGCATGTCCGAACCCTCCTGCTCTTTCTGGCCGAAGAGTTTTTTGATGATATTCATATGCCGCCTTCTACACGCATTCTTCGCGTCTCCTCAACTCTCTTTTCATTTTCCGGCCCTGCAGGTAGGGAATGACTGACCACAAGCAAGGAGCAAATCCATGAGCGCCAAGCAACCCGGAATCGAGACCCTGGCCCTGCACGCTGGCCAGACCCCGGACAGCCAGACCCGCTCCAGGGCTGTCCCCATCTACCAGACCACTTCCTTCACGTTCCGCGACACCGAGCACGCCGCCAACCTCTTTGCCCTGAAGGAGGCTGGCTTCATCTATTCGCGCATCATGAACCCCACCAACGATGTGCTGGAGAACCGACTGGCCGCAATGCATGGCGCAACCGCCGGGCTGGTGACGGCTTCGGGCATGTCGGCGATCTTCTACGCCGTGGCGGCCATTACCCAGGCCGGGCAGAACATAGTCTCGGGCTCGAACCTCTACGGCGGCACGGTGACGCTGTTCGCCCACACGCTCAAGCGCTTCGGCATCGAGGTGCGTTTCGTGGATTCGTCCGATCCGGCCAACTTCGCCAAGGCCATCGACGAGAACACGCGCCTCATCTTCACGGAATCCATCGGCAACCCGCGCTGCAACGTGGACGACATGGAGGCCATCGCCCGCGTTGCCCACGAGCATGGGCTGCCGCTTATCGTCGACAATACCGTGTCTCCGCCGCCCATCCTGAACCCCTTCGATCACGGGGCGGACATCTGTGTGTATTCGCTCACCAAGCTTATCGGCGGGCACGGTACCTCCATCGGCGGAGCCATCGTGGAGAAGGGCAGTTTCGACTGGGCGGCTCAGGGCAAGTATCCCGAGATCACCGAGCCCGACCCCACCTACCACGGCGTGAACTTCTTCAAGAGTTTCTGCGGCCTGGACGAGGGAACACTCAAGTGCATGGCCTACCTGCTCAAGGTGCGCTGCGGCCTGCTGCGAGACACCGGCGCCTGCCTGGCGCCACAGAACGCCTTCCTGATCCTTCAGGGAGTGGAGACGCTGCCGCTTCGCGCCCGGGCGCATTGCGCCAATGCCATGGCCGTGGCCTCCTGGCTTGAGAAGCATCCGGCGGTCACCTTCGTGAATTATGCCGCCCTGGCCGATCATCCGGATCACCGGCGGGCCATGAAGTATTTTCCCCTCGGTCCCGGAGCGGTGTTCGGCTTCGGCGTCAAGGGCGGCCTGGAGGCCGGGCGCAAGTTCATCGAAGCGGTGACGCTGTGCTCGCACCTGGCCAACATCCTGGACGCCAAGACCCTGGTGATCCATCCTGCCTCCACCACCCACTCCCAGCTGACCCCCCAGGAACAGCTGGACGCGGGCGTGACCCCCGATCTGGTGCGCATCTCCGTTGGTCTGGAGACAGCCGGGGACATCATAGCCGACCTGGAGCAGGCGCTGGCGGCGAGCCAGGCGTGAGTCAGTCCACCTTCAACAGGCCCAAACGCAGCCTGGGCCAGAACTTCCTGACCGATCCCAATGTGGCCCGTCGCATTGTCGATTCCCTGCGGATTGCGCCCGGAGACACCGTACTTGAGATCGGTCCCGGCCGTGGGGCGCTCACGGGTTTTTTGATGGAGTCCGGGGCGGGGAGGGTGCTGGCGCTGGAGAAGGACTCGGACCTTGCCCCAGAGTTGGCGAAGCGCTGGCCGGGGCTTGGCGTGGTCAACGCCGACGCCATGCAGTTCCCCTGGGAGCGATTGGAGAGGCTCGATGCCGTTCGGATCGTGGGCAACCTGCCCTATAACGTTGCGTCGCCTATCATGTGGGACATCGCGCGGCGCGCGACACGCTTCGAGCGGGCGGTGTTCATGGTGCAACTTGAAGTTGCAGAGCGCATCGTGGCCATGCCGCGCACCCGTGATTACGGCGGCCTGAGCGTCTGGTTGCAGAGTTTCGTGCGTGCGGAGAAGCTCTTCAAAGTCGGTCCCGGGGTTTTCAACCCCAGGCCCAAGGTCGATTCCGCGGTGGTTTCTTTTACGCCGAAACCGCTATCCGAAAGACCGGACGAACCGGAGCGTTTCGCTGGGTTCATCAAACGACTGTTTGGTATGCGAAGAAAACAGCTTGGACGTATTCTCGGGCCGGATTTATCGGATGACGCAAGGAATTATCTCGCGTCAGAAGGGCTGGGCAGCACAAGTCGTCCCGAGGAACTGTCGCCGGGGGTCATGTATAAGCTTTGGAAAAACCTCAAATAACGTGATTGTGGGTGAAATAGGCCTGTCGGCAGAAGAAAATGGGGTGAAACCCGTAGATTAAGCAAAAACAGGGCTTTCCCGCTGGACATTGATCTGTGATTGCTTTAAGCCTGACCCGTCTTCCGCCGAGCGGTCGGATCCTGAAAAGGTCCGCCCTTGCTGGCTTTGAGGGCTTGAAGAACCAACCGAACACGCAAGCCTCGATACGCTAGAGGCGTATCGCAACAGAACCGAGGAGGAGAGGACCGATGACGAAGGCTGATCTGGTAGTGAAAATCGCTGAAAAGGCCGGCATCACCAAGGCCAACGCCGAACGCGCCCTGAATGCCTTCCTGGAGGCTGTTGAGGCCACTCTGGTTTCCGACGGGAAACTGACCTTGACTGGCTTCGGCACCTTCATGGTGGAAGAGCGCCAGGCCCGCACTGGCCGTAACCCCCGCACTGGCGCGGAGATCAACATTCCCGCCTCCAAGGTGGTGAAGTTCCGCCCCGGCAAGCTGCTGAAAGACGCAGTGAAGTAGTTTTTTGAGGGTGGTTTCGTGCCGCACGCGCGGCAGGTCCTCCTCTGCTGTTCCCGCGTTGCGGAGGTTTCCTGTGGCGTCAGTCCGTGGCCGTGTGTTTTGGCCGCAAAGCGGATGTACGGAAATTTCGCAATTGCCCGAGGTGGTTGCCTCGGTGGGGCAGGTGACTTCGCCGCCCGGTCGAGAGGCCGGGCGGCACTTTTTTTTGCTGATTTCGCGAAATAGTACTTGATGCCGACCCGAGTGCAGGCTAAGAAATCGGTCTTTACGCTTATGCCATTTTCGGGCGTCCAGCCTGATGGCTGGACCGAAAGAGGGGGTGATCTCTTTGCCCGGTGTTTACCTTGAGGAATCTGACAACTTCGACATCTCCCTGCGTCGTTTCAAGAAGCAGGTGGAGAAGGCCGGCGTTCTCTCCGAGCTGAAAAAACGTCAGCACTATGAAAAGCCGAGTGTCATGCGCAAGAAGAAGAAGGCTGCCGCCCGCAAGCGTCTGCTGAAGAAAATGCGCAAGATCAACCAAATGTAATGAATCTCCAAGAAAGAATCGAAAAAGACTTTCTGGCTGCCTACAAGGCCAAGGAAGAGGTTCGGGTGGCCGTCTTGAGGATGCTCAAGACGGCTGCCAAGAACCGCCAGGTGGAACTGTTGCGTCCCCTCACCGATGAGGAGATGCTTGAGGTCGTCGCCCGGCAGGTCAAGCAGCGCCAGGAGTCCATCCTCTCGTTCCGCCAGGCTGGCCGCAATGAGATGGCCGACCGTGAAGAGGCCGAGATGGCCGAACTCAAAGGCTATCTCCCCACCCAGCTCACTGCCGAGGAAACAGCCGCAGCCGTGGACGCAGCCATTGCCGAAACGGGGGCGACCTCCGTCAAGCAGATGGGCATGGTGATGCAGGCGGTCATGGGCAGGCACAAGGGCCGTATCGACGGCAAGGCTGTCGGCGAGATGGTCAAGGCCCGGCTTTCGGCCTGATGCATTTGTTCCGGCGCACGGCCAGGCTATGCCTGGCGTGGTGCATCCGGTTTGCGCCGTTGGCTCCGACGGCATAGTGAGTGGGGTTTCGGACGCGGTCCGGCTCCACTTTCCCGTTTTACGAAATGTGTCCGGCAGAAGCAGTCCAAGGCCGGAGCGTGTTTTCGGCGTGATGTGCATGTTGATTCACTCCCTGGCTGGATGCGCCCAATGACGCGCGCCGTCAGGGCCACGATCATTACGGGGCCGTCACATGAGTTTCGCTGCACTGCCGGGCCGACAAGCCCTTTGCATTCTGTGTCGGTCCATTCCATCCCAGAATCTGTGTTTCCATCAGGCTCTGTAGAGTAGGCGATTCCCATGCATTCCCGCGCCCTTGTTCAGCTCGAATTCCCCAAAGTCCTGGCTCATCTGTCCCGGCTCGCCGTGAGTGAACCCGGTGCCGAGGCCTGCCTTGCGCTCGCCCCCATGGAAAGCCCCGCCGCGCTGGCCGCCGCCCAGGAGCTTCTGCGCCAGGGCCTGGCCTGCGCCGCCGACACCGGCCTCCGCGTTCAGGCCTTTCCGGCCCTGGACGGCGTGTTCCAGTATCTTTCCCAGGCGCACCGCACCCTGGACGCAGACGGCCTGTGGGCCGTGCGCGAGGTGCTGGACGCGGCCAAGACCCTGCGCGACCACTTCGATGGCGGCCGCGAGCCCCTGCGCTGGCCCGTTCTGGCCGACACGGTGCTGTCCTGTGTCTGGCCCCAGCGGCTGCACCCGGCGCTGAAGCGTTGCCTTTCCAAGGACGGCGGCCTGCGCGACGAATCCAGCCCCGAGCTCTTCTCCGTGCGCCAGGAGATCCGGCGCATCCACCAGCGCTGCACCACCCAGGTCAAGGATTTCGTCTCCAAGGAAGGGCTCGCCCTGTTCCTGCAGGACGACTACATGACCATCTCCTCGGACCGCTACGTCCTGCCTGTGAAGACCAACTTCAAGGGGCGCATCCAGGGAATTTTGCACGACTACTCCCAGACCGGCGAGACCTGCTACGTGGAGCCGCTCTTCCTGGTGGAGGTCAACAACCGCCTCCAGGAGCTCAAGCGCGAGGAGCGCGAGGAGGAACTGAAGGTCCTTCAGTTTCTGACCGGCTTGTGCCGGGCCGAGGAAGACGAACTGCGCGGCGTGTACACCCTGGCCGTCGATATCGACGTGCTGCTGGCCAAGGCCGCGTTGTCCGGCCTGTTGGACGGGCAGGTGCCCTCGGTCGGCGGCGAAGGCTCCGTGGAGCTCTTTGCGGCGCGCCACCCCCTGCTGGCTCTGTCCGAGCCGGGCAAGGCCCGCCCCGTGGACATTCTCCTCAAGCCCGACCAGCGCGCGCTCATCATCAGCGGCGCCAACGCCGCAGGCAAGACCGTGTGCCTGAAGACCCTGGGCCTGAACGCCGTTATGGCCCTGTCCGGATTGCCGATCCCCGTGAAGGAGGGCAGCCGCCTGCCGTTCTGGACCGACGTGTCCGTGTTCATGGGCGACGAGCAGAGCCTGGAAGACCATCTTTCCACCTTCACCGCGCAGATCAGCCATCTGAGCCGCTCCTGGCCGGACCTGGGGCCGGATTCCCTGGTGCTGCTGGACGAGTTCGGCGCGGGCACCGACCCCTCGCAGGGCGCGGCCCTGGCCCAGGCCGTGGTGGACAAGCTTCTGGAGAAGGGCGCTTTCGTGGCAGCGGCCACGCACTTCCCGGCGCTCAAGGCCTACGGGCTCACCAAGCCGGGCGTGCGCTCGGCTTCCATGCTCTTCGATCCCAAATCGAAGAAACCCCTGTACGTGCTGGCCTACGACCAGGTGGGCGCGTCCGTGGCCCTGGACGTGGCCCGCGACTGCGGCCTGGACGAGGGCGTTCTGGATCAGGCCCAGAAGTACCTGCTGCTTGGCGGCGAGGACTCGGCCCGGCTCTTCGAACGGCTGAACGAGCTGGCCCTGGAGCGCGAGCTGGAAATTCAGGCCATGGGTCGCGAGCGCCTCAAGCTGGAAGAGAAGCGCCGCAAGCTTGCAGAAACTTTCGAGAAGGAGCGCAAGGCCCTTCTTGATGAGCTGCGCGTCCAGGCCCGCACCCTGCTGCGTCAGGCCGAGACCGAGAAGATCGGGCGCAAGCAGGCCATGAAGGAACTGGCCGAAACCCGCAAGGCCGTGGAAAAGCTCGGCGCGGGTGAAACCCGTGAGGAGTCTGGCCCGTCCTGGTCATGGGAGGATTCCAAGCCCGGCGACCAGGTGCGCCTGAAGGGCTGGGACAAGTCCGGCACCGTGCGCGAAAAGGACGACAAGCGCCGCGCCCTCAAGGTGGACATGGGCGGCGTCAGCCTCTGGGCAGCCTTCGAGGACGTGACCCCGGTCCAGGGCTCGGGCCAGCAGGCGGCGCAGGCTTCGACTCCCGTTTCCGGCAAGAAGGCCAAGGCCGCAGCGCAGCTCGTCGGCAGCACTCCGGCAGGCGAGGGGGCCAAACCCTCGTCCGGTCCGACCCTGGTGCTGGACATTCGCGGCATGCGCGCCGAGGAGGCCATCGCGGACCTCTCCAGCTTCCTGGACAAGGCCATCCTGCGCGGCGTGAACAGCCTGGAGATCGTCCACGGGCGCGGTACCGGGGCGCTACGTCGAGAAGTGCACGCCTTCCTCAAGGACTTTCCCGCCGTGGCGTCGTTCGCCGTGGCCGCCGAGGATCGCGGCGGCGACGGAATGACCATGGTGGAACTGAAATAATGCTTCCGGGGGTTGCCCCCGGCGAAAACGGACTTAGCTTGAGCGCAAC
This sequence comes from Acidobacteriota bacterium, assembly GCA_046566965.1. GTDB lineage: Bacteria > Desulfobacterota > Desulfovibrionia > Desulfovibrionales > Desulfovibrionaceae > Fundidesulfovibrio. The sequence goes on from JBKICU010000016.1 coordinate 30,941, forward strand.
CCCAACACTGGCGGATCATGAAGAGCGATCCCAGGGCCATACAGGCCCTCAAGTCCCGGATGAACATTGCCGATGTGGTCAAGCGCTACCTCGCGCTTCGGCCCGCCGGGTCGCGTCTCGTGGGATTGTGTCCGTTTCACAACGAGAAAACCGCATCGTTTAGCGTCAACCCGGACAAGGGCGTCTTCTATTGCTTCGGCTGTCAGGCGTCCGGCGATGTGATCGATTTTTACTGCCGTATCAATGGCCTGGACTTCCGTGAAGGTTTGGAGCAATTGGCTCGGGAAGCGGGTATCGCCCTGGCCGAATTCAAACCGGACCCCCAGGAGGAGATGCGCCGCAGGCAGAGACAGGCTGCGAGCGACATGCACGCCCACGCCAGGGACCACTACCGCGACAATCTTCGTGGTCCAAAGGGCGCGCACGCGCGCGAATACCTGGAGCGCCGCGGCGTGTCGCCGGAGATGGCCGAGCGATTCCAGCTCGGATATGCGCTGAACGATTTTCACGGGCTGGCCGAGCATCTGCGCCGCAAGGGCTTCAAGTCCCCGGACGCCGTGGCCGCCGGGCTCATGGTCCGGGGCGACAACGGCAACGTGTGGGACCGCTTCCGCGACCGGCTGATGTTCCCCATCCACGAGGTGTCCGGCAAGGTCGTGGCCTTCGGCGGGCGCGTGATGGGCGAGGGCGAGCCCAAGTATCTGAACAGCGCCGATTCGGTGGTCTACAAGAAGGGCGACCACCTTTTCGGGCTGCACCAGGCCAGGGCCAACCTGGCGCGGGCCGGGCGGGCGCTCATCACCGAGGGCTACCTGGACGTGATCGCCCTGCACCAGCACGGCTTCACCGAGGCCGTGGGCGTTCTGGGCACGGCGCTTACCCCGCATCAGGTCAAGCGCCTCACCGGCTTCACCCGTCAGATCACCCTGGTGTTCGACGGCGACCCGGCTGGCGAGAAGGCAGCGCTCCGAAGCGCCCAGATGCTTCTGTCGCAGGGCGCGGAGTGCCGGGTGGTGCTCCTGCCCCAGGGCGAGGACGCGGACAGCGTGCTCAAATCCGGCGGGGCGCAGGCGTTCCAGGCCTGCCTGGACGCGGCCCGCGAAGGGCTCGATTTCTGCCTGTCCACCATCAGGCGCACGCGCTCCCCCAAGGAGCTGGTGGACTGGGCCTTCGAATTTCTGGATGGCCTCGACTCCGACGGGGTCAAGGCCGCCATGCTGACCCGGCTGGCCCATGGGCTGGGAATTGGGGAGCACGAACTGCGCAACCTGAACGCCACGCGCGCCGCGAACCGGACCGATGCCCGGTCCGGTTCGCAGTCTGCGGGCAGGGCGTCCGGCAAGGCGCAGCCTCTGAGCGCCGAGGCCAAGAAAGACGCGCAGGTGCTGGAATTTGCCATCCGCTGTCCGGGATATATTCCGGAACTGGAGCGGATCGGGGTTTTCGAGACCCTGGCCACGGATCGGGCCAGGGCTTTTTGGCGTCTTCTCGCCCAGTTCGGCCAGTACGATGTGCTGCCCTACCTGGACGAGCGCCAGAAGAGCTTCTGGGGACAATGCGCCAGCAAGGAGCCTCTCTCCGAAGAGGAGGCGAAAAGCTGGTGGGAAGACATAACGGCCCATGCGAGCCGCGAGCGGGCCGATGGACGCAAGCGCGAACTCATAGAGGCCATGCGTACGGCGCAGGACGCGGGCGACACCGCCGAGGTCACCCGGCTATCCCAGGCGTTAAGCGAGCTTGTGGGGAGGAATCAGTGAGCAATATCAAAGACATTCAGCAGATCAAAACCCTCATCGCCAAGGGCAAGGAAAAGGGCTTTCTCACCTTCGAGGAAGTCAACAAGGCCCTGCCCACGGAGTTGTCCACCAATCCGGAGCAGATCGAGGAAGTAATCTCCATTTTCGATTCCATGGACATCGCCATCGTGGATTCGGAAAAGGAGATGCGCAAGATCGAGGTCATGCCCGCCGAGGGCGAGGAAGCCCCCGAAGACGCCGGGCTGGAACTCACCGAAACCGAGGACGCGCTGGACTACTCCGCGCGCTCCACCGATCCCGTGCGCATGTATCTTCGCGAGATGGGCGCGGTGCCGCTCCTGGATCGCGACGGCGAAGTGACCATCGCCAAGAAAATCGAGAACGGCGAGCTGGACGTGCTTTTCGCCCTGGTGGAAGTGCCCGTCGCCCTGGAGGAACTCATCCAGGTGGGCGAGGACCTCAAGCTCGGCCGCATCAAACTGAAGGACGTGGTCAAGACCATCGAGGAGGACGACCCCTCCGAGGACGAGATGAACCAGCGCTCACGGGTCATCTACCTCCTGGACGAACTCAAGGGCATCTTCAAGAAGCGCCGCAAGGTCTACCACAAGCTCGACTCCTGCGCCTGCCTGGAACGCCGCGTGGCCGGCGTGCAGAAAGAGATCATGGCCTTCAAGGAAGAGGTGGTCAACCGCCTGCGCGACATCAAGCTGGAGAAGACCCTCATCGACCGCGTCATCGAGACCGTCGAGGACTACGTGCGCCAGATGCACAACTGCCAGCGCGACCTCTCCGCCTACATCCTCTCCACCGGCAAGACCCAGGTGGAGATCCAGAACCTGTTCAAGCAGCTCGAAGCCCGCGAGATCAACCCCATGGTCGCCGCCGAGGGCCTGGGCATGACCGTGGAAGAGGTCTTCTCCTTCAAGGAAATGATCCTGGCCAAGATGGAAATCCTGCACCGCCTCCAGGACAAGTGCTGCCATCACGTGCACGACCTGGAAGAGGTGCTCTGGCGCATCAAGCGCGGCAACAACGCCGCCGCCCGCGCCAAGCAGGAACTCATCCGCGCCAACCTGCGCCTGGTGGTGTCCATCGCCAAGAAGTACACCAACCGCGGCCTGCAGTTCCTGGACCTGATCCAGGAGGGCAACATCGGCCTGATGAAGGCCGTGGACAAGTTCGAGTACCAGCGCGGCTACAAGTTCTCCACCTACGCCACTTGGTGGATCAGGCAGGCCATCACCCGCGCCATCGCGGACCAGGCCCGCACCATCCGCATCCCCGTGCACATGATCGAGACCATCAACAAGCTCATCCGCACCTCGCGCTACCTGGTCCAGGAGCTCGGGCGCGACCCGACCCCTGAAGAAATTGCCGAGCGCATGGATTACCCGCTGGAGAAGGTCAAGAAGGTCCTGAAGATCGCCAAGGAGCCCATTTCGCTGGAAACGCCCATCGGCGACGAAGAGGATTCGAGCCTGGGCGATTTCATCGAGGACAAGAAGGCCCTGGCCCCGGCCGAAGAGGTGGTGAACACCAAGCTCATGGAGCAGATCGCCCGGGTGCTGTCGGACCTGACCCCCAGGGAGGAACAGGTGCTCAGGAAGCGCTTCGGCATCGGCGAGAAGAGCGACCACACCCTGGAAGAAGTCGGCAAGCTGTTCAACGTGACGCGCGAACGCATCAGGCAGATCGAGGCCAAGGCCTTGAGGAAGCTCAGGCACCCCGTGCGGAGCCAGCATTTGAGAAGTTACTACGAGAGCTAGGCAACAATGCAAAAAAGGGCGGCCGGTGGCCGCCCTTTTTTATTAATCCCTGGTTGTTATTCTACACGTTATCCCGTCGGTAATGGAGTTTGAGATGTAACCCATTGAATCAGCTACTTCCTTCAAGCCGTCACGCATGATCATTGCCAGATTTTCGATTGCTCCATGGCCGTTTGGATCTGAACAGCTACCGTTTCCCAATGCGCTTAATTCTGATGCTATCGCAAAAAGAGCCATTGCAATGTTTTCAACAGGGCTACATTCTTCATCGTAGTAGTATCTCGGCATAGATCCTTCTCTTTTTTGAGGAGGGTATAGTTGTATGAATGAATGTCTACAAAAAATATAAACTCAAACACTTGAGTTTTGTGTCGTAGAGTTTGGGAAAATATTATTTATTTCAGAGTATTGTGCGGTCATGCTTCGCCCTTCAAGGTCTTGGATTCAGATACTCGATGTAAGTGGACGAGTTTCATTTTTGGGGTATTTGCAATAAATTCTAGCGTGTTAACCTATGTCGCTCAGTAATGCACTGTTATGTTTCATCGATCTCATTTATGCCTTGATTGCCTCTCCCCCTGCCGGAACTGGGCCCGCAACTCCCTCACTTCTTTCGCCAGTAGTATCCGCGTTTGAGCCCCGCGAACAACCAGACCGCCCGGCGCTTTTAATTTTGGGACTGTCCCTTTTTCCACCCATGGGCTAAGAAAGTAGGAATCCCCGAAGGAGCCGAGTTGAGGATTCCCGGGAAACGCCAAGGAGGCCCCATGCAAGCCATCACCCCCTGTCTGTGGTTCGACGGCCAAGCCGAGGAAGCTGCAAATTTCTATACGTCGGTTTTTAGGAACGCAAAGATCGGCGAGGTCATGCGTTACGGCGAGGCCGGTCCGGGCGAGAAGGGCAGCGTCCTGATGGTCACGTTCACGCTGAACGGGCAGGAATTTTCGGCCTTGAACGGCGGACCGGAGTTTCGGTTCACGCCGGCCATCTCGTTCGCCGTGCCCTGCGACACTCAGGAAGAGATCGATCATTACTGGACGCGCCTCCTCGAGGGCGGCGCGCCCATGGAATGCGGCTGGCTCACGGACAAATTCGGCGTGTCGTGGCAGATCTTCCCCGCGATTCTGCCCGTCATGCTCCGGGACAAGGATGCCAGGAAGGCCGACAGCGTCATGCGGGCCATGCTGAAGATGGTAAAACTGGACATCGCCCCGCTCAGGCAGGCCTACGAGCAGGCCTGACCCGCTGGTTGCGGATGTCGGCGGCAATGAATGCCCGGTGATTGCCGGGATTGCTTGTCGGAGCCGATTGAGCTTCCTCGGCAACCGTCGAACCTCCGGGCGGCAGCAGTGCGCAGCGCCCGGAGCTTCGCTGGGGCCTGATCATAAGGAAGAATGGCGGCTGGCGGTCTATTTGTCAGGCCCCGTCTGGGGAGTCCAGGTGATCTTCACTTTGCGACGGCTCCACTCCTTGGCCATCTGCACGTCATCGCCCACGTAGATGTCGATGTGGTTCCTGTGTTTCCCAGGCACGCGGTCGGTCACCACGAAACCGCTGGATACGCCTTCGATGGTCACCACCGTGCCGCATTTGAGTCCGGCTTTGACCAGATCGGGCGAGACGGCGATGGTCTGACCTTTGCTCTGCGGGGTGAGGTGATCGTCGCAAGCGGTTTTTTTGGACTTCTTGTTGGATATTTCCGAGGGGCGCATGGTGTAGGCGGTGGCTGTCACAATTCTGCTCTGTTGCCCTTGCTCCGCTGCGGACACGAAAGAATGAAACAGGGCGACAGCCGCCAGAATCAGGAAGAACAGTGTTGCAGTACGCATGTGGCCTCCGGTGAAGGATGTGGCGCGCAGCATAGCACATGGCTGCGTTCCGGTGCAATGCGATTGGAAATTTCAGCCTGGCTGCCCGACCTCTGTAATCGTTTCACATCCGTTGTAACCCTTCATTCTTTCCAGCCGACTTCCTGTGGCGCACAGGCTCGATTCGCGTGGGCTTGGCGCGATAACACCAGGAGGATCACCAATGCGTATTCATCTGAAAGTCGCTATTTTATCTGCTCTTCTCGCGCTTTGCACTTCCGTCGTGGCCCACGCGCAGGGCAAGCACCGCTTCTTCGACCGCATGGACGCAAATACGGACGGATTCCTGAGCATTGCCGAGGTCCAGAAGCAGTTCCCCAAGTTCTCGGACGAGATGTTCAAGAAGGCCGACACAAATGGCGATGGCAAGTTGAGCGTCGAAGAATGGCAGACCTTTGCCAAGGCCAAGCGCGCCGAGATGAAGAGCGGATCAGGCACGATGTAGCCGACCGTAATCCTCCTGCGGGAGAGTCAGGCCTTAGGCCATCGCTTTCCCGCAGGTCTTACGCAGAGAAAGGCGGCCGGAGCCGCCTTTCTTCTGTCATGCCGCTACGCGCGGCGTCACTCCGGGCATGGATTACGTTAGAAATGGACCTCGACGCCGTGTTTCTTGAAGAAGTCCCGCACGGCGTCCTTGTTGCTCTGCACGTATTCTTTCAGGACATCGGCCCTGGACTCGAATATTTTGGACACTTCCAGCCAATCGTCGCCAGTCTTGGAACAACAACCGTTGTCCATGCAGCAGCCCTTCTGGTAGCAGCAGCCTTCGTTGTAGCTGCACCCCTCGGCCACGCCGCCTGGGCCGCCGACGCCCCCCACGCCGCCCACGCTCACGCCAAGTTCCTTGCGCAACCTGATGAATTCGTCGCGGATGATGGATTTGACCATCAGTTCAACCTGCGTATCCATTGGTGTCCTCCTTTCTGGTGATATGGTTGCCCGCGTTGGCTGGTACGCAATCCGTCAAGGCGGTCCGCCTCAACCCGGCAGGTCCAGGCCGCGCTTGCTGAAGAAGGCCCGGACCGATTCCTTGTTGCTCCTCAGGTAATCCTTGAGCACGTCCAGGCGCGTGCCCACGATGTCCACGATTTCGAAGTAGTCTTCTCCGCCTGCCGTCGAGCAGCAGCCCTTGTTCGCGCAGCAGCCCTTGTCCATGCAGCAGCCCTTGTCGTAGGGGCATCCTTCCGCCGCGATGTCCGGGATCACTCCCAGCTGCTTGCGCAACCGGACGAACTCCTCGCGTATGAGCATTCTTACTTCGTCGTCGATTTTCGCCATGGCGCGTCCTCCTTGCTGTTGTCAGGGTGCGGTCAGGACTGGAACTTGTCCGCCCACAAGGAGTTGCCCAGGCAGCCTCCGGAGCAGACTTCGCTATAGTTGCAACATGTCAGGCGTTTGCGGATATCCATGAGCGCGGGCTGGTGCCAGAGGTCGAGCAGCGGGGTGTCGCGGACGTCGCCCAGTTCCATACTGGTGCAGTGGCAGGGTTTGGCCTTTCCGAAGGCGTCGACGTAGAGCAGGCTGCGCCCGGCCGGGCAGCCGTAATAGGCCGACGACGTGGATATCCCGTCGTAGGGCGGAAATCCTCCCGCGGTGATCTCCATGCTGCCGCATTGACCCCTGCGCCAGTCGCCGATCAACTCCGCGAGGTTCTCGCGTTCCTCGTCGCTCCACATGTCCATGTCCAGGGCGCGTCCTTCGGGACTGAGCACCAGGAAGCGCATGTTGGGCACGCCTAGTTCCCTGGAAAGATTGACCATGCCCGCCATTTCCTGAGCGTTCAGGCGCATGACCGTGAATGACGTGTTCAGGCTTTTCACGCCGTGCTTGAGAAGCAGGCGCACGGCGTTCTTGGCTCTCTCGAAGGCGCCGGGGCGGCTGACGATGGCGTCGTGGGTCTGGGCCGAGCAGCCGTGGATGCTGACCTGCACGGAGGAGAACAACTGCACCATCTTCTCGGCCATGGCCTCGTCCACGAGCCAGCCGTTGGTGCTGGTGGAGAGATCGCGGATTCCGGCTACGCGGGCCATGAGCGCCAGTTCGATGAATTCAGGATGGCTGGTGGGTTCGCCACCCATGACGGTCAGGCTGGTCACGCCGATGTCCGCGGCGCGCTCGATGAGTTCGATATAGTCCTCGAGGCGCATGGTTCCCTGCTGCTTGCCGGGGGACGCGTCGCGTCCGCAATGGATGCATTTGAAGTTGCATTGCGTGGTGATGTCCACTTCCATCTTCTGGGGCACATGGAAGAACCATGTGGTGTCCATACCCTCGTATTGAGCGCGGTATTTCCCGTCGACAAAACGGGTAGTCAGCTTGGCCTGGGAAGACTCGTGCCCGATTATGCCGTGCCGGTGGTATTGCTCGAGTTCATTGATCTCTTCGGGAGACAGGTCTAATTGCGCAAGGCTGGTTCCCGGAGCTTGCGCAATGCGTTCGAGCAGGTTGTAGTTGCTAATCTGCACCGATGGGAAAGCCCCATCCGCGAGGTAACCGTCATGCATCTCGAAAATGCTCGTATCGCGTCGGAGGTAAATGGGCGTTTCAGGTCCGTCCAGGGGAAGCCTTTCCACCACTTGGGTAATCTCTGAAAGATCGCACGGAAGGAATTGTTCCAGGCTGAATTCCATCATGGCCGGCAAACTCCTTATTTCGGGTTGCACGTAGAGAGAACCGGGACTGTTTCAATCCAGGCTTTCCGCATAACTTCAGCGTCTGATGATGGGCCGGTTACATGACTGGGCGGGAACTCTGGGAGTTTCCGGAGGAGGGGTGAGTAGAGATGAGAGTGATACATCACGCACTAAAGTGCGTGACGAGCTACTCCAGCCCAGTCAAGGCCTTGAATGAGTAAAGCCATAGCACGATAATTGGTGAATAAGTCAAGCGGAATTCTGGAAACATGGAGCAAATGATGCGCTGGGTTATTGGGGGAAATGTTTTGTATATGCTCGCCAGTGTCGTGGATTTGAATAACATGAACATGCTTTTCAAAAACAAATTTAATGGTTCTCTTAGGTTATATTCTTAAACTTTATGGGCAGGCTTTGAAGGTGTAGCGCTCGGGCTGGTTAGGGGGAGAGGGGGTATGCCGCGTGGCTCGATAGCGTTGCACGCCCTTGCAGACAGAAAGGCGAGGAGCTTACGGAGAGAGGGAAAATCGGTCCAGGCTCATGCGTTCCAGGTCGATGACGGCCATCTGCCCCTGCGGTCCGCCGAGCCTGGGCTTCTGGCCAAGCGCCAGACGCACGGTTTCGGCCAGCACCAGGCCGACGGCCACGTTGATGGCCGGGGTCAGGCAGCCCAGCACGTCTTCAGCACAGGGGACGCACGGGGCATCGTCCTTTCCGGATTCCACGCCGGAACAAAACAGGCTGGCCGGGCCTGTCCCGCCGGGCAGAACCGTGGCAGCCATGGCGGTCCACCCGGCCACACTGGCCGTGATGAGCGGCACGCCCGCCGTTGCCGCACCGCGCTCGGCAGCGGGGCGGCAGGCGATGCCTCCCAGCGCGTCCACGGCGATGTCCGCCCCACGGAAGAAGTCCGCGAAGCTGTCAGGCTCCACAAACAACTGGCGCACGGTCAATTCCATGGCCGGGTTCACGTCGTTTGCCCTGGTCTGGGCCGCGCCCGCCTTGGAGATGCCCAGCGTCTTTTCCGTGGCCAGCAGCTGCCGGTTCAGGTTGGACGGCTCGAACACGTCGTGGTCCGCAGCCGTCACCATGCCGAAGCCCAGGCGGGCCAGCCCTTCCAGGATGGGACCGCCGAGCCCCCCCAGGCCCACCAGGGCCACGCGGGTTTCCAGCAGGCGCGCCTGCGCGGCGCAGTCCAGGGTCTTGAAGTTTCGAAGATAGCGTTCGGGGATGACGCCCTGGCGGAGGGCTTCGATTTCGATGAGGCGAAGGCTCGTGCTCGCCATATGCGCCGCACTGCGCACCGCCCGATGCCTGAGGATGCGAACCGGAGTGCCGTCGGGCAGACGCCCGTCCTCGGCCAGTTCCAGGGCGGGCGAAACCATCTCAGCCTCCGGCCACAGCCGGGAAGATGCCCACCCGGTCGCCCTCGCTGAGCACCTTGTCCATGGTGGCGTGCAGGCCGTTGACGAAGACCGTTTTCACGTTGTCCCGAGGGATGCCCAGAAGGTCGATGGTCCGGCCAACGGTCTGACCTGCGGCGGCGGGAAACTCTCCGCCAGGCGGGGCGTAACGGGCCAGGGTGGCGAAGCAGTTTACGGTGATGCTCATGGCTGTATCTCTTACACCAGGGAAGGACCCTCAGCAACGGCAATAGATAGTGCGCGGTTGCTATCATCCCAACCGCCGGGGTCCGGGGGGAGGCTTCTCCCCCCGGCGGGGTACGGGGCGGAGCCCCGATTCTCTTACTCTTACTCTTCCCTCAACATTACATTGCCTTCACGGCCTGCATCTCGGCTGCGGTGAAGTCCCAGGTGACGTTATGCGGCGCGAGGGGCTCCTCGAAGAATTCGGGGAGCTGGTCGTGGGCGCTGGTGAAGCCCGCCGCCTGGTTGAAGGTGAACTCGTCCTGCAGGATGGTCCTGCCGAGCTTCAGGAAGTCCTCCGGGTGGAAGGGATTGCCCGAGGCGGCGGTGAGCATGTCGCACATGCACTGCACGCCGTCGGCGTTGTCCAGCACCGGAAAGGCCACGAACAGGCAGAAGCCCGTGGCGTCGATGGCGGCGGTTGCGATCTGGAGCGCCTTGGAGAGCTCAACCTGTCCGGCCTTGTCCAGGGGGTCGACCTTGCCACCCACGCCCAGGATGTTCTGGCACACGGAGTAGCCCGCGGTGTGGTCCGCGCCCTGAGGGGTGGTGCAGTAGGTGACGCCCACGCCCTTGACGGCGCGCGGGTCGTAGGCGGGCAGGGACTGTCCCTTGACCGTGGGGACGCGGGTGACGCCGAAGGCCTTGGCGGTGTATTCAGCGCCGCCGCCGATGATGCGGCCCATGGGGTTCTTGGGGTCGTAGACCTGCTTGAGCGCCTCGATGGCCGCCGCGCCGTCGCCCCAGGGGATGACTCCGGCTTCCATGAGCATGGCCAGGGTGTTGGCGGTCTCGATGGTGTCCAGGCCGATGTCGTCGCACAGGCGGTCGAGCATGGCCATCTGGTCGTAATCCTTGATGAGCAGGTTGGCGCCGAATCCCCAGACCGTCTCGTATTCGAAGCCGCTGGTCAGGTACTTGCCGTCCGGGCCGTGATAGGCCTGCGAGCATTGGATGATGCAGCCCGCGTGGCAGCCTTCCTTCACCTTCCCGCCGCGCTCCTTGATGATCTCAACCATGCGCTCGCCGGAAATGTCCTTGGCGAACTCGAAGCGGCCCTCGCGGAAGTTCTTGGTGGGCAGCGCGCCGGCCTCGTTGATCACGTTGACCAGCACTGCGGTGCCGAAGCCGGGCAGGCCCTCGGCGGTGACCGGGTGGCCCTTGATGATCTCCACCCAGCGCTTGGAGGCTGCCTTGAAGGCTTCCTTGTCGGCGATGGAGGGCGCTTCGCCGGTATCCACGATTACGATGGCCTTGACCGCCTTGGAGCCCAGCACCGCGCCCATGCCGCCGCGACCGGCCGCGCGCGCGGGACGGCCCTCGGGGTCGGCCACCTGGATGGAGGCGTTCTGGCGCAGGGTCTCGCCCGCGGGCCCGATGCACAGCACCGAGGACTTCTCGCCGTGCTTGTCCATGAGGCGCTTCACGGTGTCGTAGGTGCCCAGGTACTGCATGTCGGAGGCGTCCTCGAAGGTGACGCTGTCCTTGCCGATCACGATATAACAGGGGGACGAACCGTATTCGGGCTTGTCCTCAAGCACGATGCCCATAAGCTCCAGCCGGGCCAGACGCTGCGCGAAGGAGCCGCCGACGTTGGACTCCTTGATGCCGCCGGTCAGGGGCGACTTTGCGCCCACGGACAGGCGGCCCGAGGACCCGGCGGGACGGCCTGTGATCATGCCCGTGGCGATGACCAGCTTGTTCTTCGCGCCCAGCGGGTGGCAGGTGGGGGGAACCTCACGGCTGACTATGCGCGAGGTCAGGGCGCGTCCGCCCATGCCGGAGTAGGGGCCCATGTCGGAAAAAGCGAAGGTTTTGTCTTTGGTGTTTACCCGCAGAAGTCTGGACATTTGCAAAGCCTCCTGTGTTGGTGCGATTCTGGCCGGAACATGACAGTCGATTCTCATGGCCAGCGACCGTTATTGTAGGACACCACTTGTGTAGGATGCGCTGTAGGAGGAGTGTTAGTATGTGTCAATTTATGCCATGGGTGGCATAAGAGTAATAAGGTCCCAGGTGCGACAAAAATGTAAGGGTGGTGAACGGCGGGGTGTCGCGAAATGACTCGCGCGGACGCTCCCGGAGACTGCTGAGGTCCAGGCTGAAAAGGCAGTGGCCAGGCAAAACCTGTTTTTTATGACATAGATAGCTCCAGGAGGTGGGTCATTGATAGGTACTGTGTCGGCGTCAGTGATGGGATCTATCTGTTTGGTCTATGGGTTCGAGGGAGTGAAAAAAAACTGAAAAAAAGTTGCCAGAGCAAGGGGATGGGGGAGAGGTCGGTTGTTTCGGGTGCGCCCGCGCCGTTCGTTTCGGGCAGGCGGGCGCACATGCCGGATGGAGATGCCGGTGAAGCGTTATCCGGCTTGGCCCTTCGCCTTCGGAGTCAGCCCTTCACAGCGTGCCACCAGCGGTTCGAACGAGCCGGTTTCCGGCAGGTAGCTCAGCAGTTCGCCCCTGCGCAGGTCGAAGTACCAGCCGTGCAGATAGATGCGCCCGGTCATCACCCGCTCCCATATCCAGGGAAAGGTCAGCAGGTTTTCCAGCGATACCAGAACGGAGGCCTGCTCGCAGGCGCACTGGCGCAGCTCCGCGTCCTTCTCCGTGAGCTTCTCGGACACTTCGCGAAGCGCAGGCGCGGCGATCTTCACCCAGGGGGCGATGAACTCGCCCAGGGTTTCCGGGTCCGAGTGCATGAGCGCCTGGATGCCGCCGCAGCAGGAGTGCCCCAGCACGATGACGTGCTCGACCTGGAGTACTTTGACCGCATATTCGACGGCGGCGCTGACGCCGTGAAGGCCGGGGGCCTTCTCGTAGGGGGGCACGAGGTTGGCCACGTTTCGCACCACGAACATGTCGCCGGGAGAACACCCGGTGAGGATGGCCGGGTCCACGCGGGAATCGGAACAGGCGATGACCAGGACCTTCGGCTTCTGATCCTCGGACAGGGCGGAATAGAACTTGTTGTCGTCGCAGAAGTAGGTGCGCTGGAACTCTTTGAAGCCGGAGAGGAACCGGGCGATGTCTTTCATGGGCGGGAGTCTCCGTGGGATGGCGGCTGGCAGGCCGATGCGATTGCTATGTAGACCAGGGCGATGCGATTCGCAAGTGAAGAGGCGGTTGTTAACCCTAAATATCATACTTAAGTGGTATGATATATTTACTCGATCTTCAAAAACGTAACACTCTCCCCCCATCTACCTCGAATCCCCGCCAACCCGCCGCCCAGGCCAGTTCTGCCGGGAATTTCCGCCATCGGCGCGTCCTATCCCAATATGACAACTCTGGTACGCCCAGAGGAACGCCGCGAAAAAAAGTTTCCATAATGTAAATACCCCGGAAGCCGCGAAAATCGTCGGATTTCGTTGACTCGCCTTGTTTCCGGGGTTATTTTACCCCTCTTTTTTGCTTGACGAATCCCATTATTATACACATTCTCCATTTCCCACTTTTAAGCCCCGGCCACCCATGCCGCAGGGGCATCTCGGCCCGCCGTCTTGCAGGGGAAGCGGGCCGGGGACGCCGCACCAACGGCCCCCCTCATACCCCCTCTAAAACGTTTCGAAAGAGGTGACCGTCTTGGCCTTCGCTCCCATCAACAAGAACTACCACGACTTCTTCGTCGTCCGGGACAAGGACGCCTGCATCAATTGCCAGGTGTGCGTGCGCCAGTGTTCATACGGTGTCCACTTCTGGGATGAAGCCCGGCAGTGCGTCCGCCACGACAACACGAAGTGCATCGGTTGCCACCGGTGCGAGGCGCTGTGTCCCACCCAGGCTCTCCTCATCCAGGAGAAGCCCTCAAACTTCAAAGCGAACGCCCTGTGGCGGCCGGTGTTCATCAAGAACATCTACAAGCAGGCCGACACCGGCGGCGTGCTGTTGTCCGGCATGGGGTCCCCGGCGGATGTTCCCGTCTACTGGGACAACCTGCTGCTGGACGCCAGCCAGGTTACCAACCCCTCCATCGACCCCCTGCGCGAGCCCATGGAGCTTAGGACCTTCCTCGGTTCCAAGCCCACCCGCCTGGAGTTCGAGGAGACCCCCGAGGGGCCGAAGCTCAAGTCCAAGTTGAAGCCCAACATCGCCCTGAACTTCCCCATCATGTTCTCGGCCATGAGCTTCGGGTCCATCAACTTCAACCTGCACATCGCCATGGCGCGTGCGGCGTCGGAGCTCGGGACCTACTACAATACCGGTGAGGGCGGCCTGCACCAGTCGCTGTACAAATACGGCAAGAACACCATCGTGCAGGTGGCCTCGGGCCGTTTCGGCGTGCACCGCGACTACCTGAACGCCGGTGCGGCCATCGAGATCAAGATCGGCCAGGGCGCCAAGCCCGGCATCGGCGGGCACCTGCCCGGCGAGAAGATCAACGCCAAGGTCTCCGAGACGCGCATGGTGCCCATCGGCTCCGACGCCATCTCCCCGGCCCCGCACCACGACATCTACTCCATCGAGGACCTGCACCAGCTGATCTACGCCCTCAAGGAGGCCAGCGAGTACAAGGTTCCGGTGTCGGTGAAGATCGCGGCCGTGCACAACGTGGCGGCCATCGCCTCGGGCGTGGTGCGCGCGGGCGCGGACATCGTGGCCATCGACGGCATGCGCGGCGGCACGGGCGCTGCCCCGGCCATGATCCGCGACAACGTGGGCATCCCCATCGAGCTGGCGCTCGCTTCCGTTGACCAGCGCCTGCGTGACGAAGGCATACGCAACGACGCCTCCATCGTGGCCGCGGGCGGCACGCGCTGCTCCGCCGACGTGGTCAAGGCCATCGCCCTGGGCGCGGACGCCGTGTACATCGGCACCGCGGCGCTGCTGGCCGTGGGCTGCACCCTGTGCGCCCGCTGCTACACCGGCAAGTGCCCCTGGGGCATCGCCACCAACGACCCCTACCTGGCCAAGCGCCAGAACCCCGATATCGCCGCCAAGAAGATGGCCAACCTGATGAAGGCCTGGGCGCACGAGATCGAGGAGATGCTTGGCGGCATGGGCCTCAACTCCATCGAAAGCCTGCGCGGCAACCGCGACAAGCTGCGCGCCGTGGGCCTGAACCAGATCGAGCTGGACACCCTGGGCGTCAAGGCAGCCGGGAGGTAAGCCATGAAAAAGATATACCCCAACAAGGACGTCTGCATCGGCTGCCACCTGTGCGAGGTCGCCTGCGTGACGGCCCACTCCAAGACCAAGGACCATATCCTGGCCCACAACGTGGAAAAGGCCCAGGAAGGCCTGGCTCCGCGCCGCAGCGTCGCCCAGGAGGGAGCCGTTTGCGTGGCCCTTTCCTGCCGCCACTGCCAGGAGCCCATGTGCGTGGCTGCCTGCATCTCCGGCGCGCTCACCAAGAACACCGAGACCGGGCGCTGCGAATACAACGAAGAGCAGTGCGTGGGCTGCTGGTCCTGCCTGATGGCCTGCCCCTTCGGCTCCATCCGCAGGCACCCGTTCAAGGAAAAGATCGTCAAGTGCGACATGTGCGCGGGCCGCGACATGCCCGCCTGCGTGGAAGCCTGTCCCAACGCTGGCCTGGTCTTCGAAGATCGCGGCTCGGACTAAACGGAGAATCACGATGAAATACGTTATCGTGGGCAACGGCGTGGCCAGCGTGGGCGCGATCGAGGGCATCCGCAGGGTTGACCCGGACGGCGAGATCACGGTCATCTCCGAGGAAAGCAGCCCCACTTACGGCCGTCCGCTCATCTCCTACCTGCTGGCCGGGAAGATCGGGCCGGAGCGCATGCAGCTTCGCCCCGTCACCTTCTACGACAAGTTCAAGGTCAAGATGATGCTGGGCACCAAGGTGACCGGCATCGACGCCAAGGCCAAGACCGTGGCCACGGCGGACGGACACAACTATCCCTACGACAAGCTGCTGATCGCCACCGGCGGCGTGCCGTTCATCCCGCCCCTGCCCGGCAAGGACGGCCCCGGCGTGTACAGCTTCACCACCCTGGCCCACGCCGAAACGTTGATCGACGTGGCCAAGAACTGCAAGAACGTGGTGGTGATCGGCGGCGGCCTCATCGGGCTTAAGGCCGCGGAGTCCCTGCATGACCGCGGCGTGAAGGTCTCCATCGTGGAGCTCGCCCCCCGCGTGCTGTCGGCGGCCTTCGACGACAAGGCCGGAAACCTCGTGGCCAAGCGCCTGGACGAGGTGGGCATCGCGGTGCACTGCGGCACCCAGGCCACCGAGATCAAGCGCGACGCGGGCGGCGCGGTCCAGGGCGTGACCCTCAAGGACGGCACTTTCCTGCCCGCCCAGGCCGTGGTCATCGCCATCGGCGTGGTCCCGGCGTCCAGCCTGGCCAAGGACGCGGGCATCACCGTGGACCGGGGCATCCTGGTGGACGACAGCCTGGCCTCCTCCAACCCCGACGTGTACGCGGCGGGCGACGTGGCCCAGGCCAAGGACCTCATCCTGGACGAGAACCGCGTGGTGCCCATCTGGCCCAACGCCTTCAACCAGGGCTTCTACGCCGGCAAGAACATGGCCGGAGCGGCCAGCCCCTACAGCGGGGGCTTGGCCATGAACGCCATCGCCTTCTACGGCTTGCCCACGGTCTCCGTCGGCGTGGTCAACCCCGCTCCCGGCGAGCAGGGCATAGAAGTGGCCGACCACCTGGACGAGGAACACGGCTCCTACCGCAAGCTGGTCTTCAAGGACGGCAAGCTGGTGGGCTACGTGCTCCTGGGCGAGATCGACATCGCCGGTCTGTACACCGGCTTCATCCGCTTCAAATTCCCTCTGGACGCCGAGACCAGGGAAAAGCTCGTGAGCGGCAGGCCCTCCATCCTGCAGTGGCCGGAAGGTTTCTTCGACGAGCAGTTCAACCCTGTCGGCGCGCAAGAGATCGTGTAAGGAGACGTGAAAGCCAATGAAGGCTCCAGAAAGATATTACGACTTCCAGAAGGACATTTCGGGCTGCGGCGTCTTCGGTGTCATCAACACCAAGCGTGAGCTGATCCCCGGGTCCATGCCCATCCAGGCCATGTGCACCATGCACGACCGAGGCAACGGCCTGGGAGGCGGCTTCGCGGCGTACGGCATCTACCCCGACCACGCCGACAAGTACGCCTTCCACATCATGTGCGAAACCCAGGAAGGCCTGGACTCCGCCGAGGAACTCATCAAGAAGTTCTTCGTCATCCACGAGTCCCAGCCCATCCCCACCAAACCCACCCTGGCCATCAAGAACCCGCCCATCGTGTGGCGCTTCTTCCTGTCGGCCAAGCAGGGCGGCGACCGGCCCATGTGGCGCACCAACGACGAGAAGGACTACGTCGTCAACGTCATCATGCACATCAACAAGAAGACCCCGGCCTTCGTCTTCTCCTCGGGCAAGAACATGGGCGCCTTCAAGGGCGTCGGCTTCCCCGAGGACATCGCCGAGTTCTTCCGCCTGGACGAGTACAAGGGCTACATCTGGACCGGGCACAACCGCTTTCCGACCAACACCCCGGGCTGGTGGGGCGGGGCGCACCCGTTCACCCTGCTGGACTGGTCCATCGTGCACAACGGCGAGATAAGCTCCTACGGCATCAACCGCCGCTACCTGTGCGAGCACGACTACGAGTGCACGCTCATGACCGACACCGAGGTCGTGGCCTACGAGATCGACATGCTCATCCGCAAACACGGATTGAGCCTGCGCATGGCCTCGTGGGTCTTCGCGCCCCCGTTCTGGGACGAGATCGACCGCATGCCCGAAGACCAGCGCAAGGCCTTCGAAGCCCTGCGCATGGTGTACGGCTCGGCGCTCCTGAACGGCCCCTTCGCCATCCTGGTCTCCGACGGCACCTGCCTCATGGGCCTGAACGACCGCATCAAGCTTCGGCCCCTGATCGTGGCCGAGAGCGGTTCCAACGTGTTCATGTCCAGCGAGGAGTCCTCCATCCGCGACGTCTGCCGCGAGCTGGACACCGTCTGGGCGCCCAAGGCGGGCGAACCCGTCATCGTGAAGCTGGAAGATTAAGAGGAAGCGACATGCTGCTCGATGCCGACAATGTCTATTATCGTGAGTTGAACCAGCAGATCCGCGAACTGGTCGCCAAGGGCGAAACCGAGTTCGAGATCGTGAACGTGCGCGGCCAGCGCTACATCGCCGACGGCCTGGACGGGGACCTCAAGTTCCTCATCCACGGCGTGCCCGGCCAGGACATGGCCGCCTTCATGCGCGGACCCACCATTCGCGTGGAAGGCAACGTCCAGGACGGCGTGGCCAACACCATGGACGAGGGCCTGATCGTCATCAACGGCATGGCCGGCGACGTGGTGGGCTACGCCATGCGCGGCGGCAAGGTGCTGATCAAGGGCGACGTGGGCTACCGCGTGGGCATTCACATGAAGGCCTACAAGGAGAAGTTCCCGGTGCTTGTGGTCGGCGGCAAGGCCGGCGACTTCCTGGGCGAATACATGGCCGGGGGGGCGATCATCCTGCTTGGCATGATCACCGGAAAACCCGACGCCCCCATCTGCGGCCGCTCCATGGGGACCGGCATGCACGGCGGCGTCATCTACGTGCGCGGCGAGATTCCCGCCGAACAGCTCGGACCGAACCTGAAGGTCGAACCGGTGGACGCGCAAGACATGAAGCTCATCACCGAGAACCTAGAGCAGTTCTGCAAGGAATTCGGGGTTGACTTGAAGGCCATTTTAACAGAACCCTTCCAGCGCGTGAAACCGTTCTCCCATCGTCCCTACGGCAACCTGTACGTTGCCTGCTAGGCTGGAAGAACCCGCAACCTACCACTGGAGGATTTCATGTTCCTGACCAGCATGGCCTACGCCATGGGCCAGCCGCCCGCAGGCGCCGAAGGCGGAAACCAGTTGATGTCGTTTCTGCCTCTCATTCTGATGTTCGTGGTCTTCTACTTCCTGCTGATCCGTCCCCAGCAGAAGAAGCAGAAGGAAATGCGCGAGATGCTCAAGAATCTCAAGCGCGGAGACAAAGTCATCACCGGCGGCGGCATCGAAGGCCGCATCGACGCCGTGACCGACGACAAGGTGAAGGTCGAGATCGCCCCGGGCGTGGTCATCACCGTTCTTCGCGCCTATGTGGCCGGACTGGCCGACGCGGCCCAGGCTGCCAAGAAGGCTGAAAAGACTGACGAGAAGAAGGCAGACAAGCCGGAAGAAAAGAAGTAAACCGGTTCTGCCTGACCTTTTGACCATTTGCGAGGGGGAAACCGGCGGTTTCCCCTTTTCGCGCGTGTAAGGAGCGTGCATGTCCAGCTTGTCCTGGCGTTTGATCGTGGTGGCTATCGCCCTGGTTTTGGGGCTTGCGTTCACACTGCCTTCCGTCGAGTCCGTGCGGCAGTCGTCGCTGGGCAAGATGCTTCCCTCGAACCAGGTCAGTCTCGGACTGGACCTGAAAGGCGGCATCCATCTGACGCTCGGCGTCGATGTGGACAAGGCCATGGGGAACTCCCTGGCCCAGGCCGGGCAGGACATCAAGTCCTTTGCCCAGGAAAAGGAGATGACCGTCATCCGGCAGAATCTGCTGGATTCCCGTCGTCTTGAATTCGTTCTGGCCACCCCGGAGAAGCGGGCCGACTTCGAGGAAATGCTGCGCAAGCAGGTCTCCGGCGTGAAGATCGGCAAGACCGAAACCGTCGACGACGGCAAGGTCAAGTACACAGTCTCCTTCACCCCGGAATATGCCAAGAACCTGGAGACCCTCACCGTCGACCAGGCGGTGAAGACCATCCGCAACCGCATTGACCAGTTCGGCGTGGCCGAGCCCGACATCCGCAAGCAGGCCGGCGACCGCATCCAGATCCAGCTGCCGGGCATGAAGGATGCCGACCGGGCCATCGCCCTGGTGGGCAAGACCGCGCACCTGGAATTCAAGATCGTGGACGACACCGTGGACATGGCCAAGGCCGCCAAGGGCCAGTTGCCCCCGGGCCGCGAAGTGGTGATGGAGCGCGTGGCCGCCCCCGGCGGCGAGTTCACCGAGCGTCCCGTCGTGGTCAAGTCCGACGCGGTGATGACCGGCGAGCACATCGCCGACGCCCGCATCAACTTCGACCCGCAGAACAACCAGCCCTACGTGGGCCTGACCTTCACCTCGCGCGGCGGCAAGATCTTCGAGCGCATCACCGGCGAGAACATCAAAAAGCGCATGGCCATCATCCTGGACGGCAAGGCTTATTCCGCTCCGGTCATTCAGGACAAGATCGTGGGCGGCAAAGCCCAGATCACCGGCCGCTACACCGAGACCGAAGCCCGCGACCTGGCCGTGGTCCTGCGCGCTGGCGCATTGCCCGCCCCGGTCAACGTGCTGGAACAGCGCACGGTCGGCCCCTCCCTGGGGCAGGAGTCCATCGACAACGGCATGATGAGCGTCCTGGTGGCCTGCGGGGCCATCGCCCTGTTCATGCTGGTGTACTACGGGGTCTCCGGCGTTGTTGCCAACATAGCGCTGATGTTCAACATCGTGCTCATCCTGGCCGGTCTGGCCCTGTTCGGAGCCACGCTGACGTTGCCGGGCATCGCGGGCATCATCCTGACCATGGCTCTCTCCGTGGACGCCAACATCATCATCTTCGAGCGAATCCGCGAAGAGATACGGCGAGGCCTGCCCTCGCGCGCGTCCATCAAGGAAGGCTTCCAGCGCGGTGCGCTGACCATCCTGGACGCCAACGCCACCACCGGCATCGCGGCCATCGTGCTCTACGAGTTCGGCACCGGCCCGATCCGCGGCTTCGCGGTGACCCTGCTCCTGGGCATCGTGGCCTCCATGTTCACGGCCATCTTCGTCAGCCGCACCCTGATGGAACTGTGGGTCAGCGGAAAGTCCGCCGAGTCCCGGCTGTCCATCTAGCGTTTCACACGCCTTGACGAGCAAGGGCGCGGCTTCTGGCCGCGCCCTTTTTGTTTATCCCGACTCCGGCGATTACTCGGGCACGTACACAGCATATCCGCGCGGCGGCGCGAAGAACACCCCCTTGCCGTCGGCGTCGCTCTGCTGGTCGTAGGGGCGGCCATCGTCGCGCGCGCTCCACCAGGCCGCAGTCCGCCATCGTCTCGGTCCCATCCCGGTGGATACCTCGTGTCCGCGCCAGTGGTTGTCGTTGTTCAGCAGGTAGACCAGCCCGGGCTTGTCGTCCCAGCCGGTGCGCTGCATCACGTAGAGCGAGTGGTCCACATGGTGGTGGCGCGTCGAACCGCCTGCGAAGGCGTTGTGCACGCCCATGAGAGCGTCTATCCCGTTCGGCGTCCCGGACAGGGCCAGCCCGTAGTTGAAATAGTCCTTCCAGTAGACGCACGGATACCCCTCGTGGGTCAGTATGAACGAGTAGGCCAGGAGCTTGTCGTTTACGATCTCAGGCGTGTCGCCCCCCCTGAAGTCGTGGTTGTCCACGAAAGTGACGGCGGACTCCGGGCGCGCGCAGTACAGCTTGTTGCCGCCGCAGAGGTTCATCATGTCGTAGCCGAAGGAGTCGCACAGGTCCTTCAGGGCGTAACGCAACGGAAAATCGAAGGCGTCCACCGGGTTGTCGCTCCAGGCGTTTGCGTCGGCCAGCCAGTCGCTTATCTCGCGCTCCCCGCTCCAGTTCTCGGCGATGCCGTAAGGGCGAATCTCCCGGCCGTCACGCCTGTAGCGGTATTCCTGAATGCTCTTTATGAGCCACGTGCCGTATCCCTTGACGAAATCATACCGGAAGCCGTCGAAGCCGATCTCTTCCACCAGCCAGATGGCCAGATCCATGAGGTTCGAATAGACGTGCGGGTGGCGATGGCAGAGGTCCGGCATGTCGCCGAAGGTCATGCCGTCCGTGGTCTCGTGGCGGCTGGGATGGAAGTGCTGCCAGTCGCGGGGGAAGCGCTTGCTGGCCGGGCTGAACTTGGTCCAGCGGCCGTTGAAGGCGGGGTCGAAGGGGTTGTCTTCCTGGGCGTCGCCGCCGCTGTTGTGGTTCAGGACCATATCCGCGTAGACCTGCATGTCCTGCGCGTGGGCCGAGTCGATGAGGGCTTTCAGCTCGTTCCTGGTGCCGAAAAGGGTGGGGATGGCTCCTCTCTGGTTGAACTCGCCCAGATCGAAATAGTCGTAGGGGTCGTACCCCATGGACGGCCCGGACAGGTTGGCCGCCTTGTGCACGGGCGGAAGCCACAGGGCGCAGACGCCGCTGGCACGAAGCTGCGGGATCAGGTCCTCGACGTGCCGCCACCATCCATGGACCTTGTTTTCGGCCTGGGGACAATCCCAATAGAACGCCTGCATCATAACGCTCATGGTTGCTACCTCCAAGAGTTGGAATGGCATCCCGGCGTACGTATGAGAGGGATATTCGTGGCATAGCCCACGGGCGCGGGTGCGGCAACGAAAAAGACGCGGACATGGCCGCGTCTTTCCATTCGCGCACTGGTCCGGAGCTACTTTGCCGGGACGAGATCCATCTTGCAGGCGCACTTGCCGGCGGTCTGGGACGCGAAGCGAGGGTGTCAGTTCACCCGGTAGTGGCAGCCCAGGCTCTTGGTGTTGCGCATGGCGGCCAGGGTGATGATGTAGGCTGCCTGGCAGCCGTGGAACAGGTCCACGATGGGTTTTGAAAGCGGGGTCTCGCGGTAGAAGTCGTGCAGGTGGACGTTCAGGTCCCGCAGGTCCTCGAAGGCGCGTTTCAGGCGCGAGGCCGTGCGGTTGATGCCCACGTAGTTCCACATGGTGCTCTTGATGGTGGACCAATCCTGGCTGATGAGGGCAGGGTCCTCGTTTCGTTCCTGGCCCGGGCTGACCCAGTCCGGGATGGATTCCGCAAGCTTTCGCGTGATGGTGGGCTTGGCCCCGAAGCGCGAGCCGATGTAGCTGCCGGCGCTCACGCCCCAGACGATGCACTCCAGAAGCGAGGTGGAGGCCATGCGGTTTGCGCCGTGCACGCCGGTGCAACTGCACTCGCCCACGGCGTAGAGGCGGTCCACGGTGGTGCGGCCGTGCACGTCCACCAGTACGCCGCCGCAGGAATAGTGCTCGGCGGGGACCACCGGGATGGGCTGTTTTGCAATGTCGATGCCGATCTCGGCGCATTTTTTGGCGATGCCCGGGAAGCGGCGGGTCACCTCGTCCACGTTGTTGGCGGCGTCCAGGAACACGCAGTCCTCGCCGGTCTTCAGGAGCTCTTCCATGATGGCCCTGGTGACGATGTCGCGCGGGGCCAGGTCGGCGCGGGTATCGTAGCGGGCCATGAAGGCCTCGCCGCCTGCGTTTATGAGTTTGGCTCCCTCGCCGCGCATGGCCTCGGTGATCAGGAAACGGCGCTCGGCCCGGTGGAAGAGGGCGGTGGGGTGGAACTGGATGAACTCCATGTTCATGGAGCGCGCGCCGCAGCGGTAGGCCATGGCCACGGCGGAGCCCACGCAGGCGCGGGTGTTGGTGGTATGCAGGTATACCTGGCCCACGCCGCCCGTGGCCAGGACGGTATAGTCCGCCAGAATGGTCTCCACCACGCCCCCGGCCTCGTTGAACACATAGGCGCCCAGGCACTGGTTCACCAGGTTGTACTTGTACTCCAGGAGCGAAGCGTGGTGGTGCGAGGTGAGCACGTCCACGGCGGTGCGCCGGGTGAGCACGGTGATGTTGGGGTGCGCTTCCACAGCTTCGACCATGTGCTGCATGATGGAATAGCCGGTGGAGTCGGCGCAGTGCAGGATGCGCGGCAGGCTGTGGCCGCCTTCTCGCGTCAGATGGTACTCGCCGCCTGCCGTGCGCTCGAAGGGCACCTCCAGGCGCTCGATGAGCAGGTCCTTGACCACCGCCGGACCCTTGCGCGCCAGGTAGCGCACGGCGGCCAGGTGGTTGTGCTTCCAGCCACAGGTGAGGATGTCGCGCTCCAGGAGCTTGGGGTTGTCCTCGGGGCTGGTGTAGACGATGCCGCCCTGGGCCAGGGAGGAGTTGCCGTCGGTGAGGCGGTCCCCGGCGCACAGGAGCACCACCTCGCGGCCCTGGTCGGCCAGGGAAAGCGCGGCGGAACATCCGGCCGCGCCGGAGCCGATGACCAGGACCTGGGTTTTCGTGCGGTATGGGTACATGCGCCTTTCCTTTGTCTTATCTCCCCGCCGCGACTTCCGTCACCGGCAGGAGGTCCCGAAGTTTCGCGGGGTCGAGAACGGCCAGGGCTCCGCGCTTGCCCGCGTTGACCAGGATGGCGGGCAGGTCGAAAATCGTCTTTTCCACGTAGACCGGCAAGAGCTTTCGCGTGCCCAGGGGCGAGATTCCCCCCACCTGGTACCCGGTGTGGCGCTGGGCGGCCTCTGGCGTGCACGGAGAGACGGTCTTGACCCCGATCTCCCGGGCCAGCTCCTTGAGCGAGACCTCTTTGTCGCCGTGCATCAGCACCAGAAAAGGACGCTTGGCTTCGTCCTCGAATACCAGGGTTTTCACCACGGCGTGCTCGTCCACGCCCAGTTCCCGGGCAGCGCGTCCGGTGCCCCCATGGTCCACGTAGTCGTACAGGCGCACCTCCACCGGAACGCCCTTCTGCTTGAGGAGCCGGGTGGCGGCGGTGGCCGGGGCTTTGCTCACTTGGCGCAGGCCTGGAGCATACGCTCGAGCGCCAGCTTGGCGGGGGCCTTCAGGGCCTCGTCCACCTGCACCGTGGGCGTGTTGTCCAGATTGGCGAGCAGTCTGGCCAGGTTGGGCTCGGTGACCTTTTCCATGTTGGAGCAGGTGGAGTGCTTGAGCGCCCGCACCACCTTGATGCCCTGGTACTTCTGCGCCAGGCGGTTCACCAGGTTGTACTCCGTGCCGATGTAGATGACCGAGCCCTCCGGGGCCTCGGCCACGAACTTGATGATGAAGGAGGTGGAGCCGCAGGCGTCGGCCAGAGCCACGGTGTTGGGGTGGCACTCGGGGTGCACCACCACCAGGCACCCCGGCGACTCCTGGCGGGCCTTGCGGATGGTCTCGGGCTTGAAGCGCGAATGGATGACGCACTGGCCCGGCCACAGGAGCAGGCGCGCCTTCCTGGCCTTATCCAGGAGCACGGCCTTGCCGTGGTCGCGCACGTCCAGGATGTGGCGGTCTTCCTTGGGGAGCCCGACCCAGTCCGCGGCGTTCAGGCCCAGGCGCACGTCCGGCAGGAAAAGCGCGTGCGGCCCCTGTTCCAGAGCCCAGGTGAGCATGGTCTTGGCGTTGGCCGAGGTGCACACCGAACCGCCGCGCGCGCCCACCAGGGCCTTCACCGCCGCGGAGGAGTTCACGTAGGTCAGCGGCGTGACCGACAGCCCGCCCTGGGCCAGATGGTCCAGGGTGGCCTTCACCAGCCAGTCCGGGGCCATGTCGGACATCACGCAACGCGAGTTCATCTCCGGGATGAACACCTTCTGGCCGGGCTTGGCCAGGATGGCTGCCGTCTCGGCCATGAAGAACACGCCACAGAAGATGATGTACTCGGCGTCCAGGTCCGGGATGCGGCGCGATAATTCCAGGGAGTCCCCGGTGTAGTCCGCGTGGCGGGCCACGGCGTCCGACATGTAGTGGTGGGCCAGGATAACCAGCCGCTTGCCCAGACGGGAGCGGGCTTGCTCGATTGTATCGAAATCGTTTGGTATATTCATGTGTTACTCCGCTGTGGCCAGCTGCATGCTGAAGTCCGCGTAGGGCGCGGAGTGGGTGATGCGGCCGACCGATATGAAATCCGCGCCGAGCGCGCCCAGGGCGGGCAAGGCGTCCAGGGTGACGCCTCCGCTCAGTTCGGTCTCGATGGAAGACGGGATGAGGGCCAGGGCCTGGCGCATCTCATCGGGGGTCATGTTGTCAAGCATGATGCGCTCGGGGGCTTCGGCCACCGCCTGGCGGACTTCCTCCAGGGTGCGGCATTCCACCTCGAGCGGCGGACGCGAGTCCGGGAAGGCGCGGCGCACGGCGGCCACCGCCTGGGGGATGCCCCCGGCACGGTCGATGTGGTTGTCCTTGAGCATGAGCATCTCGGCCAGGTCGCGCCGGTGATTGAGGCCGCCGCCCATGAGCACGGCGTACTTCTCGGGGTAGCGAAGTCCCGGCAGGGTCTTGCGGGTGTCCAAAAGGCGCGTGCGCGAGCCGGACAGCGCCGCCGCGTACCGGGCCGTGTGGTTGGCGATGCCGGAAAGATGGCACAGGAAATTGAGGATGACCCGCTCGGCCTTGAGAAGCCCCACCGCAGGGCCGGTGAACAGGGCGACCACGGTTCCCGGCGCGACGCGCTGGCCGTCTTCGGCGCGGTAGTCGCACGCGGTCACGCTCAGGATGCCCATGCGTTCAAGAACGATATCCGCGATGGGAAGCCCGGCCACCAGGGTGTTCTCTTTGGCCACGATGCGCGCGCTGAGGCGGTCGCCGCGAACGAAGACCGCCTTGGCGGTCAGGTCCGGGCCGTCCTCTTCCAGGGCCAGGTCCACGGCGCGCAGCAGAAAGTCGCGCGCAGGGCCGGTGAAGTATTCTGCAAAGGAAGTCATGGTGATTGTGGGCAGTAGCACCAAACGTCGCGGACATGAAGAGGGGTGAAGGAAATCACAAGCCGTCGGGATCTTAGTTCTCCACGATCACACAGGCCTTGGGATTGAAGGGATTGGTGCGGACCGCCAGGTAGAAGAGATACGGGTAGGATTCCTTCAGGTACATTGCATAGGCCAGCCACTGCCTGCTGATGAGGCCGTAGACGCGGGTCATGTCGCCGCCCAGGTGCTTGAGGTCGCTTTCCGGCAGGGAGGAAAGATCCTCCGGGCGGTTCATGAGTTCGTCGCGCAAATGGTAGATGGCCCGCAAAGTGTCTGAGAATATCTCGTGTTCGCCGATGCTGGGGTTTTCCAGAAGGCGCAGCAGCAAGTCGGATTTCTCGCGCAGCAGGGCGCGCATCCCCCCAAGATCGACCTCCGCGGCGTTCAGGGCGAAGGCGTGGCCGTCCAGCAGGCGCTCTGCAGTTTTGAAGCGTTTGCGGTCCCAGGTGGCGGCCACGTCCAGCTTGCCGTAGAGTTCGAGAACCTCCGGGTCGGCCGGGACCATGCGCGACAGAAGGTCCAGCCCAACGTCCGAAAAGAACAGGCCCCGGATCATGTTGCGCTTCTCGCGTTTGGTCTTCTCCTCCTTAACCGCCAAAACCGATTCCGCCACGGTCTCCACCACGCCAACAAAAGTGCCGATGCCAGCGAACACAAGGGCTATGGAGATGAGCTTCCCCGGCACGGTCCAGGGGTGGATGTCGCCGTAGCCCACCGTGCCCATGGTGATGATGGTGAAATAGAAGGAGTCGAAAAGCCCAAGGCCCTCTGCCAGATGAAAGCCGATGGTGCCGCCGGCCAGAGCCACAAGGAAGAGGCTTCCGAAGAAAATCAGGCGGGTGTTTTTCATTGCATTACGCTTCTGAAGGGGGCGCTGCCCGGATCAGGGGAGGACCACGAAAGGGTGCAGCTCGGAGTGAACGATTCCGGCCTTAACGGCCGGATCTGCCTCAAAGAATGCGCGGTCGGCCGGTACCGAGTCTGCGCGGAATACGAGGATGCCATATGCTCCATCCTGGCGGTCGCCCGGAAGAATAATGCGTTACTCGGCTGCCAGCCATGGCAATGCTGAATATGGCCGGACATGACGGCCTGTTCCTTCGGAGTAACGGTCTGGATGAAATCGGCCCTTTTGGGCTTGAAGACCATCATGAAAGCTGGTTTTTTCCGACATGCTGTTCCCTTTTGGGTGGTCGGTTCATGCACGCCAAGGCGTGGACGGCAAGCCGGAGGCCCGGACGTCCGTCGCACCTCAATGCTTCTTTCTGAGCCCCTTCAGCCGTGCAGCCAGCTTGGGCTCCTCGCCCTGGTCCTTCTCCTGGTAGAAGCGCACGCCTGCAAGCTCGGGGGGCATGTAGTCCTGCTCCACCCAGGACCCCGGATAGGCATGGGGGTATTTGTACCCCTCGCCGAAACCCCACTGGCGCTGGAGCTTGGCCGAGGGATTTCGCAGGTGCATGGGCACCGGGCGCATCCCCTGGGTGGCGATCTCCTTGCGGGCGGCCAGATAGGCGGCGTAGGCCGAATTGCTCTTGGGAGCCAGGGCCAGATAGACCGTGGTCTCTGCCAGGGGGATGAACCCTTCAGGCATGCCCACCATCTCCACGGCCTGCTGGCAGGCCACGGCCAGAGGCAGGGCGCGCGGATCGGCCAACCCAACGTCCTCGGACGCCGACAGAATCAGGCGGCGGCACACGAAGCGCGGGTCCTCGCCGGATTCCAGCATCCCGGCCAGATAGTACAGGGCCGCGTCGGGGTCCGAGCCGCGTATGGATTTTATGAAGGCCGAGGCCAGCTCGTAGTGTTGGTCCGCGTCGCGGTCGCCGCGCATCACCTGTTCGGGCAGGTTCTGCTTCAGCTCCTTGGCCTCGCGTTTCTCAGGCGGAAGCTGGGCCGTGAACTCCAGAAGATTCAGGAAAGTCCTGGCGTCGCCCCCGGACATGAAGCTCAGCATGTCCAGACTGTCCTGGGGCAGGTTCAGGTCGAGCGTCTTGAGGGCGCGCTTGGCCACCTGGAGCATTTCCGCATGGGACAGGGCGCGCAGGCGCATCACGTGCAGCCTGGACAGCAGCTGCTTGGTCACGGAAAAGCTGGGGTTTTCCGTGGTGGTGGCCAGCAGGGTGATGTCCCCGTGCTCCAGAAGCGGCAGGAAGAAGTCCTGCTGGGCCTTGGAGAAGCGGTGCAGTTCGTCAAGGATGAGGATTTCCTTGCCCTCGATGAGGGTGCGCAGCGTGGCCAGGCCCGCTTCAGGGGCGCTCACCCGGACGTAGGGGACGCCCTTGGTCTGGGCCAGCAGCAGTGCCAGCGTGGACTTCCCGCAGCCCGGCGGCCCGTAAAACAGCAGGCTCGGCAGGCGCTTGGCCTTGAGCATGGTTTGCAGACGGGTGATGACGTGGCCCTGGCCGGTGAAGTCATCGAAGGTCTCAGGCCGGATGGCATGTGCTAAGGGCGGCATGGATATTCCTAAGTGCTTGGCTGCGCCTTGTCACGCCCGGCTTATCAGGCGGAGCGGATCTGGTTCTTCCCGTGGCGTTTGGCTTCCAGCAGTGCCTTGTCCGCCCTGTGCAGCAGATCGAGCGGCGACAACTCCTGGCCGGGAGGGGCATGCGCGATGCCGATGCTCACCGTGGCGCGCGTGTGGATGCCGGTGATGGTTTCGCACGTGGCGGCGACGCTTTGCAGAATGCGCCGGGAAACCGCTTCGGCCTCCGCGCTGTCCGCGCCCGCCAGGAGCACTGCGAACTCGTCTCCGCCCATCCGCCCGATCACGTCTCCCTCGCGCACGTGGGAACGGATGGCCGCCGCCACGGACTGCAGGACCATGTCGCCAGCCCCGTGACCGTGGGTGTCGTTGATATCCTTGAACTGGTCCACATCAAGGTACAGCATGCAGCAGTCGCGTCCCAGGCGGTGCACGTGGTCGGCAAGGGCTTCAAACCGCTCGGTGAAGCCCCGGCGGTTGAGGACCCTGGTCAGTTCGTCGCTGTTGGCTTCTGCGATGAGCCTGCGCTCAACGCTGAGCCGGGCTGTGTTGTCGTGCAGAAAGGCCAGGATGGCGCCCTCTCCGTCCCATTCTATGCCCACAACGTTGGCCTGGATGTCGATGACGTCTCCTTCGGCCGTGACGCCGCGGAACTCCAGCGAATGTGACACGCCGTGTTCGCGTATGGCCTCGTCGAGTTTGCGGTCCACGACGTCGCGGTCGCCGGGATGGACGAAGTCGAAGAAACCGGCGGTCTGGATGTCCGGTTCGTTCAGGCCGGTCAGTTCCAGGAAACGGGCGTTGTGGAGCAGGTACAGTCCGTTTTGCAGCACGGCTATGGGCTCGCTGGCGTTCAAAACCAGCTGGCGGTAACGCTTTTCGCTGCGCTGGAGCAGAGCCTCCGCCACCTTGCGGCGCTGGATCTCCTCCTGGGCGGTCTGAAGCTCCACCCGCAGTTCGGAAAGCTCCTGCAGGATGGCGAAGACGGGGCGGTGGGGCATGTCCACCCCCCGGATGCCGCGTTGCCAGCTCAGGTAGCCCCAGAGGATCGGCGCGGCGAAAGCCGTAATGATCAGGCGGCTGAGCAGTGTGCCGCTCATGATGGAAAAATAGTCGCCCTTCCCGAGGAACGCTCCGGTGTTGAACAGCACCACGTCCAGCCACATGACCCCGAGAAGAGTCAGGAACGCCTTGGCGGAAAGCGGCACCTTACGGAGCCTGCCGTGCAGGTATTCCCAGGAAATCGCCAGGAACAGGAGGTCCGCAAGCGTGGTCAGCACCGAGGAAAGGTTTATGCGCAGACTGGGTATTGGCACGTAGGAGAGCGGGGTGATGCTGGAGATGTGCATCTGAAGGTGCAGCACCACCGAGACCAGCGGAACCAAGGCCGAGACGCCCACAATGGTCAGGATTGCCACACGCGTGGCGCGCGGCCCGTCGAACACGTAGACCACGAACACGCCAAGAAGCAGCGACGTGTAAAAGACCGTGGAGCCCACCAGGAACGTGGTTTCCCCAAGCTTCACGGCAACGCCCGCGTCCGTGACCCAGGACATGATGGCCGTAAAACAACCTATGAGAGAATAGAAAAACGCCAGCCCGAACCTGTGCCGCAGCGAGTGCGACCACAAGACCAGTCCGTACGTGGCAAAAGCTTCGGCAGCGAGAATCCAGGCATTCATGCAACTTCACCAGAGTCAGTCTGTGTCCGCTCCAATCCAGGCCATGCCCAGGCATAACAGCGCGGCGGTTTCCCAGCGGAGCGGTCTGGACCCTAAGGTCACAGCCGTGTAACCGGCATTCAGGAACCTTTCGGCTTCGGAATCGGTCAGGCCGCCTTCAGGGCCGATGACAAAAACACGCCGCCCCGTTGGGGTCAAGTCCCTGGCCGACATCGTTCGTTTCACTTCCGGTGATTCCCACAGAAGCCAGCGCTGATCGAAATCCCTGCACCGGTCCACGATTCCGGCGGCTCCGCCCTGAACCATCTCCACCACCGGCAGCCAGGGGTTGCCGCACTGCTTGGCCCCCGCCACCAGTTGCGCCTGCCAGGTCTCTTTTGCCGCGCCGGGCATGCCGCCCTGGCTGCGCGACGCCTCCCAGAACAGGATGCCCGCTGCGCCAAGCTCCACGGCCTTCTCCAGAAGCCAGCCGCGCCGCGTGGACTTGTTCCAGCCCAGCGCCAGCCAGGTCTCGCTGGCCGGCGGCTGGTGGACCGTCTCGGAGTCCAGGCGGAGCGACACGCCGCCCTTGGCCGATTCCACGGTGAACAGGCCCTCGCGGCCCTGACCGTCGAAGCAGCGCACGATGGCCCCCGGCCCCAGGCGCAGGACCTTGGAAAGATGACGGGCCTCGTCGCCCTCCAGCCGGAACGGGGTATGCCAGGACTGGGGCGGGAGATAGAAAGAGTCGAGTCGTGCCATATTGGGGGCTCCGAGGGGCATGGAAGAGGGGAGAATGCCTCCGGCGGCCAGAGAGGAAACTTTTTGGAAAATTTTGACTCGGGCCGTCCTGGCCCTCGCCCTTCGGGCGCTGCTTCGCAGCGTCCAACCTTTCTTCCTGAAAAGTTGCCCTCTCTGGACTCTTCTTCAAAAACTTTTAACGGGCTTCGCGTTCCAGCGCGGAAGGACGTCGTTTGGGCCGGGGCTGGGGGCTGTTCCGTCCGCGCATGGCGCGTCCGTTACAACCCCCAGCTCCGGCCAGAACTTCCGCTTGCGCACGTGATCCAAGCTGGAACACGCTTGAGTTGCGGTGAACGTCGGAGCCTGCGCGCACCCACGCGAAGCCTACTGAGGGTCCAGGGGGATCATCCCCCTGGCGGGTGCAGGGCGGAGCCCTGCCGGGTCTGGGCGGAGCCCAGCTCTTCTCTTACGACAGCTTGGTGCGCGCCGTGCCGCCAGCGTAGAAGGGCAGGTCGACCTTTTGGGCTGGCAGGTCCACCTTGGCGGCCTTCACCACGAACTCGGCGGCGTCGGCGGCGTCGGCCTTCACGTAGGCCAGGGCGATCGAGTGTCCCAGCGTGGGCGAGAACGACCCGCTGGTGACCATGCCGACCTCTTCGCCGCCGGGCAGGCAGACCTTGTCGTAGTGGCGGGCGCTGCGGCGTCCCTCGATGGAGAGGGCCACCAGCTTCTCGCGCACGTCGCCGACGCGGTCCTTGCCCACGTAGTCGGCGGCGGAGGTGAGCATCCCGGCGTATCCGGCCTCGGTGGGGGTGTGCTCGGTGTCCAGGTCCTGGCCGTAGAGAGGATAACCCATCTCCAGGCGCAGGGTGTCGCGCGCGCCGAGCCCGGCGGGGATCACCTCGGGGTCGGCGGCCAGCTTCTCCCACAGGGCCTGGGCCTTGTCCGCCGGGAGGTAGAACTCGTAGCCCAGTTCGCCGGTGTAGCCGGTGCGGCTGACGATGATGTCCACGCCCTCGAAGGCGGTCTTGACGAAGCTGAAATAGCCGAGCTTGGTCCAGTCTCCGGGCAGCGCACGGGCGAGCACCTCGAAGGCCTTGGGACCTTGCAGGTCGATCTTGGCGGTCTGCTCGGAGATGTCGGTGAAGGAGAGGCTCTCTGGCAGGCGGCTTATTATGGCGGCGAAGTCGGTCTCGACGCAGGCGCCGTTGACAACCAGCATGAACTCGTCCTCGGCCACGCGGTAGACGATCAGGTCGTCCATGACGCCGCCTTCGGGATTCAGCAGGAAGCCGTAGCGGCACTTGCCGGGGGCCAGGGTCTCCAGGTTCTGGGTGACGGCCTTGGCCAGGGCGTCTTCCGCGCCCGCGCCTTTCAGGCTGAACTCGCCCATGTGGCAGATGTCGAAGATGCAGGCCCTGGTGCGGCAGTGCTGGTGTTCGGCCAGGATGCCGGAATATTGGACGGGCATTTCCCAGCCCGCGAAGGGAACCATTTTGGCCCCGTGGGCCTTGTGCCAGGCATTGAGGGGGGTGATGAGGAGCTTGTCCACGAATCGTCTCCGTCTGATTAGAGTGTGGCGGGCGGTTGGGGTCTGGGCTGGTCGCTGCGCAGCTTGCGGATGCGGGTGAACTCGTCGAAGAGCGAGACGAGCCTGCCGTACATCTTCTTGAGCGCGAGGCCGTATTCAGAGAGTTCCTCGTCCTTTCGGCCCACGAAGTTCTTGTGCAGGTAGCGGTCCTGCAGGATGGTTTCGGTCATCTTGATGACGCGCTCGACCAATTCATCGAAATAATTGACCATCTCGAACTTCAGGTCGGAGACGATCTCCGTGAAGCTTGCAAGCATGGACAGGTAGGAGAGCTTCTTGCCCTTCTGCTGTCGGTTCAGCAGGTCCTCCAGGGTCTTCACCTTGCGGGCCTGCTGTATGTAGCTGTATTTGCTCCAGACTTCCTGGTGCAGGCCGCGCATGGGCGTGAAGCGCTCGTAGTTGTCGGGCGAGAGCAGGTAGCTGTCCAGCACCTTGACCACGTTGGCGTAGAAATCTTCGGAATAGCTGATGATCCTGCGCTGGTGCTTGGTGAGCCAGCTGTGCAGGAACTTGAGGCGCTTGTCGTCGGTCTCGGTGCCCTGCACGATCTCGTGGCGCTTGAACACGATGCGGCCATGATACTCCCCGCGCACGATGTCGTTCAGGCGCAGGAACATGGAGTAGGAGTCCTTGATGATGTTCAGGCCGGACAGCGCCTTGCCGGTGAGAGGATGGATGACTTCCTGGCGGACCACCGAAAGGGCGCGGTCCTGTCGGACGTTGTCCGGGTCGTACTTGTGCTGGAGATAGCCCACGCGAAGGATCACCACGCGCCGGGCGGGGTCCACGAAGTAGCCTCCTTCGGAAAGGAGCTTCACCGTGTCCTTGAAGTGCTCGTGCACGCTTACCAGGGCCAGCTTCTCCACGCGGGGATAGTGCTTGGCGTCGGGGTGCGAGAAGATGCTGGTGATGGTGCGGTCGGATTGGCCCAGAACGCGCACCATGAAGTTCTCTCCGGAGCGGAACAGACGGCGTCCGAACATGGCCGCCGAGGTGCGCCGTTCGCTGACGATGGGGAAGCCGTACAGCTCCATGAGGAACTGGTACACGAAGAGGCGGTTCTGCTCGTACTTCTGGTCGTCGCCTGCGCTGAACTTGCCGATGCGCAGGCCGAACTGCTTAAGTTCGGTGTCCAGGTAGGACGGAAACGAACTGTACACGCCGGAAAGGTGGAACTTGCCGCGCGAATTGAGCGACAAGACGTGGGCGCGTTCCATGTGCAGAAGCGTGGCCAGCAATTCCGGGTAGTTGGCCAGGGAGGTTATGTCCGTGGCGGAGAAGCGCTGGCGGAGCTGGTCCTGGCCGTGCTTGGGTATGCGCAACGTCAGGGAGTTCAGGTTGGCTTGGCGGATGCGTTCGGTCAGCCCCGGGTTGGCCTTGCGGTCCGTTATGGAGACGTCCTCGGGGGAATGGAGGATGTCGTACTGGAATATCTCCTGGAAGTACGAGAGCCTGCGCGGCAACACCACCATGGAGAAGCCGGGCAGTTCCTTGTGCTCGAACAGGTCCATCTCGAAGGAGGGGAGCAGTTCGCGGTTTTCCACCACGGGGTAGTTGGCGGTCTCGAAATAGGGCTGGAGCAGGGCGTACTTGAT
>JBKICU010000017.1:0-57184 GCA_046566965.1 Acidobacteriota bacterium
TGTTCCTGGTTTTGAGATGGATACAAATTTCTCATATGCTCGTTTTAAATTTGTAATTTCCCTTTGTTTGTCGTTTGTGGGTTCAAAATCGTCACCTTTTTCAAGAATATCGGCAACCTCAGACTCGTCAAGCGGGTTCCCTTCAATGGCTGCGGTTCCATGGATGGATTTTCGGACAAGTTCTCCTTTGAAGTTGGCGTGAACCTCTGGCAACACTGGCAATGTTGAGATGATACGTTGTGTGACATCAAGCTCTAAAAGACAAGGTGAAATTACTGCCGGATCGTAGCAGGCACTGAACACGAATTTCCCCGACTTGAACGTCAACACTCCCTGGGAGCAGCTCTGAATGTCCATTTGATACACCTAAGTACTTAGATTAAATTATTTATTTTCGATTTATATGTATGTTTTGATTCGGTATTTGTCAAGTGGCATGAATCATCACAATTAGGCCAAAGAAAAAGGCCTCCGGATTGCTCCGGGGGCCTTTCGTTGTCAAATAGAGCTCTCACGGCGTCAGGGAGTCCTCGTGGCTTCGGCCTTCCTGGCCTTCATGTTCAGGAGCTCCACGCCCAGGGAGAAGGCCATGGCGAAGTAGATGTAGCCCCGGTCGATGTGCTTGCCCAGGGCCTCGGCCACCAGGAACACGCCGATGAGGATGAGAAAGGACAGGGCCAGCATCTGGATGGTGGGGTGCTGTTTGACGAAGATGCTGATGCGGTCCGCGAAGACCATCATGACGATCACCGCCGCGATTACCGCCGAGATCATGATGGCCACCGAACTCACCATGCCCACGGCGGTGATCACCGAATCCAGCGAGAAGATGATGTCCAGCACGGCGATCTGGGCCACGGCGGAGCCGTAGGTCAGCGCCTTTTTTCCCGCCATGTCCGGCCCGTGGCCGCCGCCCTCGGTCTTCTCGTGGATCTCGAAGGTGGACTTGGCGATGAGGAACAGGCCGCCGCCCAGCAGGATGAGGTCGCGCCCGGAGAACTCGTTGCCGAGAATCGAGAAGATCGGCGTGGTCAGGCGCATCACCCAGGAGATGGACAAAAGCAGCAGGATGCGCGTGCCCATGGCCAGCATCAGGCCCACGCGTCGGGCGCGGCTCTGCTGGTCGTGCGGCAGGCGGTTGGAGATGATGGCGATGAAAACGATGTTGTCGATGCCGAGGACGATCTCCAGGGCGGCGAGCGTCAGAAAGGCGATGGCATTGGCAACGGTGAATAGTTCCATGATCTTTCCGGTTTCGAAGCTATTTGAAGCATACTACGCACGCAGCCTGCGAACGACGCGAAGCGAAAGAGGATTCCGAAGGCGCGACGTTCCTTTGGCTGCCGCAGGCATATTTGTCTCGGCTTTCGTCGGGTCAAAGGCGACTGTGCGCTTACTCAACCAAAACGCGATGCCAGTAAAGGAAATAATTCAACATAAACAGGATTTAATTCTCGCGGGGGCCGTCGGGAACATCCGGGCGCGGCTTCCCCGGCTGGTCGCACCATGAAAGAAGCCCGGAGCGGTTCATCACGCCGGGCTTTCAATCCTGTGCTTTCGCAGGGCGGCAGGAGCGCAACAGGAGACAAACCGCTACAGAATCTGCTCCAGAAACTTCTGCGCTCTGGGATGCCCGGCGCTCTCGAAGAACTCCGAGGGCGCGCCCTCGTCGATGATCTGCCCCTGGTCCATGAACACGATGCGGTCGGCGGCCTGGCGGGCGAAGCCCATTTCGTGGGTCACCACCACCATGGTCATGCCTTCGCGGGCCAGGTCCAGCATGACGGCCAGCACTTCGCCGATCATCTCGGGGTCGAGAGCCGAGGTGGGCTCGTCGAAGAGCATGATCTTGGGGTTCATGGCCAGGGCGCGGGCGATGGCCACGCGCTGTTGCTGTCCGCCGGAGAGCATGGCCGGAAACACGCCCGCCTTTTCCTGGATGCCCACTTTTTTCAGAAGCGCCATGGCCTTTTCCTCGGCCTGGGCGCGGGGAACGCCGCGCAGCTTCATGGGTGCCAGGGTGACGTTGTCCAGCACGGTGTAGTGCGGGAACAGGTTGAAGGACTGGAACACCATGCCCACTTCCATGCGCACCTGGTTTATGTCCACGACGGGGTCGGAGAGGTTCATGCCGTCCACCACGATGCGTCCGGCGTCGATGGTCTCCAGGCGGTTGATGGTGCGCAGCAGGGTGGACTTGCCGGAGCCGGACGGTCCGATGATGACCACTTTTTCGCCGGGCCGCACGGTCATGCTCACGTCGTTCAAGGCGCGCAGCTTGCCGAAGAACTTGCCCACGCGCTCGATGGTGATGATGGGCTCCAGGGAGCTATTTACGGACATAGAAGGAAAGCCTCTCTTCGAGCTTGGACACCATCTTGGACAGAATCAGAGTGATGATCAGGTAGATGAGCGCCACCACGGTGTAGGTTTCGAAATACAGGAAGGTCTCGGAGGCAAACTCCCGGCCACGGCGCAAAAGGTCGGCCACGGCCAGGATGGACACCAGCGAGGTATCCTTCAGGAGCATGATGAATTCGTTGCCCACGGGGGGCAGGATGATGCGCATGGCCTGGGGCAGGATGACGTAGCGCATGGTCTGGGCGCGGCTGAAGCCCAGGGAGCGCGCAGCCTCGGTCTGGCCCTTGTCGATGGCCAGGATGCCCGCGCGGAAGATTTCGCCCAGGTATGCGCCGTAGCACACGGCCATGGCCACCACGGCGGCCACCATGTCCGGCACGCGCACGAAGCGCCCCAGCGCATAGTAGATGTAGAACAGCTGCACCAGAAGCGGGATGCCGCGCACGATCTCCACGTAGGTGGAGGCGATCAGGTTGATCGTCTTGTTGCGCGACACGCGGCCAAGGCCGGTGAGCAGGCCCAGGAACAGGGCGGCGACGATGGAAAAGATGGTCACCTGGAAGGTGATGACGATGCCGTCTGGGATGAACTTCACCAGCCGGAGGTACGCTCCCTGTTCCACCAGGACCAGGTAGAGGAGGGTGCCAACGGCGGCAATGAGCGACAACCACCACGCCGAAACCAGTCCCTTGTCGGACTTTCTCGGGATGGCCGGGCCGTCGTGCTGTTCGATGATCTGAACGGGTGGTTTGGTCTGCATGGGATGAAAAAATTGAGGGGAAGAGCGAGTCGCCCTTCCCCTCGGAAGTTACAGGTCTACTGGCCGATCCACTTCTTCATGAGCTCTTTGTCGATGCCCTTGGCCTTGACGGCCTCGATGCCCTTGTTGATGAGCTCCAGGTTGGCCTTGTCGCCCTTCTTGAGGGCGATGCCGTAGAACTCGTCCTCGCCGGTCTCGAGCACGGCGGCGATCTTCAGCTTGCCCTTGTACTTGTCGTTCTGCAGGGCGTACTGGGCGGCGACGGGGTCGTCGCAGACAACGCCGTCGATGCGGCCGTTGAACAGGTCTTCGATGGCCAGGCCCACTTCGTCGTAGGACTTGTCCTTGACGCCTTCAGCCTTCTTCACGGCGAAGTGGCCGGTGGTGGAGATCTGGGCGCCCAGGGTCTTGCCCTTCATGTCGGCCAGGGTCTTGGCCTTGGAGTCGGCGGGAACCACCAGGGCCTGGCGCACCTTGAAGTAGGGCACGGAGAAGTCCATGGCGTTCTTGCGCTCGTCGGTGATGGACACGGAGGAGCAGATGGCGTCGTACTTGTTGGCGGCCAGACCGGCGAAGATGCCGTCCCAGGCCACGGCCTTGAATTCCGGGGTGAACCCGGCTTCCTTGCCGGCAGCCTTCATGTAGTCGATGGCGAAGCCGGTCATTTCCTTGTCGGGACCGACGAATTCCATGGGGGGCCAGGTGGCGTCGGAAGCGAAAACAATGGTCTTGGCCCAGGCAGACTGGGCGAGCAGGGTCAGCATGAGGGCGGCCAGGACGACGATTCTGCGCATGATTTCCTCCGTGGTTGGGACGTTGGTTAGAACTACGAGGGCCATGGTTGGCCGCCGCTTGGTATGCATGCGGCGCGTTCGTCACGCGACCGGACACGATTGCCACATTTTCGGAAAATTTCAAGAGAATTCAAACGGAAGTGACGTGGTTCGTCCCACGTCTTAACTCTTCGCCATCCTTGAAAAAGCCTCTCCGGGCTGTTCCGGGAGAGGCTTTTCCTTCCGAAAGGGACGTGCTTTTCGGGCTCAAATCCGCCGCGAGAGCAGGAATGCCTCCAGCGCGCCCAGCCCCTGCGCGAAGTCCGCGCGGCCGAACCCCAGGCGCATGTGGGCCTTCCAGGCGTCACCGTAGAGCCTGCCCGGCAGGAGCAGCACGCCCGAGCCGGAGAGCACCTCGTCGCAGAAGGCTTCGGCATCCTCCCCGGAGGCCAGCTTCGGAAAGGCGATGGGGCCGCCCGAGGGGCGCACCCAGTCGAACAGGTGGGCGTGCCGGGACATGAACGCCTCCAGCAGCTCCAGGTTGGCGGTGGTCAGTGCGTACTGGCGCGCCAGGATGACCTCCCGGCGGCGAAGGGCCAACGCGGCCAGGAACTCGCTGGGAGCGCTGCCGCAGATGGATGTGTAGTCCTTCACGGCGGCCATGGCGGACAGCACGGTCTGGTCGCGGCTGGCCACCCAGCCCACGCGGAGCCCGGCCAGTCCCAGCGACTTGGACATGACGCCAAGGGACACGGCCCGCTCGTACAGGTCGCAGGCCGGGCGCGGAGGCTCGTCCACTCCGTGTTCCAGGAAGCGGTACACCTCGTCGCAGAAGAGCAGGCAACCCTGGCGGGCGGCCACGGCCACGATGCGCTCCATGGCGGTGCGGTCCAGGCAGAAGCCCGTGGGGTTGTGGGGCGAGTTGACGACGATGGCCCGGGTGCGCGGCGTCACCAGCCGGGCCAGCTCGTCCGGGTCGGGAGCCCAGCCGTTCTCGGCGCGGGCCAGCCAGGGAACTGCCGCGCAACCGCGAGTGGCCGCGACCTGGTGCAGCGACTGGTAACAGGGCGTGTGGACGATCACCTCGTCGCCTGGCTCCAGGCAGGCCGTGGCGAAGGTGAGGATGGCCTCCTGCGCGCCCACGTGGACCAGCACGTTTTCCGGGGAGAGGTTCTCGTACAGGGTCGCGATCTCCGAACGCAGTTCTGCCCCGCCGGATGCCTCGGTGTAGCCCAGGGGCAGGCGCTCGAAGGCCTCGCGCGAGCCCGGCTCCAGGTCCAGCAGTTCGCCGGTGGTCATGGTCTGGCAGTCGGACACGCACAGAAGGTGCGGCGCGGAAAACTCGTGCTGCGCGAAATAGCGCTCCAGAAGAAACGGGGGAAACTTCACGGCTGCTCCAGGCTGTTGGGGTTGCTGGGACTCGCGCCAGTTTCACAAGCTCCTTGCGCGATTGCAAGCTTGGATTGGAGAAGCTCCCTGTCCTGAAATTCGATGCCTCGTGGTTGAGGCAGCCACGATGGGACAGGGAGCAGCACTGATGGTTTTGTTTTTGTGCCGTAATAATTCGCCACACGAGTTTTCAAGACTGTAATGCAGGCCGGAGCCGCGGGCCATGCACGGAGAGGATGAAGACGCCCTCCGTCTGTTTTCCAAGACTTGCGTTCCATCGGACGTGTCCTATCGTTTCCAAGAAAATGGTCTGCATCTCTCAACGGTTGGCTGATTCCGCCTTGAATCCATTCCTTCGGAGTCTTATTTTTCGTACCCGAATTTCGGACCAACTCGCCCGAACTCCCGCCCAGTCTCCCGTATTCGTTCGAAATTATGCGTTTTTGTCAATTTCGTGGCAGGTGGCACGCAGGTTGCTTTGCCAGAGGCCTTTGGCCTGGCATCGTCGGCACATGCTCCTGCATGCCCGGCCTGCGCGCGGAACGTCCCATGACTTGCAGGTATCGTACGTTCAAGCCGTCGGCGCCCTGAGGGCATCGGGCAACATGGTGCTGCTTCGCATTCACTGCGAAGCGCGATGAGAAACCGGTCAGAAATGTCGTTGCTCTCCCGAGCTCTCGTCGATTCTGATTGTCCAACATACGAAAGCGTACAGCAGAGAAGGAATAATTTGTGAGAGTGCGTTCTTTTGTTTTTATGTGTCGAGATGTTGCAAATGGCCTCGGCGGGTATTTCCCGGATGCAAGGATGACCGCATCTTTCGTGCAGAGCATTGTCCTGGCCGCAATGATGGCTCTTTCCGTGTCCGCATTTGCCGTTTCCCAGGCCCATGCGGAGGAAGCGACGATCGAAGCTCCGGATAGCGCCCGGCTGGCAGTGGCCATGGTGGAGAAGGCCCAGGCGTACATCCAGAAACACGGCAAGGAAAAGGCCCTCGCGGAGTTCAACAATCCCGACGGCGAGTTCGTGAAGGACGGCCTGTACGTCTTCGCGTACGACTTCCACGGCATCAACAAGGCCCTGGCCACAAACCCCGCGCTGGTCGGCAAGAACCTCATCGACATGAAGGACGCCGACGGCAAGGAGATGATCAAGGACCTTATCGCCATCGCCAAGACCGGCGGCGGCTGGTACGAATACAAGTGGGAAGGTCACGACAAGTTCTCGTACGTGGTGAAGGTGGACGACTCCCTGTGGATCGGCTGCGGCGACTATAAAAGCGAAGCAGTCACCATGGTGGAGAAGGCCCTGAAGTACATACACGACAAGGGACCGGCCAAGGCCCTGGCCGAGTTCAACAATCCCGGCGGCCTGTTCGTGGACCGCGGCCTGTACATCTTCGCCTACGACTTCAACGGCGTGAACAAGGCCCTGGCCACCCACCCCTCCATGGTCGGCCAGGACCTTCACGACATGAAGGACGCCGACGGGCGCGAGATCATTAAGGACATGATCGAGATCGTGAATCGCGGTGGCGGCTGGTACGACTACATCTGGGACGGACAGGAAAAGTCCTCGTACGTGGTCAAGGTGAACGACACCCTGTGGATCGGCTGCGGCGAATTCAGGGAGAACTCGTTCAAGGTCTATTCCCTGTTCCTCATCGCCCTGGTGCCCATCGTCTGGCTGATGATGTCGCTTGGCGTTCTGAAGATGCCCGCCCACACCACGGCGATGATTTCCCTGGCCCTGACCATCGTCCTGGCCGTTTTTGCCTTCAAGATGTCCAACCTGGCCGTGCTCACGGCGACGCTCGAGGGCGTGGCCCTGGGGCTCTGGCCCATCGTGATCGTGATCGTGGCGGCCATCTTCACCTACAACATGGCGCTCTACACCAAGAGCATGGACACCATCAAAACCATGCTCGCCAACATCACCACGGACCGCCGCATCCAGGTGCTGATCCTGGCCTGGGGATTCGGCGGCTTCCTGGAGGCCGTGGCGGGCTACGGAACCGCCGTGGCCATCCCCGCGAGCATCCTGGCGGCCCTGGGTTGCGACCCGCTGTTCGCGGCGCTGATCTGCCTGACCGCCAACACCGTGCCCACGGCTTTCGGCGCAATCGGCATTCCGGTCCTGACCCTGGCCCAGCTCACCAACCTGGACGTGAACATCCTGAGCTACCAGATCGCCCTGCAACTGACCCTGTTCATCGTGATCATCCCCATGCTTCTTGTGGTGCTGACCACCAGGAGCCTGAAGGGCCTGAAGGGCGTGGTGGGCATATCGCTGGCCTCCGGCGCGGCCTTCGCCATACCGGAACTGCTGGCCGCCAAGTTCCTGGGAGCGGAGCTCCCTGCGCTGGCCGGAAGCATCTGCAGCATGGCCGTGACCATCTTCATCGCGAAGACCTTCTACAAGGAAGGGCAGGTCGAAAACTCCGCCCATGAGACCGTCTCGCTGAAAAGCGGGGTCCTGGCCTGGCTGCCGTACATCCTCATCCTGCTCTTCATCGTGGGAACCAGCCCCGTGGTGGAACCGGTGTACAAGGTGCTGGCCAACATCAAGACCTCCGTCATGATTTATCAGGGCAAGGGCGCGACGCCGTTCGTGTTCAAATGGATCGCCACCCCCGGCACGCTGATCATCCTGGCCACCATCATCGGCGGCCTGATCCAGGGCGCGAAGCTCGGGGAGATCGGCATGGTGTTCGGGCGTACCGTGCTGAAGCTGTCCAAGTCCGCCCTGACGGTCCTGTGCATCGTGGCCATGTCCAAGGTCATGGCCTACAGCGGCATGATCTCCGCCATTGCGGTGGTGCTGGTGAAGGCCACCGGGCATTACTTCGCGGCGATTTCCCCGCTCATCGGGGCGCTTGGGACCTTCGTGACCGGAAGCGACACCTCGGCCAACGTGCTCTTCGGCAAGCTCCAGGTGGAGGTCGCCTCCAAAACGGGCGTCGATCCCTACTGGCTGGCGGCCGCCAACACCGCAGGCGCAACCGGCGGCAAGATGATCTCGCCCCAGAGCATCGCCGTGGCCACCGCAGCCACCGGACTCGTGGGCTCCGAGGGCAGGATCCTGAACCAGACGCTCAAGTACTGCGTGGTCTACGTGGCCATACTGGGCGTCTTCGTCTATGTGGGGAGCCTGTTCATCATCCCCAAATAGCCGCTCGCGGCGCGCCCCCTGACGTGGCGCATTGAATCGAACCGGCGGCAGTCTTCCCCGGCCTCGATGGTCGCATGATCATCGCAGGCGCAGGGCAGGCTGCCGTCGTCTTTTCCGGCGAGTCAAAAGCTGACTCTGCGGATGCTTGCTCCTTCGAGCCCGCAAGAGTAGAGCCCCGGCTGGAGACACCATGCGCTGCAAACATATCGCTTACTTTCTGTGTTCCGTCCTGGCCTTGATG
The DNA here is from genome assembly GCA_046566965.1 of Acidobacteriota bacterium. Lineage (GTDB taxonomy): Bacteria > Desulfobacterota > Desulfovibrionia > Desulfovibrionales > Desulfovibrionaceae > Fundidesulfovibrio. Next base: position 8,696 of record JBKICU010000017.1, read on the forward strand.
TCTGTGCTGCCCGCCCGCGCTTTTTCTGCAAGTCCGTGGACCCCGGCTGAACTGGCCGCCACCCCGGAAGAGCGCAAGGCCGGACGCCTCACCGCGCCGGACCTGACACCGCCCGCCCGCACCGTCCCCCTGGCAACGCCGGCTCCTCTCCCGCCTGAGCGGCGCGGCTCCATCCGCCGCGTGGACACCGGCGGCGAGAAGCTGGTGGCCCTGACCTTCGACCTGTGCGAGCTTTCCGACCAGCGCGCAGGCTACGACGGCGCAATCGTGGACTATCTGCGCGCCGAGGGCGTCACCGCCACGTTCTTCGCCAGCGGCAAGTGGCTGCGCTCCCACCCGGAGCGCTCCATGCAGCTCCTGGCTGACCCGCTGTTCGAGGTGGGCAGCCACGCCTGGACCCATGGCAATTTCGGGGTGCTCGCGCCAGAGCGCATGCGTGAGCAGATAGCCTGGACCCAGGCCCAGTACGAACTGGCCCGTGAGGCCCTGGCCCAACTGGCTGCGCAACGCGGGCTGCCGGATGTGGCTGCGGCTTCGCCCGCCAGCATCCGGGTGTTCCGCTTCCCCTACGGGCGCTGCCGGGCCGAAGCCCTGGAACTGCTGGCCGGAATGGGCACCGCCGCCGTGCAGTGGGACGTGAACATGATGGACGCCGCCAAGACGCGCACCGCCCAGGCCATCGCCAGGGACGTGGAGCGCGGCGTGAAGCCCGGCTCCATCGTGCTGGGCCACGCCAACGGCTTCGGATACGCCACGGCGGACGCTCTGCGCCTGATGATTCCGGCCCTGCGCGCCAAGGGCTACCGGTTCGTCACCGTGAGCGCGCTGTTGGACGCCGGGCGAGCCGTGACCGCACCGCAATGCTATGATTCGCGCCCCGGCGACACGGACGTGTACGACGTCCTTTTCGGGGACGGCACAGTGCACCGGCGAAACCGCTAGTTTCAGTCCCCCCCTCGGTCCAGGCCTGGCGTTTCCCGGACAGCGCGGAGGGCGCGCGCCTCAAACACGGCCGCGCCCCGGACGTGTCCTGGCTCTGCGCACCTGAAGGGGCCGAGCACGCCGGGGTCTGTTGTCAGGCCGGGTTCGGCTTGGTATGGCTTGCGGAAACCGCCGGCAGCGCGTTCCCCGCCCGGCCGGACGCAATTCCCAGAATCGCCCGAGGTGTCGTATGTCGCGTCTTTTTGGCGTTCTTGCTTTGTTCACCACCGTGGTCCTTTTCCATGCCGAGGCCCAGGCCCGGCTCGATGAGCAATTGGGACTCGACAATTCCTTGCTTCAGTACGGCCTGGAGTTCGTGGGGAGCCTGTCCCAGGGCGGAGGCGCACAAGCCGCCGGCAGCGCCGCTGCGGGCGCCAGCACGGGCAGTGGCGCTTCAGCACTGGCTGGGAGTCTGGCCGGGGGGATCTCTGCGCTGTTCGCTCCTGCGTCCTCAACGGTGGACCTCAGCCTGGGCGCATTCGGCCAGGGGTCATGGGGAAGTCTCGTTCAGCCGTTTTTGAGCACGCTTCCCGCCTCAAGCGGAAGCTCTTCCCTTTCAGCCTCGCTCTCCCAATTGTTCGCATCCGCCAGCGCCACTCCGGCTCCGGCCTTCTCGGCCTCCGGCCTGTTCGGCTTCTCTCCTTCGACTCCGGGACCGGACGGCGGTGGTTTCCAGGCAGGAACCCTGAATGCCCTGAGCCTCACCCTTCCTGCCGCCGCGTTCCAGGGCGGATCTTTTCCGGATGCACCCGCCGGCAACGAGTTCACCTTTTCGATCTCCGGTTCCGACTCCGGGAACTGACGCGCCGGCGGCACATCAGCGAGCAACGGCGCGGCAGCGCATCAGGGGGGACAGGATGCGCACAGACTCTAGGCGGATGCAGAAACAGATAATCGCGCCATTTTAGGTTGCGCGATTTTGTAACATGCTTAACTTGCAGAAGTTTTCCTGAGTCCTGGTCGTTTCGTCCGCGGATTGCCTTTGGGGCTCGAAAACACACCATTCAGGGCCTGATCCGGCCAATTGAAATTTTTTTTCCTCTTTTCACGCGAAAGGCGTAGCAGACACTGCAAGGCGGCGCGCCACCATCCGAGCCGCGCTGGAAACGGGCGGACCGACCGGACGCCCCCCACCCTGGAGGACCGATTATGTTTGATCTCTTCAAAGCAAAGGCCGAGGCTGTCAGCGCCGAGGTACACCGCTTCGCCACCAAGAGCGAAGGGTTGGCCTTCATCAAGGAAACCTTCCGCACCGAAGGAATTGCCGACGAGCCCAGGAAGTACGCCGTCTGGACGGACTGCCCCTTCCTGGAAGGCGTCGATAAGGACGAGCTGGCCAAGGAATTTCCGGGCCTGAAATTCAACGTCACCCGCGATCTGGCCGAGCAGTCCCACATCGGCGTGACCCAGATGCAGTGGGGCCTGGCAAACACCGGCACCGTGGCCCAGAACTCCACCGCCGTTGCCGAGCGCCTGGCTTCCTCGCTGTCCTGGATCCACGTGGCCATCGTCGGAACGGACGCCATCCTCCCCGACATGGCGTCGCTTCTGGAGACCGTGCACCCCAAGGACTGCGGCTACCTGGCGCTCATCTCCGGACCCAGCCGCACCGCCGACATCGAGCGCGTGCTCACCATCGGCGTCCATGGCCCTGAGAGACTGATCATTGTCTGCATCGACGACCTGGGAGGGGCGAACTAATGGCCACCAACGAATTCAAGGAATCGGTAGACAAGGCGCTTAAAAACGCCAACCTGACCGGGGCTCTGGGCCGCTTCTCCGAGGCCTACGCAGTGGCCCGCAAGAACGCCTACGCCGGCATCGACTTCGAGCAGCTGCGCGGGCGCGTGGCCGCCATCAAGGGCTACGCCGCCGAGCACATGGACGAACTTGCCGAGCAGTTCACCAAGGCCGCCACCGCGCGCGGCGCCAAGGTGTTCCGCGCCACCTCTCCCCAGCAGGTCAAGGAATACATCGCCAATCTCTGCCGCGAGAAGGGCGTCAAGCGCATCGTGAAGTCCAAGTCCATGGCCACCGAGGAAATCCACCTGAACGATCACCTGATCAAGCAGGGAATCCAGGTGAACGAGACGGACCTCGGCGAATGGATCATCCAGCTGGCCGGGCAGACCCCCTCCCACATGGTCATGCCCGCCATCCACATGACCCGCGACGAAGTGGCCGACCTGTTCAGCAAGGAAGTGGACGAGCGTCTGACCAACGACATCCCCAAGCTGGTCAAGGTGGCCCGCAAGGAGCTGCGCACCAAGTTCCTGGAAGCCGACATGGGCATCTCCGGCGCCAACATGGCCATCGCCGAGACCGGCACCATCGCCCTGGTGACCAACGAGGGCAACGCCCGCCTGACCACCACCCTGCCCAAGATCCACGTGGCCGTGGTGGGCCTGGAGAAGCTCGTGCCCAACTGGGCCGACGCCGCTCCCATCCTGGTGGCCCTGCCCAAGAGCGCCACCAGCCAGCAGCTCACCAGCTACGTGAGCTTCATCACCGGCTCCACCCCCAACGACGACGGCTCCATGAAGGACATGCACATCATCCTCATGGACAACAAGCGCTCCGAGATGGCGGCCGACCCCATCTTCAAGCAGGCCCTGCAGTGCATCCGCTGCGCCTCCTGCCTGAACGTCTGCCCGGTCTACCGCCTGGTGGGCGGCCACGTGTTCGGCAAGGTGTACACCGGCGGCATAGGCACCATCCTCACCGCCTGGTTCGACGAGCTCAAGCGCAGCGAGGACATCCAGAGCCTGTGCATCCAGTGCGGCAACTGCAAGCAGGTCTGCCCCGGCCAGATCGACATCCCGGCCCTCATCCTGGAAATCCGCCGCAGGCTGACCCAGGAGCAGGGACAGGGCGTGGTGCAGAAGACCATCTTCTCGGTGGTCAACAACCGCAAGATCTTCCACGGCATGCTGCGCGCCGCCTCCAAGGTGCAGGGCATCGTGGCCAAGGACGGCTTCATCCGCCACCTGCCCATGTTCCTTTCCGAGCTCTCCGAGTTCAGGAGCCTGCCCGCCATCGCGGACAAGCCCTTCCGCGACGTGTTCGACACCATCAAGCAGCCCGTTCTCTCCAAGAAGATCGCCTTCTACGGCGGCTGCCTGATCGACTTCGCCTATCCCGAGATGGGCGTGAAGCTGGTCAAGATCCTGAACAAGGCCGGATACAACGTCACCTTCCCCAAGGATCAGACCTGCTGCGGCGCGCCCGCGCGCTACAACGGCGCGTATGAAGTCGCCGCCGACAACGCCACGGACAACATCAAGGCCCTGCTGTCGGAAGAGGTGGACTACGTGGTCTCCGCCTGCCCCACCTGCACCTGCGCCCTGAAGCACGAGTTCATCGAGGTCTACGAGAGCGTGGGACGCCGCGACATGCTGCCCAAGGCCCGCCGCCTGGCCACCAAGACCGTGGACTTCTCCACCCTGGTCAAGCAGCTGGTGGACGAAGGCAAGCTGAGCTTCAAGGAAGGCCAGAGCCTCGGCACCATCACCTACCACGACTCCTGCCACCTGAAGCGCACCCTGCACGCCGAGAAGGAGCCCAGGGAGCTCTTGACCCAGGCCGGCTACCAGATCGACGAGATGTTCGAGTGCGACATGTGCTGCGGCATGGGCGGGTCCTACTCCCTGAAGTTCCCGGAGATCTCCAAGCCCATCCTCACCCGCAAGCTCGGCAACATCAAGGCTTCGGGCGCTCAGACCGTGGTCATGGACTGCCCCGGCTGCGTCATGCAGATCAAGGGCGGCTTCGACAAGGACGGCACCAGGGTGAACGTGAAGCACACCGTGGAACTGCTGGCCGACCAGCTGAAATAACGAACCAATTCCCGGACGCCCCGCCTTCGCGCAGGGCGTCCGGTGAGATATCTCCCGGTCGAATGGCGGCCCTCGCAGGGAAATCGGTCGCCCTGCGGGGGCCGCCGTCTCATTGAGGGCATGCGCGCTTCACGTGGCGGCCGGTCATGCGACTGCGGGGGGCCGCCACGCCAAAGGCAGGACAGTCAGCCTGAGGGCTGCGACCGCATGCGCCGCGCCCTGGAGAAGAGGCTGTGCTGCAGCCCGCCCCTGTCAGGCCGAACGCAGGATTCGCATTCCGTGAAAGCCCTCAGACCAGACAGCCGCGCATGAAAAAAGGCGGAAGCCATCGCGTGCTCCCGCCCAAATGTTTCCGCCCAAACATCACCGCTCTGACGTTATCCCAAAATCCCCCGGCACGGTTCTCAGGCTTTCAGGACTCCGGCCTGGCGAGTTTCCCGGCACGTTCCGGCATCGTCGCAAGAATGCGTTGCCACCCTCCCTGCACCCGCTGCCGCATCCATAAATCCCAGGCCAGCGACAATGGGTCCTGCGAGTCCGGCTGCGGCTCCGTAAGCACGCGGAGCCGCGCGCATGCCTACCGGCGCACGCCCCCCGGATCACTCCGGGCAGACGTGCCGCACCGCTGGCCCTAAATACCGCCCGGCTTGGGGGAGGTCAGCGGCTTGCCCTTGGCCACGAAATCCTCCACGGGAAGGTTGGCCTGCCTGAAGATGCCGTTGTTCATAATGATGAAGGTGATGACCTTGTTGGTCTCGCGCATGATGATGGTGATCTTCTCGTCCTGCCAGACGTTGCGCTGCCCCACCTGGTCCATGAACACCGGCGCGCCGAACTGCTGGATGAAGAAGGCGGTCAGTTCCTTGGCCTTGCTCTCGTCGGTGGGAACGATCACCAGCCCGCCGTATTTCTTGTCGATGAAGGTGAAGCTCATCTTCACGGGGATGTTGTTCACGTTCATGGCCGTGCCGCCCTGCACCGGTACGTTGATGGCCGAGCCGGTGGCCTCGAAACCGCCGAATTGTATGCCACGGGCCTGAATGTCCGTGATGCTCTGTCCCCAGGCGATGCCCCGGAAACCGGCGTGCAGTTCAGAGAGGTCGTTCGGTCTGCCGCCCTGCGCGAACGCGGGGAAGCAGGCCAGAAGCGAGGCCATCGCCATAACGATAAGGGCAGAAACCTTGGGCGAGCGCGGGATCATGGAGGGCCTCCGGGAACACTGCGGATATGATGAAAATGCCCCTTCATGGGGCTGGTGTCAACGCGGGATCTTCCCGCAGGGCATGCCAAACAAAATCGGCGGGAGCAGAACGCCCCCGCCGATTGAATGAACCCGAGGTCGGACTATTTCTTCTTGGCGGCCTTGGGAGCTTCCTTGCCGGGAGCGGGATAGTTCATGACGATGCCGCCCATCTTCATGCACTCGTTGGTGGTGGCGGTCATGACCTTCTTGTCTCCCACGGAGCACTCCCACTTGGGAGCGGCCTTGGGGGCCTTGGCCTTGGCGGCGAAAGCGGCACCAGCGGAGAGGGACATGGCGAGGACCAGAGCGGTTGCAAACAGCTTCTTCATGGCGATCGACTCCTATCGAAAGGTTTTCCGGCATCTTAGCTAAGCCGGGGCCTAGCGGCAAGAAGTTTCATGAACGAATGTTCATGTTTCGTGGCCCATCCTGGCCTGTCCCCTCATGGGTCCGCTCCGCTGGTAGAGCCCCCTTGCAAATCACTCCTCTCAATGGGGAATCGCGTCGCCGTATCCTTTTGTTCTCGTATGTGCCCGGACACCGTCCATCTTAGCATTCCAATGATGACCGCATCAGGCCAGGAGCGTGCGCGCCTCGCGCATCAGTTCCGCGATGGCCAGCCCCTGTGGGCAGGCCTTTTCCGCCTGGGAGTAGTCCACATCCAGCATCCTGGACCGGGTCTCCTCGGGCAGGGCGGCGAACACTTCGCGGGCCAGGTCCGGCTCGGCGTAGTCGCGGTAGTACATGAGGCAGCGCATCACGTCGTTCACCGGAACCAGACCGCCCACCGCGCCCTGGCAGATGCTGCCGCACCCGGCGCAGTAGTCGCCCTTGGTGTTTTCGGCCAGCCGGGTGAACACGTCCACGTCCTCGCGGGCCAGGGAGGTCTTGTCGCGGGCGCAGGCCACGTTGGCCGAGAGGATGGTCAGGTTTGGCATCTGCGAGCAGATGCTGGCGATGTTCGGATCGTTCCAGACGGCCTTGAGCTTGGCCTGCTTGTCGGTGAACCCGCGTTCCAGAAAGCGCCCGGCCAGCTTCAGTTCTTCTTCGGAATCGGTCTTCACCGGACCGCCGCCCTGGGTCTTCATGGCCACCAGGCCGATGCCCGCCTTGACGCATCCGGCCATGGCCTGCTTCATCTTGGGCGTCTGCATCAGACGATAGTTGTAGGTGACCATCACCGCGTCGATCCAGGGCAGCTTGGCCGCGCCAAGCAGGCAGTCTTCCATGTTGGTGTGCGTGCTGAAGCCGAAAAACTTGATCTTTCCGGCTTTTTTCATTTCGGCGGCCCAGTCCTTGTAGGGGGCCATCTCGTCCACCCCGGCGATGGCGTGGATGAAGAACATGTCCAGGTAGCTGGTCTGGAGGCGCTTGAGCGCTGCGTCGAGCTTGGCGGTGTTGTCGCCGGTTGCGGCCTTGCCGGAGAAGTCGTCCCCTGAGCCTGCCTTGTGGCTGAACTTGGACACCAGGAAGATGTCCTTTCGCGCGTCCGGGTTGCGGCCGAAATAGCGCCCGAAGCCTTCTTCGGACAGGCCGTTGCCATAGCCTTCGGCGGTGTCCCAGTAGGTGACGCCCCAGGTGTGGGCCTGCTTCAGCAGCAACTGGTTGTTGATGGTGTCGAACATGCCGCCCAGGCCCAGAACCGGGACGCTCACCCCGGTCTTGCCCAGCATGCGCCTGGGGATGCCGGCGGCCTCCTGCGCGGCGGGAGACTGTTTCAGGGCCTTGTCCTGATTCTTGGCCGCGGCGGCCAGGGCGGCGGCCGGGGCCACGCCCGCGGCGAGCCCGGTCAGGCTCGCCGTCCGGAGAAAAGCCCTGCGGGAAAGTCCTGAGTCTGCTTTTTTGTCGTTCATGCCTCGGTCCTCCGTTGCTCGATGAGCATCCGTCCTTTGGTGGAGCGGGATTCGTTCTCGCTGTACACCCGAATGGCCCGAAGCCCGGACACCGGGCATTCGTGCTCGCACATGCCGCAGCCGATGCAGCGGGCCGGGTCCACGTAGGGGCGCTGCAGGCGCACCACGATCTCCGTCCAATCTCCGCGCGACAGCCCCGGCCAGTTCTGCGGCGGCCTGTCCAGGGTCAGGCGGGAGCCCGCCTGGGCCAGGATGCGCCGGGGGAGGGCGTCCGGCCTTGCCTGCGGCCGAACCGCGTAGTCGCCGCTGCCCAGGTTCAGGCCCGCGGGCGGCGGGGTAGCCAGGTCCAGCGCGTCCCCCTGGAGCCGGGCCGCGGAAGCCGCGCCGCCGCGCACCGGCTCGAACACTGTGCGGGTATAGATGGCCTTGGGGCTCACGGGGCAGAGCTCCTGGCAGACGATGCAGGGCCGGTCCATGACCCAGGGCAGGCAGCGCGACCGGTCCACGAAGGCCGTGCCCAGGCGCACAGGGCCGAGTCCGGCGAACCGGCCCGCGCCGTGTTTCTCCTCCAGGCTCAAAGGGCGGATGGCCGCCGTGGGGCAGGCCTGCCCGCAGGCGATGCAGTTCACCTGGCAGCCGGAGCGCCCGGTGCGGAAATTGAGCGAGGGTGTCCACAGCCCCTGCACGCCGGACTCGAAGAGCGAGGGCTGGATGATGTTGGAAGGGCACACCCGCATGCACTGGCCGCAACGGATGCAGCGGCTTAAAAACCGCTCCTCGTCAAGCGCCCCCGGAGGCCGGATGAGCAGCGCGCTGCGCCCCGTGTCGGCCAGCGCGCCTACCCGCCACAGGGGCACGGTGAGCGCCCCGGCTGTCACGGCCACTATGGCTGCGCGCCGGGAGATATCCGTAACCGGCTGCTCTCCGGCGGCGGACGGCTTGTCCGCGAAGCCCATGCGCCCGCTGGGGCACTGTTCCAGACAGTTCAGGCACATCACGCATTCGCTGTGCACCAATTCGCCCGAAGGGCGGCAGGCCCCCTCGCAATACTGCTCGCACAGGCGGCAGTCGCCGCAGCGGCCCGTATCGGCCTTGCCCACGCGCCAGGGCGCGAAGCGTCCCACGAGGCCAAGCATCGCTCCCAGCGGACAGAGAAACCGGCAGAAGAAGCGCGGACGGACGAGATTCAGCCCGATCACCGCCAGCAGCACCCCGCCCAGAATCCAGGCGGACTCGTAGGAGCGGGGCTCGTCGCTCAGAATTGTGGTCTGGGCGTCCAGCACGGGCAGGATGGTCAGGTTGATGGAGCGGTGCAGCAGCGGCAGCGGGTCCAGAAGCCCGGTCTGGACCGAGCCGAAGGCGGCGCAGGCCAGGAAGAAGGCCAGAATGACGTACTTCAGGCCCTGGAACCGGTGGTGGGCGTTGTCCCGGACGCGTTCCAGAGGCTTCGTTCCGCGCCGGGACAGCCAGCCGGTCAACTGGTTCAGCGCGCCCAGCGGACAGACGAAGCCGCAGAAGACCCGGCCCAGAAGCGCCGTGAGTGCTACCGTGGCCAGGGCCCAGGCCAGCGGCGCATAGAGCGTCCCCGTGGCCAGGAACGTGGTCAGGGCGGTGAGCGGGTCCAGCCCCAGGAACCAGTTGATGGGCCAGCCGCGCAACTGCCACCATTGCGGCCCCACGGTGGCGGCCACGCAGAACCAGAGGAACAGCGCCAGGAAGAATCCCTGGCTTATGCGCCGGACAGTGGCGATGCGCATGGCGCTCCGGGCCCTTCTCAGGCGTCCGCGTCCAGATACGCGGGGTTGAGGGATTTGTAGTCGGCGGTTCCCGCCCCGGCGGCCTGGGCCATGCGGATGTAGGGGATGTCGTCCAGGGTGCGGCCCAGAAGCTCGGCCCCCAGCGCGTCGGCGGCCACGGGGTCGGTGGTGACCACCATGGTGGACGTGGCCTTGAGGTCCGAGAGCGAACCGCCCGTGGGTCCGTTGGACATCATGGTCATGGAGCCGTCCAGCACGGACAGGGTCGGCTTCACCAGCAGGGACAGTTCGGTGATGATGGCGTTTATGTCCTGGTGGAAGACGTTTCGCCTGCCGCCCAGCAGTCCGTACATGTTCTTCAGCAGCATGGAGGCCCCGGCGCGGGCGTGGTCCTTGACAGGAGCCAGGGCGATGAGCTTGGTGACGCCCGTGAAGGCTCCGGCCAGCACGGGCCAGTCGCGCAGGAGGTGCGCGCCGGGGAGCGTCACAGGAGAGAACAGCCCGGAGCGCGGCAGGATGAGCGAGGCCCCGGCCTGTCTGGCCGCGCCGGTCAGTCCGGAGATGGCGAAGCAGCTCTCCGGGTTGTTGATGGGGTTGTCGGTCACGGAGATTCTGGCTGCTCCGGCCTTCAGGCAGGCGGCGGCCACGGCGGCCAGCAGGTCCGGGTGGGTGGTGGCCCCCAGGGCCGCGGGCGTGGAAAAGGCGGCGTTGACCTTGATGAGCACGCTGTCGCCCTTGCGGATGAAAGCCTCCATGCCGCCCAGCGCCTGCACGCCCTGCCCGAACATGGCGGCTCGGTCGGAGCCGCGCACCACGGCCATGCGCGGCCTGCCCGCCGGAAGGTCCTTGACGGAGAAGTCCCCCAGGCCGGGCAGCACCGTGCGCTCCGGCACCGGCGGCGGTCCGGCCGGGTCCAGGAAGGCCAGGCCGAGTGTGCCAGCGCCCACGGCAATGGCCGAGGCCGCGGCCACGCGCTTGAGAAAATCGCGGCGGTCCATTTCGGGCGTGCGTCCCGGATGCGGGGGAGTGTCGGGCGTGGTCTCGCGGCTCACGGCTTTGGGCCCTCCCGGGCGGAATCTACGGCGCGGGCCATTTCAGCGGCCAGGGCCAGGGCGGCTTGCGTGCTGGCGGCGTCATGCACCCCGGCCAGCACGCGGCCCTTGGCCATGACCACCTGGACCATGGAGTCCAGGGCCAGGACGGTGGCTTCCGGCGGCAGCGCCACCGGCGGAGACTTCGGCGCGGGCTTGTAGGGTTTGAATCCGTTGGCGGCCAGGAAGGCGGCGTAGGCCTTGGCCTGGGCGGCGGCTTCCTCCGGGGTGGCGCGCACGGCCAGGAAGGCCGCGGCCTCGCCCTGGGGCAGGGCGTATTCCGCGGTGTACACGTTCTGGAATCCTTCCATGCCCAGCGCGTCGGACACGGCCAGGCGCACGGTGTCCTTCTTCAGGCCCGTGGACGGGAACAGTTCGGCGTCGGCCGAGGCGCTCTGGGCCTCGTCGCGGGGCAGGGCGGCCAGCAGGGCCTGGGCCATGGCTTCCAGGGCGGGACGCAGCTGCGGCGATGCCTGGTCCGCGATCAATTCCAGGTAGAACCGGTCGCTGGTCAGGAACAGGGCGTTCTCCGTGGCGTAGGCGTTGGGCGTGAGCGAGAGCTGGTCTCCCCCTTGCCTGCGCTGGCCGCTGAACACGGCGAAGGCGTCCTTGGGGGACTCCATGGCGTAGAGGTACACGTCCACGCGCGCGCCGCCCGCCTCTCCCGCGGCGAAGGCCCGGTTGGACATCTCCTGGAAGCCCGAGGCCAGGTACAGCTCGGCCTTGCCGTCGATCTTGTCCGAGAGGGTCTGCGCGTCGTAGCTCTCCACCGGGGACAGCGGGGCGGCGGCGTCGCCAAGCGCTTCGTCCAATGCAGCCAGGAAGGACGCTGTGAGCGTAGCCGTTTCGGACTGCTGCCCGGACACGAGCCCGGCTGCGCCCTTGGGATGGTTCATGGCCACGATCACCGCCGGGTTGAACTGGGCCTGGCGCATGAACAGCCAGACCGACAGGACGGCCAGCACGCCAAGGACCGCAAAACCTGCGACATGCTCGCCGACGCCGATATGGGAGCGGGAACGTCCGGGCCGCCGCCCGGGGCGCCCGGGCCTGTCCGCGAGACGGCTTGAGGTCTGGATTTGGTCCGAATCCTGGCGTGCGGTCTGGGTCATGAAGGGGTCGACATCCTCTCCCGGCTATTCGTTCGGTTTCCAAACTATGGCGGAATGCCTCTTGATGCCTGCCGGCAAATCGGCACTCGCCCGGCATGCCATGCCACGCTGTGCTACTTGGTGATTTTCGCGCCCTGCTTCAGATCATAACACGGAGCGAAGGCCATTTCCTGGCGCAGGACGTCCTCGGGGGTCTTGCCGCCCGCCAGCTCCCCGTTCTTCATGATGAAGCGCAGCTCGCCGCCCACCTTCATGCCTTCGGCCACGGCCTTTTCCAGGCGGTCGCGGGTGGCCCCGTATTCGCCTTCGGCCTTGTTCTTGTGGAACTGCCTGCGCCAGTCGATCCACTGCTTGGGGGTCATGGCGGACTGGTCCACGAACACGTAATAGGTCACGCCGTCAGGAGCCGTGGGGCAGTCCTCTTCCAGGTAGAGCGTGTACTCCAGGGGGGAGTCGGGTTTCCGGGGCTTGGCGATGCGGGCTTTCTCGCCTTCCTCGATGAGCCAGGTCAGGGCGCATGTGCGGGAGGCGGCGAAATCCTTCACGGAGCCGAACAGGAAGCAGGGCTCCATCTCGTCGGCCAGGAAATAGCCGGCCAGGAAGGCGTCCGGCGGGGTGAAGGACACCAGACCGTTGGCTGCCCGCAGCTCCTGGGCACGGGAACCGGCAGCATCGACAGGAATCGGCGCAAAAAGACATGTGAGGACCAACAGGCTCAGGCAGCAGAGCGTGGCGCGGGGCATGGGACCCTCCTCAGCGATGCGGTGGATGGGATACTCTTAAACACATGTTTAAGAAACGCGGCGGAAAATGGTCAAGTGACTTTTTTGTCAGCCGGGCAAGTCCATGACTTCCATGGGCAGGGCTTCGCGGGCCTCGTCCAGGAATTCGCGCATCTCGCGCTGGCAGTCGGGCGAATAGCTGACTTTCAGGATGGCCGCATGCCGGTCCGCCACGCTCATGAGCCCCAGATGCCCGTGGGCCTCCAGCAGGAACTTGAACAGCGCGATGTGGCGCTGCTCAAGGCGCACGTACACCCGAGAGGACCAGCGGGGCGGGCAGTACGGGGTCTTGCGTTTGCGCGGGCGGGGTTCGCAGGGCATCTCGTTTCGTCCTCGGACTGTGATGACTCAGTGCTGTGGTAACGGGCCGGTAATCCAGCCGGCCATGATGAAGTCAGGGCCGCGGCTCGAGCGCATGCCCAAGCCCGGCCCTGTTTCGGTTCAAATCCGTGTGTGCGCGGAGCTAGGCCCCGTCCTGCCCCAGAATCCGGCAGCCGTCCTCGGTGACCACCACCATGTGCTCCCAGCGGATGCCGCCCCACTCGGGGTAGTACAGGCCGGGCTCCACGGTGATGACCATGCCCGGCTCAAGCACCCCTTCGGCGATGGGGGAGAGGCTGGGGGCCTCGTGGGTTTCCAGGCCGATGCCGTGGCCCAGGGCGTGGGTGAAGGCCTTTTCCACGCCGAACTCCTCGAAGTAGCCCCGCGCGGTGCGGTAGGTCTCGGAGATGGGCAGCCCCGGCCGCACGGCGGCGATGGCCTTGGCCTGGGCCATCTGGGTCAGTTCCAGGGCCTTGCGGAAGTGGTCGGGGGGGCGGTTGCCCACCCAGAAGGTGCGGGTCTGGTCGGAGTTGTAGTCCCCCAGGCGCGCGCCCATGTCCACCAGCACCATGCACTCCTCGGTGATCTGGTCGCGACCGGGCTCGGCGTGGGGCAGGGCGGCGTTGGAGTTCACGGCCACGATGGGCGAGAAGGCCAGCTCCGAGGCTCCCAGGTCGCGGAAGAGCTGCTCCAGGCGCCAGGCGGCCTCGCCCTCGCTGCGTCCCGGGAGCAGGATGTCCGGCGCGGCCAGCATCACCTTCTCGTTCAGGGCGCAGGAGCGGTCCAGGCGGGCGATCTCCTCGGGTTCCTTGATGCGGCGAAGCCCCTCCACCAGCCCGTGGGAGGCGGTGAGCGTCAGGGTTTCGCGCAGCTGCTCGCAGGTGTCCACGCTCATGGCGCGGCTCTCGAAGGCCAGGGGGCCGGGATGGATCTTGGCCAGGTACTCGCGCACCTGGGCGTTCTTCTGGCCCGAATAGATGAATATGTCCTCTTCCGGCCACAGCCTGCGGGCGGCGTCCAGGAAGCGGGGGTCGGTGAGCAGCTTGTCGCGCCCGGTGGTGCTGATGAGAAGCATCCCGGAGGACTCGTTGCATTGGGAGTCGTGCAGTTCGAAGCCGCTCAGGTAGTAGCGGTTGGCCGCGTGGGAAACCAGAAGTGCGGTGCGTCCCGCCTCGCGCAGGCGAGCGCGCAGTTTTTCGCGCCGGTTGGCGTACACGTCTGGCGTAAAGGGTGCGTCGGTCACGTGAATCCTTAAAGGGCGTACGTTGTTTCAGCCTTGCCGGTGACCATGCGCTCGGCCCACTCCACGCCCTGCATGACGGAGTGGTCCATGTTGCTCACCTCGTACTTCCAGCCTCCGAACCGCCCCCGGCTGAAGATGCCCTGGGATTCCAGCCAGGGCTGGATCGCCCCGAGCGCCGCGTCGCGGCCCAGGGTCGGGATGGGATAGGAGTAGTCGAGGCGCATCTCCCAGGTGGAGACGACGGCGTCCCGGTCCTTTTCGGACATGAGCGACACGTTTACAAGACCGTCGACCACGCTGTCCAGGTGCGATTCGAGTTCCGGCTTGTGCTCCGAGAAGCTGACCTCGGTCATGTAGGCGCGTTTGCGCACCGTCATGCCGTCGGGGTCCGGGGTGTTGTTGGGCGAATAGTGATGGAAGTTGGTGACCCGGTAGAAGGGATTGTCCGACTCCGGGAAATACATCCAGCAGCGCGAATCGGTCTTGGCCCCTTCCACGCCCACGCCGCCGATGTAGCCGCCGCTGTGCTCCAGGCCGCCAGCGCCGAGGCGCACGGAATCAGGCGCGTCGGCGAGGAGCTTCGTGGCCAGGATGTCCAGCGGGCCGGTGAACAGGAGCTTGTCGTAGCCGAAGCGCTCTCCGGTGTCGCAGAGCACTTCCTTCTTTTTCGGATCGACGGAGACCACGCTGCGCTTGTAGTGCACGCGGCCTCCGAGCTTTGCGGCCACGCGGCGGTATATCTCGCCGGTGCCGCCGGTCAGGGGGAACTTGAACATGTTGTTGGGTCCCCAGGACACGTCGTCCAGGCCCAGCAGGATGTTCTTGAGCACCTTTTCCAGGTCCACCACGCTGACGCGCTCGCCGATCCACTTGTAGCTCATGCGCTCAGGCGGAGTGGCCCACACCTTGAAGTTGTAGGGCAGCATGAAGTGGCGTGCGATGCCGGAGCCGAAGATGTGTTCGATCCATTCGCGGAAATGGGCCGGGGTGAAGCCTTCCGTGCCCATGCCCCCTGCCGGGCGCGCGCCGGGCAGAAGGCCTTTGACGCAGTCCCAGGCCATCTCCTTGGGCAGGTAGCGGATGTTGTTCTGGAAGGGGTAGGGGACCCAGGATTTGGCGATGCGCACCCAGGCCTCGCGCTGGTGCTCCAGGTACTCGCCCCCCAGGGCCTCTTCCAGCATCCGGTCGAAGTAGTCGTAATGGGAGAAGACCACGTGGCCGCCCACGTCCCAGGTGAAGCCCTGCGCGTCCTTGAAGCTGGCGGCCAGGCCGCCGGGATAGTCGTTGGCTTCCAGCACCGCGAAGTCGTGGATGCCGAGTTCCGTCAGGCGGCGCGCCGCGCCAAGGCCGGTGGGCCCGGCTCCGATGATCAGGTAGGTGTGCTGCACGATTCTTCCTCCATGAAAATCCGTGCGATGATTAGCAAAATGCACGCCAGGCAAGGATTGCCCCCGGAACCGGACGTGGATGCCGGAAAAAACGAGGGGCGGCGAGAGGCGCTCAGGGCTCGGGGATGACCCCGTACTGCGCCAGGAGCATGCCGCCCACGCCCACCATGTCCGCCCGGCGCTCCGTGTAAAAGCGCGGCACGTCCTCGAGCGGCACGGCGGCCATCTCGTTATGCTCCGGCGCGGTGGTGGCGGCCCAGGCTCCCAGCACTTCGCGGTGGTCCAGGTCCAGCTCCAGGGCCACGCCCAGCTCCCAGATGTTGGTGGCGGTGTTCTCGATAAGGGCGAAGGGTCGCAGCAGCCGGGCCGCGCCCGAGGTGTTCAGGTCGGAGCCCAGGTTGAGGCCCAGTTCCGCGCGCAGTTCGTCCAGGAAGACCCTGCGCCAGGAGAGCGAGCCGTCCGGCTCGCGCAGGTCGCCGGGGATGGTGCCGGAGGGAGCCGGTTCCCACAGGCCGCCCTCGATGGCCAGTGAGGCCTTGCGCCGACCGAAAAGCATGTGGCCTCCCGCCACCACCAGCCCGCTCACGGCCAGGGAGCGCACGCGAAGCTCCCCGAACAGTTCCGGGCGGCGCTGCTGGGCCACGTACCAGGAGTAGTCGGCCAGGAATCCGTGAGCCTCGCCGGCTTCCATGCGGTCCAGGCTGAAAATCTTGCCGTTGAAGAGGTTCGGCCGCTCGAGCTTCTCGCTCTCCCAGATGGCGCGGACCTCGTCCAGCGCGGCGGCTGCGGGCCTGGGCGCGGGGACGGCGTCCAGGATGTGCAATTCCTGGGGGACGGGATGGGCGATGTACATGAGGTAAGCCTCCTTGTGTCTCAGCGCCTGGCCGCGACGATGGTCATGATCACGGCAGTCAGGATCAGGCTGGCGCCCACGTATCCGAGTGCCGTGAAGCGCTCCCCGAAGAACGAAAAAGCCAGCAGGGCGGACACCACCGGCTCCAGGGTGGCGATCACGGCGGCGCGGCTGGCCTCGATGCGCCTCAAGCCCGCGTAGTAGAGCGAGTATGCCCCGTAGGTGCAGCATACCGCAAGCACCGCGCAGGCCAGCCAGGCCGAAAGCGGGTGCGCCTGGAAGCTGAAGAAGGGCATCATGCAGGCCCCGCCCACGGGCAGGGCGTACAGGAACACCGTGGGCGTGGCGTAGCGGTTCAGGAAGGCTTTGCCGAAGATGTAATAGAGCGCGTAGGTGATTCCCGACAGAAGTCCGAGCGCGATGGCCGCCAGATTCATGGAACCGCCGGCCTGGCTGGCGCCGTCTCCCAGGCTGACTCCGGCCACGCCCAGGATGGTGACGGCCACGGCGGCGATGGTCACGGGAGTCAGGCGCTCCTTGAGTATCTTCCAGGCCAAAAGCGCCACCCAGGCCGGAGCCGTGTACAGGAGCACCGAGGCCAGGGCGGCTCCGCCTTCTCGCACGGCCAGCACGTAGCTGGCGAAGAGCCCGAAGATGCACACCACGCCGAAACCCGCCACCCAGGGCAGGTCGCAGGCGTCCACCTTCATCCTGCCGAGCTTGTTGGCGTGAACCGCGTAGAGCACCCAGGCCATCATGGCGCGCCAGAAAGCCACCTCCAGCGGGGACATCCCGGCCTGGAAGGCGAACTTGGAGAGCGGCCCGATGAACCCCCAGAGCAGGGCGGCTGCAGCAACGAGTGCGTAACCTGCGAACATGACGGGATGTTCTAGCGTCATCACGCGGCGAAAGAAAGAACAATCGGCAGGAACCTTTGCAGGTGGGAATACGCGGCGATGCGGAGGCAGCGGCCACAGCCGGAGTGGAGCGGTGGCCGGACGGCTTGTCGCAGGGCCGAGGCCTCCGGGATGCGTCAGGTCCGGCGAGCCGGGCCGGAAGAACGGAGCAGGGGCTCAGGAACGGTCAAGACAAACCAAAGGGCGGGGAAACATACGAGCGGCGTTGGCGGGCATTGATCAGGCTGGATTGGAGTCCTGCCGACGCCGCGCGTCAGAAGCTGCGCTTGAGCAGCACCCCTGCGGACGGAGACGGCGCATTGCCGGGACCGCCGGGCTGGCCGTAGGGGCGAAGCGAGTTGCCGTGCGAGCCGGGCATGTTGAATACACCCGTGATTTCCGTGTCGTTTCCGGTGTGCAAGGTTGCCGCGAGCCCCGGCGAGGAACGCTCGAAGGTTTTGGGTTCGCGCCCGATGGAATCCTGGGGCGTGACGGCCTCAACGGCGGGGCGGACCTCGGGTTTCAGGTTGACCTTGTCGGCCTTGCCCGGCGTCTGGCTTTTGTGGGCGGGCTGCAAACCCTTCACCGCGGCGGCGGGGGAGCTGGGCTTCTGGGTGATGATCTCTCGGGCGCTGGAATCGGGCACGGCGATTTTCTGGGCGAGCGCCGCGGACGCGCCAACCACGACCAGGGTCAAAGGCAGGGCCAGCGTCATGAGCAACGCGGACCAGCGGGAAGGTAAGGACTGGAAAATGATCATGCCTGCTCCTGATTCACACCGTATCGTAGTGTACCTAACCATCAGGAGGCCATCAGGCAAGCGCGGCGATGCTTCAGGGCTTGCGGGTCGGCCGGCCGAGGTTGTTGGTCAAGGCCACGCCGCACAGCACCAGCGCGCCGCCTGCCAGCAGCGAGGCGTCCACCTGCTCGCCCAGGAACAGCACCCCCATAGTGGCGGCGGAAACGGGCACGAAGTTGATGAACACCGCCGCCCTGGACGCGCCGATCTCCAGGATGCCCTGGTAGAACCACACGAAGCCCACGCCCGTGCCAAGCACGCCCAGATAGACGATGGCCGCCCAGCCAGTGGCGGACAGACGCGCCGCCTGTTCCATCAGGCCCTCGTTCAACGCGGGCGGCAGCAGCATGAACATGCCCACCACGCAGGAGCAGGTCACGGCGGCCAGGGGCGTCAGCCTGCCCATCACCTTCTTTCCCAGCAGCGAGTAGGTCACCCACGAGAACATGGCCCCCAGGATGGCCAGGTCGCCGAGGCTCACGGCCCCCATGAACAGACCAAGCGGATTGCCGCGGCCGATGACCAGGGCCGCGCCCGTGAGGCACAGGGCCACGCCCGCCAGCTTGTTGCGCGTGAGCGGTTCCCGGAAGAACACGTTGGACAGGAGCGCGATGAACACTGGATTCCCGGCCACGATGATGGCCGCGCGCCCGGCAGGCACGGTGGTCAGGCCCCACAGGAAGAACACGTTGTACAGAAACACCCCCGTGGCCCCCAGGCCGCACAGCAGGAGCAGCAGTTTGGCGTCCAGGCGGGGGAGTGTCCCCTCCTTCCACAGGAAGAAGCCCACCAGGAAGATGTTGGCGGCCACGAAGCGCAGAAACGAGGCCGAAAACGGCGCGATCTCGCCGCCGAGCATGCGCCCCGCGATGAACGTGCCGCCCCAGATCACCGCCGTGACGAACAGCTTGATGGTGGTCAGGCTCATCTGCCCCTCGCTGCCAGCACGCCCTGCATGGTGGCCGCGCCCAGCACGATAAGCCCGCCGATCAGGGCCATGCCCGAGGGCCTCTCGCCGATGAACAGGAACACCCACACGGGGTTCAAAATGGGCTCGATCACCGGAATGAGCATGCCCTCCAGCGCGCGTACATGCTTTATGGCCTTGGTGTAGATGAAGTAGGCCAGACCCGTCTGCACGATGCCCAGGGCCATAAGCCCCCCCACGCCCGCCATATCGGGGAAAGGCCCCTGGAAGTAGAATGGCAGGCAGCCCAGGGCCAGGATGGCGTTGCCCAGGAGCACCGCCTCGGTCTGGCCGCCCCGGTCGCCCAGGCGGCGCAGGCACAGGGGGATGCCCGCGAAGGTGACGCTCGAGGCCAGGGCCAGCATGATGCCGAGTTGGCCGTCCGGCGAGACTTCGTCCCAGAAGAAGAGCGTCATGCCCACCACTGCCAGGGCCAGGGCCGCCCAGTCGCTGCGGCGAGTGGGCTCGCCAAGAAATCTCGGAGCCAGCAGGGCCACATGGATGGGGGCCAGGTACTGGAGCACCACGGCGTTGGCTGCGGTGGTCAGGCGCGTGGCGGCCACGAACAGCAGCATGGTGGCGGCGGTGGCCACGGCTGCGCCGATCAGAGGCCAGCTCAGCCGGATTCTGGGCCTGCCCAGCGCCAGGGCCAGGAATACGGCGGCAATGGCCGAGCGCGCTCCGGCGATGGCCAGGGGGTTCCAGTCCACGCTCTTGATGAACACGCCGCCCAGCGACCAGAGCGTGGCCGTGAGGACAAGGGCGAGGGTGGCGCTTTTGCGGGTCATTCGTGAGTCCTGTGGGTATGTTGAAAGATGAGGAGGGAAGATGCCTCCGGCGGCCAGAGAGGAAACTTTTTGAAGAAAGTTTCCTCTCTGGACTCTCCTTCAAAAACTTTTAAGTAGCTTCGCGGGGTGGCGCGATAAACCGTCGTGTCGTGGGCTGAAGGCCGGGGGCTGGGGGGTGTTCCGTCCAGGCCATGCGCGGCGGGCTCGAACCGATGTGAAGACGATTCGTCGCCCGCCGCGCATGGCGCGTCCGTGACACCCCCCAGCCCGCGGCCAGAGTCACCGGGCAGGTATGCGAATTTTACACGGGGCGCAGCCCCGCGCAGGTACGCGAAGCTAACTGAGGGTCCAGGGGGATCATCCCCCTGGCGGGAGAGTCCAGAGAGGGCAGCGCCCTCTCTGGCTGCCGGAGGCATAGCCAGTGGCAGCACGATTTCGGCTTGAAACGTATGCATGGAAGTCGCGCGGGTCGGGGCTATTCGCCCAGGTAGGCTTTGCGAATCTCGGGATTGTCCAGCAGGCTTGCTGCCGTGTCGGTCATGGCGATGCGGCCTGTCTCCATGACGTAGCCGCGCTGCGCGAGCTTCAGCGCCAGGTTGGCGTTCTGCTCCACGAGCAGCACGGTCATGCCTTCCTCTTCGCTCACGCGGCGGATGATGGAGAAGATGTGCTCCACGATGAGCGGCGCGAGCCCAAGCGACGGCTCGTCCAGAAGCAGCAGCTTGGGCCTGCCCATGAGCGCGCGCCCGATGGCCAGCATCTGCTGCTCGCCTCCGGAGAGTGTGCCGCCCTTTTGCGCGGCGCGCTCCTGCAGGCGCGGGAACAGGTCGTACACGTGCTCCATGTCGCGGCGCACGGCGTCGTGGTCGGTGCGGAAGTACGCGCCCATGTCCAGGTTCTCGGCCACGGTGAGGCGCGGGAAGATGCGCCTGCCCTCTGGCACCTGGCACAGCCCCATGGCCGGGAGCTGTTCGGCCGGGGTGCTGGCGGTGTCCTGGCCTTGGTAGAAGATCCGGCCGCCCATGGGTTTCAGGATGGAGCTTATGGCCATGAGCGTGGTGGACTTGCCCGCGCCGTTGGCCCCGATGATGGTGACGATCTCGCCCTCTTCGATGCGCAGGTCGATCTCGCGGATGGCCGGGGCGCGTCCCCAGCCAGCGCTTAAGGACTTGAGTTCCAGGATGGGGGCGCTCATGCGTGGTCCTCCTCGGAGCGGCGTCCCACGCGCCCCGCCGGGATGAGCCCTGCGGGGCGCACCAGCATCATGATGGCCATGGCCGCGCCGAAGACCAGCATGCGGTAGTTCTCGAAGTCGCGGAAGATTTCCGGAAGCACGATCAGCGCCAGCGCCCCCAGCACGATGCCCGGAATGGAGCCCATGCCGCCAAGCACCACCATGGCCAGCACCATGGCCGACTCGATGAAGGTGAACGACCCCGGCGACACGAAGCGCATCTTGGCCGAGAAGAAGGCCCCGGCCAGCCCCGCGAACACCGCGCCCATGGCGTAGGCCAAAAGCTTCAGGGTGAAGGTGTTCACGCCCATGATGCCTGCGGCGGTCTCGTCCTCGCGGATGGCCTCCCAGGCGCGGCCTATGCGCGAATCGGCCAGGCGGCGCACCGCGACCACCGTGAACAGCGCGATGGCCAGGATCAGGTAATACTGCGACTGCGGGCTCTTGATGAGAAAACACGTCATTTCCCAGCCCTGTTCGGGGTCGGGATAATAAACGGCGGCGGGTTTTACGCCCAGGATGCCGTTGGGACCGCCGGTGAGCTTCATCCAGTTGTTGAGCACCAGGCGAAGAATCTCGCCGAAGCCCAGCGTCACGATGGCCAGATAGTCGCCGCGCATGCGAAGCGTGGGGTAGCCGATCAGGCATCCGGCCAGGGCGGCAAGAAGCACGCACAGGGGCAGGGCCAGCCAGAAGGAGAGCTGGTAGTGCACGGAGAGAAGCGCGTAGGTGTAGGCCCCGACGCCGTAGAAGGCGATGTAGCCAAGATCCAGAAGGCCCGCGAGGCCAACCACCACGTTCAGCCCCAGGCCCAGGGTGACGTACACCAGCACGTTGATGGCCACGTCCTGCCCGTAGCGCGAGGACAGGATCGGGAAGGCCAGAAGCGCCAGCAGTCCGGCGGACTTCCACAGCCAGCCCGGCGTGCGCGACAGGCTGGAGGCAGCCTTGCCGAAGGAGCGGCCCAGGCCCAGGTCCACGCTCTCGTTCAGGCGCTTGAGCCCCAGCCAGACCACCACGGCAAGCATCACCGCGCCCACGATGCGAGCAGCCTTGCCGAACTCCAGGCCATCGGGCGTGATGCCGGTCATGGGCCAGACCAGGAGGAACAGCCACGCGGCTCCCAGGAGCAGTTTGCCGGCGAGGGCCTTAGACGCGGGTGTCATTGATGTTCTCGCCCAGAAGGCCGGTTGGCCGGAAATAGAGCACTGCGATCAGGATGATGAAGGCGAACACGTCCTTGTATTCGCCGGAGATGTAGGCCGCGGTGAAGATCTCGGTGATGCCGATGATGAGCCCGCCGAGCATGGCTCCGGTGATGGAGCCGACCCCGCCCAGCACCGCTGCGGCGAAGGCCTTGATGCCGGGAACGAAGCCCATGTCGTAGCGAACGGAGCCGTAATACAGGCCCACCAGGATGCCCGAGGCTGCGGCCAGGGCCGCGCCGATGGCGAAGGTGACGGAGATGATGCGGTCTGAGCTTATGCCCACGAGCGTCGCCATCACGCGGTCCTGGGCGGTGGCGCGCATGGCCTTGCCCAGGCGCGTCTTGAACACCAGGCGGTTCAGGCCCACCATCAGAAGCGCCGTGATGGAAAGCGCGATGAGCTGCAAATACGTGAAGTTGAACTCGCCCACGCCCACCGCGCCCTTGGCGAACACGCCGGGGTAGGTCTTGTCGTAGACGCCCTGGGTGAGCATCAGGCCGTTTTGCAGGAAGATGGACATGCCAAGCGCCGACAGCAGCACCGAGAGCTTGGACGCCTTGCGAAGCGGCCTGTAGGCCACTTTTTCCACGCCCATGGCCAGCACGGCGCAGTAGGCCATGGCCAGGAGGAAGGCCAGGGTCAGGCACAGCCAGGGGTGGGTCTGCATGTAGCCCTGGGAGTCCATCCAGGCCAGCAGGATGACGCCCATGTAGCCGCCGGCGGCGAAGAACTCGCCGTGGGCGAAGTTGATGAGCTGGATGATGCCGTAGACCATGGTGTAGCCCAGGGCGATCAGGGCATAGAAACCACCAAGGGTTATGGCGTTTATGAGCTGCTGAAGAAAAAAGTCCATAATCCAGAGGTTTTCCGTGTCGTATGTTCTATGTTGGGGAAACGGTCTCCCTGAGTGGTCGGGGGCCTGTTGTTTGAGCAGACGAAACCCGTTTCCGTCAAGGCTGGGAAGCCTTTGGAGCGCGATTTATTTTCAATTTCGTGGTTCGAACGGATGCGGGGATGCGCGTCCTCATGACTTGCCCGCAGGAAAGCCGGGGGCGTCAGGACTGGCCCGGGCAGGCCGGGAGCAGGCCGGGACCGGAACGCAGGGCAGCGCTCCGGCGCGCTCAGGACCGGAAGATGAAATACACGGCCCCGATAAGGCACAGCGCGGCCCACAAGTGGTCGAGCTTCAGGGGCTGGTTCATGTACCAGATGGAGAACGGCGCGAACACCGACAGGGTGATGACCTCCTGCATGATTTTCAGCTGCGGCAGGCTGAGCGTGCCGTAGCCTATGCGGTTGGCCGGAACCTGGAGCAGGTACTCGAACAGGGCGATGCCCCAGGAGAATACCGCCGCGATCCACCATGGGCGGGCATGCATCTCCTTCAGGTGGGCGTACCACGCGAAAGTCATGAACACGTTGGAGGCGATGAGCAGGCCGACGGTGGTGAGGATGGTCGTGTTGAACATGGAGTTGTCCGGCTTTCCGTCCGGTGGGGCGGGTATGGTGTGCATCGGCCGCGCCAGCGTCCGACTGCCGGGAGAGCTCCTAGTGCCTTTCACGCGCTGATGCAAGGCCTGGCCGAAGTTAATGAGCGGCTCCTCCAGGTCCGCGCAGCCCCGGCGTACAAAAAAGCCGGGCCGCGTTAGGCGCGGCCCGGCAGGGAATCAAAGGCGGAAGGCGGGCTAGAACAGCTTGCCGGTCTCGGGGTTCCAGTACTCCTTGTACTTGTCACCCTCGACCTTGTAGATCACGTAGTTGGAGCCGGAATCTCCGTTCTCCTGGAACTTGATGACCTTGGACGCGCCCGGGAGGTTCAGCTTCATCATCTCGGCGCGGATCTTGTCGGCGTCGGTGGACTTGGCGGCCTTGATGGCGGTCAGCAGGGCGTAGGCCGAGTCGAAGGAGTAGGCCGAGTACGCGCCGGGCTCGCCGTGCATGGCGGTGTATTTGTCCAGGAACTTCTTGTACACGGGGGAGTTCTTGTCCGCGTAGCCGAAGGTGAAGTACACGCCCTGGGACTGCTCGGGGGCTTCCTTGATGAAGTTGGGGTGGTACACGGCGTCCTGCGACAGCACCGGGGCCTTGATGCCCATCTGGCGGTACTGCTTGATCATGCGGATGCCCGAGGAGGAGCTCTGCAGGCTCATGTAGAAGGCGTCGGGGTTGGCGGCCTTCACCTTGGTGAGCACGGCGGAGTAGTCCATGTCGCCGTCGTTGACGTGCTCATGGGCGATCACGGTGATCCCGGCGGCCTTGGCGGCCTCGGCCACGTACTCGGCCAGGTGCTGGGAGTAGGTGGTCTTGTCGTCCACGATGTAGATGGTCTTGGCCTTGAGCTGGTCCTTCAGGAAGGCGGTGGCCGCCTTGGCCTGATGGATGTCCAGGCCGCACATGCGGTACATGTACTTGAAGCCGCGCTCGGTGACCTTGGGGTTGGTGGAGGCGGGGGTGATCATGGTGATCTTCTCTTCGTTCAGCACCTCGGATGCCGGGATGGTGGCGGAAGAGCAGTACTCGCCGACAACGCCGGCGACCTTGGAGTTGGCCAGCTTGTTGGCTCCGGCAACGGCCTGGCGGGGATCGCAGGCGCCGTCCTGGACTTCGACCTCGATCGCGTCGAAGCCGGGGATGCCGCCCTCGGACTTGATGACCTCCACGGCGGTCTTCACGCCCTTGACGATGTCGTTGCCGTCCGCGGCGGAAGAGCCGGAGATGGGGGCCAGCACGCCGATCTTGAGCGGCGCGGCGTGAGCCAGTCCCGCTCCCAGGGTGAGGGCCAGGGCCACAAGCCAGATGATCCGTTTCGCCATGTCGTCCTCCTGTTGCCAGATGGTTGATGTCGTGTGGGATATTTCGAAATATTTCAGTGGGACGTGCCCAGATAAGCCTCGATCACCCGCTGGTTGCCGCGAATCTCGGCGGGAGCGCCCTCGGCGATCTTCTCGCCGTGCTCCAGCACCACGATGCGCGAGCACAATCCCATGACCACCTTCATGTCGTGTTCCACCATGAGCACGTTCACGCCAAGCTCCAGAATGCGCGAGATGTCCTCCATCAGGGCCGAGGACTCCGTGGGGTTCAGCCCCGCGGCAGGCTCGTCCAGCAGGATGGTCTGGGGGACCGAAGCCAGCGCGCGCGAGATCTCCAGGCGGCGCTGCAACCCGTAGGGCAGGTTGCGGGCTTCCTCGTCGGCCAGGTCGCCAAGGCCCATGAAATCGAGCGCCCAGCGGGCCTTGTCGCGGATGCGGGCCTCTTCGGCCTTCTGCGAAGGCAGGCGCAAAACCGCGCCAGCCACGCCGGATTTCGTCCGGGCGTGTTGGGCGATCATGACGTTCTCAAGCGCCGTCATGTTCTGGAAGAGCCGGATGTTCTGGAAGGTGCGCGCAAGCCCCATCCCAAGGATCCGATGGGGCGGGGTTCCGGCCAGGGCCGCGCCGTCGTAGGTGGCCTTGCCGGAGCTTATGGAATAGACTCCGGTGATGACGTTGAACACGGTGGTCTTGCCAGCGCCGTTGGGGCCGATGAGGCCCAGAATCTCGCCCTGGCGCAGCTCGAAGCTCACGTCGCACAGGGCCAAAAGACCGCCGAAGCGGACGGAAACGTCCTCGAATACAAGATGGGGCATGCCGTGAAGTCCGCTCCTGTCATGGATGGTGAGCGGCCATGATTACCTGCATGCACCCGAATTGGCAAGATTGTTAAGACCGCGCAATCAGGAGCAGGTTCCCCCGCCCACGGTGCGGGCCACCTCGTACAGGTCGGCTGAGAGCTTCACCAGCCGTTGCGCCGCCTGGGCATGGTCCTCCGATGCGTCCACGAAGCCGGAGGCGATGCGGTCCACGTCCTCGACGTTCAGGGCGATCTCCGTGGCCGTGGCGGACTGCTGCCCGGCGGCGGAGGCGATCTCGGCGGTGCGCTCCACCATGCCGGTGACGTCGTCGCGGATGCGCTCCAGGGCCTGGGCCGTGCGCGCGGACAGGCCGCTGGTCTCCTCCACCAGGCGGGAGGTGTCCGTCATGGAGGTTACGGCGTTGGTGGCGGCGCGCTGGATGGTCTCGATGGCCAGACGCACGTCCTTGGTGGCTCCCAGGGTCTTCTCGGCCAGCTTTCGCACCTCGTCCGCCACGACGGCGAAGCCTCTTCCGGCCTCGCCCGCGCGGGCGGCCTCGATGGCGGCGTTCAGGGCCAGGAGGTTGGTCTGGTCCGCGATGTCGTTGATCACGCCGATGATGCGCCCGATCTCGGCAGCCTCGGTGGACAGGGCCGACAGGTCGCGCGAGAGGCCCCCGGCCGCCGAACTGATTTTTTCGATGCCCTGCGTCGTTCCGCTGACCAGCTCCGCCCCGTCCTTGGCGGTCTGGCTGGCCTTTTGCGCCGCCGAGGACGTGGCCTGGGCGTTGCGGGCCACCTCGGACACGCTGGCGGCCATTTCCTCCATGGCCGCGGCCACGGAATCGGTGTTGTGCTTCTGCTGCCTGGCCTGGTCGGTCTGGCGGCTTCCTTCCTGCTCGAAGCCCTTGGCGGCCTCTTCCAGGCTGGCGGCCAGGGTGCACAGGCTCCTGGAGGTCTCCACGATCATGGCCCGCTGGCGCTCGGCGGCTTCCAGGGCGCGGCGCTGCTGGGCCAGGGGCACAAGGTGCAAGAGCGAACCGGACGCGGTGCGCGTGAACATGGCGCGGGCCTTGAGCGCTTCGGCGTTGGCGGAGGGGATAGGGGCGGTGTGGCCTTCGGGGAACGCGGCGCTATCCAGGTTGGACCACAGCTCCTCGCCAGCCAGGGCGCGCAGGGTGGGGGCCTGGGCAGGATCGGGGCTCAGCCCGGTGAGCCCGGTGAAGGTGCGGCTGGCCAGCAGCAGGCGGTCCTGGGCGTCGAACACCAGGAGCGGCACGGGGCTTTCGCGCAGGGCTTCCTCGATGCGGGAGGCGCGCAGCATCGACTCGTCCAGTTGGCTGTTCAGGCTGTCCAGCTTCGCCTGCAGGCGGTCGTTCCTGCGAGCGAGCAACACCGCCACGACCACGCCCGCGACGAGGACAGCCAGGGCAGCCGCGATGCGCACGGGCGCGGGAAGGAGCGTTGCGGGCAGGGCGGCCAGGGCCGCCGCCAGCGCGAGGGCGGCGGCCTGGACATAAACGGGACGGTTGTCGGCGGATGCCGACTGCCGGATATGCATGGGGGAACTCCTGAGGGAACTTCCCCCGCCTATATGGGGATGAGCCTGGCGCTACTATCGTCCGGGCGATAGACTTTGGCCGGAGTCGGTCGCCCGCTCACGCCCCGGACGATGCCAGCGGCTTGGCCGGCCGCGCGGGGAGGATGGCCCCGGCCAGCTGCGCGAACCCCTCGTCGGCCAGGTCGAAGCGGCCCTTGCCGCAGGCGGCGCGCTCCACGATGCGCCCGCCGCGCATCACAGCCGCCTCGGAGCAGGCCCGGGCCACCACGCGCAGATCATGGGAGATGAACAGGCAGCTTGCGCCCCGTTCGCGCCCCAACCCGGCCACCAGATCGAGCACCTGGGCCTGCACCAGCATGTCCAGGGAGCTGACCGATTCGTCCAGCACCAGCACTTCCGGGGAGAGGGCGATTGCCCTGGCGATGCACACCCGCTGAAGCTGGCCGCCGCTGAACTGCGCGGGGAGCTTTGCGGCGTCGGCGGATGAAAGCCCCACCTGCTCCAGAAGCTCATCCACTTTGGAGCGCAGACGGGTCTCGCCCAGGCGCTCGAAGTTGCGCAGGGGCTCGGCGACGATCTCTCCGGCGGTCATGCGCGGGTTCACGGCGGCGGTGAAGTTCTGGAACACCACCTGGACGTTTCGCCGGAAATCGCGCCAGTCTGTCCCCTTCAGAGAGCGGATGTCGCGGCCCTTGTAGCGCACGACCCCGGAGTCCGGCCTCTCCAGCCCCAGCGCCAACCGCCCCATGGTGGACTTGCCGCAGCCGCTTCGCCCCACCAGCCCCAGGCACTGGCCCTGGTGCAGTTCAAGATCGACGCCGTCCAGCACCGTGAGCGCTTCGCCGCCGCCGAAGATGCCGCCGCGCCGGTAGGTCTTGCGCACGTTTTCCAGGCTTATGACGCTCATGCCGCCCTCCCTTCGCCGGGCTGGTCCCGATCCGGGGCCAGGGTGCAGAAGGCATCGTGCAGGTCGAAGTGCGCGGCCAAAAGCGTCCGCGTGTACGGGTGGGAGGGAGCCTCGAAGATGCGGCGCACCGGCCCGGATTCCACGATGACTCCGTCGTGCATCACGGCCACGGTGTCGGCAAGGCGCGCCACCACGGACAGGTCGTGCGTCACCAGCAGGATTCCCAGGTTGCGGCGTTTGCGCAGCGCGTCCAGAAGATCCAGCACCCTGGCCTGGGCGGGCATGTCCAGGTCGGTGGTGGGCTCGTCGGCCAGGAGCAGCCGGGGTTCAACCACCATGGCCAGGGCGATCATCACCCGCTGGAGCATGCCGCCGCTCAGCTGGAAGGGATAGGCGGGCAGGATGGCTTCCGGCGCGTCGAAGCCTGATTCCCGCAGGGAGTCCAGCGCGCGGGAGCGCCCGGCGTTCCAGGGGAAGTTGTGGGCGGCCAGAGTTTCGCGGAAGTGGCCCTCTATGGTCATCACCTGGTCGAAGCAGCTGGCCGGGTTCTGCATCACCATGCCCACGTCGCGCCCGCGCGCGAACCTCTCCGAGCCCTGCACCAGGATGCGGCCCCCGGTGCGGTGCATGGCGCTGGGCAGAAGCCGCATCACGGACAGGCAGGTCATGGACTTGCCGGAGCCGCTCTCGCCGATGAGCCCCAGCACCTCCCCGGCGCGCACGGATAAGCTCACGCCCCGGACAACGGGCCTGGGGTGCGGGCTTGCGGCCGCGGTGACCTCCAGGGCGTCGATTGAAAGAAGCGGTTCAGATTTCATGGTCGTGCCCTTGTGCGAGGTTGGGGTCCAGGTGGTCGCGCAGGGCGTCGCCCAGCACGTTGAAGGCCATCACCGAGATGAAGATCATGAGGCCCGGAAACACGATGAGCTGCGGCGCGGTGCGGATGTACTGGCGCGCGTCGCCGATCATCACGCCCCACTCGGGCGTGGGCGGCGATACCCCAAGGCCCAGAAACGACAGGCCGGACACGTGGAGCATCATGTGGCCGATGTCCAGGCTGGCCAGCACCGCGATCTGGGCCAGCACCGGGGGCAGGATGTGGCGCACGGCCAGCATCGCGCCGCTGGTTCCGGCCACCTTGGCGGCCAGGACGTGCTCGCGGTTCTTGAACTGGAGCACCATGCCGCGCACCATGCGCGCGTACCAGGCCCAATGGGTGAACACGATGGCGATCACCACGTTGGTGAGCCCCGTGCCCAGGATGCCGATGAGGAACAGGGCCATGATGAACGTGGGGAAGGTGAGGATCACGTCGCACACGCGCATGATGCAGCCGTCCACCACGCCGCCCGCGTAGCCCGAGAGGGTGCCCACCGTGAAGGAGGCCACCAGGATTCCCGCCACGATGAGCGCCACGGACCCGAGCGAGGCCTGCGTGCCGTACAGCAGGCGCGACAGGATGGAGCGCCCCAGGTGGTCGGTGCCCAGCGGCTCGGACCAGCTGGGCGGTTCGAATTTGCGGGTGATGTCGGTCAGGTTGGGGTCGCCCGGCGCGATCCACGGGGCGAACAGGGCCATGGCCAGGAGCATGGCCACGACAAGCGAAGCGGCCAGCACCAGCTTGCGCTCAAGGATCAGCTTCATCATGGGCGGCCTCCCTCGCCGGTCAGGCGCATGCGCGGGTCGACCACGGCGTAGGCGATGTCCACGGCCAGGTTGCACAGCACGAAGATGGTGGTCATCACCAGCATGAAGCACTGGAGCACCGGGAAATCCCGGTTGAAAATACCGGACACCGCGAAGCGCCCCACCCCCGGCCAGGAGAACACGCTCTCCACCACCACGGCCCCGCCCAAAAGCTCGCCGATGTGCATGCCCGTGGCGGTGAGGATGGGGATGAGGGCGTTCACGAACATGTGCCGCCACACGATGGTCCCTTCCGGCACGCCGCGCGCCCGCGCATAGAGAATGGAGCGGTTGTGCATGTTCTCCAGCATGCTGGCCCGGATGAGCCGGGTGTTCACGGCCAGGGACATGAGCGCCAGCGAAAAGGCGGGCATGATGAGCCGCTCGATTCCCCCGCGCCCGATGGGCGGCAGCCAGCCAAGCTGCATGGAGAACAGCCACACCAGCAGGAACCCGAACCAGAAGTTGGGGATGGACACTCCGGCGAAGGCCAGAGCGCGCGTGAGGTGGTCGGGCAGGGTGTCGCGTTTGAGCGCCGCCATGACCCCGAGCGGCACCGACAGGCCCAGCGTGATGAGAAGCGACGCCCCGGCCAGCTCCAGGGTGGCGGGCAGGTAGTAGAGGATCTCCTCGATGACGGGCTTGCCCGTCACGTAGGAGCGCCCGAAGTCCAGCCGCGCGGCCTTCTCAAGCCATATGGCGTATTGGGTGGGCAGGGGCTTGTCCAGGCCCAGGATTTCGCGGGCCATGAGGATGTTCTCCGTGGTGGGCGGCACCTGGGAGAGCCGCAGGTAGGACTGGGCCGGATCGCCCGGGGCCAGGCGCAGGATGAGGAACACCACCAGCGACACCGCCAGCAGGATAAGCGGCAGGGTGGCCAGGCGGCGCAGGATGTATTTGGTCATTGTGTACTCGTGGTGAAAGCGGGGGGAGCGCGGCTCCCCCCTTGTAAGTTGGTGTGAAGTTTCTGAAATAGATGATTACCTTGCACAATTCGCAGTAGGGGAACGCCTCCGGCGGCCAAAGGGCTGCGCCCTTGGAATCCAAAAGTATCCCATCAGGTTACCCACTCGCACTTTTGCTCGGGTTGCAGTTCGATACATTTTGCAAGATCCTGACATGTTTATTTTTTTTCAACAGGGTCGCGCGGGTTACTTCTTGGTCATTTCCTCGAAGGGGATCTCGTTCTTGGTGGGGCCGAACCCCTTGGTGGTCACGTTGCTCCGGTGCACCATGATGTTGGTCATGTAGGTCAGGGGCAGGTACACGGCCTGCTCGTGCAGGGTGGTCAGGATGTCGGCGTACAGCGCCTGGCGGGTCTTTTCGTCGGTGGTGGCGAAGACAGAGGTGATCTTCTCGTCCAGGGCGGCCTTCATGGGCAGCCCCACCTGAGCCTGGTAGTCGGCGTGGGACGGGGAGCGCATGGAGCCAACCTGGGCGTGGGGCTCGTAGGGGGGACCCCAGGTGTCGTTGAAGATCATGCCGAACTCGCCGTCGTGCTGGCGTTTGCCGAAGGAGTCGGCCTCCTCGCCCACCAGCTTGATCGCGACTCCAACCTTGGCCAGCTCGCCCTGGATGAGCTCCGCGATGGTCTTCTGGAGGGCGTCGTTGCCGACGAAGCAGAGATCGATTTCCAGGGGCTTGCCGTCCTTGACGCGCACCGTGCTCCCGGCGGGCAGCTTCCACCCCGCGCCGTCCAGGAGCTTTTCGGCCTTGGCGCGGTCGAAGGCGAAGGGCTTCAGGCCCAGGTCGCAGTAGGGGATGTCCGTGGCGAAGAGGGTGTCGGCGCGCTTCTCCACGCCCAGGAACACGCCCTTGACCAGGGCGTCCTTGTCCAGGGCGTGGGTGACGGCCTGGCGCACGGCCAGTTCGCTGGTGGGGCCGCGCCCGGAGTTCAGGCACAGGGTGCGT
This sequence comes from Acidobacteriota bacterium, assembly GCA_046566965.1. GTDB lineage: Bacteria > Desulfobacterota > Desulfovibrionia > Desulfovibrionales > Desulfovibrionaceae > Fundidesulfovibrio. The sequence continues at coordinate 40,725 of JBKICU010000017.1, forward strand.
GTGCCCAGCGCTCCGGAAATGGCGGTGGTGTTCTTCTTGTCGGCAGCCAGCATGTTGAAGGCATCCATGCCGATCTGCCCGGCGGCGTGTCCGCCCGAGCCGTAGATCATGTCGATGTCGCCGGTCTCGTAGGCCATCAGCCGGGTGTTGGGATCGGTGACCACCTTCACCAGGATCTTTTCGATGGCGGGCTTCGGTCCCCAGTAGTTGTCGTTTCGCACGAACAGGTCGTATTCGCCGAGTTTGGTCTCGGCCAGAAGCCAGGGGCCGGTGCCCACGGCCTTCTTCATGCCTTCGGCCGTGTTGCCGCTGTCCGGGAAGGCGCTGGGGGCCAGGAAGCGCAGCGGGCGGATGAGCGCCAGTTCCTGGAGGGTGGGGTAGTAGACGCTTTTCAGGTTGAGCTTCACGGTGCGGGCGTCGGGGGCCTCCACCGTGTCGATCTGGTTCACCAGCTCAAGCCACTTGTGGCGCTTGATGTTCAGCTTCACGGCCTCGATGTTCTTCTTCACGGCGGCGGCGTCGAAGGGGGTGCCGTCCGAGAAGGTCACGCCCTGGCGCAGGGTGAAGGTGTAGGTCTTGCCGTCGGGGGAGATGTCCCACTTTTCGGCCAGCCAGGGGATGATTTTGCCGCCGTCCGCGTATTTGACCAGGGGCTCGTAGAGCATGCTCTGGGCGTACATCTGGTTGGGGGAGTACAGGTGCGGGTTGAGCGGACCGCAGTTGGACTGCCAGGAGAACACCAGCTGCCCCCCGGCGGCGTGGGCCAGGCAGGGCAGGGCGGCGAGGGCTGCGAAAAGCGCCAGTCGGATGAACCAGGACGGCATGGGACGACCTCCGTGCGGATACGATTCGTGAAAAGATGCGACTAGGTAGCAGCGGCAAAATACAGTGTCAATAGCACGATATGATGACTCATGCTACTATTTGCGCCATAATGTCAGATTGTTGCCGCTGCCCTCGCATCGCCTATTCACGGAATCAAGCGGCCCCGCCGAGATTTGCGTCACATCCCGCGAAGCTACTTAGGATTCCAAAGGAACGAAGTTCCTTTGGCCGCCGGAGGCCTCTTTATCTTCTCTCAACAAAAAAACGGCCGGGGCTTTCGCCCCGGCCGCGCCGGTCACAGGTCGGCAGACCCGGCTAGAACTTGTACTGCAGGCCGACCGCGACCTTGTAGGAGTCGCCGTTCAGGGCCTGGTTCACCATGCGGCGTCCCCACACGGAGCGCTCGAACTCGCCGTGTGCCCAGCCGGCTTCCACGATGGCGGCCAGGTTCTCATAGATGTTGTACTGGTGGTCCAGGTTGACGGCGATCACGTATTCCTTCTCGGTCAGGTCGCGGCCCATCTGCACGTAGTTGCCCACGCCCCACAGGGTGTTGGCCACGCGCAGCGCACTGGAGGAGTTGGTGCCGCGCGCGTAGGTGAAGGTCAGGCGATGGGTCAGGTCCTGGATGAAGGAGATCTTGTTCAGGGAAAACACCGCGCCCCAGGAGCCGACGGGGTTCACGCCCATGTAGCCGCGGGTGTAGGCCTGCGACGAGTCGAACAGGAACGAGGTGGAGGGACCCCAGTAGCCCATGACCGTGGGCATGCGCTCGGAGCCGTTGTTGATGGAGCTGTCCTCGCCGCTGGAGTACCAGAAGGTGAGCTGCGGGGTGAGCAGGTCCATGCCGGTGTACTCGGCGGCCACGTCGAAGAAGTAGCCCGCGCGGCGGTTGGCCTTGTGGTCGGAGGCGTTGCCCTCGCCGTACATGACGTCGGCGTAGAACTTGAACGGGTCGAGCGCTGTGACGGCGAAGGCCGCGCCGGTCCACCAGTAGAGGTTCTGGGCGTTGCTGGTTCCGGCGTACAGGGAGCCGGCGGAGGCCAGGTTGGTGGTCAGGGTCGCGCCCGCGTTGCCGGAGCTCACGCCGTAGTTGGCGTTCTTTCCGGCCACGGCGATCATGCCCCAGGGGGTGGCCTTGAAGCCGTCCAGGGTGATGGGCAGGGCCAGCACGTAGGCGTCGAACTCGTCGGGCACCTGGGTCGTGGTGGTGTCGAAGTCGCGGTTGGTGTCCAGCAGGCGCGAGTAGGCGGCCACGATCTTGAACTGGTCGACCACCGGGATTTCCACCACGGCGGCGGCGGAACGGGAGCCGCCGAACACCGGGTTGGCGTTCATGAGGGCTTCGGAGGACACGGGCAGGCCCCAGTCCTGCATGCCGATGGTGAATTCCACGTCGGTGTTGGGCCATTTGAACTGGAGGAAGGCCTGATAGACGTCGATGGACACGGCCGGGTTGTCCACGGTGTAGGTGCCGTTGCCCCAGGGGGTGTTGTTCACGCGGATGCCCAGGCGGAACTTCAGGTTCTCGTTGGCGATGAAGTCCGTGCGCAGGCGGAAGCGCTGCCAGATGGTGAAGGCGTCGTTGGTCCTGGTGCCGGTTCCGTTCCAGCCGGTGAAGTTCTGCTTCTCGAAGAAGGTGGCGTGTATGCGCGCGTCGCCGGTCATTTTGACCTCGGTGGCGGCGGATGCGGCGGCCGCGCAGGCCAGCAGCATGGCGGCGGCGAAAGCCAGGGTAGTGCGTCTCATTGTTCTTGCTCCTAAATGATGCTCGTTTGCGAAGTGCCTTCCAGGGCCTGGATCCAGGTTTTGCGCGCGTGTCCCAGGTCGGTACAAATTATTGGACGGGCTTTCGGGGGGCAGGGTTACGGGACGGAGCAAGAAAGCGGAAAAGAATCGGCGGAACGTGGGAGGCCCGGCCATGCCGGGGGAGGACGAAACGGCGCGGGACGGAGCCTGCCTGGCGGACAAGCCGTTTCGCGTATCGCCTGGATCGGTCGGGGGGGGCATGGGGGGCAGCGAGGCGAGCCGCCGTACAACCTGTGGACGCGGCAGGACCGGGCTGTCCCGCAGGGCGGGCTATTCTCCCCGGTGCACGCGCTCGAACACGTCCAATGTCTTTCTGGCGGTATCGCTCCAGGAGAAGCGGCGCGCGTTGGCGCGGCCTTTTTGCGTCAGGCTCTCGCGCAGGGCCGGGCCGGTCTGCGGGGCGGCCATTGCGGCCAGGGCCTTGGCGATGCCGGGGATGTCCTGCGGGTCGATCATCAGCGCGCTGTCTCCGGCCACTTCCGGCAGGCTGGTGGCCGTGGAGCAGATCACCGGCGCGCCCACGGCCTGGGCCTCAAGCACGGGCAGGCCGAAGCCCTCGAACAGCGACGGAAACACGTAGGCCAGGCAGGCGGCGTACAGCGCGGGCATGTCCTGGCGTTCAACATAGCCCAGGCGGTGCACCCGGTCCGCCACGCCGAGCGAGGCCACCCAATCCTTCCAGCCGTCGCCCCAGGACAAGCCCCCGGTGACCACCAGATCGGCGTCGATGCGGTCCTTCACGGCGGCGAAGGCCTCCAGCAGGGCCTTCAGGTTCTTTCGCGGCGAGATGTTGCCCGTGTACAGGAAGAACGGGCGCGTCAGGCCGTGACGCCTGGTGAGGCGCATCACCTCGTCATCGGCCACGGGCTGGTGGTACAGGGCGTCGGCGGCCAGATGCGTGACCGTGATGCGGCTGTCCGGCACGCCCAGGATGGCCGTCAGGTCGCGCCGGGTGTGGTCCGAGATGGCCAGCAGGTGTTCGGCCCGGCGCGCGGTGTAGGCCATGGCCCGCTTCATGTAGAGGGTGTCCGCGAAGCGGTACATGCGCAGGGCGTCGTGGAAGTAGCCCAGGTCCATCATGGCGGCCACGGCCTTGCAGGGCACGCGCGGCGGCATGTTGGAGGACGGGAAGAAGGCCAGGTCGATGCCGTGTGTTTTCAACGCGGCGGGCAGCTTCAGCCAGTCGAAGACAAGGCGGTTGGAGCTGTGGAGCGAGACTTCCTCGGCGCCGGGGAAGGAGCCGAAGTACTGCACCTGGGAGTGCATGAGCACGTAGGTGTTGCGGGTGTCCATGGCCAGCAGTTCGGTGAGCAGGCTGACCAGATATTCCTTCACGCCTCCGGAGGCGTATTCCAGGCTTCGGCAGCTGATGGCTATGCGCATGGGCGGGGTTATAGCCATGGCGCGCCCCGGAGGGAAGGGGCGGGGGCGCGTTTTCGCCTGACGGCGCGACGGGCAAGGCGCATCGGTTTGGGTGGCTTTGTCCAGGCATGTGATAGAGTTTAAGAGCCTAACTCAAGAGAACCATTTGTTTTGTTGTTGAAAAACATGTTCATGTTTTTCAACAACGCGCCGTTCCCAGCGTCAGGCGGGAGTTTTGATTCCGCAGACCGCCGTGACGCTCTTGTCGGGCGTGAGCATGAACGCGGACGAGAGGGTAAGCCCCGGCAGGGCGTCTCCTATCAGGCGAATGAAATGAGCCTGCGCCTCAAGCGAAAAATCCTTGTAGCCGGGGCTGTAGCGGCGCGTGGCGACGAGGCCCGAGGCGGCGTTTTCGGCCCGAACTGCGGCGTGCAGGCCGCGCATCTCGGCCTCCACCAGATAGCTGCCCATGCGGTCCAGCATGAAGCCCGCGAACGGCCTGCCCTGGCTGAAATACTCGCGCCCCCGCGTTTCCAGGGCGCTGCCGATGGTGCAGGCCATGAGCACCACCTCGCGGCAGCCCGCCAGCGTGCGCGACAGATCGACGCTTTCGGCGGCATGGGGCGCGAAGGCTTCCAGGAAATCGCCCATGTCCAGGCGCTTTCGCCAGGTGCGCGGCTGCGACAAGGCCCGCGCCTCCCGCCACAGAGGCAGGGCCTCGGCGCAGGCGTGGGTGTCCGGCTGAATGCGCAGGTAGCGCAGCACGCTCTGGGGGATGGCGGTCAGGGCATTGGGCATGGGGAGCTCTTAGCCGCGTCCGGGAAATTTCTCCAGCAGGGACTTGACCACGCGGGCGGCCGCGGCTGCGTCCTTGGCAAAGGCGTCCGCGCCGATTTCCGCCGCGTAGCCCTCGCTGGTGGCGGCTCCGCCCACCAGGATGCCCACGGGCCTGCCCGCCTTTTCCCGGATGGCGGGCACCATGGAGCGCAGGGCTGCCCTGGCCTGGCTGGTGAAGGCCGATATCCCGGCCAGGGGCGCGCCGGTCTCTCTCAGTGCCTTGGCGAAGGCGTCGGCTCCGGCGTCCACGCCGAGGTCCAGAACCTTGATGCCCTGCGCCTGGAGCACCGCGCCCACCACATCCTTGCCGATGGCGTGATGGTCCCCCGAGGCGGTGCCCAGCACCATGCGCACGGCGTCGCTGGCCTTGGGCAGATGGGGCGAGAGGCGCTTCATGCCCGCGTTCAGGGCGTCGGTCATGAGCAGGATGTCCGCCAGATGGCTCTTCTTGGCTTCGTACAGGGCGCTTTGCTTGCGCACCGCCCGCATGAGCCCGCCGCCAAGCACCAGGAGAGGATCGAACCCTGAACACAGGCACACGTCCACGATGCCCGCCGCGCTCTCCAGGTCTCCGGCCTCCACCGAGGCGGACAGGCCGTAAAGCAGGCTCGCGCCTGGGGCCACGGCCCGCAGGGCCGCGTGCCCGGCGTCCACGAAGGCGGCGGCGTTCTCCACCGGGGTCGAGGGCGGCAGGGCGCACCCTGTGGACAGGCTGAAGGCTGGATGCGTCCCCATGGTCTGGGCCAGGGCGTCCACCTCCAGGGTCAGGGCGCCCGCGCTGTGCGCGTCGGCCACGGCCAGAGGGTCCAGGTTGCCGATGATGGTCCGGCCCGAGGGCATGGCGTCCTCCACGGCCAGGAGGTCCATGACCTGATCGAAGCTCACGGCCTGGACCCCGGTGTCCAGCACGTTTCTCAGAAGCTGCCCGATGTCTCCGCAGATGTGCACCGCGTTGGGCACGTCCGGGTGCGCGTCGAACAGGCGGGCCAGCGGGTCTCCGGCGAACTGGCCGAAGAGCGCGGGCGGCAAAAGCCCCGCGAACGGGTCCGACACCCACAGCACGTCCGCCCCGGCGTCCAAAAGGAGCCGGGCGTAGCCCAGCGCCCCTTCCAGGGCCTTGGCCACGGCGGCGCGGGCCTCGTCCGGGGAGTTCAGGCAGGCCCGCATCAGGGCTTCCTCTCCCATGGCCTGCCCGGCCACGGTGAACGGCCCGTACACCATGCCCGCCACAAGTTTTCCCGGAAACGCCCGCTTGAGCCCGGAGGTCACTGCTACGTTGACCTCCATGCGCGCGGAGGTGCGCGCCGGACCCGTGGGGAGGGCGGTCTTGGCGGCCACGCGGGGCATGCCCGTGGCGCTGTAGGCCAGGATGGCTCCCAGGGCTTCGGCCTGGATGACGATGTCGCTGAAGAAGAACAGCAGGTCCGCGTCGACCTGCTCGTAGTAGCGGGCCACGGCGTCGAGCTTGGCGTCGGCGTCGTGGCAGAGCACGTCGATGCCCCGGCCGCTCAGGCGAGCGGCCGGGAGCGAGTTGATGGGGTAGACCAGTCCGGCGAGCAGGCTCATTACTTCTTGAGCGCCTTGGCGGCCTCGGTGAAGCTGTTGTCCACGAGATCCTCGAAGGCCACGGGCTTGGTGAGGATCTTGGCGTCCTGGAAGATGCGCATGGCGGTGTCGTGGCCCTGGCGGCTGACGATGCCCGAGGCGGAGAAGGCCTGGCGGTCGCGGTCCACGGACATGGCGATGTCGGCCTCGCTCATGCCCTCGAAGTAGGGGGCGGCGAGCTTGGCCACCTCGGCTGCGGAGTGCTCGCGCAGCCAGGTCTGGGCTTCGAGCACGGCGGCCACGAAACGCTTCAGGGTCTCGGGCTTGGCCTTGGCGTACTCGGGAGTCACCTGAAGCACCGAGAACGAGTAGTCGGGCGAGCCGAAGTAGCGCGCGCTGTCCTCGGCGGTGTTCAGCGTGGCCAGGACCTTGGCCTTTCCGGCCTGCTCCAGCTTGCCCACCATGGGCTGCCAGGCCAGGGCGGCCTGCACCCGGTCGGCCTCCAGGGCGGCGGCCATGGTGCCCATGCCGCCGGTCTCGATCATGTTGATGCCGGTCTCGGGGTCGAACCCGGCCCAGGCGGCCAGGGCGCGGCCCACGCCGTGGGTCTCGGAGCCGAACTTGGTGACGCCCATGTTCTTGCCGCCCAGGTCCTTGAGGGAGGCGACGCCGGGCTTGCCCACCAGGTAGAAGGTGCACTTGTCCTGCATCTCGAAGATGATGCGCGTGGGCTTGCCCTGGGCGTAGAGGTTGGCCACCTGCCCGTGCCCGATGGCGCAGACCTCCACGTCGCCGCTCAACAGGGCCTGCATGGCCAGCGGGCCGCCCTGGGTGGGCACGAACTCGATCTCGATGCCCTGCTTCTCGAAGCTCTTGAGGGCTTGGCCGAGATACAGCGGCAGGAAGAAGAAGCCGCGCACGGCCTCGGAGCAGCGCACCTTCTCAAGCTGTGCCGCCCGGGCCTGCGCAACGGGCAGAGCCAGGCCGAAAATCATCACCATCGCCAGAACGAACCGCGCACACCGCATGCTTGATACTCCTTGTTTTACAAAGCGTGGCTGCCTACGCGCCAGCGCGTGAGCCACCGTTCCAAACGCCCCAGCAGGGCGTGCATGACCAGGACGACAACAGCCAGGGCGGCCAGCGCGGCGAACACGCGTGAAGTCTGGAACAGCCCGGCCGAGGTGTTGATCACCCAGCCCAGGCCCGCAGTGCTGCCTACGTATTCGCCCAGCACCGCGCCCAGAAGCGCCAGCCCAGCCGCGCTTTTCAACGACGAGGCCACCCACGGGGCCAGCGAGGGAAGCACCACGTGGACCAGTATCTGCCTGCGGCTGGCCCCCATGACCCGCACGGAATTGACCAGCGAAGGGTCCAGGGCGCGAAGCCCGGCGTGGCAGCTGTAGAAGACCACGAAAAACACCAGGGACAAGGCGAACACGATCTTGGACAGGGCCCCAAGCCCGAACCACATGACGAAGAGCGGCGCGAAGGCTACGCGGGGCATGCCGTAGAGGACCATCAGGAACGGGTCCAGCACCTTGGACCAGAACGGCGTAAGCGCCAGCCACAGGGCCGCGCCCAGGCCCAGCGCCGCGCCCAGGGCGAACCCGGCCAGGGTCTCCTTGAGGGTCATCCACAGGTGGTTGTAGAAGGTGGCCTCGTGCAGCATCCGCCAGAGTTCCGCGCCCACGGCGGAGGGGCTGCTCACGAAGAACGGATCGGCCAGCCCCGTCATCGTTGCCGCCTCCCACATGCCCAGGAGCGCGCCCGCCAGCATGAGCCGGGCCAGGAAGGTTCTAGCAGGCAGGGACATGGCTGGCGGAGCTTGCGGTGTGTGAATCGGCCGGGACCGTCTGTGCATTCGGGCAGTGTCCGGTTTGACGAGGGTCGTCAGTGCCCAGCGCTCGGCGCACCCGGTGGACCGCATCGGCCAGGGCGCAGGCGCTGCCGGGGTCGAAGACGGCGCGCGGGTAGGGCGCGTCCACCCGCACCATGTCCACGATGCGGCCTGGGCGCGGCCCGAGTACCGCGATGCGCCCGGAGAGCAGCACTGCTTCGGTGATGTCGTGGGTGACCAGCACCACGGTCTTTTTCGAGTCGCGCCACAGGGCCAAAAGGTCGGCCTGGAGCGTCTCGCGGGTCTGGGCGTCCAGGGGGGCGAAGGGTTCGTCCAGGAGCAGCACTTCGGGGTCGTAGGCCAGCACGCGGGCCAGGGAGGCCCGCTTGAGCATGCCGCCGGACAGCTCGCCCGGAAAGGCCCGCTCGAATCCTTCCAGGCCGAAGCGCTCAAGAATGGGGCGCACGCGGCGTTCGCGCTCGGCGCGGGAGCGCCCCCGCAGCGTGAGGCCCAGGCAGGCGTTGTCCAGAACGGTGCGCCAGGGCAGCAGCGAATCGGCCTGCGTCAGGTATCCGGCCCAGCCGAAATCTCGCCCGGCGGTCCTGCCGGTGATCTCCACCGAACCAGCCGAGGGCTTCTTGAGCCCGGCCATGATCTCCAGCAGCGTGGATTTGCCGCAGCCGCTCTTGCCCACCACGCTGACGAATTCCCCGCGCTCCACCTGGAAATCGACCCCGGCCAGGGACTCCACCACGGCGCCGGACGCTGTGGCGTAGCTGTGCCCCACGCCGCGAAGCCGGATCACTTCGAGACCTGTTCCCCGCCTCGGCCCCAATTGTCGTCGGGGACTTCTTCCAGGATGACGGTGGCCCTGCCCGCAAAGGCGGGGTCGCCCGCGGCGTCGGCAAAGGCCTTGGCCATGCCCGAGATCAGCTTGGCCTTGGCGGCCTGGTCCTTGATGACGCCCTGGCGGGCTTTGACGATGATGACCGGCATGATGATTTCTCCTGATAGAATGTATCGGAAATCTCAATATGCTACCATTGAAGGGCGGATGGCAAATTCAAAAATCCAATCAGATAGAGGAGCGGGGGAGAGTGGATGTGATGGATGCGAGAGCGACGGGGCGAGGGCCTCGGCTGTAGAGGGGCAGGGCTTCGGCGCTGGCGTGGGGGGGCGGGCTTTACGAGCAGGGAGCGCAGCACGCGCGGCGGGATGTCTCGTATGGGGCTGGGGTATGGGCAGGCTCTTAGCCGCCGCCGGGAATTGTATCCAGCCAGCCCTTGCAGGGCCGGTCGGATGTCGGGGGAGTCGTCGGTCGAGACGGGCGCAGGGAAAGTCTAGAACGAAAGCCCGAACTTCTTGCGCGCATACGCCCGGCATGGTTCCCAGCGGGCATTGGCCAGGCAGGGCAGCCTGCGCCCGGAGAGCATAGCCTGCATCTGGGCAATCACAGCCCCGAGCCGGATCTCCATGGTCACGGCCTTCACGGCCAGCTTATGCTTAAGCCCCGTGCCGTACCTGTTCTGGCAGATTGCCACCTGCTCGCGGAACACGTCGCCCCAGGTGGCCGTCTTGGAGGCGGGCTGGAGCCTGAAGGCCGCCAGGATGTGCGGGATGCGCACCATCTCGCGCCCCTGGCTCATGCGCTGGAACAGGTCGAAGTCCATGCAGTAGCTGAAGGCCGGGTCGATGCCGCCGGCAGCCTGGTAAGCTTCGGCGCGCCAGAAGGTCGACTGCTGCGGCACGGCCATGTTGTAGCGCATCTGCCGGGCGCTTGGCCGCCAGACCATGTCCATCATCACGGGCGTCTCGTCGTCGGCCACCAGCACGGTGTCGCCCGTGACCATGGCCGCCTGGGGGTTGTCCGCGAAGGCCTGCGCCACGCGAGACAGGGCGAACTCGTCCCAGAAGTAGTCGTCGGAGTTGAGCCAGCAGAGCACCTGTCCGGTGGCCCGTTCGAAACCCTCGATGAGCGCCGCCGTCTGCCCGGCGTCCTTCTCGCTGCGCCAGAAGGCCAGATGCGCGCCGCGCTCGCGGATCACGTCCACGGTGTTGTCGCCGGAGCCGCCGTCCAGCAGGATGTGCTCCACGTCCACGCCCTTCTGGCAGGAAACGCTGTCCAGGTTGCGGGCCAGATACTGCGCCTGATTGTAGGACGGCGTGACGACAGTGATTTTCGGAAGCGCAGGCACGGCTATTTCCCCGCCGCTTCGCGCAGCACGCGCCACAGGGTCTCGCCCGCGCGGTCCCAGCGGTACTTGGAGGACTGCACGAACCCCTTGGCCACCATCTGCTTGCGCAGGTCCGGCTCGTCCAGGATGCTGGCGATCTTCACGGCTAGGTCCTCGGGGGACTGCGGGTCGAAGGGCAGCCCCGCGTCGCCGGAGACCTCGGGCAGGCTGGTGGCCTGGGCGTAGATCACGGGCGCGCCGCTGGACTGGGCCTCCACCACGGGCAGGCCGAAGCCTTCGTAGAGCGAGGGGAAAACGTAGGCCAGGGCCAGCCGGTAGGCCTGGCAGAGGTCGGCCTCGGGCAGGTAGCCCAGGCAGCGGACCTTGTCCTCTGGGAAGCCTTCGGGCAACGACGCCTTCAGGGCCTCCTGGTCGCCGAAACCGGCCACGGCCAGCACGGGGATGTCGCGCCCGAGCTTGCGCAGGATGTCCAGGGCCTGGGGCACCACGCGCAGGTTCTTGTGGGGCTGCAGGTTCCCGGCGGTCAGCAGAAAGGGGGTGCGCAGGTCCATGCGCTGGCGGAAATCCTCGGCCAGATGGGCCTCGTCCTCGCGCGGGGGGCGGAAATGCGCCATGTCCACGCCGTAGCTGGGCAGCACTTCCAGCTTGTTCGCCACCTTGCCGAACACGCGAAGCATCTCGCTCTTGGAGGCGTGGGTGCCGGTGATGGCCCGGTCGGCGCGTTTCAGTCCCGCTTTGTGGCGCAGGGTGAACACGGTGCGAATGTGCCAGGCCAGCGTTTCGGGGTGGGCGTGCCAGAGCACGTCGTGGTACATGCCCACGGCCTTTCCGGGCAGAAGCGGCGGGAAAAGTCCGTCCGGCGAGAAAAAAACATCCTGGGGATGCATCAGGCGCTGGATGAGCATGCCCGTCTGCTGCCAGGCGTAGAGGGACGGCACGTTGGCCGTGACGGCGCGGGCCTTGCCCCGGGCCACCAGATCGAGCGCCATCGGGTTCACCAGCGGCTTTCCCGCGAATAGGGTGAAGCGCGCGGAGTCGCCCGCAGCCTCCGCCAGATGCGGCAGGATGCACTCCAGGTAACGGCCTATGCCGGTGCGGTAGGGATAGGCCAGGGGGCTAGCGTCGATGCCGACGCGCAAAACCTGTGGCATGAAGGTGGCTCCGGCGCGTTGACATGCGCCAAATTTGTGGAATAGGCAAGTCTGTTCATGCGCAAGATCATACTGGCCCAGCCCCCCGCGGGGTTGGCCTCCACCATCCGCCAGAGCCTGGCCCTGGCCTCTCCCATCGGAGTGTTCGCCCATTTCGGGCGTTGCCGCGAACTGCTGCGCGAATTCACCCGCCTGGAGTTCTCCGGGCGCTACCAGGGCACGCAGCTCGGCATGCTCTGGAGCCTGATCACGCCGCTGGTGACGCTCGGCGTGTACACCTTCGTGTTCTCCATGGTGTTCAAGACCAGCTGGAGCGGGTCCGGCCAGGGCGGGGTCATGGAGTTCGCCCTGTCGCTCTTGACCGGGCTGGCCTGCTTCGAGGTGGTCTCCGGCGCGGCGGCGCGCGGCGCAACCGTGATGGCCGAGAACGTGAACTTCGTCAAAAAGGTGGTCTTCCCCCTGGAGGTGCTGCCGGTAAGCGTGGCCCTGGCCTTGTCCGTGCAGTCGCTTTTGTCGCTTGGGCTGGTGTGCGCCGCGCAGGTGCTCACCGGTGCGGGCCTGCCGGAGACGGCGCTTCTGGCTCCGCTTGGCTACGCGCCGCTGGTGCTTCTGGCCGCAGGGCTCGGCCTGTGGCTGGCTCCCGTCGGGGTGGCGGCCAAGGACGTTGGCCATATGATCACGGCCTTCATGCAGCTTTTCTTCTTCATGACGCCCATCGTCTACCCGCTGTCCGCCGTGCCGGAGCGCTACCAGCCGATCCTTGCGCTGAATCCGTTGCACGTGGTGATCGAGCACTTCCGGCGCACGCTGCTGCTCGGCCAGCAGCCCGACTGGACGGCGCTGGCGCTGGTGACGGGCTTCGCCGTCGTCTTTCTGCTTCTCGGTTTCGCGTGGTTCATGCAGCTGAAAAAGGTGTTCGCGGATGTCCTGTAGCGATCTGGTGTGCGTGGAGGGCCTGAGCAAGGTCTACCACCTGTACAAACGCCCGCAGGACCGCCTGCGCCAGCTCCTGGCCGTGGGCGGGCGCACCTATTACAAAGAGCATTGGGCGCTCAAAGACGTGTCCTTCACCATCGCGCCCGGCGAGGCCTTCGGCATCATCGGACGAAACGGCGCGGGCAAGTCCACGCTCCTGCAGGTGCTGGCCGGGGTGCTCTCGCCAACTGCGGGCCGCGTGGAGACTCCGGGCCGGGTGGCCGCGCTCCTGGAGCTTGGCAGCGGCTTCAAGCCGGACTTCACGGGCCGCCAGAACGTGTTCATAAACGCGGCAGTGCTTGGCGTGCCGCGCGCCGTGGCAGAATCGCGCCTGGACGAGATACTGGCCTTCGCGGACATCGGCGCGCACATCGACCAGCCCGTGCGCACCTACTCCTCCGGCATGTTCCTGCGTCTGGCCTTCGCCGTGACCATCTGCCTGGAGCCCGAAGTGCTCATCGTGGACGAGGCCCTGGCCGTGGGCGACGTGTTCTTCCGCCAGAAGTGCTACGCCCGCCTGCAAGGGCTCATGGAGAAGGGCGTGGCCGTGGTGCTGGTGTCCCACGCCATGAACGACGTGGCCCAGTTCTGCACGCGCGCCCTGTACCTGGAGCGCGGGCAGGTGAAGTTCCTGGGGCCGTCCATGGACGCGGTGAAGCTGTATATGCTCTCTGCCGCGGCAACCCCGGCAACGTCGTGCAGTTTCGATGCCCTCCCGGCTGACGTGGAAGGCTTCGGCAGCGAGGACTTCTGGCCCGGCGACGCCTCTTTCCTGGATATTTCTTCTGCTGGCCGGGCAGAATCAGGCTTCGCCCAGTGCCTGCGCGTGGCCGTGCTGGACTGCACCGGCCAGCCGGCAAGCGCTTTCGAGCAGGGCGACACCGCCCAGTTCTACGTGGAGTACCGCATCGACGCGCCCCTGGAAGTGCCCGTGGCCGGGGTGGAGCTCATCAGCGACAAGGGCGTCATCGTGTTCGGCAAGAACACCCTGCAGTACGACTGCCGCGTGCCGGAGGCTGTCCCCGCCGGGAGCATCCTGCGCTTCGTCTACGAGGTGAAGCTCGATCTGGCCGTGGCCGAGTACACCTTCGGCGTGGGGCTTACCGCCATGAGCGCTGCGGACTTCGCCCGGCGCGCCGAGATGACCCACCCGGAGCTGGACGGGCGCAACACCGTGCTTTCGAGCCTTTCGAACGTGGGCAGTCTGGCCGTGACCTTCCGCACCACGGACACCGCCCCGGTGCAGCTGACGCATCACGGCGTGGCCAACCTGCCGGGCACGGCGCGCGCGGCCTTCCTTCCCGGCTGTCTCGATACGGACCAGCCCGCCTCCAATGGATAAATCCCATGAATAACGACGACTTCAAGGCGGTCATCCGCGATATCTCCTCGGGCTTCAAGGCCGAAGCGCCGCTTCCGGCCCTGTTCGACCGGGTGCTCATGATGAACCGTACGCTATGGCGCTGGTGGGACCTGGGCTGGAGGGCGCTGCGCCGTCTGGTGCCGGGCTTGGCCGTGGACCGCCGCCCCGGCGAGAAGCCCCTCGTCGCCGTGGATCTGCTGCCGCTTCTGCCCGGCGGAGCCAACGGCGGGGCCAAGGTCTTCACGCTGAACCTTCTGGAGACCATGGCGGCCATGGCCCCGGACTGGACCTTCGTGCTGGTGGCCAGCCCAGGCGTCCTGCCGGAGCTTCGCGAGATCGAGAGCGCCAACCTGACCGCCATCGCCGTTGACCGCACATGGCAGGCCAAGCCGCCAAAGAAGCTCCTGAAGCGGCCCATCGACGCCTGGTTCTGTCCGTTCACTCGCCCCTATTTTCAGCATGAGGACATCCCCCTGGTAGCAATCATCTACGATCTGCAATACCACTACTATCCGCAGTTCTTCTCCGACGCCGAGGCGCGCGGGCGCGACCAGACCTTCCAGCTGGCGGCCAAGCGCAGCGCCCGGCTGGCCTGCATCTCGGACTACGTGCGCCAGACCGTGCTGGAGTACGGCAACCTGCCGCCCGAGAAGGTCCGGACCGTGCACATCTGCCTGCCGGAACGCCTGTGCCTGCCGCCCGACGCCGAAATCCAGGCCGCGCTTGCCCGCTTCGGCCTCACACGCGGAAAATATCTCATCTTCCCGGCCAACTTCTGGCCCCACAAGAACCACGCCGTGCTGCTCACGGCCTTTGGGCTGCACGCCGCCGCGCACCCGGATTCCCAGCTCAAGCTGGTGCTCACCGGCGCGGACACCGGGCTTGCCGCCGAGCTCAAGCAGGCCGTGGCCGCCATGGGGCTCTCGGAGCGCGTGCTGTTCACCGGCTACGTGTCCGACGACGACCTGGGGGCGCTTACCGGCGGCGCGCTGGCGCTCATCTTCCCGTCGCTGTTCGAGGGGTACGGCATGCCCGTAGCCGAGGCCATGTCGCTTGGCGTGCCGGTGCTCTGTTCCAACGTCACCAGCCTGCCCGAGGTGGGCGGCGACGCCGTCCTGTATTTCGACCCGCGAAAGCCCGAGGACGTGGCCGCAGCCATTGCCCGCATAGAATACGAGCCCGGCCTTGCCGCCGACCTCGCCGCCAGGGGGCGCGCCCGCGCGGCTGAGCTTGGCGGGCCGCAGCACATGGCCCAGGCATACCTCGACCTGCTGGACGAGGCCATGCGCGGCCTGGGCGGGCAGAGCGCGGTATGCGAGGGCGTCTGCCCGGACGGCACGGCGTCCTCCCGCGTGTTTGCGGCTTTCGGCCCGGCGTCGGGCCGGCAGTTCATCGAGGCCCGGTTCGAAAACAAAGGCTCCACCGCCGTCACCTGCGAGGCCTTCCTGAACGGCAAGCTCCTGGCTCCGCGCCGCGCCCTGGCCCCCGGCCAGACTTTCGACATCAGGCAGCTGGCCAGCCCCTACGGCGGCTGCCTGGAGGTTGCCTTCGATTCCGCGTCCGGCATACGCTGCCTGAAGCTCGCGCTGACAGGCTCGCGCCACCACGATTTCCTCGGGAGCACCACATGCTAACGCTTTCCGTCATCACCCCGTCGTTCAACCAGGGCCGCTTCATCCGCCGCACCATCGAGTCCGTCCTGTCCCAGGACGTCGCGCTGCAATACGTCATCATGGACGGCGGCAGCTGCGACGAGACCGCCGACGTCGCTAAGGCCTTCGAGGGCCGCCTGCACTTCGTGTCCGAGAAGGACAAAGGCCAGACCGACGCCCTGAACAAGGGACTCGTGGTGACCACCGGCGACGTGATCGGCTGGCTCAACTCCGACGACGTGTACTACCCCGGCGCGCTGAAAGCCGTCATGGACCACTTCGAGGCCCACCCCGAGTGTGACGTGGTCTACGGCATGGCCGACCACATCGACGTGGATGACGGTTTCATCGAGGACTATCCCACCGAGCCCTTTGATCTGACGCGCCTTGAGGAAGTCTGCTTCATCTGTCAGCCCGCGCTGTTCTTCCGCCGCCGCGTCATCGAACGCTGCGGCCTGCCGGACGTGAACCTGCGCTACTGCATGGACTACGAGTTCTGGCTGCGCATGGGGCTGGCCGGGCTGCGCTTCGACTACATCGGGCAAAAGCTCGCGGGGTCGCGCTTTTATCCCGACAACAAGACCCTCGGACAGCGCCGCCAGGTGCACACCGAGATAAATCACATGATGCGCGACTCGCTGGGCTACGTGCCCGACAAGTGGTTGTGCAACTGGGCGCACACGCTGCTGCGCGACACCATGGGGTTCGACCCCGCCAAGAGGTACACCACGGTGCTGATCGCGGCGGCCACGCTCGGAGCCAGCGTCTGGTGGAACAACGGCGTCTCCGGGTCGCTGTGGCGCGTCGTCAAGTCGTGGCTCAGGTAGTGGTGCGGGTGGAAGAAGGAAGATGCCTCCGGCGGCCAGAGAGGAAACTTTTTGAAAAAAGTTTTCCTCTCTGGACTCT
>JBKICU010000018.1:0-62332 GCA_046566965.1 Acidobacteriota bacterium
GGTGCTGGAACTGCTCACGGACCGGGAGACCTATTTCACCGTGCGCGCCAACGTGGTGGCCGCCTCTGGGGACAACCGCTGGGAGAGCATCTACGGGCGAACCCTGGCGGCCATGGGTTTTAATGCGGCTTGACCATATATCCCTGGGCAGCTAGTGCATTCACTATGAATGACGCCAGACAATACAGCGACTAAACCACATGAGTTCATTCCGAAAGCACCTCAGCAACAAAACCCCCGAGGGGTGGGATCTCGAACGCCACCCCAAAATTGGCATCATCGTCGAGACCACCATTCCGCCGGTGTCGCGCGCGAATCTTCGCATGTACTGGCTGGCCAAAGAAATCATCGCGCAGAAGCAGGCCTTGGTGAACATGGTGGCGCCGAGCCGGGACCTGCCCTCGCGGCGTTCCTATTTCGTGGAATGGATCTGGATGAACCAGTATCCGGGGTTCGGCAAATCGCTCTACGGAGCATTCCGTCTCCCTGTGCGCCTGTGGCACTTCCTGGCTTCCATCATCTCCATCGTCATTCTGGAGATCTGGTACCGTCGTTCTGGAGCGCGCGGCTTCTGCGCCCTCCATGCCTGGAATCCCCTGGCGGGAATGGCCGCAGTCATAGCCGGCAAGCTCATCAATCGTCCGGTCTTCGTGGACTTCACCGACTTCTATTCCGACATCGCCCGCACGGACATGCCGCTTCTCTCCAAGCCATTGGTATGGCTGGAGAATCTTGTCCTTTCCCAGGCCAGACGGGTGTTCGTGGTCAGCGACGTGATGCGCGAGCATCTCATCACGGTCAAGAAACTGCCCCCGGAGAAGGTCGTCGTGGTGGCGGACGGCACGGACAGCGAGGTCTTCCGGCCAGGCCTTGACGGCTCGGCTGTGCGCAGCAAGCTTGGCGTGTCGCCCGAGGCCCCCATGCTGATCTTCCACGGCGACATCAAGCATGACGACGGCGTGGACGTGCTCATGCAGGTGCTGGCGGGCATTGTGAAGGTCCATCCCGACGCGAAGCTCCTTATCCTGGGCGGCGGCGGACCGTACTTCGACACCGTGATCAAAGGGCTCATCTCGGAACTCAAGCTTGAGAACAACATTATCACTCCCGGCTGGATTCCTCACCAGGAAGTCCCTGCGTACATTAACGCCTGCGACATCGGCTGCATGACCTTGCGGGCCACCCTGAACCACGACAACTATCTTTCCTTCAAACTTTTCGAATACTGGGGCTGCGGCCTGCCCGTGGTGGTCACCAAACTCAAGGCCATCGGCAAGATCGTCAAGGACGGCGAGAACGGGCTGGTCTGCCTCTCGGAAGACGTGGACGCCTACGTTGCGGCCTTCCTGCGCCTGATCGATGACCGCGACCTCGCCAAGCGGCTGGGCGCGGCCGGACGCAAGCTGGTGGAAGAAGAGTTCGACTGGCGTCAGATCATGAAACGGGAGGTTGCCGAGTATACACCGGATATCCTCTCGCTCGCCAAGTGATCCCCTCGGACGCTCCTCACGCCCTGCGGCCCAGGCGTTGGTGGGTGGTCCTGGCGGCAGCCCTTGCCGCGACCGCAACGGGCTACCTGCTGGCCTACGGGGACGCGCTCTGGATGCCGGGGCACATCGCCCAGAACTGGGACCAGTCCTTCCCACCCTTTCCTGACGAGGTCAGGACCTACGGGAGCATCTCCGGCTCCACCTGGAGCAGCCTCTTCGAGCTGGGTTCGCCCAGCACCATGAACGGCCTGACCTTCTATTTCGACCTGCTGGTCCGCAACGGCCTGTCCTTTCTCGGGGGGGGCATCCTGGCCCGCTGGCTCAATCTGGCCTACATGCTCCTGGGAGCCGCCGGATTCTGCGCCCTTTCCCGGCGGCTCGGGCTTTCCGGGTTTTCCACGCTGGCGGTCTGCGCCATTTCCCAGTTCAATCCCCGCACGTACTCCCTGGCCCTGAGCGGGCACACCGAGGCGGGATTCGCCTACGCACTGGCTCCCTGGCTCGTCGCCCTCGCGGATACGGCCATCAAGACTCCAAGCCGTCGCCATTTCCTGGCCGCGGGACTCGGCACGGGCGTTGTCCTGGCCCTGGCCTGCTCCTCCCCCTTCGGGGTCACCTCGGCCGGGCTGCTGCTGGCGCTCTACTGCGCGTCCGCCATGGCCGGCTCTCCCCGTTCCCCATGGCGCGCCCTGGGGGTCCTGGCCCTGGCCGGAGCGGTCATGCTTGTGCTGCACCTGCACTGGATTCTTCCTACGGCCCTGGGTTCCGCAGGCTCAAGCGGGATCAAACACAACCAGACGGTCCAGGAAATCCAGGCCGACTACATCCACAAATACCGGGAATATTCCATCCCGCCGCGCCAGGCCATGATCGGCCACACCGACAACCTTGGGATGGGCTCCGAATACGCCTACCCGGTGGCCTCTCCCGTAGACCAATGGTGGAAGCCCTCTGCCTTCGCGCTTCTGGCATTCGCGTTGCTCGGCCTGCTGGGGCGCACCACCAATCCCGTGCTCAAGTGGTTCGCGGCCCTGTGCCTGCTGCTGGGCTTCGTGCTGCTCACAGGAGCCTGGACCCTGCCCGGACGTTACCTGTACGAAGTGGTGCTGTACCAGGCCAAGGTGCTGTTCTTTTTCATGGCCAGGCCCACACGTTGGCTGCTGGTCTACTTCACCGGGTTCGCGCTGCTGGCCGGGCTCGGCATGGAAGCCGTATTCCGCCGGACGATCTGGAGGGCGCACCGCTGGCCCGACCGCCTGGCTGTGGCCTTCGCCACCACGGCGCTGGCGGTCTACCTCTTTCCCTGGTGGTCCGGTCAGCTGGCCGTGCCCAAGAACGAGACCACGCAGACCATGGCCATCACTCCCCAGCCCCTGCGCCCGGAGGAACGCACCCTGGCCGAAGCCCTGGGCCGCGACCCAGGGATATACCGCGTGACGGTCTTTCCCACCATATCAAGCCCCACCGGAGACATCCCCGCGCCGCCCTCATCGAGCCTCACGCGCAACTTCGCCATGATGGGCAAGGACTCGCTCGTTGGCCCGGCCTTCATCGGCAACCCCTACGGCCGCTATCTGCTGTCCGTGGCCCACCGCCGCGTGCCCTTCACCGATGAATACGGGCGGCTGCTCGGCCTGGGCGCGGTGCGCCGGGTTATCTGGGACAAGGACGAGCCGTACCTGTCCTATCTGGATTTCGGCTGGATGCCCCCGACCAGACGGGGCTCCGAAACCCTGCCCGATCCCAGGGACGTATTGCGCCCCTTCCTGCAGGTCCAGCGGGACCTGCCTCCCGACAAGGGCTGGTCCTTCGGACCCTTCGTCACCCTGGACAACGCCGACTTCCTGCCGAGAGTCCGCGTGGCGCAATCCGCAGCGCTGGCTGCCGGAGGATTCCCGCTGCTCTCCAGCATGGCCCAGCTTCAGGACAACCCTTTCGAACGCACGGCGCTGTTCTTCTCCACGGACCTGGACACGTCCGGCATTGACCGGCTGGGCACCGCCCTTCACGGCGTGATGGTGCACAACGACTCCTGGCCCGAGCTTCTGCTGCCCTATCTCGCGCCCGCAAGCTGGCGGCCCGCCCTCCAAGCGGGCCAGGCCGTTCCGGACGGATGGGAGCGCGTGTCCGACCGCTGGCATCAGACACTCTGGTTCGAGGGATCTCCCCTGAATGCCGGGTCGCTCCTGGCCCGTACTTCCGCCACGCTCACTGTCCCGCTCTCCGGAAACGGCCCACACCGCCTGTTGACGCGAGTGGGCAGCGTGCCTGCCCAGCATGGCCTGACGGTGAGCCTGGGCGGCACAACGCTGGCGCAGACCTCTTCGGCCGATCCCTTCGACAAGGGATGGCTCTGGCTCGATCTGGGAACCCGCGTCCTGGACGGGAGTCCCATGACCATTCAGGCGCGAGGCAGGGGGGCGGTGGTGTCCGGCGTGTTGGCCGTACCGGAGAACGAATTCGCGGCTGCCCGAACCGCGCTGGAGAATTCGTTCCCGGCGGGCTCCGACACAGTGCTGGCCGAGGCCGAGGCCTGCGCGCAACAGTCGTCAGGGGTGTATTCGGCCATCCGGGACATCGCCCTGCTGGCGCCCGTGCCCGGTATGGACATGCAAACGGAAAACCTGCGGACCGAGAACCAGGACGGCTCCGGAGCGGGAACCCTGGCCGCCGAGGGCGACCAGCCGGGGCAGGCGACTTTCCGCATGGATTTCCCCTACCCGGTCTCGGGATTCACCCTGACCAGCTATCCCCGCCTCTTCGGCGATCCCGAAGGGAAGGCGTATGTTCGGGCCTCCTGGTCCACCGACGGCCAGTCGTATCTGCCGTTGTACGAGCTTACCGCGGCCACGGACGGGAAGTGGGAAGACGTGTACGCCAGGCGCAAGGACGTCTCGGTCCGCCAGACCATGACCTCCGTCTGGATTCGATTCGACCTGCGCCAGGCCCAGTTGGTCTCTCTCGTGAACCAGCCCAATCACCCCATGACAATCACAGCCGCCCCGGCACATCCCTTTCCCGGAGCGGCCTCCATGGGGCAAGCCGTCATGCTGCCCGCGCGCTTTATGATGCGGGCTCCGGCCCCCGGCCCTCACCGCGCCAGGGCGCGCCTGCTTACTCCGCAAGGCCCGCTCTGGCAGGAGCTGGGCGTCATCGAGCCCGGTCCCCAGGGAATGGTGGAGCTTAAGGTGGACACACCCGGTGACGCAGCCGCCTGCGACCTGCTGGAACTGCGCGGACAGACGCAGGCCGGAACGCCAGGACCCATGCCCGCCCTGGACGCCGCTCGCCTGAGCGCCGCCCGTTACAGCGTTCAGGGCGAATTGCCCGGCCACGGAGTGCTGCTCTTCAGCGAGGCGTACCATCCGGCCTGGCTGGCCAAATCCGACAAGGAAGCGATCAAACCCCTCAGGGCCTACGGCTTCATGAACGCCTACCCGCTGCCCGAGGCTCCACCACAGGCCGTACTCCTGGAATTTTCGGCTGAACGGTTCCGCGACCTGGGTCTGGCCATCTCCATCGCAGGCTGGGGAGCGTTCGCTCTGCTCATCGCGGCACTGCTCTGCTGGCCCAGGCGAGAAATCCCACCTCCGTCCTGATGGCCCTCCGGCTTACAGCCGGGCCACGCCCAGAAACAGCGCGTGCAGGCTCACGGCCAGGGTGACGAACGCGGCGCGTACGCCCGGTCCGCCGCGTCCGAATACGGTCAGGGACATCTCGCCGCGCGGACAGCGCTCCAGGCAGTCGCCGCATAGGGAGCAGGACACGCCCGGACGCCGCGCCGCCAGATCCTCCGGACGAAGCGCGTCATAGCGGCAGGCCATGGAGCACGCGCCGCAGGACGTGCAGCCCTCGCGGATGCGCAGCCGCCAGGGTGACAGTTTCCCGAAAAGCCCTGCCGCCAGCCCCATGGGGCACCAGCCCGTGCAATGGGTCATCACCCCGGCGCGGCGCGACGCGACAATCATGATGCCCACTCCGGCCAGCCCGAATCCGGCGGCCAGGCCTGCGGCCCACACGCCGGGAACGCCCAGGCGCCCCATGATCCAGGCCCCGCCCAGCACCAGCACGGCCAGCGCCGCACGGCTCCCGCGCACCCAGGCCGGAATCGGGCCGGGGCGTTTTTTCGCGCCGGACATGGCCGAATCCCACGCGCCGATGTAGCACAGGTGGCTGCACCAGCCAGGCCCCAGCAGGAGCACCGTGCTCCCGAACAGGATCAGCATGAACAGGCCTTCGCCACGAAAGAGCGGTCCTGCGGCGATGAGCGCCGGGACCGGCAGGTGCAGCGCTCCGGTCATGAGGAAGCGCTCGAATCCGGCCAGTCCCAGAGCCAGCTGGGCGAAAAAGACGAACGAGAAGAGCCCCCAGATGCGCCGCCGCACCACGGGCGTGCGGCCCGGCTTCAGCATGGCCTGCACCGTGAACCCGGCGTAGAGCGCCAGGAGCGACGCCTCCAGCCAGCCAGCGCCGGGCAGGAACCGCTCTGCCAGCAGCATTGGGGTCGGGACCTTCAGCTGGACGGCTGCAAGGGCGCACAGGGTCAGGGCCCAGGCGACCAAAGCGGGGATTGTGGTGTCGCGCGCCAAGACGGTCGGACGCGGGGTTATCTGTAAAGGTTTGAGGGGCGCGTCCCGCCTGCCTGACAGGGCTTCCTCCGGCTGGACGATGCCGACGGCCTGGCCAGAATTCTCGACAGGCGTGCCACCGGCATCAGCGGAGCCGACTCTCCCTGCGGTTTCAGGGGCAGCCCCGCCCTTCGGGCGAGAGGCGAAATAGGGATGCTCCAGAACCCAGGCCGCCAGGGCCGGCAGCATTGCCGCGACGGACAAGATCAGGGCCAGACGCATCCAGGGCGCGCCCATGGCCAGGCGCATCTTGATGAAGAACATCATGCTGTTCAGCGTGACCAACACTCCGCCCAGCATGAGCGCCTGGCAGGCACGGCGCACGAACTCGCGCCGCAGGGGCAGGAGCGCAAGCGGAGCGAGCCAGGCCAGGGCTTCCGGCAGGCCATGCCAGCGATGCAGGTGCGCAGCGGGAATCAACCCGCCCAGGATCACCAGCGCAATCAACGAAGCCTTCTTCATTTCCGTGCTCCCTGCCGGTTCGTGAAATGGGAGGAGCGCCTGCGCAAAGCAGCGGCCGCCCTTTTCAGAGCTATCGTTTTCACTGCCATGGGGCTTTGATTTGAATCAAAAAGGAGCTAGCATGGCCGTATGAACGTCAAGCCCAGCGCCACGCAGACCATTTTGGCCAAGGTTCCGCTGTTTTCAAGTCTGTCCCGCGAACAGCTCACCACCCTGGAGAACAACTCCGCCGTGCTCAAGCTGGACAAGGGCCAAGTGGTGTTCTTCGAGGGCGCGGAGGCCAAGGGCCTGTACGTTTTGCTCTCGGGCCAAGTGAAGATCTACAAATCCTCTCCCGAGGGCAAGGAACAGATCCTCCACGTGCTCCCCCCCGGCGAGCCCTTCGCCGAAGTGCCCATGTTCACGGGCGGCAAGTTCCCGGCCAACGCCATGGCCATCCAGCCGAGCACCGTGCTCTATACCGAGAAATCCGTGCTCACCCGCCTGATGGAGCGAGACGCCGGGCTGGCCATGGCCATGCTGGCCGCCCTGTCCCAGCGGCTGCGCCAGATGGCAACCATGATCGGGCAGCTCACCCTGCGCGAGGTTCCCGCGCGCCTGGCCGCCTACCTGCTGCACCAGGCCTCGGAGAAGGAATCCGAAACGTTCGTGCTGGACATGAGCAAGGGCAACCTGGCGGGCTTCCTGGGAGCCACCCGCGAGGCACTGTCCCGCGCACTGGCCAAGCTCGAGGACCAGGGCTTCATCGCCATGGACAACCGCACCATCACCATCGCCGACCGCGACCGCCTGACCGAACTGGCCGAGGGCGACAGCAAGCTCAAATAGCTGGCCCGGTCCTTGCTTATGTGGGCGCATCATGCCCAGACCATTTCGCTTCAACCTGCAGAAGGTGCTCGACTACCGCGTCCAGGTGGAGGATCAGGCCAAGCAGGCCCTGTCCAAGGCCGAACAGGCCCATCAGGCCGCGCGCGCCGTCGTGGAGCACATCCAGTCCTGCCTGGCGGCCCATCTGGAGGCCATGTCCCAGGGCGGGGCGCAAAGCGCGGCGGAGATATGGCTGGGTCAGAACTACGCCAAAAGACTGGCGGGAGACCTGACCCTGGCCCGGCATAACGAAGCGCGGCTGGCCCAGGACGTGATCCTGCGCCGCCAGGAACTGGTCGACCGGGCAAAGGAGCGCAAGCTCCTGGAAAAACTCAAAGAAACACAGGCGGCACGCCATGCGCGAGAAGAAGATCGAAAAGAGCAGGCCGAATTCGACGAAATGGCAACCCTTCGCTACCAGGTTCCGGCTGTCTAGGGTCGCCCTGGCCGTGGCCGTGCTGGCCGGAGCCAAGCTGGCGCTGCTCCTGGTGATGGGGTTCGGTTCGCCCTCGAAGCCGGGAGCGCCCGCTCCGCAGGCGCATGGGCTGGCGTCCGGGCAGATGCATGCGCAGGCCCCCTCCCAGACGACAGGCCAGACTCCTGTGCAGCCTTCGGCCCAGCAGGGTCTTTCCGGCGTGGGCGTCCCGGCCTCGGCCACCGTCGCGTCAGGCCAGGGCCAGAATATGGGCCAGACCCTGTCCCCGGCCCAGGCAGTGCAGGCCGTGCGCGCGGTCATACTGGAGGAATCCCTGGCCATGGCCGCCCAGCAGGCCCCCGCCGCTGCGGCTGCGGACAAGAAGGCCCCGCCCGCGCAGCCTGAATCCGTGCTGTCCGTGCAGCAGCTCAAAGCCCGCGCAGAAGCCCTGGACCGCCAGGAGCAGGCCCTGAAGACCCTGGAGGCCGACCTCAACACCCGCCTGGCCAAGCTCCAGGAACTGGAGACCCTGCTCAAAGGCATGCTGACCGAGGCCAAGTCCATCAAGGAAGAGAACATGCGTCACCTGATCGACGTGTACTCCAACATGAAGGCCAAGCAGGCCGCGTCGGCCCTGGAAGCCCTGGACGAAAACATCGCCGTCAAGATTCTGTCGGGCATGAAGGGACGCCAGGCGGGCGAGATTCTGTCCAACGTCAGCGCCAAGAAGGCTGCCAAGCTCTCCGAGGATCTCACCAAGCTCCAGGCCGGGCCGAACCTGCCGGACAAGCCCTAAGATCCCGTTATTGAAAAACATGAACAAGTATTTCAATAACGCAAGGTCTCTTGAGAACGACACGTTAGCCGCACAGACCGATCATCGATCAGGGCCTCTCCGGGACGCGCAGGCGATCCGGGGAGGCCCTTCGCGTTGCGCCCGCGCTCCTGCCTCTCCAGGCGATGCGCCTCTTCACGCAGGTCCCGCCGCTCCTCTGATTTGGCAGTGGCCGCAGCTTGCGACCGCTCCGGTTGACGCGCGACGGCGACGCCGGGGTCTTCCCTCCCGGCGCGGGCCGGTGTAGAGGCCCTGCCCATGAACCAGACCGTGCGCTTGAAACTGGTCCTGGCCTATCAGGGCACCGACTTCTCCGGCTGGCAGCTCCAGCCCGAGGGCGTCGGGCGCAGCGTCCAGGGCTGCGTGGAAGAGGCGATGGCCCGGCTGGCCGGTACCTTCGTGCGCCTCCAGGGAGCCTCGCGCACCGACGCCGGGGTCCACGCCCTGGCCCAGACCGCCCACGCGGACGTACCGGCGGACCGCGTCCACCTGCCCTGGCGAAGGGCGCTGAACGCCATCCTGCCCCCGGACGTCACCGTCATCTCCGTTGAGCGGGCCGCCCCGCGCTTCCACGCCCGCGCCTGCCCGGCCATCAAGACCTACACCTACACCCTCTGGCACGAGAACGGCTTCCTGCTGCCACAGCGCCGGGCCTTCGTATGGCCTGTGGGGCCGCTGGACTTTACGGCCATGGAGCAGGCCGCCCGCGAGTTCGTGGGCACGCACGACTTCGCCGCCTTCCAGAACGCGGGCACGCCCGTCCTGTCCACGGTGCGCACCGTGGACGCCATCGTGCGCCGGGAGGACTGCCCCCCTCAGGAATCCGTGTGGGCCGTAACCGGCGGGGGTTTCCTCAAGCAGATGGTGCGAAACATCATGGGCTGCCTGGTGGAAGTGGGCAGGGGTAAAGCAAACGCCCAAACCGTCCGATCTCTTCTGGCGACGAAGGACAGAACCCTGGGCCCGCAGACCGCGCCCGCCAGAGGCCTGTGCCTGGAACGCATGGAGTTCTGCGACAGTGAGCGACAGCCCCGTGAAACCGGTCCTGAACGAGACCGCCCAGGCATCCGCCCTGGCGACCACCCAAGTGAAGAGGAACTGGGCGGCACGGGAGGTCTTGTCCCGCGCTGAGGACGCCGAGAACCGCTCCCTGCGGCGGAACTGGTCCAACCAGACCATCCAGGGACTGGACCGCAAGCTCTCCGAATTCGAAAATGCCCTCTCAGCCTTCGCCTGGCCCGCGTCCCCGCCCCCCTGGGGCGAATCCCGCCTGGTGACCGGCGCGCAGGACGCGCGCGGCAAAATAAGCGGCACTGTCCGCCCCACGGACCAATCCTCCCCCGAGGTGAAGATCGTGTCCGGCGGCTTCAACGCGCAGGCCGAAACGGACATGGCCGCAGGGACCTACACCTTCGGCCTCACCCTGGGCGGCGAGACCGAAACCCTGTCCGTGGAGGTCGGCGCAAACGACACCTGGGGAGACGTGCTCTCCGGGGTCAGGGACGCCGTGAACCGCGCCCCCATCGCGGCGCGCGCCGACGTGGTCTACCAGAACGCCGCGTTCCAGCTGAACCCGGACATGGCCGGGACCGGCTCGGTGCTGGCCCTGTCGGTGAACCCCAACCGCACTTCCCAGGACCTCCAGGTGTCGGACGTGTCCGGGTCGCTCTTGTCGTCGCTGCGGCTTGCGGCCGCGCGCAACCCCATAGGCCCGGCCAGCGAGCGGGAGTACACCGTCACCGGACTGCAAAAGGCCCTGCCCACGTACTTCTCCTCCACCCCGGTGGACCCGCGCGCGGCCACCACCTTGTCTACGGGCCGCCACGACCTGGCCTACACCGTGGGAACTGGGGGCAATGCCGAGCAGCCCGGCACCTACATCTCCAAGGCCTACGACCCCGCCCAGGCCACCACCGTCGCCGCCGGAACCTACAGCTTCACCTCGAAGTACGACGGCGAGACTCGCTCCCACTCGGTGACCATCGGCTCCGGCTGGACCTGGGGCGACGTGCTGAACGCCGTGGGGGGGGAGTTGAACGCCCAGCCTGCCTGGGCCGTCACCGCCAGTCCCACTCTGAGCGCGCCCTCCACCAGTTACACCCAACCGGGCGTGAGCGCGTCCGTGGAGTATTGGCCCATACCCACGGGGCAGCAGGGGGTCACCACGGACGGGCGCTCGCTCTCGGTGCGCGGGGACAAGGCCGACGGCTTCGCCCTGACCGACACCTCCGGGGGGCTACTCACAGCTTTGGGCCTGACCACGCGGCTGGACGGCACGCCAGTGTCCTTCAACGTGAGCGCGGGCGACACCTGGCGCGACGCATACAATTCGGCGGCTACGGCCCTGAACGGCTCGCAGACGCATTTCTCTGCCAGGGTGGAGGCCACGCGCATCCCCTCCACCGTGACGCCCGGCCAGGACCTTTGGCACCAGGGAGCGTACCTCTCCATCATCCAGAGCGGGCAACGCATCGGCGAGCGGGTGAATCTGACGGACGGGCGCACCGGGGCGCTCGCCACCATGGGGGTGATCGGCAACCAGCGGCCGGGGCAGGACGGAAAGATCGTGGTGAACGGGCGCGAGCAGGTCTCTGAGAACAATACCTTCAGCCAGGACCGGGGCCGGGTGCTCCTGACCCTGGAGGATACGTTCGGCGAGGCCCTGCCGCTGTCGGTCACCTCGGGCATGGATCAGGTGCAGAAGAGTTGGTCGGCCATCACCGACGCCTGGAACGGGCTTGCCAAATACCTGCGCAGCAACGCCGATCTGCTGGACCACTCGCTGGGCGCCAAGCTGGAGGCCCCCCTGGCCGCCCAGGCCGGGAACCTGCGCTGGCTGGGCGTCTCCAGCATGGGAAAGAGCGGACAGCTCTGGACCAACCTGGACACCTTCTGGAGTTCGCTTGCCGCCGACGCGCAGCGCTCCCGCGCAACCTTGTGGGATTCGCCCGCCGGGCTCGTTCCCGCCTGGAAACAGGCCGTGACCGACGTGCGCGCAGGCGGGCTGGACGGCTGGCTCAAGCCAGAATCCGCCTTCGACTCCCTGCGCCCGAACCTGACCAGCGAGTTCCAGCTGGAACAGAAGCACCGGCTGGTGAAGCTGCTCGGGTAGACACGCTTCACGCATGGGAGTAGGTTCCCCGCGACTTCACGCCAACGGGAATCCACCATGCAAATAATCGCCTCCCCCCAAGAATTCCAGGCCCTGTGCTGGTCCTGGCGCTGCCAGGGCCTGACCTCCGCCTTCGTCCCCACCATGGGCTACCTGCACGCGGGCCACGTCTCGCTGTTCGAGTGGGCCAGGGCCAACTCGCAGAAGGTCGCGGCCAGCATCTTCGTCAACCCCACGCAGTTCGGCCCCAACGAGGACCTGGACCGCTACCCGCGCGACCCCGAGGGCGACGCGGCCAAGGCCCGCGCCGCGGGCGTGGACGTGCTCTTCATGCCCGAGCCCGGCTCCATGTATCCCCCCGGCTTCGCGACCACGGTCAGCGTGTCCGGGCTGACCGAGGCGCTGTGCGGGCGCTCGCGCCCCGGCCATTTCGCGGGCGTGACCGGCGTGGTCTCCAAGCTCCTGATGCTCTCCATGCCCACCACCGCCGTGTTCGGCCAGAAAGACTGGCAGCAGCTGGCCGTGATACGCCGCATGGTGCGCGACCTGGACATCCCCGTGGCCATCGAGGGCCGCCCCATATTCCGCGAACCAGACGGGCTGGCCATGAGCTCGCGCAACGTCTACCTTTCCCCCACGGAGCGCGCACAGGCCCCGTCCATCCACCAGGGGCTTCTTCGGGCCAAGGCCCAGGCGGCCTCAGGCGAGTCCGATGCTGCTAAAGTCCTGGCCGGGCTGGCCGATTTCTACGCTCAGTCCATGCCGGACGCCGTGGTGGACTACATGGAATGCGTCCACCCCGAGACCATCGCTCCCCTTCAGAACGTAAGCGGCCCGGCGCTGCTGGCCGTGGCGGTCAAATTTCCGGGCGCGCGCCTCATCGACAACATGCTCTTGAATTGATGCGCGCGGGAATGCCTGCGGGAAAGCGGGAAAAAAGAGACCCGAAGCATTTGACAAGACTTTACGACTTGTGACACATGGCCTAGCGGCCTTTTGGGCCGCTCATCGCGTTTTCATCGCCGGTTCCCGGCCGGAACAGGCGCATTTCTTCCCTGGGAGGAACCTTCATGGTTGCTGCTTCTAAAGGCAAGTATCTCTTCACTTCTGAATCCGTCACCGAGGGCCACCCCGACAAGGTCGCAGACCAGATTTCGGACGCCGTCCTGGACGCCATTTTCAAGCAGGACCCCGAAGCCCGCGTGGCTTGCGAAACCCTGGTCACCACAGGCGTTGCCTTCATCGCCGGTGAAATCACCACCTCCGCCTTCGCCGACTTCGCCAGCATCGTGCGCGAAACCGTGAAGGAAGTGGGCTACAACAGCTCCCAGATGGGCTTCGACTGGGAGACCTGCGCGGTCATCTCCTCCGTGGACAAGCAGTCCGCCGACATCGCCCAGGGCGTGGACCGCACCAAGCCCGAAGATCAGGGCGCCGGCGACCAGGGCATGATGTTCGGGTTCGCGGTCAACGAGACCGACACCCTCATGCCCGCCCCGGTGTACTACGCCCACAAGCTTTCCCGCCGCCTGTCCTACGTGCGCAAGGAGAACATCCTCGACTTCCTGCGCCCCGACGGCAAGACCCAGGTCTGTGTCGAATACCAGGACGGCAAGCCCGTGCGCATCGACAACATCGTCGTCTCTTCCCAGCACAACGAGCACGTGGCCTACGACGACCTGGTGGACGCCATCAAGGCCGAGGTCATCCACAAGGCGCTGCCCGAGAACCTGCTGGACAAGAACACCAAGATCTACATCAACCCCACCGGACGTTTCGTCATCGGCGGCCCCCTGGGCGACTGCGGCCTGACCGGTCGCAAGATCATCCAGGACACCTACGGCGGCATGGGCCACCACGGCGGCGGCGCCTTCTCCGGCAAGGACCCCTCCAAGGTGGACCGCTCCGCGGCCTACTTCGCCCGCTACGTGGCCAAGAACGTGGTCGCCTCCGGCGCGGCCCACCGCTGCGAAGTGCAGATCGCCTACGCCATCGGCGTGGCCGAGCCCGTCTCCGTGCTGGCCAGCTCCGGCGGAACCTCCAAGTTCTCCGACGAGCAGCTGACCAAGGCCGTGCGCGAAGTGTTCGACATGCGTCCCTACTTCATCACCAAGCGCCTGGACCTCAAGCGCCCCATCTACGGGCTGACCTCCTGCTACGGCCACTTCGGCCGCGAACTGCCCGAGTTCACCTGGGAAAAGACCGACGCCGTTGCCGACCTGCGCACCGCGCTGAAGATGTAGTTCCCTTATCGATCGATCCGCATAAGCCGGTAGGACGAAAGTCCTGCCGGCTTTTTTCACATCGCGTCCCCGCGTCCGATTGAATCTTCCGGCCAACGCCAGTTCCGGCGTCCCTGTCTCTCCATCGATCAGGCATTGCGCCCCCCCCGCGCCCCGCAAAAAAGCGTCCGCAGGGCCATCCCCACGGACGCTCGATTCGTCCCGCTCTCTTTAGGCCCGCAACGGGCAAGCCGCCCTACTCGTCGCGCAACGCCCTGGTCATAAGTTCCCGCACGGCCTGGGCCGGGTCCTTGCCTTCGTACAGCACGGCGTTGACCTGTTCGGTGATGGGCAGGTCCACCTTGAGCCTCTGGCCCAACAGGTGCACGGCCTGGGTGGTCTTCACGCCCTCGGCCACCATCTTCATCTCGGACAGGATGTCCATGAGCTTCTGGCCGCGCGCCAGGCGCTTGCCCACCTGGCGGTTGCGAGACAGGTCGCCGGTGCAGGTCAGCACCAGGTCGCCCAGGCCCGAAAGCCCGGTGAAGGTCTTGGGGTCGGCTCCCATCTTGGCGCCCAGGCGGCCCATCTCGGCCAGTCCCCGGGTGATGAGGGCGGCCCTGGCGTTGGCGCCGAAGCCCAGCTCGTCGGAAACGCCCGCCGCGATGGCGATGATGTTCTTCACCGCGCCGCCCAGCTCCACGCCGCGAACGTCCTTGTTGGTGTACACGCGGAAGGTGTCCGTGGCGAACAACTCCTGCACTTCCTTGGCCATGTCCTTGTCCTTGCAGCCCAGGCTCACGGCCGTGGGCATGCGCCGGATCACCTCGTAGGCGAAGCTCGGGCCGGACAGCACGCCGAAGCGGTGCTTCTTGCCGCCCATGGCCTCTTCGCAGACCTCGGACATGGTCTTGCCGGTGTCCAGTTCCACGCCCTTGCTGGCGCAGACAATGGCCGCGTTCTTGGGCAGGAGCTCGCGGATGTCGCCCAGAACCGGGCGCATGAACTGGCTGGGCACCGCCATCAGGAACAGCTGCTTGCCCGCGCAGACATCTTCCAGGCTCTCGGTGGCCTTGAGGTTCGGCGACAGCTTCACGCCGGGCATGTACCAGGAGTTCTCGCCCTTGGACTTGAACTCCGCGAGCAGTTCCCGCTCACGCAGCCAGATGGTGACGTCCACGCCTTTATGGGCCAGCAGGTCGGCCAGGGTGGTTCCCCAGCTGCCGCCGCCGATCACTGCTACTTTCATGTATTCTCCACGGATTTTCGACTGCGTCTTTTTGAAGATGCGCCCGCTAAGGCGCGTCTCCCGCGATTGCAACTAGCACATGAACCCGGTAGAGATAAAGGCGTTATCGGCATGCCCCGCCGATGCCGCCGCCTCAACGCTTCCGGCAAGGAGCATCAAGGAGTTGCAATGACCAAAGCCAAAGAATTCACCGAGGAGCAGAAGCGCGTCCTCTCCCTGGTCCAGGGCGACCTGCCCGACGGACCCGAGCCCTTCGCCGAAATCGCCAAACAGGCCGGAGTGACGCAGGAAGAAGTGCTGGAGCTGCTTTCCGGCATGAAGGAGCGCGGCGAGATCAGGCGCTTCGGAGCCACGCTTCGCCACCAGAAGGCCGGCTACGGCTGCAACGCCATGGTGGCCTGGTACGTGGACGACGCCGACATGGAACGCATCGGGACCTTCATGGCCGAACGCCCGGAGATCTCCCACTGCTACCACCGCGTGAACTGCATGGACTGGCCCTACAACCTGTACACCATGGTCCACGCCAAGAGCCGCGAGGAGTGCAGCGCCACCATCGCAGAACTGGCCCGCCTCTCCGGCGTCGAGGAGCACGACGTGCTCGAAAGCCGCAAGGAATTCAAGAAAACCAGCATGCGGTATTTCTAGCCATGCCCATCCTGCCCAAGGACATCCACGCCTTCATGGCCCAGCGCGTGCTGGGCCAGCGCGACGTGCTGCGCCTCATCTCCGTGGCGGTCTACAAGCACGTCTCGGGCATCCGGGCAGGCAACATCCTCCTGGTGGGCAACTCCGGCACCGGCAAGACCACCATCATGAAGACCATCCACCGCTTCTACCACGAGCACGACGAGATGGCCCCCTTCCGGGTGATGGCCGTGCTGAACGCCAACATCCTGGCGGGCGAAGAGGGCGACATCCGCACCGCCCGCCTGTTCACGGCGCTGGAAGCCGCCGTCAAGAAACAGCTCGGCGAGAACGTGGACCGCGAGACCATGCGCCAGGGGCTCCAGAACGCCACCGTCTGCCTGGACGAGGTGGACAAGATCTCCGCGCGCATCTCCGGCAAGCCCAACCCCATCGGCATTGCCCTCCAGCAGGCCCTCCTGACCATCCTGGAAGGCGAAACCATCATGGTGCCCGTCACGGTCACCGAGAACGGCCAGGAGGTCGCCACCCACGTCCCGGTGGACACCGGGCGCATGCTCTTCGTGTGCGGCGGCGCGTTCGAGGAACTCTACGACCAGGTCTACAGCCTGATCATCAACCGCAAGGATGACCGCCGCCTGAAAGAGACCACCGAGCTCCAGCGCAGCATTGACGGTGAGTTGCGCGTCACCGCCGTCACCCGTTTCAAGCTCGTCGATTACATGCGCCTCTCGGACATGTTCGCGTACGGCATGCTGCCGCAGTTCCTGTCGCGCTTCACCTCCATGGCCATCCTGGACGACCTGGCCAAGGAAGACCTGGTGCAGATACTCATCGGCGCCCAGGACTCGCCCCTGCGCCACTGCCGCGACTTCTTCGCCTCCATGGGCATCGAGCTGCGCGTCACCCAGGAGGCCCTGGAGATGATCGCCGAGCACGCCCTGCGCAACACCCGCATCGGAGCCAGGGCGCTGCGCGAGATATTCAGCCGCATCATGGCCGACGCCGAGTTCGATCCCTTCGGGCAGCCACGCCTGCAGAAAACCGAACAGGGGCACTCGCTGACCCTGGACCGGGCCATGGTGCTGGAGCGTTTGAACAGGTAACGCCGGGGCTTCGCCCCGAACCCGACCAGGGCTCCGCCCTGGACCCGCCAGGGGGATGATCCCCCTGGACCCTCAGTGGGCTTCGCGTAACGCACCGCTCCGTTTCAGATATGCCGCAAGAAAGCCCTGAAGCGCGCAAAGCCGCGCTTCAGGGCTGTTTTAGATAGCGCCGTCTTCGATGCTGGCTGGTCGCGGAGTCGAAATTCATCGAACGCTTCCGACCGACTCCATTCACAATGCGATCTTCCGGCGGGGGATGGGGGCTGTCACGATCGGGTTCTGGCGGGAGGGCGACGAATCGTCTTCAAATCGGTTCTAGCCCGCCCGCCAGGACACGAGCGGGACAGGCACCAGCCCCAGACCCACTCGAGCCTTCCGCACACGACGCGATGCGGAAAGCCGGGTCTGGGGGAGGCTTCTCCCCCAGCGGGTCCAGGGCAGAGCCCTGGCGGGTCTGGGCGGAGCCCAGTTTCCCATACGTCAGGGATTGACCATGGACAGCGCCACGCGGCCCGTGACGGGCATCTTGCCCATCTCCGCGAACGTGGTGGCAAGCCTGAGCACCAGTTCGTCCTTGTCGGCCACCTGGAAGGTCTGCCCGATCTTGACCGGGTACTTTCCGGCGAACAGCTGCACCATGCCTGCGGGGCCGTTGCCGCGCACGTCCTTGAAGGTGTAGCGCCCGGGGGCAAGGTGCATGTGCTTGCCCGGGGTCCAGGCCAGGGAGAGTTCCCGCCCGTCCGCGGTGGCCAGGATGAGCGACTGCACCTCGCGCGGATGCACGCGGATGGTGAATTTGGCGGCGGGTTCCTTGGGCGTCTCGCGCACCACCTCGCACAGGAACACGCCGTTTTCCTGCTGGGTCATGAAGCGCGGCAGGAAGCTTTTCGGGTCCAGGATGATCTCCTGCCCGGCGTCCTGGCCGTCGTTCTTGCCCACGCGGGTGACGTAGCCCTTGAGGTTCAGGATTTCGTCCTTCTTGCTGCCCCACACGCCCTCCAGCACCAGCTGGTCGCCCTGCACGGCGTCGAGCACGCCGCCTGAGGCGACGGTCTTCAGCTGTCCGCCCAGCCAGAACACGAAGTTCGGCGGTCCGGATGTCTGGGCGGCGGGCCATGCGCCGGTCCATTCCAGGGTTGCCTTGCCGAGCGGCACGCCGTCGGCGCGTACGTCCAGGGTCTGGAACGGGGCCATGGGCAGGCGCGGGGCCTTGGCGAGGTTGAAGCCGGGACGGTCCGAGGCGAAGACGGCCGTGACGGGGCTCATGGATTCGCTCCCGGCGGGTGCTTCGCAACGCACGTCCAGGGGTGCGCCGGGCGCGATCTTGATGCGGGCGGGTGCGGAGGAGGAGGATTCTATCTCGCGTCCGTTGACCACGACCTTGAGGTTGCGGCCCGGATAGGTCTTCATGTCCTCCGGGGCAAGGCGGGGAGCTTCGAGCTCCACGCCGAACTGGCGCAGGAAGAGCACGGTGGCTTTCAGTTGCTGGGCTGTTTTCCAGGAGAGGTCGGGGATGTTCTTGCTGACTTCCACGGCCACGGCCGGGATGCCCACGCTGGAGAGGGCGTAGTAGGTCAGGGATTTGCGCTGCTCCAGGTACTTGGAGCGGTCGTTGAAGGTGTCCATGTTGAAGAGCTGGAAGGCGTAATCCTTGGGGGCGATGCCGTCGTTCAGCTTCAGGAGCACCTGGCGCACCAGGCGTTCCAGCTGCACGGAGCGCTTGTACTCGGTGGTGTCGATGATGACGGACTGGCCGTAGCGCATGGGGCCGCGCAGATCGGACTTGCGCACGGGGTCATAGAAGCCGGAGCCTTCGTGCAGGTGCACCAGGGCCTGGCTCTGGGCCACCAGATAGCGGATGACGCGGGCGAGGCGGTCCTCGTAGAATTCGTTGTAGTCCTTGTCGAAGCGGCGGTTCAGGTCCACGTTGATGGCGCGCTTGCGCTCGTGGATGGAGGGCGGGTTGGCCCTGGGCACGATGATGACCGTGCCGCGCGTGACCTTGGCCCGGGTGAGCAGCTGGGCGGTGAGGAACCCGGCGGACTCGTCGCCCTGGATTCCGCCCTGGACCATGACCGTGGGGCCGGGTTTGTCGCCCTTCAGGAAGTGCACGTCCAGCGAGTACTGGGTGCCGGGAAAAAAGGTATGCATTTCGGCCAGGGCCTGGCCGAAGGGCAGGACGAGCCAAATGGCGGCCGCGAACACGCAGACGGCAGGCATGAACCGGAAGAACCGGGTCAGGCGGTCAGGGCGTCTGGGCAAGCGGATAGGTCTCGCTGAAGATTGTCTTTCCTGAAGCATTGGTGAGCACCAGCCTGACACCGAAAACAGCGCCCGGGTCCACTCCCTGGGGGAGCGGAGCCATGGCGGCAATCTGTTTGAAGCGCTGAATGTTGAAGCCCAGGTCGTCCTTGCCGGTCTGCACGGGAATCAGGTTGCCTTCGCGGCTCACGGCCAGGAGTTGGCCATTGCCGGAGAGCGCCTGGGGCATCTGGTTGGAGAGGTCGAACCCGTAGCTCAGGCCCTTGGGTTCTATCCTGGCGCGGAAATTCTCCACGCCCACCTGTCCCAGGTCCACCTTTCCCATCACGCTGGCCAGGTCGAAGCCTGCGGGGCGATCACGATCGGAGGCCCCATTCCTGGCGGCATCCTTGGGAACGTCCTTGGTATCCTTGGGGGAATCCTTGGCGTCGCGTCCTGGCTTGGCCGAGGCCTGCGCCTTGGAGGCCGAGGTTTCCAGGCCCATTCCGGCCAGAAGCTGGGACAGCTCATTGGAATCGGAGGTCTGAAGGAGCTTCTCGATGTTCTGAAGCCGTTCCAGCTTGAGGAGCGTGTCGGAGAGGCGTTTTTCAACCTCTCGGCGCTCGGCGAGCATCTCCTGCCCGCGCCGCCAGAATTCGTAGGCGGCGAAAATGCCCCCGGCGGCGCACAGGGTGACGAACACCATGAAGTAGGTGACGGCGCGAATCCAGCCCGAGCGGATGCACAGGCGCTTGGCCGGCTCCTGGTCGCGGAACCAGATGAGGTTGAGCTTGCCGGGAGGAGCCATCTACATCTTGCTCCAATCCTCGTCCAGGATGGCCCATCCGTCGCCCACGGGGCCGAAGACCATCTTCTTCTTGCCCTTGTCGGCCACGCCGTCCTTGCTGGCGTACTCCTGGATGAATTCCACCAGCACGCCCTCCTGGGCCAGGGTGAACTTCATGTCGCGGATGGCGACCTTCCTGGGGGCCTTGTTGCCGTTCCAGATCTGCTGCTTGTGCTCGCGGATGGCAGCCGCGCCCCTGCGGTCGCCCTGGGTGGCGTTGGGACCGTAGAACTGCATGTACTCGGCCACCTTGCCCTTTTCCCAGGCCTGACGCCAGGCCTCGACCACCTTGGTCACGTCGCCGCGCACCCGGGCCAGATACTTGCCTTCCAGGCCCAGGGAGGTCTCGTCGTATTCCACGCCCACGATCACGAACCGGCCCTGGTCGTTGCGCTGCCAGTAGAGGCGCTTGATGCCCTCGCTGGCAAGCGTGGGGGAGCGGTACAACTGGCCGAAATAGGTCACCCAGTAGTCGGGTCCCTGCACGGCGCGCACGTCGTCGATGAGCACGTGTATCCAGGGGAGCTTGGCGAACAGCTGGCGCTTCTGGCCGCGGAAGGCGTCGAAGGGTTCGCCGGTGGCCACGGCGTACTTGGCGGCGTCATGGAAGGCGAAGAAATCCTCGGACTTGCGCGACCAGGCCTTGGCCCATTCCAGGGTGGCGGCCACCACTTCCTGGGCCTCCTTCGCGGCGGCGGGAGCGTCCTTGGACCAGTGCACCTCGTTGGCGATGACCACGGGCAGCACGCGCTTGGTGAACTGGGGGTCCAGTTCCTTGATGTCGGGGTTGTTGAGCGCCACGCATCCGCGGCTTTCCATGGGCGTGATGGGCCTGCCCCGGCCGTGGATCCAGATGCCCGAGCCCTTGCGGCCGTTGATCACGTCGATGGGGTTGGGGTAGTTCAGCGTGAAGGCCAGGTCGCCGTAGAGTCCATAATCCAGGCCGCCGCCGATGCGCTCACGGATGAAGTAGACGCCTTCGGGGGTCTTCAGGTCGCCCTCTTTCCACTTGGTGCCCGGCTCCTGCCCGGTGGTGCAGGGCAATTGCTTGATGGGCTGCAGAGGACTTTTCTGTTCGAAGAACCAGAATGTCTGCGAGGATTTGTCCACGGCCAGGAACCGTTGAGGGCCGTAGGGATCGGCCCTCAGGCTCACCGCCCAGCCCTCGCCGGCCCGGGAAGCGGTTGCAGGGGCCAACAGCAGAAAAACGGCAGCGACGATACCGAAAGCGCATGTGAGGGCGTGGGACAATGCCACGGTCTGGCTCCTCCTTGAGTCGACGGTGGGCTTGAACGGACTCAACTACCTCTAGCCTTTGGCCGCGACGAGGTCGGCTCGGGTGAATATGGCGTTGAGATTGTACCCGGCTGCGGCCAGGTTCTCACGCCCGCCCTCCTGACGGTCCAGGACGGCCAATACCGCCACGATCGTAAGTCCCGCGTCGCGCACGCGCTCACAGGCCTTAAGCAGGGTACCGCCGGTGGTGACCACGTCCTCCAGCATGGCGACCTTGTCGCCGGGCTGGAAGTTGACCAGCCCCTCCAGGAACTGGTTGGTGCCGTGTCCCTTGGCCTGCTTGCGCACGATGAAACCGGGCAGGGGGCGCTTGCCGATGAAGGACATCACGGTGACGGCGCTCACCAGGGGGTCGGCCCCCAGGGTCATGCCGCCCACGCCCTGCACGTCAATGCCGGAGAGCATGTCGCAGAAGATGTTGCCCAGCAGGTAGGATCCTTCGGGATGAAGGGCCGTGGGCTTGCAATCGAAATAATAGTCGCTCTTGCGACCGGAGGTGAGAACGAAATCGCCTTCGCGATAGGACTTGTCGAGAATTATTCTGGCTAACCGCTGTTTCACGCCCCGAACACCTTTTTGTAGATGGCGTCTTCCTCTTTGAGGAAGTTGGCCGGATTGAACAGTTCGTCCAGCATTTCGTGGCCCAACGCGTTGGCGATGGCCGTATCACGCCGAACCTCATCGGCAAAGAGCTTTTTTTCCGTCCAACAGCGCATGGCGATGCCCTGGACCTGTTCGTAGGCCTGCTGGCGGTCCATGCCCTTGTCGATAAGCGCCAGCAGAACGGCCTGCGAGAAGAACAGCCCGTAGGAGCCCCACAGGTTGCGCTCCATGTTTTCTTCGATGATGCGAAGACCGGAAAGCAGGTTGGCCAGGCGGTTCAGCATGTAGTCGGCCAGAATGGTGGAATCGGGCATGATGACGCGCTCCACCGAGGAGTGCGAGATGTCCCGCTCGTGCCACAGGGCCATGTTCTCCATGGAGGCCAGCGCGTTGGTGCGCAGAAGGCGCGACAGCCCGGCCAGGTTCTCGGCCGAGATGGGGTTCTTCTTGTGGGGCATGGCCGAAGAGCCCTTCTGGCCCTTGCCGAAGCCCTCTTCGACTTCCAGCACCTCGGTGCGCTGCAAGTGCCGAAGCTCCACGCACAGGCGCTCGATGCCGCCGCCGAGAAGGCCCAAGGCGGTGAAGAACTCGGCGTGGCGGTCGCGCTGCACGATCTGGGTGGACACCGGGTCCGGGGTCAGGCCCAGGATGGCGCAGGCGCGCTCTTCCAGCTCCGGCGAAAGATAGGCGTAGGTGCCGACGGCGCCGCTCATCTTGCCCACGGAAACGCCTTCCACGGCGCGCTTGACGCGCTCGCGGTGGCGCAGGAATTCCGCGTAGAACACGGTCATCTTCAGGCCGAAGCTGGTGGGCTCGGCGTGGATGCCGTGGGTGCGGCCCATGCACAGACGGCCCTTGTGGGCCATGGCCATGTCTTTCAACACGCCGAGGAGCCTGTCCAGCCCGTCCAGGATGATTGCTCCGGCGCGCTTGAGGAGCACGCCGTTGGCCGTGTCCACGATGTCGGAGCTGGTGCAGCCCAGGTGGATGTAGCGGGCCGAGGGGCCGACGATCTCTTCCACGTTGGTCAGGAAGGCGATGACGTCGTGGCGGGTGCGCTCCTCTATTTCCAGGATGCGCTCCACGTTGATGTCGGCCTTGTCGCGGATGGTCTGCATGTCCTGGGCGGGAATGCGCCCCATGGCGCACCAGCCCTCGCAAACGGCCAGTTCCACTTCGAGCCAGACCCGAAACCTGTTCTCAAGGCTCCAGAGTCGGCCCATTTCCGGGCGGGTGTAGCGGTCTATCATGTGTGCCGTTGGGTTGCAGTGGCTCGGCCCGGCGGGTCAAGGCCTGCCGGGAGTGCGCCGTTTGAGGGGACGGCCGCGCAACGGGCGGGCCTGTAAACCGGCGGGGCAGCCTAAGCTGCCCCGCGGGATCAAAAAATCAGTTTGAACAGCCGCCCGATGCGCAGGTCGATGCGCAGGGCTTGGCTTCCGGTGCGGCTTCGGCCTTGGCCTCGACCTTGGGCGTACAGGACGCGCCTGCTCCGGACGTTGCGGACGACCCGGACGAGTCGCCAGCGGGCTTGGAATACAGATCGGAATACCAGCCGCCGCCCTTCAGGACGAAAGACGAACTGGAAATGAGGCGTTCAGCCTTGCCGCCGCAAACGGGGCAAGGAACCTGGCGCTCCGTGAAGTCCTTCTGCCATTCCTCGAAAGTCTGCTGACATTCCTGGCAGCGGTATTCGTAGATGGGCATGGCTTCCTCCTTGAACAAACTCGGCGCAATTCGTAACGGCGCAGGGATAAGACGCCGGAGCGCGGTTGTCAAACGACTCTCACGGGCGGCGGGCATTTGAACGGTCGGCTCGCACCCGACCTGAAAAAGCCGCAACGGCAGACACGCCCACCCACGGGCGGGCGCTCGTCTGGCGCGGGCTTGGCCTGAACGTTCCGCATGCCGGAACGTTCATACAACATTCGGAAAGCTTAGGACTTCTTGGTGGCCTTGGCTTCGCGGATACGCTCTTTCAGGCGCTCCATGCGGCGTTTGCGGCGGCGGTCCAACTCTTTCTTGCGTTCGATCTTCTTGTGAGCCATGGGTCATTCCTCCTGGCGGTAGTCGCTCGAAAAAAGTCACCTACGGATTAGAAGGTATCCTGTCCAGCTGTTTTTTTCTGCAAAACCTGCTATCCTTAGGTGATGACACACTCCCGCGCCAGAATCCTGCTTCTTGCCGCCGTTGTCTGCGTTGCCGCCGCCCTGCGGCTGGCTTGGCTTGAATCCATCCCCCTGTGGTGGGACGAGTTCGTCACTCTGGGCCGGGCGCGCCTTCCGCTGGCCGAACTGTGGCAGAGCCTGAGCTTCCAGGGGCCGTCCGATTCCTCCCTGGATTCGTCTCCGCCGCTTCTGCACGCCATCCTGCACTACGCGCTCTCCCTGGGCGGAGCCACCGAGACCTGGGCCAAGCTCCCCAGCGCCGTGTTCGGCACGCTCACGGTGCTGGCGCTCTATCCGCTGGGCACGCGCCTGTACCGCGGGCGCGCCGGACTCTTCGCCTCGGCCCTGCTGGGCCTGTCGCTCTACCACATTCACTACAGCCGCGAGGCGCGCCCGTATTCGCTCTACCTGCTGCTTGGCGTCACATCCCTGTGGCTTCTGCTGCGCGCGTTGGAACACAACCGTTTCCGGGACTGGGCCGCCTACGCCCTGGCCGTCGTCGCAACCCTGTATTCCTCCTACCTGGGCGGAGCCAGCCTGGCCGCCCAGGCGGGCTATGTGCTGATGCTGGGCCTGGGCCGCCAGCTTCCCGGACGGACCTTCCTCGCGGCCCTGGGCGCGTTTGCCGCAGCCGCCCTGGCCTACGCCCCCTGGCTGCCCGGCCACGTGTTCCACATGCAGCTCATCGCCTCGCCGGACGAGGGCATGGGCCTGAGCGCCCAGGTGCTGCACCGGGCCATGCTGGAATACTCCGCCCAGAGCGTGCTGTATCTGGCCTGCGCCGCCCTGGGCCTGGCCGTGGGCCTCCCGCGAAACCCCAGGGGGACCGCCCTGCTGCTCCTGTGGGCGGGCCTGCCCCTGGCCGCCGTGCTGCTCCTGCGCACGGGCATCGCGGTCAATCCGCGCTATCTGATGAATTTCGTGCCCGTCCTGGCGCTCCTGGCCGGTGCAGGCATCGACATGCTGGTGCGCGGCGTCACCCTGGCCCTGCCCAGCCGGGCCGCTGCGCTCCTGGGGTTGGCCGCAGTCGTGGGGGTGAGCCTGCCGGGACTGGCCGGGCAGGGGTCGCTGGCCGAATA
Organism: Acidobacteriota bacterium; assembly: GCA_046566965.1. Classification (GTDB taxonomy): domain Bacteria; phylum Desulfobacterota; class Desulfovibrionia; order Desulfovibrionales; family Desulfovibrionaceae; genus Fundidesulfovibrio. The sequence continues at coordinate 25,266 of JBKICU010000018.1, forward strand.
CTACCGCCGCGACCAGCACTCCGTGCGGGACGACCTGCTGGCCGTGGCCGAGGCCAAAACCAACATCGACGCTTTGGCCTTCCCGCGAAACCGGCATCTCAAAGTGTTCGCGCGCTGGTACCTGCCGGGCGTATTCGGGGACCTGAGCCAGAGCGGCGACAAACCCTACCGCCGGGTCCTCCTGCTGGCAGGGCCGGATTTCGCCCCTGCGGGCCTGGGCCGGCCCGAAACATTCGGAGAACTCTCCGGCTACCGCGCCGGGCTGGTGAACGTGAGCCCCCTGGCCGGAGACGGAACCTGGCGCGCGGATTTCTCGGGCCTGGACTTCTACCGGGAAGCCGAACGCTGGAACAACATCGGCCCGGACCTCTTCCAGAAGACCCTCAGCCTGTACGACCCGCACCGCCCCGGCCTGGCCCTGTGGCGGTTCATGGCTCCCATCGGGGGATTCCAGGCGGACATCCCCCTGCGCTGCCGCCTGCGATTGACCCGCAGCCGGGCCGCGCCTGCTCCTGACGCCTCTGCGGTTATCCTGACCGGAAGCGGGCCGGACTCCCTGGTGGAACTGGCCCGGATCACCCAGGCTGATTTCCCGGCGGACGCGCTGGTGGGCGAGGCCGAACTGTCCCTGTCCATACCCAGCCCCGGCGGCAACGATCTCTACGTGGCCGTGGCCCTGGACCCCGGCAGGATCCACGGCAGCCTGGAACCCGTCGCGCTGGAGATCGACCTTCCGCCAGACGCGACGACAACCCGGCATGTCCTTCAGGCCGAGCGCATCAAGGCCCGCCTCAACATTGCTCCCTGGACTCCCGGCCTCGCGCGGGCGGGCGACGACGCCCTGTACGCCTTTGCCCCGGAGGACCCGGCCCTGGCGGATTTCCAGGCCGAGCATCCCGGCCTGGCCCCAGTGGCCGAACTTCCCGGCCTCAAGCTGTTCGACCCGTCCCTGGCCCACCCCCTGCTGGACGTCCCCGGCCCGGACGTCCTGTTCGCTCCCGGCGCGGTCCAGGGCGTGAGCATCTCAGGAAACCTGGCCGGCCAGACACTCACCCTGGGAACCGAGGCCATAACCCTGCCTTCCGCGCCTGACGGGTCGCTTCTGAGGCTCGCCCCTGCCGGAACCGCCAGGCTGCGCACCGTGATGGACTTCACCGGTCCTGCATCCTGGGAGAAACAGGCCTTCGCGCAGTTCAACATGGAAAAGCTCCCCGGAGAGCCGTGCCTCACCTGCCGGGGCGAGAACAGCTGCTTCGTCGTCTATGCGCTGGATTCCCCGGCTCCCGTCCGGGCCGTGCGCATGGTCTACTCGCCCGAAGCCTACGGCGAGCCCGGCCAATCCAACGGCGCGCGGCTCTCCCTGTCCACGGACGGCAACACCTACCGCGAGCTGGACGCCTTCAGCGTCTCCGATTCGGAACTCTGGGAAGGCGGCAAACGCCGCGTGGCCTGGACCAGGCTGGAACGGCCCGCCCGACGCGTCTACCTGCGGCTGGAGCTCACCAGCGACAAGGCCCGTCTGCGGGCCGGGCCGGGCGCTCCCATGCGGCTGGACGCCTGGATGGACCCGTATCCCATCCTCGCAGGCAAGCTGCCGCTCCAACTGCCCGCCGCCCCCCAGCGTTCCGGGAACAGCGGCGGCCCCCTGTCGGTCTCCCTTTCCCCTAAACCACTGCCCGACCTGGACCGGCTCCTGGCCCCCCATTGAGGACCTACGGCATGCGCTCATTTCTCCCCTGCTGCGCCCTGGCGGCCGCACTCTTCTGGATGTCCGCATCCGCCTCCGCGCAGATGACGACCGGACCCGACCCAGCCGAGCCCTCGAGCGCTCCGGCATCACCCGGAGACCTCTTCGCGCAGGGCTACCGGCACCTGACCGGCCAGGGGAGCGAGCGCGACGCCACCCGCGCCGCCGCGTACTTCCTGGAGGCCGCCCGAGCGGGCGAACCTCAGTCCCAGTTCCAGCTCGGAATCCTCTTCATGGACGCCCACGGCGTCCCCCGCGACATCCTGTGGGCCTGGTACTGGCTGGACCGCGCCGCCCGCCATCCCGACCTGCCGGACCCGGCGCGGGAACTGGCTCGGGGCAGGCTCGCGGCCCTCAATCCCCTTTTGAACGCGGATCAGAAGAGGCGTCTGGGCTGGAAGTGAGGCGAGTCGGGAGAGAGGAGGCAGGGACCAGAGACCAGCAGCGCGCCGCGGGCGGAGACACCCGGGACGAAGAGGGCCTCCGGCGGCCAAAGGGCTACGCCCTCCGGACACCCGTTTCGCTTCACGGGATGTTTGCACTGCCGTAGTTGGGCAGGGGCTCACAGCACATAATTTCCGAGCCAGACGAGAATCTCACGTTAGAAACTGTAGAAGAAGCCTGCGGCGAATTTCCAGGAGTCCTGCGCGGCGTTCACGAAGCGCGCTCCCCAGATGCTCTTTTGCAGCCCGCCGGGGTGCGCCCAGCCCGTCTCCACGATCAGCTTGAGTTCCGGAGTGACGGCGTAGGCATGGTCGAAGTTCACGCCGACCAGGTACTCGTTCGCGCTCAGGTTCTTGCCCATCGTCACCATGTAGCCCGGCCCGTTCAGGGCCACGGAGCGGCGAAGCGGCGCGGGGTCGTTTGTGCCGCGCATGTATATGGCCGTCAGGCGGGATGAGAGGCTGTCGGTCAGGACAATCTTGTCCAGGGTGGCCCCGAGCCCGAAGGCCCCGATGGGGCTTGCGTAGATGCTGGTGGTGTTGTCGTATGTCTGCCCGGAGCTGAACAGGTAGGATCCGCCCGCGTTCCAGGTGCGCACCACGGCGGGCATCCGCTCCGAGCCGTTGGCGATGTCCGCGTCCTCGCCCGTGGACCACCAGCCGAACAGGCGGGGCATCACCTCATTGAAGCCTGTGTACTCAAGCGCCGCGTCCGCGAACAGGCCGCGCCGCAGGTTCTTCCCGGCATCTCCCAGGCCGCCGCTTGCGGCTGTCACATCGGCGTACAGGCACACATCCCCCACCGCCCATTTGACGGCCGCGCCGCCCCACAGCGTCGGCGCAACATCCTGTCGGTAGCCGGGCCTGCCCATGAAATACCCCAGCGAGTACAGCTCCTGGCGGATGTACCCAAGGTCCGGCGGTCCTTCCGGGCTTGAGCCGTAGGGATGCGCCCCTCTGGCGTTCACGGACAGGGCCAGCGCAGCCCACGGCGTCACGGAAAAATCCTCCGAGCCGTACGCCAAGGTCAGGAAAGCCATGTCCAGGACGTTGCGCGGGGAAGCGGCCACATCCTCCAGCGCGTTTTGATAGGACAGCGGCCTGCCGTACCCCAGCGCCAGATCCAGCCCCTCGGCCAGGGGGATCCTCGCGGCCAGCGCCCCCATCTCCGAGTCGAACACCACGCTGCCCCAGAAAGCCGCAGACTGCGGCAGGGTGACGGTCTGCTTGCCTGCGGTCACCTGGACCTGCGTGCCCGGAATCCTGACCTGAAGATACGCCTTGAATACCTGAACGGCCACGGCCGGGTTGTCCACGGTAAGAAATCCGTTGCCCCAGGGGGTGTTGTTCACCTGGAGCCACAGGCTGAAGCCCAGGTCGTCACTGTGCGTGATGTCTGTTCGCAGGCGAAGCCGCTGCCAGATTGAGAACGCGTCTTCGGTCTGCGTTCCATCCGTTGTCCAGCCGGTGAAATTGCGGTTCCTGAAGGATGCGCCGTACACGTACTGTTCGCCGGACATGCGCACCTGAGGCGTGGCGGCTCTGCCCTCCCCCGCAAGCCAGGCGAACAGGAACGACAGGGCCAGAGCCCGCGCCAGAAGGTTGCCTGCCGTCATCATGACATGTCCCGCCGGATGTGTTTCTGGATCGCCTTTTAAGGCGATTTCCCCGCGGAGGTCCAGCGAGGCGCGCACGGTCCGCGAAATGCTCGGGCGATGCCCACCACTGCGCAGAAAAGAGCGGACAAGAGGAACAGGGAATGCTATGTTGAGGACAGTCCCTTCTGTTTCAGCTTTCTGATGCGCGGCGCACGTGCACTGACCTACTGCGTTCATGGACGGCGTTGCCGACCGGGGCCTTCTGAACCAGCTGACGTTCAACCTTTCGAGAGAAAAATCATCTTTTTTATCCCGCACGTGATTCAGGTCACATCTGGTTGTCCGGGAGCGGCTTATTGATGGTGCCAGACGAGGCAATCAGACAACAACCCTTACGGAGGACGATTATGAATATGTTCTGTTACCAGTGTGAGCAGACCAGCCACGGCAAGGGCTGCGACAAGATCGGCGTGTGCAGCAAGGACGAGACCACCTCCAACCTGCAGGACCTCCTGGTCTACGCGTTGCGCGGCCTGTGCCTTGTGGCCGAGGAAGGCCGCAAGGTCGGAGTGGTGGATGCCGACGCCGACCGCCACGTGCCCGCCATGCTGTTCTCCACCCTGACCAACGTGAACTTCGACCCCGCCCGCTTCCTGGTCTGGATCAAGCAGACCGTCCAGCTGCGCGACGCCCTGGCCGCCAAGGTCAAGGCCGCAGGCGGCAGCATCCCCGGCCACGCCACCGTGTCCTTCGCTCCCGCAGCCGACCTGCCCGGCCTGATCGCCCAGGCTTCCGAAGGCAAGGGCGGCATGAAGGACAACCCCGACACCGACCCGGACATCGTGTCGCTCCAGCACATGGTGCTGTTCGGCCTGAAGGGCGTCGCCGCCTACGCCGACCATGCCCGCATCCTGGGTGTCGAGAACAAGGAAATTTACGACTTCATCCACGAGGCCATGGCCGCCGCCACCAAGCCTGGCCTGGGCATGGACTACTGGTTCAACTCCTGCATCCGCTGCGGCCAGGTCAACCTGCTGGCCATGGAAGCGCTGGACAAGGGCAACACCGACACCTACGGCCACCCCAAGCCCACCGCCGTTCCCCTGGGACAGGTCAAAGGCAAGGCCATCCTGATCACCGGACACGACCTGAAGGACCTGGAAGAGCTCCTGAAGCAGACCGTGGGCAAGGGCATCAACGTCTACACCCACGGCGAGATGCTGCCCACCCACGGCTATCCCAAGCTCAAGGAAACCTACCCGCACCTCTACGGCCACTACGGCACCGCCTGGCAGAACCAGCAGAAGGAATTCGCCGCGTTCCCCGGCGCGATCCTCTTCACCACCAACTGCCTGATGAAGCCCGCCCAGTCCTACGCGGACAACGTCTTCACCCACGGCCTGGTCGGCTTCCCCGGCATCAAGCACGTCGAGGGCTACGACTTCTCCGCCGTGATCGAACACGCCCTGAAGATGCCCGGCTTCACCGCAGACGCTCCCGGAAAGCAGGTGCTCACCGGCTTTGGCCGCAACGCCGTTCTGGGCGTCGCCGACAAGGTCATCGACGCCGTGAAATCCGGAGCCATCCGCCACTTCTTCCTGGTGGCAGGCTGCGACGGCGCCAAGCCCGGCCGCAACTACTACACCGAGTTCGTCGAGAAGCTGCCCCAGGACACCGTGGTCCTGACGCTGGCCTGCGGCAAATTCCGCTTCTTCGACAAGGACCTGGGCACCATCGGAGGCATCCCGCGCCTTCTGGACATCGGTCAGTGCAACGACGCCTACTCCGCCATCCAGATCGCCGTGGCCCTGGCCGGAGCCTTCAAGTGCGACGTCAACGAACTGCCCCTGTCCATGGTCCTGTCCTGGTACGAACAGAAAGCCGTGGCCATCCTGCTGACCCTGGTGGCCCTTGGCATCAAGAACGTGCGCCTCGGACCCAGCCTGCCCGCCTTCGTCACCCCCAACGTGCTGAAGGTGCTTGTGGACAAGCTGAACATCATGCCCATCACCACCCCGGACGAGGACATCAAGGCCATCCTGGGCTAGTCGAAAAAGAGTTCCCATCCTCCATCACCAACCACCCGCAAACCGGAAACGGCCGACGCGAAAGCGACGGCCGTTTCCGCATTTCAAGCACTGAACAATACAAAGACCAACACGGACAACGCACAAACCCCCAGCATCAATTATCTATATAGAAAAACGTTGCATGACGCTTTCAATTTGACAAGAATATCCATTCTTGCGATTGAATCTCATCCGACTTCGGCATTCGCCACCGCTCTTGATTCACCTCTTTCACCAACTGCAAGGAGGTATCACCATGAGACGGTCCCTGCTCCTCATTCTGCTGATTTCTCTGCTTCTTACATCGGTTCTCCCGACACGCGCAGCGGACACCCAGCCACCTGCACCCGGACCGACCATCGTTCCGGTGACCATGCAACTCGCCATGCCGCCGACGCAGGACGCAAAACAGGCGGCAACTCCGCACGAACCCATGCCTGAAACTCTTCTCTACGCCGTCATTTTTCTTGGATACGGACTTCTTGTCGTCTCCGTCCTGTTCATTTTCGCAAAGCTGCGGACCGACCCGCAATGGTCACTTGGGCGAGCGCTGTCGGAAAATACTGTCGTCGAGCAGCAAGACCCAGACGACGCCTGCAAGAAGAAGCTGGTCTACATCGACCTGCCAAGCACCAGCAGGCTCATAGCCTTTCTGGGTATGATCGTACTCCTCTCAATCTTCCTGGCGCTGGGCACGGTGATGGTCTGGACACTGGGCAGGACAGGAAAAATCATCTCGTTGGGCGACGCCCAAAACTTCCTGTGGGCCGGGCTCAGCATGTTCGCACCGTACCTGATCAGCCAAGGCAGGGATGCACTCAAGGCGTTCGGGTGCGCTCCGGATTCGTTCCCGCTGCCCCCGACCAAGACTCCCCAGGCTCCCGGGAATCAGCCGAATACCACCCCGCCCCAACCTCCCGTGCCAACTCCCGTGCCGACTCCCGTGCCAGTTCCGCAATCGCCTCCGCCCCCCGGAGGGAGCGGCAAAACCGAGAATTGTTGACGGCTGGGGCTCCGCCCCAGACCCCGGCAGGGCGCTGCCCTGCACCCGCCAGGGGGATGATCCCCCTGGACCCTCAGTGGGCTTCGCGTAACACACCGCTACGTTTCAGATATCCCACAAGAAAGCCCTGAAGCGCGCAAAGCCGCGCTTCAGGGCTTGTTTATTCTTGAAATCTCCGCCGTCCGCGATGGCGGGGGTTGGTGGCTGTCACGGCCGGGTTCTGGCGGGCGGGCGACGAATCGTCTTCACATCGGTTCTAGCCCGCCAGGACACGGACGGGACAGCATCCAGCCCCGGCCCGCCACAATCTTACCGCGCACGACGCGAAGCGGAAAGCCGGGTGCAGGGGAGGCTTCTCCCCTGCCGGGTCCAGGGCGGAGCCCTGGCGGGTTCGGGCGGAGCCCGCCCAAACGCTTCTCCCGGACTACCCCAGATATGCCTTCTTCACGCGCTCGTCGCCAGCCAGCTCCTTGGCGTCGCCCTCGGCGACGATGACGCCCGCTTCCAGCACGTAGGCGCGATGCGCGGTCTTCATGGCCAAGTTGGCGTTCTGCTCCACCAGCAGGATGGTGACGCCGTCGGAGTTCAGATCAGCGATGATCTGGAAGATCTCCTGCACGATGATGGGCGCAAGCCCGAGGCTCGGCTCGTCCAGAAGCAGAAGCTTGGGGCGGCACATCATGGCGCGCCCGATGGCCAGCATCTGCTGCTCGCCGCCGGAGAGCGTCCCGGCCAGCTGCCCGGCGCGCTCCTTCAGGCGCGGAAACAGCCCGTAGACCTTTTCCAGGTCGGCCTGCACCCCGGCCTTGTCGGAACGGATGTAGGCCCCAAGCTCCAGGTTGTCGCGCACGGACTGGCGGGCCAGCACCTGGCGTCCCTCGGGGCAGTGCGCCAGTCCCAGGCGCAGCACCTTGTCCGGGGTGAGCCCGGCCAGGTCGTGCCCGTCAAAGCTGATGGAGCCGGACTTGGGGGAGATGAGGCGGGAGATGGCTCGCAGGATGGTGGTCTTGCCCGCGCCGTTGGCTCCGATGAGGGTGACGATCTCACCCTGGTCGACGCGGATGGTGGCGTCGCGCACGGCGAGCACCGGCCCGTAGGCGAGCGTAACGCCGGAGAGCTCAAGCATGGGACACCTCCGGCCTGGCCACCGCCGTTTCGGGCGACTCGCCCAGGTAGGCCTCCACCACGGCGGGGTTGGCCTGCACCTCTTCGGGGCTGCCCACGGCCAGAAGCTCGCCGAAGTTGAGCACCGCGACGTTCTTGCACAGCCCCATGACCATGGGCACGTTGTGCTCGATGAACAGGACCGTGAGCTCGAAGCGGTCTCGGATCTCGCGGATGAAGCGGGCGAGATCCTGCTTTTCGGAGGGGTTCATGCCTGCGGCGGGCTCGTCCAGAAGCAGCAGCTTGGGGGACAGGGCCAGGGCGCGGGCGATCTCCAGGCGGCGGCGTGCGCCGTAGGGCAGGCTGGCCGCCTGAGCGTCCGCGCGATCGGAGAGGCCCACCAGATCGACCAGGGCGCGGGCGCGCTCCAGGGCGTCGCGCTCGTGCTCGCGGGCGGCCTTGCTGCCGAAGACGCCGGCCCAGAGCCCGGCTCCGGCCTGGGACGCGCCCAGGGCGTGGCGCGGGATGCGCACGTTGTCCAGTACGCTCATGCCGCCGAACAGGCGGATGTTCTGAAAGGTGCGGGCCATGCCCAGGCGCGCGATGACGTCCGGGTCCCGGCCGGTGATGTCCCGGCCCAGGAAGCGCACCGTGCCGGAGCTTGGGCGCGTGAGGCCGGTGAGCATGTTGAACAGGGTGGTCTTGCCCGCGCCGTTGGGTCCGATCAGGCCGAAGATTTCGCCCTCGGCCACCTCGAATCCGACGCCCATCACGGCCATCAGGCCGCCGAAACTCTTGGAGAGGTTCTCTACGGAGAGGACGGCGCTCATGACTTTCTCCGGGAGAAGAGGCCCACTATGCCCTGGGGCATGTACACGCAGGCCAGCACCAGCACCAGACCGTTCAATATCATGCGCGAATCCTTGAGCGGACGCAGAAGCTCAGGCAGGCTCACCAGCAGGGCCGCGCCGAGCAGCGCCCCCCACTTGGAGCGCGCGCCGCCGATGAGCACGTAGGCCAGACAGGCCACGCCCGCGTCGAATGTTCCCTGGCGGGTGTTCCAGGTGTTCAGGAAGGGGGCGCTCATGGCTCCGACCACTCCGGCCAGGGCGCAGCCGATGACGAAGGCCTGCACCTTGCGCCAGGTGACGTTCACGCCCATGGCTCTGGCGGCCAGTTCGTCCTCGCGGATGGAGAAGAACAGGCGGCCCGTGCCGGTGGCCTCCAGGCGTTTCAGGAATAGGAGCGTCAGCACCAGGAGCGGCCCGAAGAACCAGATGTAGGCCAGGCGGCTCTCGAAGGCCTGGGGGATGCCGAAGATGCCCACGGCTCCGCCCGCGATGGGCATGTTCAGCACCAGCACGCCGAACACCTGCACGAAGGCGATGGTAGCCAGGGCCAGATAGATGCCGCGCAGGCGAAGCGCCGGAAATCCGAGGCCAAGCCCCAGGATGATGGAGACTATCCCGGCGACCAGCCATTCCAGCGGGAAGATGAAGAATCCCAGGGAGTCGCGCAGGGGGGCCAGGGCCGGATGCGTTCCCATGATGGCCGCAACATAGCCGCCCAGGGCGTAGAATCCTATGCTGGCCAGGGACAGCTGCCCGGCCATGAGCGGGAAATACAGGCTCAGGCCCAGGAGCGCCTGCTGGATGATGGTCACGAAAAGGAAGCCGTAGCGCGAGATGAGGTCTTCCACGGCTACACCTTCTGTTCCGCGTTTTTGCCAAGAAGGCCCTGGGGCCGCACCAGCAGGATGACGAAGAGCAGCACGTAGGCCACCGCCTCCTTGTAGGAGGACATGTCCGGGGGCAGGAAGGCCTCGGCCAGGCCGATGACCAGTCCGCCCACCACGGCGCCGGGAATGGAGCCCAGTCCGCCCAGCACGATGACCGCCAGGGCTTTGAGCCCGTAGGCCACGCCGAAGTACGGTCCGGCCAGCCCGAAGCTGACCCCGATGAGCGTGCCGGAGAGCCCGCCCAGGATGCCGGAGATGAAGAACGTGCCCATGATGAAGGTGTCCACGCCGATGCCCAAAAGGCTCGCGGTGTCCGGGTTCTCGGCGGTGGCCTGGAGGGCCTTGCCCTGCTTGGTGAAGTGGATGAACCACACCAGGGCAAGGAGCATGAGCATGCTCACGCCGAAGAGGATCACCTGCACGGTGCGCACCGCGACGATCTTGTCGCCGATCTTGAAGATCATGGCCGCAGGCAGGGAGCCGAACACGTCGGGCGGGAAGGAGTAGATTTCCGCGCCGAAGAGGTACTGGATCAGGTTCACCAGGATGAGCGCCACGCCGAGGCTGGACACCAGGGCCAGCAGGGCGTCTGCGCCGCGCTTGCGAAGCGGCCTGAAGGCCAGGCGCTCAACGGCCAGGCCCGCAAGCCCAGAGAGGGCTGCGCCCACCAGCAGGGCCAGCACGAAGGGCAGCTTGAAGGGCAGGGTCACCCCGGCCAGCAGCCCGTTCAGGCCGAACTGGCCCACGGCCAGCACGTAGGTGAGGTAGGCCCCCAGGGTGAACACGGCCCCGTGGGCGAAGTTTATGATGCCCAGGATGGAGAACACCAGGGTGTAGCCCAGGGCGAACACGGCGTAGACGCTGCCGATGGACAGTCCGTTCAGGAGATTTTGTAAAAACCAGGCTAGGGACATGGTACCAGGATCTGCTCGAGTATCACGTTTGGACCGGAAGGCCGGGAGCGGTGTCGGACCCGCCCGCGACGCCGCCCGGACGGGCGAAAAGCCGGGAACACGGTACGAATAGGGGGAGGCTTGCGCCTCCCCCGGTCATAGTGCCTACTTGGTCAGGACGAACGCGCCGGTCTTGCCGTCGGGGTTCATCTTGATCTGGGAGACGTAGAACTGCTTCTGGATGACCTCGCCTTCGGGGTCCAGGCTGATCTCGCCCACGGGCGTCATGTAGGAGCCGGTCATCAGGGCCTTGTTCAGGGCCACGCGCACGTCGGCCAAGTCCATGTCGGTGAGCTTCTTTCCGGATTCCTTCTCGACCTTGCGCAGGGCCTCGACCATTACCTGCACGGCGGTGAAGGCCTGGGCGGAGAACTGGGCCGGGGCCTTCTTGTAGGCTTCGGTGAACTTGGCGGCGAATTCCTTGTTGATGGGGAAGTCGGCCTGGGGGCTGTAGGCCTGGGCCACCATGATGCCTTCGCACAGGGGGCCGCACACCGGGAACATGTTGGGGGAGTTCAGGCCGTTGCCGCCCACGATCAGGCCCTTGTAGCCCAACTGGCGCAGCTGCTTCACCAGGTTGCCCGAATCGGCCGCCAGGCCGGAGATGACCACCAGGTCGGCGTTGGCGCCGAGCACGGCGGTCACCTGGGTGGTGAAGTCGGTGTCCGTGGTCTGGAACTTCTGAACGGACACGGTCTCCAGGCCCAGGCTCTTGATGGCTTCCTGGAACACGGTGGTCTCGGAGGCGGAAAAGGCGTCGTTCTGGGCGAACAGCACCACCACCCGCTTGATGTCGGGCTTCAGGACCAGGGCCTGCTTGAGCGAGTTGGGGGCCACCACGGTCATGGGGGCGGAGATGCGGCACACGTACTCGCCGATCTGGGGAATGCCCTTGGCGGTGGTGGAAGCGCCCATGGCGGGCACCTTGGCCCGGTCGGCTATGGGAGCCGCGGCAAAGGCCTGCTGGGACAGGGTAGGCCCGATGATGCTGACCACCTTGGCGGTGATCAGGCTCTGGAAAGCGTTGACCGCGCCGGCCTCGTCGCCAGCGGTATCCTGAATGACCAGCTTGATGGGTGTGCCGTTCACACCGCCCTGGGCGTTGAAGTAGGCCTCGGCGATCTTGGCGCCGTTGACCTGTTCTTCGCCGAAAAGCGCCACGTTGCTGGTGGTGGCCACGGCGATGCCGATGGGAATGGGGCTGGCGACAGGTTCCGCCAAGGCGGGGACGGCCAACGCCAACAGCAGTGCCATGAGCGCAATCACTCGGGTCATGCTCTCCTCCGGTCTTATGAGTGTGTTCGAATCCCGGCAAATTCCTCTCAGCGAGGCAGTCTTGTCAAGCTATATCACCATGATCATGTGCAGATCACAGACGTTGGTCATGGTGGGGCCGGTCTTGTACAAACCGCCCAGGGCCTCGAAAAAGTGGTACGAGTCGTTGTCGGCCAGGGCCTTGGCCATGGAGAGGCCCATTTTCCGCGCCTTTTCCAGCAATTCCGGAGTCGCGAAGGCTCCTGCGGCATCCGTGGGGCCGTCTGACCCGTCGGTGGAGGCCGACAGATAATAGATGTTCCGGCCCGATTCGGCGTCCTTGTCCATCTCGGCCAGGAAGGCCAGGGCCATTTCCTGGTTGCGCCCGCCCTTGCCTTCCCCGACCAGGGTCACCACGGTCTCTCCGCCCAGCAGCACGCAGGCCGGTTTGGCCACCAGCATGCCGGACTTGCGCACGTCCTTGGCGATGCCCGCCTGGAACTTGGCGGCCTCGCGGGCCTCGCCGGTCAGCAGGCAGGTCAGGGGAGCCACGTTGTAGCCGAGCTCCCGGGCCTTGTCGCAGGCGGCCATGAGCGCGGCCTGGTTCGTGCCGATCAGGATGTTGTCGGCCAGGGCCAGCACCGGGTCGCCTGGCTTCACCGTCTCTTCCACCGCTCCCTCCTCGCCCCGGGTGAGGATCTTCAGCACGTTTCGCGGCAGCTTGTCCGCGATGTCGTACTTCCTGACGATGTCCATGGCCTCGGCGAAGGTGCCCTCGTCGGCGCTGGTGATGCCGGAGGCGATGGTCTGGAGGCAGTCGCCCACCACGTCGGACAGGATGAAGTTGAGGCTTCTGGCCGGGGCCATGAGTTTGAGGAAGCGCCCGCCCTTGAGCATGGACAGGTGCTTGCGCAGGCAGTTGATCTCGCGGATGTCCGCTCCGCAGGCCAGGAGGGCCTTGGTGGTCTCCTGCTTGTCGGCAAGGGTCAACTCGATGGTTTCGCCGTCCACCACGCAGGTCAGCGGCGCGGGCATGAGCGCGGAACCGCCGCCGGAGATGCAGGTGATGATCAGGGTCTTCTCGTCGGCGCTTTCGGCCAGCGCGGCCAGCTTGCGCGCTCCGTCCACGCCGTTCTGGTCCGGCATGGGGTGGCCCGACTCCGCCTGCTCGATGCGCGTGAGCGCGTCGGTGTGGCCGTATTTCACCACCACGAGCCCGGCCGTGATCCGATCGCCCAGGAGTTCCTCGAAGGCCCTGGCCATACGGGCCGAAGCCTTGCCGCCGCCCAGCACCAGGATCCGCGAAAACGGCGTCAGGTCCACCCGGCGCACCTCGTCTTCCATGTCCACCACCAGCACGTCGCCCTCCAGGCGCACGTGGTTGGTGATCATCTTGTAGGGGTCGATGCGGTGAAGCGCTGCGGTGAAGATGGTTTCCAGATCCTTGGCGGGGTCACTGGTCGGCATGGTGTCTCCTTGGGGATTCGAAGTAGGTGGTTTCCACGTCCTGCGCACTCATAGGTCGCGCGAAAAGGTACCCCTGGCCCATCTCGCAGCCGATCTGCTGGAGGATGGCCCGCTGGCCCATGGTCTCGATGCCCTCGGCCACCACCGTCAGCCCCAGTCCGTGGGCCAGCCCGGTAATGGCCTTGGCGATCTCCAGGGTGTCCGCGCGGGTCTCCAGATGTCTCACGAAGGCTATGTCCAGCTTGAGGTCGTCTATGGGCAGCCGGTTCAGGTAGGCCATGGACGAGTACCCGGTGCCGAAGTCGTCGATGCAGAAGCGCACGCCCATGGCGCGGAGCTGTTCGAGCTTGCGGATCATGGGCGCGCCGCCGGTCAGGAGCGAGGTCTCGGTGATCTCGAACTTCACCGCGGCGGGGGGCAGCCCGCTCTGCTCCAGCGATTCGAGCACGAAACGGCTGAAATCCGGGTCCGGGATGTGGCGGGCCGACAGGTTTATCGAAAGCGTGAGTCCCGCCGCCCGGGAATGGCTGGCGCGCCATTCGGCGAAGATGCGCATGGCCTCGCGGACGATCCACTGCTCCAGCGCAACGATCTTGCCGGTCTCTTCGGCCAGGGGGATGAATTCATCCGGCGACACCGGACCGAGCTCCGGGTGCGTCCAGCGGACCAGGGTCTCGAAGCCCGCCAGTTCGCCGCCGCTCAGACTCAGGATGGGCTGGAACACCAGGGAGTAGTCGCCGTTAGCCAGGGAGCGCTCCAACTCCCCTTCCAGTTGCAGACTGCGCTCCGTCTGGCGGAGAATGCCCGGAGTGAACACCCGGAAGCGGTTACGACCTCGATCGCGAGCCCGACGCATGGCCAGATCCGCCTGTCTCACCAGCTCCTCGGCGCAGCTGTGGGTGGCCAGGCCCATGGCCAGACCGATGCTGCTGCCCAGCCGCACCTCGCGCCCCCCGGCCAGGATGGGCAGCTTCAAGGCCTCCTGGATGCGCCGCATGACCTTGACCACGGTGCGGAAGGACTCGAAATCCTCCAGCAGCACCAGGAACTCGTCTCCGCCGAAACGTCCCACCGTGTCCAGAGTGCGCACGCAGTGCTGGATGCGCACGGCGCTCTCGCGCAGCACGTCGTCCCCGGCCTGGTGCCCCAGGCTGTCGTTCACGGTCTTGAAGCGTTCCAGGTCGACGAACAGCAGGCAGTACCGGTAGTCCTCCCGCCGTTTGCGCCGCTCCAGGGCGCGCCCCAGGCGCTCCATGAGCAGCGTGCGGTTTGCCGTGCCGGTCAGGGCGTCGGTCAGGGCCAGATGCTCAATCCGGGATTCCAGGCGGTTACGCTCGGAAATGTCCTCGAAGAACACGGCCATTTCTCCCGGGGCCGTGCGGAAGGCCCGCATTCGGAAGACCCCGGAGACGTCCTTGTCCTTGTAGGCGAACTGCTCCGCCTCCCAGGTCTGCCCGGTGCGGCAGACCTCGCGGAAGCGCTCGGGTATTTCCGTTCCCGCCAGGGCAGGAAAGGCGTCGTCGATGGATTTGCCGATGAAGCGGGCGTTGTTCAGGCCGAGAATGGCGTCCGCTGCCGCATTGGCCCGCACGAAGAGGAGCGTGCCGTCCTGCTCCAGGCGATAGAGCTGCATGCCAAGCGGCGAGGATTCCACGATGGCCCGGAAGCGAAAGGAATCCTCGTGCGAGGCCTCCTCGGCCAGCTTGCGCGAGGTCACGTCCCGGCCCACTGCGATGATCTCACGCACCTGTCCCTGCGCGTCCACCAGGGCGGTATCGTGCCAGGCATACCAACGCCAGCCTTCGGCGGTCAGCACCCGGTTCTCCATGGTGAGGATATGGGGAGGCTTGGCCAGATTCTCCAGGAATCTCGCCGTGGCAGCGCGGTCGTCCCCGTGCACCATGGGCATGAAAGCCGCGCCCAGGAGCTCGGCTTCCGTCTTGCCGAACACCCGGCAGTAGGAGGGGCTGACGGACAGGAAACGACCCTGCGGATCCAGCTTGACGATGAGGTCGGTCTGGTTCTCGGCAACCAGCCGATAGCGGGCTTCGTTGTCGCGCAGGGCCTGGCGGGAGGCGCGCAGCTCCTCGAGGCTGGGGGCCATGCGTTTGACCCCCAGGATGAGCAGCACGATGCCCAAGGCCGGAAGCGCCAGGAGCAGGAAGGCCTGGAGCGGATCGGTCAGGTCGAAGCCGTCCAGGGAGGGCGTTTGCCCGGAGTGGGTCTTGGGAGCAGGCGCTCGCGAAGAGGGCGGCACCATCCATAACGTATGCAGCCAGGCGGCCTGTCCGGCGGCCACAAGCGCCAGCCCGGAGACGAGCTGCCCCGCCCCCGCGATGGAACGCAGGCCGCGCTGCACCCCGCCCAGGACCACCACGGCGAGGATAAGCGCCAAGACCAGCACAGCGAGCACGGAAACGGCTATGGCAGGAACCTCCGCGAAAAGCTCACCCCTTGTAGCCGCAGGCCACGCGCAGGGCAAGCGGCAGGCCGGGTGTTCCTCGTGCCCAGCGTGCCGGTGCGAGACGCTGGAGACGGGGCGCGGCAGGACGTTGCAACGCCACGGGGAAGGCGCGCCCGGACCCTGGCGCGGCGCACGCAAAAAAGGCCACGGAGCGGTGCTCCGTGGCCCTTGCATGCGTATGGCCGGCTCGGCCTAGTGGTGGTTGTCGTCCTTGGGTTCCTTGCCGGTCAGGAACATCCACCAGCCCAGGGCGGCGCCCAGGGTGACGGCCATCAGGATGTAGGCCACCCCTTTGGTGTAGACCATGAAGTCGTGGTAGACGTGGAATTCCATGTCCTATCCTCCTCTCTTAATGGTGGCCCTTGTAGGCCGGGTGGTCGGAGAAGATCGCCATGTACTTGGAGATGAAGCGGAAGCACAGGATGATCAGGGTGACCACGAAAACCGACACAATGACTTCCTGGACGGAGGGCGTGTACCGGGCCGACTCGGGCAGGTGCACGTTGAAGCCGAACCAGGAGACGTTGAAGCGGTTGAACACGATGCCGAGCACAGCCAGGGTGGCGGCCACCTTGATGGTGCCGGTGTGCTTGTTGCGGTAGCCCACCGCGTACAGGAACGCGGGCAGCAGCACGAAGCCGAACATCTCGGTGAGCCACATCAGGCCGTACTTCCCGTGGAAGATGTAGCCCCACTTGTCCTCGCCGGCGATGGCCATGATCTTCATGGCGAAGTAGCCGATCATGATGATGGAACAGGCCTTGGCGAAGGAGAACAGAATACCGTCGTGGTCACGATTGTATTCCGGGCTCATGCGGCTGTGCAGGTAGTGATGCGAGATGGTTCCCTCGAAGATGACCATGGACATGCCCGCGAACATCGAGGACACGAAGAACTGCAGGGGCAGCTGGTAGGTGTACCAGAGCGGGTGCATCTTGTGCGGCGCGATGAGGTAGAGCATGCCGAGCGAGGACTGGTGCATGGTGGAGAGCACCACGCCCATCACGGTAAGGGGAATCGTGCACTTGTGGATGATGTGGCTGATCTTCTGCCAACCCACCCAGTCGGTGAAGTTGGGCAGCCATTCGATCATCAGCACCGTGACATACAGCATGACGCACAGGCCGACTTCGAACAGGACCGAGCTTGTGCCCGGGGACCAGAACACGGGGTAGGGCAGGCGCCAGGGCTGGCCCACGTCGTACAGCAGGGCGTACACGACGAAGGCGTAGCCGAGGAACGCGGTCAGGATCGCGGGCTTGATGGCCGTGCGGAATCCCTTGATGTTGAAGATGAGACCGGCTGCCGTGGTGGTGTAGCCGCCGGCGGCCAGGGCGACGCCGCAGAGCAGGTCGAAGCTGATCCAGATGCCCCAGGGGTTGTTGTCGTCCAGGTTGGTGGTCTTCGCCAGGCCGCCGATCAGGAAGCGGTTGACGGTAACGATGACGCCCACGACAAAGATGAGCGACAGGATCGGGTGTTCCTTGGCGAACTGCAGATAGGTCTTGGGGCTCATAAGGCTCTTGAGCACGCCCCAGGCCCCCGAAGGAGGCAGAATGACCGGCTGAGCGCCGTGATCGTGATTGCTCATGGTCGGCCTCCTTATTTCCCGGCCTTGGCGCGCTCAACAGCGATCGCCTCGGCAACGGCTTTTTGTTTCTCGTCCTCGGCCCTCTTGTCCTTCCACTTGGTGATCTGCCAGATGCCGCCCAGGAGAACGGGCCAGAGGCAGGCGACCAGGGGAACCAGTCCCAGGGCGGAACTGGTCAGCTGGGGAGCCGCAGTGGTGCCCAGGTCCTCGCGCAGGCCGATCTGGGCGAAGGGGACGTTCGAGATGTACATCCAGTTGGTGCCGCCCATCTCGCGCTCGCCGTAGACGTGGGGCAGGTACTTGCCCGGCACGCTGCCGATGCGGTTCCAGGCTTCCTTCACCAGATCCTCGCGCTTGCCCCAGGTCAGGGCCTCCATGGGGCAGGCCGAAACGCAGGCGGGCAGCTTGGTGATGCCCTTCTTGATGTGCGGATGGCACATGTGGCACTTCTGCACGTAGGGGACGAGCTTGTCGTATTCGTAGGTGGGAACGTCCCAGGGGCAGGCGATCATGCAGTAGCGGCAGCCGACGCACACGCTGCCGTTGTAGGTGACGCCGCCTTCGGGCTGCTTGGTGAAGGCCTTGACGAAGCAGGCCGACGCACAGGCCGGCTCCTTGCAGTGCATGCACTGCATCTTCTTGTAGACCGTCTCCTTGCCGCCCAGGGCCTTGGGCTCGTACTTGTTCACCAGGGTGTACATGGTGGCGTTGGTACGATTGGTGGCGTTCATGCCTTTCAGGTCATCGAATACCTTGGCGTCCTTCTTGGGAAGGGTGGTCCAGGGTTCGGTGACGTTCTCGGAGTTGATGGTGTTGCATCCCTTTTCGCACTGGCGGCAGCCGATGCAACGGCTGGCGTCGAAAAGGACGCCGTAGGAGTTGGGGTATCCGTTGAAGGAGTGCCCGGCGGCGGCGTTGGCCTTGCCGGCCACGGCCGTGGCCGTTGCCGCGCCTGCAAGCCCCAGAAAGTGTCTGCGGTTCATAGCTACCTCTTATTTCTTGGGCGCGTGGCAGCCCTTGCAGTCCGTGGCCGGGACCGGCTCGACGCCCATGGCCTTGTGACACTGGATGCACTGGATGTGATAAGCGGCCATCAGACCAGGGCGCTTCGGGTCATCCTGGGAGAAGGACTTGCCGTGGCAGGTGCCGCACTTGGGCGGAGCCATGCCGGCCGGGGTGTAGTGATGGCAGCCCTGGCACAGCGTGTCGGGCTGGGTGTGGAATGCCTTGGCCAGATCGCCCTTGGCGGCGTCCTTGAGGTAATCCATGTGCGCGGAGTGGTTGAAGGAAACGGGCGCATACTGCTTGGAGATGACGCCGATTTCCACCACGTCGGGCTGGGCAGGCTTGGCGGCGTTTGCCGGGGCGGCCTTGGGATCCTTGTGGCAGGCCACGCAGGAAGCTTCCTTGGGGCCGGACGCGATGTTGCGATGGCAACCCGCGCACTGCTTCTTCTGGGTTTCCTTGTAGTGGCAGCCCACGCAGCTGGCCTTGGACTGGGCAGCGTGCATGGCCTGGGAAAGCTGGACATTGCCGCCATCAGGCGAACCCTGGCTGGTATGGCAGCTGGAACAGGAGGTCTGGTCGCCGGTATGGTGACAGGTGTCGCAGTTCGAAACTGCGGCCTCATGCTTTTGATGGTTGAACTGCGCCTTGGACAGGGGTCCCTGTCCGGGCTTTCCGCCGAGGGCGGTGCCACTCATGAGGATCTGCGGCGACTGCGCCTTGGCCTGATCCCCGAAGCCCACGCCGAAGCCGGCCATCAAAGCCGCCGTCAGCGAGAGCGTCAGAGTCAGGAAACAGACCCTGCCCCATCGTGATCTGGAAACACGTTTCACCATACGCATCCCGTCCTTGCCTCTAGGGTTGAACGCCTGAAACCACACCGCCGGAGACCCACCCCTCCGATCGGCGCAGGTGCTGTAATAAACAGCTGGCCTGAAACGATTTTGAACCTCGGACTAGACCACAGACAAGAGCTTCGTCAAGCAGTTCGTGAAAGAAGTGACATGCCGGGACACAAGCCCCGGCTCCGGGCCGGGCGGGCAGGTTCAACGCCCGTCTGGCTTCTGCGGGAAATACTCCTCTTTTCCGGAGGGAATTATTTCTGCAACACGCCTATTTGCATACCTTTCCAGTAGGAGATGCCGGACCGCGTCTTGCCCGGAAACGCATTTGGGGGGAACTCTCGCGCCGCACGACCCTATCAGAGGGTCTGGGCAGTCACCGCGCTGGTTACGTCAGTATTTTCCAAGCGTTGTCACGCAACGAGTCCAACCCGGCAGCGTTTCCATCGTCTCCGGCGTGCCGCAGTGTGCGGCACGCCGATCCGTGACGCCGGGCTCCGTCCTGTATTTGTGGAAGCCATGCCATGCCTTCACGTCCTCCCGAAGCCCGGACCTAGCTCCCGCGAGCCAGCCGTGGCCGGGATTTTCCCCGGCCCTTTCCGTCTGGCAATCGCCTGCGCGGCCTGTGCATGACCCTCATCCGTGCGCGATGCACCCGGTGACGGCTCTTGGCGGCCCGGCCTACCCGCCGTTTCGGACCCCAGCTTGTTCCCTTTTGGAACAATCAAAGAAAAGACCCCGGCCCCAGGAACCTTTCGGCTCCCGGAAACCGGGGCGGCGGGGTGGGGACTCCCGACCGAATCGTGACTCCTTCACCGTATGGCATCCGG
The DNA here is from genome assembly GCA_046566965.1 of Acidobacteriota bacterium. Taxonomy (GTDB): domain Bacteria; phylum Desulfobacterota; class Desulfovibrionia; order Desulfovibrionales; family Desulfovibrionaceae; genus Fundidesulfovibrio. Next base: position 45,374 of record JBKICU010000018.1, read on the forward strand.
CGCAGGAGCCATCTACCCACCCCAAGAGTGTTCTAACGAGCCAATCCCCCTGATTCGGGATTTTCTGCCTCCTATCAACTTTCTCGCCACATAGCGCTATGTAGGTGGAATTCTTTTTCACCTGCATAGAATCCTTCGTCACCCGGCCGCATGGCTTTACACATTGAGACCCACAGGAAGCAGCAAACGCTCGCTGGCGTGGTGTGGGCCAAAATGGCCTTAGCAGCGCGAGCCGGAACGGCAAGGGAATGCCTTCCGCATTGGAGGGAAGAAACATGTAACTATGCTCAAGGAGGATACCCATGAGCGAACGAGCAAACGACCACACTTTCGAGGACTACAGTTGGACGGACGACGAGAGAAGGCTCCACATGAACAAGGAATATCCTGCGGCACCAACTGGAAGCACTCTTTCACCTGGTTTGCTAAACAAATTCGATCATGAACAGAACAAGGGGTGGTGGGACATGCAAAAGCATCCTGAACTCCCACCCGGGGTTGATCTAGCAGAAAATGCTTCCAGGGCAGAAAACATCAAGAATCCTCTCGAATTTTATCATCTCGTAAAAGGGAAGGGAGACTGGGATTTGAAGCAGCAAGGATCGCAGTACGAACCAGGAGGCAACTTCCATTTTGGCGTTGTATCGAATGCATATGGCATCCCAAGGCGGATCGCCAAGATGGGCGCAGGCGCTTACCAAATATATATGGACACAAGCGCACCTGAATGGGGAGGCCCAGACAAGAATTGGACAGGAGACTACGACCCTGAGACGATGAGGGAAAGCGAACCATTTTTCCAGAAATACAAAGGCGTGCTGTTTTCACCTCATGGCGACGACCCTCGAGACCAAGAACAGATCGACAAGGGCTATGAGTATTATGATAACTTTCTAAAGAAAGGCAGCGGTTCAACGGGCACACCCTAGAAAAACATCCCCGCACAATGGCACGCCTGCATTCGCTGGCGTGCCATTCCCGACATTCATTGACGGGCTACTATTTACGAGTTAAATATTTCCATGCTAAACAAAATCATTCTCGCATTTTTGTTCTTCTTGAGTACGCTGGGAGCCGTAATTGTACTCGTATTCATAATGATTGAGAATAGCTGCTCTGACGACATCATTTCTTCTCATCTTTCTCCGAACCAACGCTACGAAGCTTTTGTTGTCGTTCAAGACTGCAACGTGACGACAAGCCCTGTCGTCAAGATAAAAGTGAGACGTAAAGGGTCTCAATCTTCAAAATATTTTGCGGCAGACTTTAATTATCCGACGAACAGCACGGGACAGACTGGGCTTGACATCAGGTGGACCAGCGAAACAACCATATCGGCTTCGTTTGCAACGGTACGGAAGCATTCTGCTCTCACAAGTGCAATTGAGTTCGGCGATGATACTATCGAATTGGAAGTTTCGCCAAAATGATTGTCCAACTAGCCTGCCGTTTCTTCCCGAGCGTATCAGCCCCATAAAAAGACCCCGGCCCCAGGAGCCTTTCGGCTCCCGGAAACCGGGGCGGCGGGGTGGGGACTCCCGACCGAATCGTGACTACTTCACCGTATGGCATCCGGCGCAGGAGCGCGGGCCGTAGGCGAGGTTCTTGTCCTTGGGCATCTTTTCATGGCAGCCCCAGCACTGCTTGTGGAAGGCGTCCTGGAGGCCGATCTTGCTGGTGGCCTTGGGGCCGGAGTGGCAGGCCGCGCAGGAGGTCTCGTCGCCCGCCTCCCACACGTTCTTCTTGTCCTTGTCGTACTTGTGGTGACAGGTCTTGCAGTCCTCGAAGCCGTAGCCCTTGGCGGCCACGGAGGCGGTGTGCTTGCCATGGGTGAACATCACGGGTCCGCGCTGCGCGTCTTTAGCGCCCTTGAGGGTCATCTTGTCGTCCTGCGCATGGCCCACGAGGACGAACGAGCAGAGCATGACTGCCGCGAACACGGCGGCGAGAGTATGAATGCGGCGCATTATTCGTCCTCCTCTCCTTCGGGCTTCATGTGGGGCGGCAGTTCCATGAGTTCGCAGATGAGTTCCTTGAAGCTCATGACCTTGATGCCCAGGTCGTATTCCTTGTTCAGGTCGTTGATCTGGTCGGTGCAGTTGTGGCAGGGCACCAGCACGAACTTGGCCCCGGTCTTCTGGATCTGCTCGGCCTTCACCTTGCCCGCGACCATGCGGGTCTTCTTGTAGTCCGCGCCCATGGGAATGAATCCGCCGCCGCCGCAGCAGCAATGGCTCCATTCGCGGTGGGGCTCCATGGGAACGTAGTTCTCGCAGAGCATTTCCATCAACTCGTCGCCGAGCGCGCCCAGGTCGCCGGAGCGCGACAGGTTGCAGGGGTGCTGGTAGGTGATGGCGTCGTGGAACTTGTGCTTGAGCTTGATCTTGCCGTCCTTCAGGTAGCCGTGGAACAGGGCCACGGCGTGGGTGACTTCCACGGGCGCCTGACCGCCGGGCTGCTTGGTCCAGTAGGGGCCTTCGTACTTGGCGGCGCGATAGGCGTGGCCGCACTCGGTGATGCAGATCTTCTTGGCGTTCAGCCTCTGGGCTGCGTCGTAGAGGGTCTGGGTCACCTGCCCGGCCACCTGGAGGTTGCCCGAGAACATGGAGAGGTTGGTGGCCTCCCAGCCGTGGCTGGGCATGGTCCAGTTCTCGCCGGCCGCGTGCATGACCATGGCCGCTTCCTGGATGTCCTGCGGATAGTATTTGGGCTCGCGGGAGTTCACCACGAACATGATGTCGGTGTCTTCCTTGTCGATGGGGATTTCCAGGCCGTTCAGACGGTCCTGGCCTTCCTCGGCCATCCATTCGCAGGTCTCGATGAACTCCTCGTCGGGGATGGACATCTGGTTGCCGAATTCGACGTAGCTCTGGTCGATGGTCATCAGCCGGTCCGGGCATACGTTCTGGGTGCGCATGCACTGGCGGGCGATGTTGATCATGAGCGCGATCTCGATGCCGAAGGGGCAGTACTGGGAGCAGCGGCGGCACATGGTGCACTTGGCCCAGGCGATCTCCTTCATCTCCTCGAGCTGGGCGCGGGTGACCTGGCCCTTGTTCTTGATCAGCTCGCCCAGGGTCTTGCGTGCCTTGTACTGGGGCATGAACTCGGGGTTGTCGTCGTTGGCCGTATAGAAGAAGCAGGACTCCGAACACAGGCCGCAGGACGTGCAGGTCTTGAGCCAGGCGCGCAGGCGCGCGGAGTCGTTGCGCTCGATGACCGCCATGATCTCTTCGGCGTTGACAGGCATTTGATCGGACATGTTGTGCCTCCTACCAGGTCTTGGTGCCGCGGCGGGCAAACTCGCTGCCGATGAAGGCGCGGGTCATGAAGAACAGGAACGCATGTGCCAGCTTGGTGAACGGGACGCAGATGAGCATCAGGCATCCCGAGAGCGCGTGCAGCATGAGCATGGTGTCTGGGTCGAGCAGCAGCTTATGGTAGCACAGAAACCCGGTCAGGAAGGGCAGGAAGGTGATGGCCCAGACCACGATGTCCTTGGGCTCGGTGACGATGCGCACCTGGGGCAGCACGAAGCGGCGCACCAGCAAAAAGATCGCGGCGGCCAGGAACACCATGGTCAGGGCGTCGACAACCGAGTCGGACAGGCTGGGCCAGCCGATTCCGAGATTGAACTTCAAGGTGGTGGCGTGCCCCAGCGCCAGGATGGGAGCCACGATCAGGCAGACGTGAAAGGCGAAGGTGCCCACGGCCAGGCCGGGGTGCTCGCGCCAGCTGCGCGAACCGAAGGGCACGAGCCATGCCCATACGGACCCTGCTGCCGCGGCGGGGTTGTAGTGGTTGTAGAACACCTTGTCCGTGCGTTTGGACATCCTGTACAGCGAGGCAATCTGCCAGATGCTGCCCAAGACGAACACGGCGAAGGCAATCCATACCAATGGACCGTTCACGAATGCGTACATGGCGTCTCCTTTGAAAGTGATGGGCCAAGGTCCCCTGCCGGACGCCAAACGGCTACCGGCCACCAACAGTGTTCCACCCGCCCGGGCGGATCATGCACGGTCATTCTGGTGTGGGGATTTGGCGAACCGGAACGCCTCCGGACTGAAAGCCGGGACACGATGCCGGACGCATGCGCGCGGACGGTCTGCCATACGGACGCACTCGGTGCGCCCCGCAGCCCGTACGGTCTGCCGGTGCGCAAGACGCTCGGATCAACTCAGCATGAGCCGGAAGCTGCACGGCCACGGACTGCGTCGCCACGCAAAACCACCAGCCCGCGCATTGTTTGGCGTCCTGCGCGGACTCGAACCCCCCACCCCGTCAACCGCATGCAGCGGCCGGAAACCTGAAACCTTGTCCGGCCCATGCACTGCGACCCTGTTCCACTCGGATTCTCGGCAATTGCTGTACCGATGCAGACCAGCAACAGTCGTGTGCGCAAAGTGGAACTCAGGTATATGCGACCTACGCCTGCGAGAACACTCTGTCAACACTCTAATATCTCTACCTTTAGGGAATGGATGCAGTGGATGCGTCATGCAACGACCCTACCGTGGCAGGAGGAATTGTAGTGGAGTATGGATGCCACTCAACGCCATTTGTGAACTTTTGTACAATCGGCCTGGCTTCATAAGGACTGGAAAAGTCGGGAATCGCTCCAACAAAAGAATCCTCCCGTGTTGGGAGGATTTCATGGCAGCGCAACAACAACGGCGGGAGGCGGACGCCTGGGAGGAGGAGTGTCGAAAGGTGGCTTGGCCGGGCGCGCCCCCTGCCCGGCCGGACCGGGCCAGGTCCATGACCGAGCTCTGGGCCGACGGGCCTTCGCCGGCCAGGCCCGCGCGCGGGATCTTCGGCAAAGCGGGCCCAGGCCGTCGCGCGCCGATCCAGGCCTGGAACTCGCGCCTCGTTGATGCCGGTGTCGCGTCGGCCCGGCGCAGAAACAGGAGGGAAAGCCAGCGGGCCGGAAAGGCCCGCCGACGAAAGCCGGATGGTGGCGGCTTTTACAGCCCCATCAGCGGATCAATGCGCTTCGGTCAGTTCCCGCTCGGGGGATTTCATGCCTTCGCAGGCGGCCAGGGCGTCTTCGGCGGTGCTGGATTTCAGCAGCTCTTCCAGGCTCATGGCGTCCAGACGTTCCAGCAGGGCCTTGCTGACCTCCTGCCACAGCCTGCTGGTGACGCAGGTCTTCAGGCGGGGGCAGCTTGTGCGCTCGGTCCAGCAGGTCACCAGATTGAGGTCGCCTTCCAGGGCGCGCACGATCTCGCCCATGGAGATGTCCGCAGGCGGTTTGGCCAGCAGATGTCCGCCCTTGGAGCCGCGCATGCTGCGGATGAGACCGGCCTTCTTCAGAATGCGGGAGAGCTTCTCCAGATACTTCACGGAAATGCCCTGACGACTGGCGATTTCGCTGACCCGTACCGGGCCGTTGCCGCCGTTCTGGGCCAGATCGAGAAGCATCCGGGTGCCATAGCGGCTGCGGGTGGTTAATTTCATCTGGTCGTCCTTCTGGGTTACTGGTCCGGGCCTCTTTCGCTCAAGGCCTTGCAGCCACCCTTAGCCCGTGTCCACGGCCCTGACAAGACAGGAAAGACGCCTAGAGCCACTTCACGGGACAGCGCACCACCTTTTGGGCCTTGTTGCGATAGAGCAGATAGCCGTTGTCGCGCCCGAAGAGATACAGATCCCGGGTGATGGCCACGTCCGCGGTGCAGTATTTCGTGATTTCATCGATGCGGCCCTGCTTCCACCACTCCAGGGCCTGCAATCCATCGGCGGTCTTGGGCGCATTGAGTGTGGCGCTGCCGAGGCTCCCCAGGGACAGGCGCACCCCGAGGCGCGCCTTGATGTGGTCCAGCACGTCCAGAGTGGGCAGGGTCGAGAAGTCGAACCTGGTGTAGCCCCGCAGCACCTCGTAGTCGAAGCGCAGCGAATTGAAGCCCACCACCAGATCCGCCTGGGCCAGCGCCTGAAGCAGGTCGTCCATCCGCTTCTCGCCGAACACCAGGAAGTCGTCCAGGCCGGAGTCGTAGACCACGCCCACGGAAACGCCCATCTTGCGGGCGTTGTGCCAGCCGCCCACCTCCTGGGCGGAGCGCTGCGTCTCCAGGTCGAACACCACGAAGCGCTGCGGGGCGCAGGGCGCGCCGGGATCGTCGGTCGCGTCCGGGTCGGGCTGGCAGGCCTGCACGGTCTCCACCGCGAACATCTCCTGGGTTTCCGGCGTGCCGCGAATCACCGCCTCCAGCACGAACTGGGCGGCAATCTTGTCGATGGGGCGGTTGCCGGAACCGCACTTGGGCGAGTGCACGCAGGAGGGGCAGCCGCTTTCGCAGGAGCAGCCGGTAATGGCCGACAGGGTGCGCTCCAGGAGTTCGGCCGCGCGGGCGTATGCCTGGCGGGTGAGTCCCACGCCGCCGGGCACGCCGTCGTAGATGAACACCGCCGCCCGGCCAAGCTGCGCGTGCAGGGGCGTGGAGATGCCGCCCAGGTCGTTTCGGTCGGTCATCACCAGAAGCGGCAGGATGCCGATGGCCGCGTGCTCCACGGCGTGGATGCCGCCCATGAAATGAAACAGCCTGCGCTCTGCCTCGTCCTGGGCGTAGCGAGGGATCTCGAACCACAATCCCTCGGTCTCGAAGGTCAGCGGGGGCAGGTCCAGGGGCACGATGTTCAGAAGCTGCCCGCCGCGCGTCTTGCGGCGCTCGTACCCGGTGATGGTCTCCGTGACCTTGAGCCGGCCAAGGCCGATGCGCGCCCCGAAGGCCGCGCCCTGCTGGTGGATCTCCAGGATCTCGGTGGTCTTGTTGCCGCGCGGGCGGGTGTAGTAGTCCACCTGCTTCGCCGCCACCAGGGCCATGCGCTCGGCCAGGGACAGCGACTCCACCACGTAGCTCACCCCCCGGTGCAGGTACACCGCGCCGGGATGGGCCTCGCGAAAGGCCCGGTGCTCGTCCATGAAGCCGATTGACGCGCCGTCGGCCTCGATGTGGTAGCGCCCGCCCGAGCCTCGCAGGTCCACCTCGCGGTGCGGGGACTTTCGCGCGCTGTGGATGCGCTCCCCGGCGGCGTCCAGCAGGAGCTTGCCCGCATCCATCAGGCGCGTGAGCTCCGCCCGCACCGGCTTCGGGGCCAGGTAGGCCTCGCCGGGCCGCAGGGCGTACTCGGCGGCGGCGCACTCCAGGTGCCGGGCCAGGATGGCCGGGTTGTCCGGGTTGACCACGGCGTCTTCCGGGGGGCGGTCGAAAAAGTCGTCGGGATGGCGCATGAAGTACTGGTCCAGCGCGTCCTCCCCGGCCACCAGGATCACCGCGGATTCGCGCACGCTGCGCCCCACCCTGCCCCCGCGCTGCCAGGTGGACATCACCGTGCCGGGGTAGCCCGCCAGGATGCACAGGTCCAGGCCGCCGATGTCGATGCCGAGCTCCAGGGCGGACGTAGTGATCACGGCCAACAGCTCGCCGGAGGCCATGCGGCTCTCGATGTCCCGGCGCTCCTCGGGCAGAAAGCCCGACCGGTAGGCGCTGATGCGCGATGCCATGGGACCGGCCTTCTCCGCCGCCCACAAGGCGATGAGCTCGGTCATCTTGCGCGACTGGGTGTACACGATGGTGCGAAGTCCCCGGGCCAGGGCGGCCTTCAAGAGCAGGATGGCCGTGTGCGCCGCGCCCTCAAGGGGGTTCACGAACAGGAAGTGGCGCTTGCCCGAGGGCGCGCCCGACTCCCTGACCACCTCCACGGGCAAACCGGTGAGCATGTTGGCCAGCTCGCCGGGATTTCCGATGGTGGCCGAGCAGAACAGATGCGTAGGCTTGGCCCCGAAGCGCTCGCACACCCGCGCCAGGCGCCGGAACACGTGGGCCATGTGCGAGCCCATCACGCCCCGGTAGGTGTGCACCTCGTCCACCACCACGTGAGTCAGCCCGGCCAGGAAGGTGGACCAGGTCTCGTGGTGGGGCAGGATGGCCAGATGCAGCATCTCCGGGTTGGTGATGAGCACGTTGGGTGGGTTCTGCCGGAGCTTCTTGCGCTGGTAGGGCGTGGTGTCGCCGTCGTAGACCGCCACCGTGGGCCGGGCGGATTTGGGCAGCGTGGAGATAAGCTCCTCGAAGGCCCGCAGCTGGTCCTGGGCCAGGGCTTTCAGGGGAAACATGAACAGGGCGCGGCTGGCCGGGTCGGCCAGGAGCTGTTCCAGCACGGGCAGCGTGTAGGTGAGGGTCTTGCCGGAGGCGGTGGGCGTGGCCGAGACCACATGCCTCCCGGCCCGCGCCAGGGAGCAGGCCAGGGCCTGATGGCTGAACAGGCGCTCTATCCCCCGCGCGGCCAGCATCTCGCGCACGGCGCGCGACAGCGGCCGGACCGGCTCGCCGTACCCGGCCTCCCGGGCGGGGATCACCCGATGGTGGCAGATGCGGTCCTTCAGGCGCTCCGAGGCCTTGAGGGCCGTCACATACTCGGCGATGCCGCCCTCGGGCGGCCGGTCAGTGTCCGGCAATGGTGTACTTCTTGAGCTTGTATTGCAAAAGGCTCTTGGAGATGCCAAGCATCTCGGCGGCCTTCACCTGCACGAAATCCGTGCGGGCCAGGGCGCGGCGAACCAGCGCGGCCTCGATCTTCTCCAGGGTGTCTGAGAGGTTCAGCTGCACGGGCAAAAGGTCCACGGCGGACTTGTACTGGGTGTCCTCGTCGCGGAGCTCCGCGGGCAGGTCGTCCACGCCGATCAGCTCCCCGGAGGCCAGCACCACGCAGCGCTCCACCACGTTCTGGAGCTGGCGCACGTTGCCCGGCCATTCGTAGCCGGTGAGCGCGTCCATGGCCTCGGTGGTGAACCCCTGCACGCTCTTTTCGTTCTCGGCGGCGTATTTGCGCAGGAAGTGGCTGGCCAGAAGCGGCACGTCCTCGCGGCGCTCACGCAGGGCGGGCATGTCGATGCGCACAACGTTCAGCCTGTAGAACAGGTCCTCCCGGAAGGTTCCGGCGGCCACGCAATCCTGAAGATTCTTGTTGGTGGCGGCCACGATGCGGATGTCCACCTCCACCGGCTCCGTGCCGCCCACGCGCTCGAAGGTGCGTTCCTGCAGCACGCGCAGGAGCTTCACCTGAAGGTCGTGGGAGAGTTCCCCGATCTCGTCCAGCAGGAGCGTTCCGCCGTGGGCCATCTCGAAGCGCCCGCGCCGCTTGGCCACCGCGCCGGTGAACGACCCCTTTTCGTGTCCGAACAGCTCGCTCTCCAGCACGCCGGGGCTTAACGCCATGCAGTTCACGGTGACGAAGGGCTGGTCCTTGCGTGGCGAGGCGTAGTGGATGGCCTTGGCGATAAGCTCCTTGCCGGTGCCGGACTCGCCCATGATGAGCACCGTGGAGCGCGACGGCGCGGCCCTGTCCACCAGCTCCAGCACCTGGCCCATGGCCTTGGAGCGCCCGATGACCTGGTGCACGGCGTAGCGTTCTTCCAGGCTCTGGCGCAGGAAGATGTTCTCGCGCTGGGTCTGGCCGAACTTGGCGGCCTTGCCCACGGTGAGCATGAGCTCGTCGTTGGCGAAAGGTTTGGTGACGTAGTCGAAGGCCCCGACCCGCATGGCCTCCACAGCGCCCTCGATGGAGCCGAAGGCGGTCATGATGATCACCGGGACGTGGGGATAGGTCTTCTTGACGTGTTCGAGCACCTGCTGGCCGGTCATCTTGGGCATCTTCATGTCGGTGATGACCAGGTCCACCTCGGACTCCTCCAGATAGGCCAGGCCCATCTCGGGGTCGTCCAGGGCGGTGACCGCGTAGCCTGCGTCGGAGAGCAGGGCCTCCAGGATGAGCAGGTAGTTGCGCTCGTCGTCTAATATGAGAACGTGGGTTGCCATGGTTTCAGTCTAGGTCCTGGGGAAGAGGATGTCCACCCTGGCGCCGCCCTCGGGATTGTCCCCGAGTTCGATGGCCGCGCCGTGGCTGCGCAGGATGTTGGCCGTGATGGCAAGGCCCAGGCCGGTGCCCGACTCCTTGGTGGTGAAGAACGGGTCCAGGAGTTTGTCGCGGATGTCCGCGGGGATGCCCGGCCCGGTGTCCATGATCCGCAGGCGCACGCCGGACTTCTCCGCGGCCATGCGCACCACGATCTGCCCGGCCACCTCTTCGCCGGAGGCGCCGTCGGGCTGGCCTTTCCGGGCGGACATGGCTTCCAGGGCGTTCACCAGGATGTTGTACAGCGCGCGGTACAAGAGGTCCTTGTCGCCCGCCACGATCACGCCTGGCTGGTAGTCGCGCACCACTTCCACCCGCTGCTCCCGGCACTTCTGCTCCAGAAAGGTCAGGGCCTGTTCCAGGAGAAGCCCCAGGTCCAGGGGGTCGAGCTTCAGGGCGCGGGGACGGGCGTAGTCCAGAAAGTCGCCCACGGTCTTGGAGAGGCGCACCGCCTCCTCGTGGATTGCGGCCATGATCTTGGCCGTGAGCGGGTCCTTGTCCTTCAGGCGCGACACCAGAAGTTCCGCGCTGGAGCGGATGATCCCCAGGGGGTTTCGTATCTCGTGCGCGATTCCCGCCACCATGCGCCCCATGCTGACCAGCTTTTCGTTCTGCACGGCCTCGCGCTCGTATTCCTCGCGCTCGCGCATGCGCTGGGCGTTGATGCGGTCGGCGCGGTGGATGAGCATGCGCAGGACGAAAAAGATGAGCAGCGCCGTGCACAGCGCCGACAGGATGATCACCCGCTGGAAGGTGATGAGCTTCTGGTAGTCCGAGGTGATGTCCTGGGTGAATTCCAGCGCGCCGATGACCTCGTTGACCGAGACCATCTTCACCTCGCTTCCCGGACCGCCCTGGCTCGCGCCGGCCTTGTCGCCCGGGGGGGCGGAGACGACTGCGTCGCCGGACGGCATGCCTGCGCCATCCTGGCCGTCCTGACCTGCCTGGGGAGCCGGGCCTGCCTGGGGGGCCGGGGCTGCCGGAGCTGTCGGGTCGGAGGGCCCCTCCGGCCCGGCCGCGATGGTGGCCTTGAACCGCAGCGGCGCCATGGTGCGCATCACCACGGAGCGGGGCGCGATCTCCGCCGAGAACATGGCGCCGAGCGCCCCGGTCTGGTAAATGATCTCGTAAGTCAGCTTGCTCTCGTCCACGGCCAGGGCCACGGCCTCGCCGCCCAGGCCCTCCTCGCCCACCAGGGACTTGTCCAGGGCAAAACCCACCACGCCGTCCGGGGTGAAGATGCGCAGGTCCTGGACCGGGAAGTCCTCAAGCACCGAGCGCACCACGTTTTCCAGACGCTTGTACTGCTCCGGGTTGGCCAGGTTCAGCTCGCCGAACTGGAGCACCGCAGGCAGGGCGAAGCGGCGGGAAATGTTGTGGTTCAGGGTTTCAGCCCACAGGCGGGCGAACTCGTGCTGCTTTTCCAGGAGCACCTGGCGGGCCAGGTTGGCCAGGAAGATGGACATGAACAGGCTCGCCAGCAGAGTGAGCACCAGAGTGCCCCAACTGACGAACTTCAGGAGTCCGAAAGAGCCTTCGCGGTACCGGTCCGCGCGGGGGGTCTTTTCCATGTCGCTCCTTGAGACGCAAGGACAAGGATGCGGCCCGCCGCCCCGGTCATGCGGGTGCGCGGCGGGCCGGCTGCGCGCGACCATAGCGGGTAGGAGTTTTTGCCGCAAGGCTTTCCGAAGGGGCTCCCGGGCTGGGAATCTGGAACCTGCGACGCCGCCCTGTTCCACCTGATGTTCCCCTTCCGGGCGATTTCGCGATCGTCGCGAATCATGGCCAGCCCGGAGATCCCCGACAGGCTGTGCGTCCGGTTGTGCGTGTTCCGAATGTTCTCGCCTTATCGCGCTGTCCGGTCCGCGGCTTGTCGTTGCCATGTAGAGTCGCGCTCGGGGCTGAAACATTTCAAATGCGTGCTTCCGTGGACTTTTTTTGCCTGCAAAGGCAACGTGGGAGGTTGCCATCACGAAAAAAATCGGCCAGACAATAACGCACAAAATTGCATTTCTTGTCCTAATCTTACACACAATTCAGTCGATGAGGTCTGTTGCATGATTCGTGAAAATTCCCCTGTCGTTGCCCCCAAAACGACCCTTCCCAAATGCCCGACCGGCATCCAGGGGTTTGACGAGATAACCATCGGAGGCCTGCCCAAGGGCCGCCCCACACTGGTCTGCGGCGGACCGGGCTGCGGCAAGACCCTTTTCGGCATGGAGTTTCTGGTGCGCGGCGCCACCGAGCACGATGAGCCCGGAGTGTTCGTGACCTTCGAGGAAAGACCCGAGGAATTGGCCCAAAACGTGGCCTCCCTGGGCTGGCACCTGGAGGACATGGAGGCCAGGGGAAAGCTGTTCATCGAGTACATCCGGGTGGAACGCAGCGAGATCGAGGAAACAGGGGAATACGACCTGGACGGGCTGTTCATCCGCCTGGGCGCGGCGGTGGACGCGATCGGGGCCAAGCGGATGGTGCTGGACACGGTGGAGTCGTTGTTCGCGGCCCTGCCCAACGAGATGGTGCTGCGCTCCGAACTCCGGCGGCTCTTCCGCTGGTGCAAGGACCGGGGCCTGACCACGGTCATCACCGGTGAAAGGGGGGACAAGACCCTCACCCGGCATGGACATGAGGAGTACGTGTCCGACTGCGTGGTGGACCTGAACGTCCAGGTCAAGGGCGACATCGCCACCCGCCGCCTGCGCATAGTCAAGTACCGTGGCACCGTGCACGGCACCAACGAGTATCCCTTCCTCATAGGAGCCACCGGCTTCTCCGTCATGCCCATCACGTCCATCGGCCTGGATTACGACGTCTCGAGCGGGAGGGTCTCCACGGGAATCGAACGCCTGGACACCATGCTCGGCGGCCAGGGGTACTTCAGGGGGGCGAGCGTCCTGGTCTCGGGTACGGCGGGCACGGGCAAGTCGAGCCTTGCTGCGGCCTTCGCCGAGGCAACCTGCGCAAGCGGAGACAAATGTCTGTACTTCGCCTTCGAGGAGCCGGTCAGCCAGATCATCCGCAACATGTCCTCCATCGGAATCGACCTTGCGAAATGGGAGAAGGCGGGCAAACTCAGGTTCCATGCCTCCAGGCCCAGCGCCTTCGGAATGGAGATGCACCTTCTGACCATGTACCAGATGGTGAAGGAATTCAGGCCCCACGCCGTCATCATAGACCCCATCTCCAACATGTCCAGCGCGGGCAACGCAAAGGAGGTCAGATCCGTTCTGACCAGGTTCGTGGACTTCCTCAAGGGGACGGGAATCACGACCTTGTTCACGGACCTCACCTCCGGCAAGATGGTGGGTGAGTACACCGAGGTGGACATCTCCTCCCTCATGGACACCTGGATCCTCTTGCGCAACATCGAGACGGGAGGGGAACGCAACCGGGCGCTCTTCGTGCTCAAATCCAGGGGCATGGAGCACTCCAACCAGGTCCGGGAGTTCTTCCTTTCACACCAGGGGCTGCAGTTGGCCGACGCCTATCTCGGACCCGAAGGTGTGCTCATGGGCTCGGCCCGGGCCAACCAGGAGGCGCGGGAGAGAAGGTTCGCCGCCCAGCGCAGGCAGGAACGTGAAAGCAAGAGGCGCACCATCGAGGCCGAGCGGCACCTGCTCGAATCGCAGATGCAAGCTCTCCAGCAGAGAATGGTTTCCATGGGCTTGGAGCTGGAGGCGCTCGCGAAGGACACCCAGGCCCAGGACGAAGCCCTGCACGATGATCGCCGGGAAATGGGCCGTATCCGCCAAGTCGACTGATGACTTGATCATCATGCCCTATCTAATCATCATGCCATATTTAGTGACAATGGCTAAAAATGGAGTACACTCCTCCTATGGAGAAACCCGAGACAATGGAAAAAGCCTGGAAACTGCGCCTGTACGTGGCGGGACAGACTCCCAAGTCGCTGACTGCGTTCGCAAACCTGAAACGCATCTGCGAAGAGCATCTCGAGGGACAATTCGAGATCGAGGTAATCGATCTCCAGGACAATCCGAGCCTTGCGCGGGAGGACCAAATAATCGCCATACCCACGCTTATCCGCAAGCTTCCCGAGCCTATCAAGAAGATCATCGGCACGCTGGCCGACACCGAGCGGGTCCTGGTAGGCCTCGAGATTCAGAAATCCCCTGACAATACGTAAATAATAAACAGGTGCTCCTTGAGTAAAACCAAAAACAAGGCCGAGGAATTCGAAAAGGCGCTCGCGGAACGCGGACTGCAGCGATACGTCCTGCGCCTCTACGTGTCCGGCATGAGTCCAAGATCTCTGGAGGCCATCGCCTCCATCCGGAGAATCTGCGAGGAGCACCTGAAAGGCCGCTACGAGATCGAAGTCATCGACATCTACGAACACCCCGAGGTCGCCAGGAAACAACAGATCCTGGCCGCACCCACGCTCATCAAGACCCTTCCGCCGCCCTTGCGCAAGTTCATCGGTGGATTGTCGGACGAAGGCCGAGTCCTCAGAGGACTCGACCTGCTACCCAAAGAGTAGACAGACCCATGGACAGGGGAAAACGCAGTACGATTCAAGAATTGAGAAGAGAGAACGCGGAACTGCTGGCTCGCATGGAGGAGGCGGAAGAAACGCTTCGGGCCATACAAAACGGAGAAGTCGACGCGGTCATCGCCTCCGGCCCCCATGGCGAACAGGTCTTCACCCTCAAGGGCGCGGACCACGTCTACCGCATCATGGTCGAGCAAATGAGCGAAGCCGCCGTAACCTTGAGCACGGACGGCGTGATCCTGTTCGCCAACTCCAATCTTTCCGGGTTGCTTCGCACCCCCATGGAGCAAATCCGAGGGAAAACCTTCCTGGAGTTCGTGGCGATCATCGACCAGCCCCAGTTTGGCCAGCTCCTGCGGGAGGCCGCCCACGGCAAGGCCAAGGGCGAGCTCCTGCTCAACGCCGCCAACCAGGAGGACATCCCGGTCCATCTGTCCCTCAACCCGCTTCTCGTGGAGGAACGCGCCGCCGTCTCCATGCTCATCACCGACCTGAGCGAGCAGAAGAGAACCGCCGAATTGCAAGCCTCCCTGGCCGAGCGGATGCGGATCGAGCAGAACCTTCGCCAAGCCAAATCCGAGGCCGAGGCAGCCAGCCGGGCCAAAAGCGAATTCCTGGCCAACATGAGCCACGAGATCCGCACTCCCATGAACGGAGTGATCGGCATGACCGAACTGGCCCTCATGGAGGAGGACCTTCCGCCCCGTGCCAACGAATATCTGCGCATCGTCCAGCAGTCCGGCAAAGCGCTTCTGGAAATAATCAACGACATCCTCGATCTGTCCAAGATCGAATCCGGCACCATCACCCTGGAAGCCAAGCCCTTCAGTTTTCGAAACGTCCTGGAGCCGATGCTCAAGACGCTCTCGGTAAGCGCCCGCATCAAGAGGCTGGATTTCTACCAGCGCATTGACGACGACGTTCCCGACCTTTTGGTGGGAGATCAGGGCCGCCTCAAACAGGTGCTGACCAACCTCATCGGCAATTCCATCAAGTTCACGGAACAGGGGGCAGTGCGGCTCTCCGTCAGCGTGGAGCGCCAGGAAGCGCGCAATTCCGTACGTCTGCTCTTCGTGGTCAAGGACGACGGCATCGGAATTCCCGAAAACCGGTTGAAGGACGTTTTCGACCCATTCAGCCAAGTCCGGCTTTCGAGCCATGCCAAGTTCGGCGGCACGGGCCTCGGGCTGTCCATCTCCAAAAGCCTGATAGAGCAGATGGGCGGCAGGATCTGGGCCAACAGCAAGGTGGGCTCCGGGAGCACGTTCTACTTCACGGCCAACTTCGGCCTTGCCGAAGAGCTGGAGCCACCCACGCCGGAGCCCGCGCGGACGGTCCCGCAGCTGGGGAGGCTGCGCGCCCTCCTGGCCGAAGACGACCCGGTCAACCAGTTCCTGGCCATCCGGCTGCTCGAAATGCGTGGCCATCAGGTCGAGGTTGCGGGTGACGGACTTGAGGCCATCGAGAAGCTCAGGGCCGGAGATTTCGACGTGGTCCTTCTGGACGTGAGCATGCCCGACATGGACGGGACAGAGGCCGCGCGGGCCATCCGGCGCGGCGAGGCAGGCCTGGAGAAGAGCGCCATCCCCATGGTGGCCCTCACGGCCCACACCCTCAAAGGCGATCGGGAACGCTTCCTGGCCTCCGGCATGGACGATTACCTGTCCAAGCCCATCGACACCGAGGAGTTGGACCGGGTGCTGTCCTCCGTCATAGCCAGGCGCAACGCCGCAGCTCAACCCTGAAGCGCGGCGGGCGCCGGCCCGCAAACGGCATGCCCTCCGCGCAAACAGAAACGCCGCCATAAGGGCCTGACGCGCCCCGGCGTCGTCTCGCCGGTTTCGCCGGGCTCGTTCAGCAGATCGGGTCCTTCCCTCCAAGACCCTCAATGCATACAGCCGCGCCCCGGAACCGAGGCGCGGCTGTGGCATTCATTCTCATATCGATCGGGGATGGCCGCCGACCCGGACCTGAACCTGAAGGTCCCTCGGCACGCCGGACCGCTTCTCAGGAACACGTCTCGTGAAGGCGCCCCGCTAGAACGGCGTGGTCTTGTGCTCGGCGTTCAGGAACTCGGCCAGTTCGGCCTTTTCCTTGGCAAGTCCGTCCGCGCCCAGGCGAGCCTTGGCCAGGCGCTTGCCCAGTTCCACGGCGGGCTGGTCCAGCGGGTCGATGGACATGAGCCAGCCCGTGAACAGCGTGGTCAGCTCCAGAAGCCCCATGAGCCGCCCGCACTCGTGCGGGGTGCAGCTTCCCAAATGGGCCTCCACCAGGGGGATGCCGCGCTGGGTCATGGCCATGCGCGATCCCAGGGCCTCGGCCGGGAGCAGGTCGCCCATGGACTTGCCGCGCAGGTAGCCGAACTCGGCCGGGATGTCGTCGGGGAAGGCCAGGCCGGGGTGCTCGTCGCCGCTGGTGATGAACAGGCAGCCCTTGTCGCGCGGGCCGTCCAGGAACATCTGCTGGAGCGAGTGCTGGTCGGTCACGCCCACCGCGGGCAGGGGCATGGAGCCCTTGCCCTGCTTGCC
>JBKICU010000019.1:0-4149 GCA_046566965.1 Acidobacteriota bacterium
AGGTTTCATCCAGGGAGGGGTGAGCCATGAACGTACAGACCCAGGAACTGCCGCACGAGGCCGCTCTCCAGGCGCTGACGGCGGAACGCGCCGCCCAGTCGCTCAAGGAGAAAGACGAGAAGGCCGTCTCCGTTGCCGACGGACAGGAGGTCCGCAAGGAAAGCCGGGACAGGCCGCAAGAGGAAGAATCCAAACCCCTGCGCCGCGACGAGGTGAAGAAACTCGTGGACAAGGCCCAGGACTACTTCAAGGACAAGGGCGTGAACCTGCACTTCAAGGTGCTGGACGATTCCGACGAACTCCAGGTGGAGGTGGTGGACGCCGACAGCAACAAGGTTATCCGCAAATTCCCCCAGGACGAACTGCTCAAGCTCTCGGACAACCTGAAGCGCATGAGCAAGGGGCTCATGGATAAGGCCGTCTGAGGCCCTGGCTGCGCACCGGATGCTTCGCCCGCTTGCGGCAGAACCGGGATATCCGCCCATGGCCTGCGGACGTGCTGCTGCCGGAGGCGGCCCGCGCGAAGGCGCATCCCGGAGCAGGCGGCTGGCTTGGCGGGATGTGCCCGACTTTCCGCGAGAACAGGCATTCCCCCGCCGCTGAAGCCTGCCTCCGGGGGCTTGCGCATGCGCCGCGCCAGTACCATCCACGACTCCGCCCGAGACCGCAGCCCCCAGGGAATCCGGGGATATCCGCAGGAAAAACGCGATTTCATGCCCGGACCGCTTGATGCGGGGCCGGGCATTCTTTATCCCACGCCAATGAACACCCTCATCCGCTCTCACCGCCTGATCCAGGCCCTGTGTCTGAGTCTGAGCTTTGCCCTGGCCCTGTGCACCGCCGTCCCGGCGTCCTGGGCCAAGACCGACGACGCCCAGAAGACGGCGTCCGGCTCCACGTCCAAACAGGACGCCAAGTCCAAGACCAGGAAAGATTCCGGCAAGTCCAGGAAATCGTCCGAAGAGGGCGGCTCAAAGAAGAAGAGCGCCCCCAAGGCGTCCACCGGCGGATTTCGCGGCCTGGCCTGGGGCTCTCCCCTGTCCGTGCTGAAAGAACCCGACCTGCGCGAAAAAGACGGCGACCTGGCCTACTACACCGTGACCGGCGACGACATGGATCTCCTCGGCGTGTCCATGCGCGAGGTGGTCTACGTGTTCTGCAAGGGCAGGCTGGCCGGGGCGCTCACCCGCTACGACGGCGAGATAAACCATCTGCAACTTCAGGCCAGGCTCGGGGAGACCTACGGCACGCCGCTGGAGGCCGCCCCCAACCCGCGCGGGGACCGCTCCTGGCGCTACGACGAGAAGGACACCTCCATCGTGGTGGAGTACGCCAAGGCAGGCACCGGGGCTGTTGCCTTCATGGCCAAGGACAAGCTGGCCATCTGCCAGGGACCTCCGGCGGATGCCGCCCCTGCGGTGAAAAAGGACCAGGACGCGGCTTCGGACGAATCCGGGGAGGAGGCCAAACCCAAG
The DNA here is from genome assembly GCA_046566965.1 of Acidobacteriota bacterium. Classification (GTDB taxonomy): domain Bacteria; phylum Desulfobacterota; class Desulfovibrionia; order Desulfovibrionales; family Desulfovibrionaceae; genus Fundidesulfovibrio. The sequence continues at coordinate 1,476 of JBKICU010000019.1, forward strand.
AGCGCGTCCAAGACCAGGGACAAAGCCAAGGACAAGACCAAATCCAAGGGCAAAAGCTCCGACAAGACGTCCGGGAACGGCAAGACCACCAAGACGGACACCCCGGCGCAGCAGTAGCGTCCAGCATCGGCACTGCACCAGTATCATACCAGAATAACAAAGGATATCCACCATGAAAGGCGTCTGGGACGGACTCGACAAGGAGCGCGTGAGCCGCGCCGTGCTCACGGCCTTCACCTCCGACGAATACCTGGAACTGCTGGCCCGCATCAACAACGCCGACACGCCCGAGGAGGCCGCAGCAGCCCGCGAGGACCTCAAGGAGATCATGGCCCTGTGGCGCCAGGAGTGTCCCGAGTACGCCTTCATGGTGGACTGCCTGTTCCTCTTCTCCGAGAAGATGGAAGTCTACCTGGCCAAGGAAGGCGCATGAGCCTCGTCACGGGTGCGGACGGCCTCGCGCGCTGCCCCTGGCCGGGAACCGACCCGCTCTACCTGGAATACCACGACCGCGAATGGGGCGCGCCCCTGCGAGACGACCGCGCCCTGTTCGAGCTGCTGCTGCTGGAGGGTTTCCAGGCCGGGCTGTCCTGGCTGACCATCCTCCGGCGGCGCGAAAGCATGCGCCGGGCTTTCCAGGGCTTCGATCCCGTGACCTTGGCCGCCTACGGCGAGGCGGATTTCCAGCGCCTGCTGGCCGATCCCGGCATCATCCGCAACCGCCTGAAGGTCCACGGGGCCGCCAAGAACGCCAAGGCCTACCTGGGGATACTGGACAGGCACGGCAGCTTCTCGGACTACCTGTGGGGCTTCGTGAACCACCGCCCCGTAGTCAACGCCCGGGAGCGCATGCAGGACGTCCCGGCCAGGACGCCGCTCTCGGACGAGATGAGCCGCGCCCTGAAGTCCCGCGGGTTCACCTTCGTGGGGTCCACCATCGTCTACGCGTTCATGCAGGCCTCCGGGCTGGTGAACGACCACCTCACCGGCTGCTTCCGCTACGCACAGCTCACAGCACCCTCATGAGCGCCAAGCCGCTGGCGGTGTACGTCTCGCCCAACCTCGCCCCCTGGCTGTCCGCCTTCCCCGCCGAGGTGGCGGTGCTCACCCCGCCTCCCGGCATCTTCGACCTGCCCGCCGCCCTGGAAGAGCACGGCCTGCGCCCGGATGTGATCATCCAGGACGAGCGGCTGGCTCCGCGCGTGCTGCTGAAGGGGCTGGAAACCCTCGCCTGCCCCAAGGTATTCTGGAGCCTGGACCCGCACCTCAATCCCTACTGGCAGGCTCCTTACGCCGCCCTGTTCGACGCCGTGGCCGTCACCCAGAAGAACTGGGTCGAGCCCATGCGCCGCGCCGGGAATCCAGACAAGACCATGTCCAGGCAGGTGGAGTGGATCACCTGGAACGCCCGCAGCGTCGCCTGGACCCCGTTCGCCGCGCGGCCGGACAACGCGGTCTTCGTGGGCCGCATCAACGAGTTCCGCCCGGTACGCGAGCTCTTCGCGCAGTTCCTGGCGGCCCGGTTCCCCCTGCGCCTGGAGACCGACATCGAGCCGGGAATGGTGCAGGACGCGTACGCACAGGCGCGGCTCGCGCCCAACGAGTCCATCCGGGGGGAAATCAACCAGCGCCTGTTCGCCGCTGCCGGGGCCGGAGCGCTGGTGCTGGAACCGGCCCTGGACAACGGCCTGGAGGAGCTCTTCGAGCCAGACCGTGAGGTGGCGCTCTACGCCGACGCGCTGGAACTGGACGAGGCCATGCGCCGCTTCAGCGCCCATCCCCAAGAGGCCGAACGCATGGGCCGCGCGGCCTGGGAACGGGTGCGCCGCGAGCATCGGCCCGAGCACCGGGTCCAGGCCATGGGACGTCTGGCCCTGTCCGCGCAGGCCGGGGCCGGAGCCTCAGGCGAAGAAGGGGAGCGGCAGTTCTGGCTGGCCGCCGGACGCGCCCTGGAGTCGAACCTGCTGGCAGCCCCGCCCGAGGAGGTCATCCAGGGCCTGGCGCGTTTCCAGGAGGACCCGGCCTGCCTGGTGTGCATCCTGTCGCTTCTCGCGGCGGGCGGACAGGCCCGGGACGCCCTGCATCTGGCCCTGAAATTCGCCGCTGACGGTTTCGCGCCAGCCGACGCGTCCTTCCAGGCCTGCCTGTGCGCCCTGGCGCTTCGCCTTGAGGAATTTCCCCTGGCCAAGCGCCTGCACCAGGACTTCACCAGGGCGGCTGCCGAGCCGCACCGCCCCGTGGAGAGCCCGGCCGGACTCTACGCAGCCCTGGCGGAATCTGTTGCGCGGCGCGACCTCAACCAGCGTCCCGGCTTCCCCTTCGACCCGGTCGTCCACCTCCCGGCCGCGGGCAGCGAATTCTTCCACATGAGCCTCACGCTTGCCCCGGACGACGTGGAGGTGCTGCGCAAGGCCGAGGCCCTGCTGCGCTCCATGCCGGGCAACGAACTCTACCGCATGGGGTATCTCTCCGAGATCTCGCTTCGAAACCGCGAGGACTTCCGCCTGGGACTGTCGTTGGGGCTTATGGACCTGAAGCTCTTTCGCATCGAACAGGGGCTGGAAGAGCTGCGCGTGGCCCGCGAACAGGCCCGCGAACAGGGGAAGCTCCCGAGTTTCGAGCGCGCCCTGGCCGCCCAGGACCCGCACGGGCGCATCCGGGCCGCGCTTGGTGG
>JBKICU010000020.1:0-8633 GCA_046566965.1 Acidobacteriota bacterium
CGCGCAAAGCCGCGTTTCCGGGCTGATTTATCTGGAGGGCTGGGGCTGGTGGCTGCCACGGTCGGGTTCTGGCGGGCGGGCGACGAATCGTCTTCAAATCGGTTCTAGCCCGCCCGCCAGGACACGAACGGGACAGCCACCAGCCCCAGCCGAAAGCACATCGTGCCGTGTTGGATTTTGGTCGGAAGCATTCGAAACAGCACCTCCCGGCTACAAACCCTCGTCGGACACGTCGAATACAAAAAGACCTGAAGCGCGGCTTTGCGCGCTTCAGGTCTTCATGTTGGCGAAATGCTGTTTCGTAGCAGGGCGATACGCGAAGCGAAAAACCGGGTCCAGGGGAGGCTTCTCCCCTGGCGGGTGCAGGGCGGAGCCCGCCGGGGTGCAGGGGCAGCGCCCCTGCCGGGGTCTGGGGCAGAGCCCCAGCAGCTACACTCTGCCCAATCTCGCCAGCACGCGGTCACGCCCCATGGCCTGCATCATCTCGAACAGTCCGGGGCTGGCGGTGCGTCCTGTGAGGGCCACGCGCAGCGGCTGGGCCACGGTTTTGAACTTCAGTTCCTTCTCGTCGAGATAGGCCTTGGCCGCGGCTTCCAGGGGCTCCTGGGAGAAGTCCGGCGCGGCGGCGAAGATGGCGGCGAGGGCTGCCAGATGCGGCTTCACGTCGTCGGTGAGGAACTTGGCCGCAGCCTGGGCGTCCACCTCGGGTTCGTCGGCCAGGAACATGGCGCACTGGTCGGCCATCTCCAGAAGCGTGCGGGAACGCGGCTGCAGGAGAGGCAGGAAGGCTTTCAGGTACTCGCGGTCGACGGCGGCGAACCCGCGCGTGGCCAGATGCGGCTCCAGAAGCGCGGCGAGGCGGTCCAGCGGGCACTCTTTTATGTAGTGCTGGTTCAGCCACAGGAGCTTCTCGCGGTCGAACACGGAGGCGGACTTGCCCAGCGCCTTGATAGAGAAGTGCTCGATGAGCTCCTCGCGGGTGAAGACTTCCTGGTCGCCGAAGGACCAGCCCAGGCGCACCAGGCAGTTGAGCATGGCTTCGGGCAGGATGCCTTCGGCCTCGTACTCGTAGACGGCGGTGGCGCCGTGGCGCTTGGAGAGCTTTTTCTTGTCCGGCCCGAGGATCATGGGCACGTGCCCGAACACCGGCAGGGGGAAGCCCAGCGCGTTGTAGATGAGGATCTGCTTGGGCGTGTTGTTGATGTGATCGTCGCCCCGGATGACGTGGGTCACGCCCATGGTGGCGTCGTCCACCACCACGGCGAGGTTGTAGGTGGGCGTGTTGTCGGAGCGGCGCAGGATCATGTCGTCCAGTTCGGTGTTCTCGAAGGAGACGGGGCCGTGCACGAGGTCGTCCATGATGGTGGAGCCGCCCAGGGGGGCCTTCAGGCGCACCACGCGTCCCGGGCCGGGGCCGAGGCCGCGCTCGCGGCAGCGTCCGTCGTACTTGGGCTTGGTGCCGTTTGCGCGGGCGGTCTCGCGCATGGCTTCGACTTCCTCGGGCGTGCAGGAGCACCAGTATGCCGAACCGGCCTCGACCATGCGGTCGATGTACTGGTTGTAAATGTCGAAACGCTGGGTCTGGTAGATGGGCTCGTCGTCCCAGTCGAGGCCGAGCCATTTCATGGAGGCCAGGATGCCCTCGGTGTAGGCGGCCTGGGAGCGGACGGTGTCGGTGTCCTCGATGCGCAGGAGGAACCTGCCGCCGGCCTGACGGGCCAGCAGCCAGCTGAAGATGGCGGTGCGCGCGCCGCCGATGTGCAGCTGCCCGGTGGGGCTGGGGGCGAAACGGGTGACGATGCTCATGAGGCCTCCGAAATGGGCGCGGCACGGCACACAAACAGCCTGCCAAGGCCCGCGAATACTCGTTTTTAGAGGCTGGCAGGTAAGCCTTTCAGGCAGGGATGTCAACGAAGGCTCCCGTGGACAGTGAACGCCTGATGGTTCCTGCTTCCAAGATGAGGGCCTTTCAAACCTGTCTCGTGCAAGAGACCCGGACAGAAATTTTTTATACATTTTCCCATATAGCCCTATCCGCATCTTTCAGGAGGTATTCATGATGGCTTTCAAAGCATTCGGTTCAGGTCTCCTTGCGGCTACCCAGCCTGAGGATCACTCTTCAACCTCTTTCACGACACTCGGCATGGGACCTTCAGGCGGCTTGTGGGAAAGCCCGGCTCAACCGCAGATGCCGCCACCGTACGGCTCTTCGCCGTCGAGACCCATGACGGGAGGACAGCCTGCGTTGCCTGGCGGAATCCACCCTGATGATCCGCTTCCGACCGAATACTTGGGGCGTCCGCCATTGACCCCGGAACAGACCCGTCGGCTTTACGCCCGGCAGTTGGGGGGTGGACCCGTCGCGGATCGACCCAAACGGGATGAGGCTCATGCTGGATGACCCATCGCACGCCACGGGAAGCCAGGCGAGCAATGGCGGGAAACGTCGGGCCTGTTTCCCGGCAAGGTCAGAATCCAGGCGTTGCCTGGGGCCAGCAGGAGGGGCCGGTGCTCTCTTTGCTCAAGGGATAGAGCCGGGGCATGGAATTCAGAATAGTGGAATGCAATTCGGGAATGACGGATTCGTCGTTGCGCAAGAAAATCAATCCCAGTATGCTGGAGGCATAGCGCCGGGCGGTTCGTATGCGTACGGCCAGGGAGGTGGCCCGCAGGGGATTAGTCCGGGTGGCGGCTATTCCTTCGGCGCTTCTCCGTCGGAACAGGGCGGCCAGCCAGGAGGGGAAGGCGGGGTACCGGGCGAGTCGTTCCCGCCCGGATGGACCCCTTCGATGCGCCAACCGGGGGACTGGCAGGACGAACCGGAAGAGCCAGGGGAACCAGGAGAGCCGGGCGATGGGGGGCGATAGTCTCCCGTGCAGACCAAGCGGGCGGTGGTAGTTTTTTTGATTGCGCCGCGAAAGTATCGACTGCGCTCGGGGGTGTATGCGGCATCAAGGGGGCAGGAACGCCTGCCGGGCTTCGAGCGCAGGCTGAAGGAGCAACGCGTGGAAAATGAATCACGCTTGAAACGTATGTATTGGAGTGCCGGCGCGACCGCGATCGCGGCGGCGACACTCATTGACATGTGAAGTGACGCATGCGGCGGGCATGGGAATCCCCGCATCCCTATATCCCCTTCCGGCGGCAACGATCACATTTTCCAGTCCCTCCCTGAACTTCCCTCCGTCCCTCGTCGCCCGAAGCTCCTTCGCCAACCCCTTACCGGAAGCGTCGGTGGCATATCGGACGCCAGGGGCGTGCACGCTTCCGTTCAATTCACTGCCCCTCTGTATTCCCTGCCGACTCTCGCCTCACATCACTTGCACAAGCCCACGCCATGTGCATTTACTTGCACATCACAGCCCGACACAAAACAGAAATGATATGAAATATTGAAGACATACTACCCGGCATGAATTCTGCTTATTTGTCGAAGCTTTGACGAACTGTCCGTCGTGCTTATCTGGAAGCGTCCACTGGGCGGCTTCGCAGACCGCGCCGAACAGATTCGACACACCATAATCCGACCCATAATACTTGAGAGGTTCCTACCGTGAAACGTACTCTGTATCTCGCCCGCCGTTCCAACTCCGTTGCAGCCGCAATGACCGGCCCTTCTCCCTGGGCGCTTTTCCTGGCCGCCCTCCTGGCGCTGGCCGTCATCATCGCGCTGCCCCTGGCCGTGCGCGCCGCCGATGACACCGTAAAGATCCCGGTGAAGGACGTGTCCGAAACCGCCAAGTTCTACAAGTTCGACGCTGACGGCGTCACCGTGAAGTACTTCCTCATCAAGGCCCCTGACGGCAGCGTACGCGCGGCCCTGGACGCCTGCGACGCCTGCTACCCCGAGAAGAAAGGCTACAAGCAGGCTGGCGAATTCATGATCTGCCAGAACTGCGGGATGAAGTTCCACGTCTCGCGCGTGTCCATGGTCAAGGGCGGCTGCAACCCGCATCCCGTGGCCAGCAAGGTTGAGGGCGACGACGTGGTGATCACCAAGGCCGAGCTGGCCTCGGGCGTCAAGTACTTCAAGTAGGACCCCGCATGAACCTCCTCACTCTTCCGATCCGCACGCTGCGGCGCAAGTTCATGCGCACGCTGCTGCTCACGGTGGTGTTCGCTGCGGGCATCTGCTCGGTTGTGGCCCTCAACTACGTGTCCAAGGCCGTGGGCGACTCCATGGAGAAGAAGCTGACGGCCTTCGGGGCCAACATCATGCTCCAGCCCAAGGTGGACACCCTGGCCGTGGGCTACGGCGGATTCAGCCTGGGCAACGTCTCCTTCGACGTGAAGCACCTCACCATGGCCCAGGTGGCCAAGGTGCGCGACATCGAGCTCAAGGAGCGCATCGCCGCCGTGGCGCCCAAGTTCATCGCCCAGGGCACGGTCAAGGATCAGCCCGTGGCCATGATCGGCGTGGACTGGCCGGAAGAGCTCATGATCAAGAACTACTGGGGCTTCGTGGGGCGTCCCGCCGAAGCGCCCGGCGAAGTGCTGGTCGGTTCCAAGGCCGCCGAAGCGCTGGGGCTCAAGCCAGGCGACACCTTCCAGGCCGGACTTGGGACCTTCAGCGTGGCCGGAGTGCTCACGCCGAGCGGCTCCGAGGACGACAACGTGATCTTCGCCGGCATCATGGACCTGCAACTGGCCATGAGCCAGGTGGGCGTGGTGCATTTCGCCGAAGTGGCCGCGCTGTGCGCCGGATGCCCCATTGACGAGATCGTGGGGCAGATTTCCAAGGTGCTTCCCGAGGTGGACATCATTGCCATGCAGAAAGTGGTCAAGAGCCGCATGTACACAATCCATTTCGTGCAGCAGCTGGCCATGATCGTGAGCGTCATCCTGCTGCTCACGGCCTGCTTCATGATCGCCCTGTCGCTTCTGGCCTCGGTGAACGAACGCAAGCACGAAATCGGCGTGCTGCGGTCGCTGGGCTACGCGCGCGGCGCGGTGTTCTCCATCTTCTGCCTGGAAGCGCTGTTCATCGGCATAGTGGCCGGGCTGATCGGCTATTTCGGCGGGTTCGGCGTGAGCTTCTCGGTCATGGACATGCTGGACATGGCCAAGGAAGCCGAGCTGACCATGGAAGTCTGGCACCTGGGCCTGACCCTGGCCGGAGTGTCCGCCATATCCTGCCTGGCCTCTGTCATTCCCGCCTGGAAGGCCGCCAACACCGATCCCAGCCAGGCGCTGGTCATGCTGTAGGAGCCGCGCGATGCTGCAAGCCATAGACGTATCCAAGACCTTCGGGGACACCCCCATTTTGCGCGGCGTGTCCGTGGACATTGCCGACGGCGAATTCGCCTGCATCGTGGGCCGCTCGGGCTCGGGCAAATCCACCCTGCTGAACGTGCTGTCCACGCTCCTCAAACCCGACCAGGGCCAGGTGGTCTACCAGGGCAACGTGGTCTCCGCCATGAGCGAAGGGCAGATCAACGGGCTGCGCCACAGGGACTTCTCCATCATCTTCCAGCTGCACCACCTGCTGCCTTATCTTACGGCCCTGGAAAACGTGATGCTGCCCTACATGAACAGCCTGAAGCCCGTGAGCGAGGAGATCCGCCTCAAGGCCCGCAAGTGCCTGGACCGCGTGGGCCTCACCGGCAAGGAGGACCGCCTGCCCGGCAAGCTTTCCGGAGGCGAGCAGCAGCGCGTGGCCATTGCGCGCGCCCTTGTGAAGAGCCCCGGCGTGATGTTTGCGGACGAGCCCACGGGCAGCCTGGACAAGAAGAACGGCGACGGCATCATCGAGCTTCTGCGCGACCTGAACGGCGAAGGCGTGACCCTGGTCATGGTGACCCACGACATGGGCTACGCCAGGCTGGCCGGGCGCACCGTGGTGATGGAGGACGGAAGCATCGTGGACGGCGGGTCCGTGACCTGCTGAACTGACAATAATGAGACGGATCAGGCAGTCTGCTGGACTGACCGGATTCGCACCTAATGAAGCCCGGCTCAGCGCCGGGCTTTTTTGCGTCCGGACAGAAGGGGCATGACGGGCGCATCGACGCGCAAAGGAATTGGATCGACCCGGCTCCACGATCGATCTCTCCGTGTTCGGACAGCTGAGCCAAGAGAGGCCGAGGAATCACATCGAACTGTGGGAGTCCGTTCTACGCCCGTGACGCCCGCAACTGACAATTCGGCGGAGGGCCTCAGTCTTCGTCGATAAGCCCGTTTTCCAGGCAGAAGGCCGCCAGTTCCAGCGAACTGCGGAGGCCGAGCTTCTTCTTCAGGTTGGTCTTGTGCTTTTCCACGGTCTTGACGCTCACGAAGATGGCCTCGGCCACATCCTTGTTGGTCTTGCCCTTGGCCGCAAGCTTCAGCACCTGGCGTTCCCGCTTGGAGAGGCGCTCCAGTGGGTCGCCCCCTTTGTTCCCCTGGCGGCAGACCTGGGCCAACATGGCGGATATCTCGCGGGAAAAGAAACTCTGACCCGTAGCCACCGCATTGATGGCCATGAACAGCTCCTCGCTGGGGCTGTTCTTCAGCAGATAGCCGTCCACACCGGCCTGGACGGCCGAGGTGAGGTAGTTCTCCTTGCCATGGGCCGTAAGGGCCAGAATGCGGATCTTGGGATGGCGGCGCTTGATCTCTGCGATGGCTTCGACGCCATCCATGCGCGGAAGCGAAAGGTCCATGAGTATGACGTCCGGATCGACCCGCCCGGCAAGGGTGACGGCCATGTGGCCGTCGGAGGCCTCTCCCACGACTTCAAACCCGGGATTGGCCAGAAGCAGGGCCTTGAGGCCCTTTCTGACTATCTCCATGTCTTCGGCCAGAATCAGCCGACATTTCCTTGTCACTTTCCTCGCCCCATAGTGCACTCTCCGTACCAATGACGGTAGCAAAGGAGCGCGCCGTGTCAAGAGGCAAGCGAAAAAAGGACAAAACTCCAATTACTTGGAGATTCGAACAAGATTTTTCGCCCGTCTCGATACCACTGCCATTGTTATGCATCTTTCAAAAGAACCCCTCCGCCCCCATCGTGACGTCGGCGACCACATGCGCTGTCAACTTTGGCGTCGGGGGAAGCGTCGACTTGAAAAATGTCACTTGCACCAGACAAACCGTAGGGTATGAATAGGCAAACGCTGTTTGCCGTTCGCGGCGAACCGGACAGGGAGGACATGATGTCTGTGAAACGCGTGCTGATGCTCGTTGGAGACTTCGTGGAGGATTACGAGGTCATGGTGCCTTTCCAGATGCTCCAGATGGTCGGACATGACGTTCACGCCGTATGTCCCGGCAAGAAAGCCGGCGACAAAGTGAAGACCGCCATCCACGATTTCGAGGGCGACCAGACTTATACCGAAAAACGCGGCCATAACTTTCTTCTCAACCATGATTTCGACACCGTCGATCCTCGTCAATACGACGGGCTGGTCATACCCGGTGGACGGTCTCCCGAGTACATCCGCCTGAACCCGGCGGTTCTGGACATGGTGCGGCACTTTGCCGAGGCCGACAAGCCCATGGCTGCGGTTTGCCATGGCCAGCAGGTGCTCGTGGCGGCAGGCGTGCTGCGGGGCAAGAGCTGCACGGCGTACCCGGCCGTAAAACCGGACATTGAACTCGCCGGAGGACATTGGATCAGCATCAACGAGACGTTTTCCAACGCCCATGTGGACGGCAATCTTGTCACCGCGCCGGCCTGGCCTGCCCATCCGGAATGGATGAGCAAATTCCTGAGCCTCCTGGGATCGAGGATCGAACCTTGACCCTCTACTCTATCTTTGCCGGCGGGGTCGGAACAGCCTGATGCCGTCCCTGTTCCCTCCTCGAAGGCACTTGGCGTAGTATACCGACCATTTCACCTGCGTCCTGGCGGTTCTTTCCCCTTACGATCGGCACACGCGATCGCCAAAATGACCTCTCGCAATTCCTGGAGGATGCTTCGATGAACAAGATATTTACCGGAAAGGTCGCTCTGGTCACCGGAGGATCCCGCGGCATTGGCGCGGCGACAGCCCATGCACTCGCCGCTGAAGGTGCTGACGTTGCGATCGGGTACGGTTCATCAGCCGGAAAAGCCGAAGCGGTAATCGAAAAACTGAAAGCCTTGGGTGTTCGCGCTGCTGCATTCAAGGCCGACCAGGGAGACCCGGCGCAAGTCGAGGCCATGGTCAAGGCAGTTTTCGACCACTTCGGACGACTGGATATTCTGGTCAACAACGCGGGAGTCGCAACAATAGGCAAAATTGATGACCCCGGTGCGGATGTGTCGGCCCTGGATCAGCAATATTCCGTGAATATCGGGGGTGTGGTCGCCGGGATCCGGGCCGCCGCCAGACTCATGGGGGAGGGCGGCAGGATCATTTCGCTTGGTTCCAACGTGGCCACGCGCGTCGGGTTTCCCGGCCTCGCCGACTATTCGGCGACCAAGGCGGCGGTGACGGTCTACAGCAAGGGTGCCGCCCGCGACCTGGCCCCAAGGAACATCACCGTGAACGTTGTTGCTCCCGGCCCGGTGGCGACGGACATGAATCCCGACAGCGGGGATCTCGCGGAGAAGGTGAAAGCCACTGTGGCCCTGGGCCGTTACGCGCGTCCTGAGGAGATTGCGGCTGGTATCGTGTTTCTGGCCAGTCCTGGGGCGTCCTACATTACGGGGGCGGTGTTGAACATCGACG